>CALIHR010000014.1 GCA_938020505.1 uncultured Actinobaculum sp. | reverse complement strand
ACTGCAGCAGCAGCGCCGCGGCGCCGGCCGCGTGCGGGGAAGCCATCGACGTGCCGGAATAGCTTGCATATTCCCGGTCGCCTTGCTTTTTGACGGGGACGGCCGCGTAGATGTTGCCTCCCGGGGCGAGGACGTCCGGTTTGACCGTCAGATCCGCCGCCAAGCCGAAAGACGAGAAACTGGAAAGCGCGCCTCCGTTGGAGTTCGCGCTCACGACCTCCTGGCGCGTCCATTCGATTGACGCCGGACCCGCGGCCGCGGCCGCTTCGAGCTTCGCGCCCTCGGCCTGAGTGACGCCGGCCGCGGGGATCCGGATGGCGGGCTCGCCTCCGGCGTCTGCTGCAAGGGCTCCCTCTTCGTTGTTGTAGATGATCACGGCCGCTGCGCCGTCGTTCTGGGCGGCCAAAGCCTTTTTGTGGAAACTGCTGCTCCCGCGGGCGATGAGGACGGCTTTGCCTTTGAAAGGCGTGCCGGGAAGGTCGACGCCGCCTGTCTTCTTCCCGTCAGGGTAAACTGCGAGCTCCAGCTTTCCGGAGGCCGGCGCATCCGGGGTTGCCTTTATGGCCGTGTAGGCTACGAGTTTCCCGTCGGGGCCCTTGAATGCGGAGGAACGCGTATGGGTATTGTCGACCGAGCCGACGCTGATCGCCGTGTGGGCAACGGAGGGGGCCCCGTTGGCGAAAACTCCCTTAATGCGCGAGTTTCCCGCCGAGGCGGTGACGACGATGCCCGAGTCAGCCATGGCGTCCGCGGCGGCCGCCGTCGGATAGTTGGGCCACGACGCCAAGTCGGCGCCCAAGGACATGTTGACCACGTCCATGCCGTCCGCGGCGGCGCGCTCCATGGCCGCGAGTATGACGTCGTTTCCAGTATGGCCATTGCAGCCAAAGACTCTGTAGACGCCGAGTTTGGCGTCGGGGGCGACGCCCTGGAGCTTTCTCGCCTTGTCGTTTCCGGCGGCGATGCTGGCCACATGGGTTCCGTGGTTGTTGCAGTCGTTGGGAACCGGGTCGGGTTTCGGATTGGGGTCGTAGGCGTTGGAACCGCTGTCGTTGTTGTATTTGTCTCCGACGAAGTCGTATCCGGCGATGACTTTGGACGTGGGGAAGGTCGCCGATCCGGGTGTGCCCGATCCGCCGAAGGCGGGATGGTCGATGTCGATGCCGGTGTCGATGATCCCGATCTTGATTCCCTTGCCCGTCAATCCCAGCTCTTTGTGGGCGTAAGGAATGCCCGTGAGGTCTCCGGCCGTGAAAAGAGCGGGCTTGACGCCGTCCTTCTGCTCGGGCTTTTGGGCGGGTTCTTCCGGTCGCTGGACGTTCAGGACGGGGAAGACGGCTTTGACGTTTCTGGCTTTGAGGATCTTCTCCAAGTCTTTGTCTTCGGCCTTGACCGCCACCCCGTTCCAGACCTTCGAATAGGAGTCGGTGACTTTGACGTCCTTCGGGGCGGTCGAGCGGAAAGTCTTCTGCTGGGCCGTGATCGTCTTGGCTGACCCGCCCTTGAGGGTCGGTTTTTCGGCGAACTGGACGAACCACTTGCCCGTGAACCCGGGGGCGGCGTGGGCCCTGCTTTTCAGGCTTTGAAGCCTCTGCCGAATCTCGTCTTTGTTTTTCCGTTGCGCGGTTCCGCCGGCCTGCTTTTGGCCTCCGTCATTCTGCTGGCCGCCGGTCTTTTGTTCGGCGCCGCCGGGGGCGGGCGGGGTCGGCGTGCCCTCGGCGTGGGCCGCCTGAGGGGCCAAGGCCCCCGCGCCTATGACGGCCATTGCCGAGACAAGGCCGACGCGCGCCCTCCATTTCCCGCTGCGTATCATGTCCGCTCCCTTCGTCATGTTTTTTGCGTAGTATGAGTTTGGCCGCCTCCCTAAAGCGATCCGGGAGTCAATCGCTGAAATCAACCCCAATTCAATTTTGAAATGAATCCAAATTCATTCTTGAAATGGATTCCCGGTTTGTCCTCGAACCGACTCTTCAGGCTGCAACTCGTTGACGTGTGGACTTGTGTACAGAAGGCCACATTATTTATTTTACCCCTGATGGTGAGGCTGAGTCATTGACGATTGGCGGTGAGCTGAGCCATTGGCGACTGATGGCGAGCTGAGCCGTCTATTGCCAGCGGCGGCAAGTGCCGTTTTCGCGCCGCCGGGAAACGGGCGAAGCGGCCAGACTTGAGCCTCGGGCGGGCCGACGGCGCCCGAGGCTCGGCGACGCCGTCGGAAGCCCCGCAAGCCGGAGGCTTTGGAGGCCGTGCAAAGCGGGGCTGTGCATAGCTGAGGCCGTGCAAAGCGGGGGCTTCGGAGACTGCGCAAAATGGAAGCTTCGGAAGTTTTGCGGAATCGAGGCTTGGGAAGCTGCGCAGAGTGCGCAACGCGCAAAACTTGGAAAGCGGATAAACCGTTGAAAGTTTCATGGTGTGGCGTAGGTCGCCTTTGTCGGGTTACCCTTAGTGCATGTCTATGAACCCGCGTTCTGCCCTCGATCGACTGATCGGCGCGTTAGAAGCCTTTCATCTCGCCGCTTCGACCGCACAGGACCCGAGTGCGCCCAGCGTCGGCGAGGCCGCCGACGCTCTCGCCGACGCCTACATCGTCTACGACGACGTCGTTTTCACCAAGTACGGAGTCGAGGCGCCTTTGGACGTATACGGCGACGATGAGGACTATGACGAGGATTTCGACGACGACTACGACGACTTCGATCTGGACGACGAGGACGCCGACCTCGACGACGATCTAGACGAAGACGGCGACTTCGAAGACGACGACCTCGAGGACGACGAGGAAATAGACGACGGCCTTGAAGACGAGGAAGGCCTCGATGACGCCGACTTTGACGACGGCGACTACGAGGAGGATGCGGAAGAGGGCTCCGACGGCTAAGGCCGACCCGGCGGGCTAGTCGCTGATGTCCGCCAAGGCCTCGGAAACCAGCTCGGGGAGCGGCTTGCATCGGGAAACCGTCGCCTGAAGCTGGGCCGCAGTCCTCGCGCCGACGATCGCGGCGGTGACGCCCGGCCGGCCGACGACCCATGAAAGTGCGACGTCGGCGGGCGTGCGCCCGAGGCCGTCGGCCGCCTTCGCCACCGCTTCGACTATTCGCCGGGCCCGCTCGTTGAGGTACGGCTCGACGAAGGCGGCGAGATGCTCGGAGGCGGCGCGCGACGTCGGCGGGATCGAATGGCGGTACTTGCCGGTGAGCACTCCGCGGCCAAGCGGGGAAGAGGCGAAAACGCCCATTCCCATGTGGGAGGCCATGGGGACGACCTCGGCCTCGACGTCGCGGCAGACGAGGGAATACTCCCGTTCGACCGCGGTGATGAGGGGGAGCCCGGCCGCGCGGAGCCTCTCGGACAGGATTGCGGCGCGCCACGACGAGTACTCCTGAACCCCGATGTACCTGACGATTCCGCGATCGATGAGCCACCCGAGAGCCGAGGCGGTTTCCTCGTCCGGCGCCAATGGATCGGGGCAGGCGACGAGCAGGAGGTCGATGTAGCTCGTGCCGAGGCGTCCGAGCGAGGCCCGCACCGAGTCGAGAATGGGCCCTCGTCCCGCGCCGAATCGAAGCCCGCTCGGGCCGGGAACGAATCCGGCGCGTGTGCACAGCACGACGGACTCGCGGTCCACGACGGCGTCGAGAAGCTCGCCGACGCAAGACTCCGCAGCGCCTTGGCCGAAGGCAGGCGAGGTGTCGATGAGGTTTCCCCCGGAATCGAGAATCGTCTCCAGCTGGCCCTTGGCCTCCTTGACGTCGGTGTCGCGACCCCAGGTGAGTGTGCCGAGCCCGACCGCCCCCACGACGAGGCCGCTTGCGCCCACTGTGCGTTCTCTCATAGAGACCAGCCTAGCTTAGCCCGCAGTGTGAACCTCCCAGCCCGGGCCAGTAAGCTGGCCCGATGGGATATTTTGAAGCACTCGTTTTGGGCATAGTCCAAGGGCTCACGGAGTTCCTGCCTATCAGCTCCTCAGCGCACATTCGAATCTTCGGCGACCTGTTCGGGTGGGGCGATCCCGGAGCTGCCTTCACCGCCGTCATACAGCTGGGAACCGAGGCCGCCGTCATCACGTACTTCGCCAAAGACATCGGCCGAATCGTCTCTCACTGGTTCCGTTCTCTTCCCTTCGCCGGCAGAAATCGCCTCCACGCCTCCGACCCCGACGCGCGCATGGGTTGGATCGTCATCTTCGGCACGATTCCGATCGGCGTGCTCGGGCTGCTCTTCCAAGACGCCATCGAGACCAAGCTTCGCAATCTCTACATCGTCGCCGGCGTCTTGGCTCTCTTCGCCGTCATCCTGGGGTGGGCCGACCGCAAGTCCGCGCACACGAAGCAGCTTGACGAGATGACGCTGGGCGACGGCGTCCTCGTGGGATTCGGCCAGGCCATGGCCCTCATTCCGGGAGTCTCTCGCTCGGGCGGGACGATCACCGTCGGCCTCCTTCTCGGATACACAAGGGAAGCTGCCGCTCGGGTCTCTTTCCTCCTGGCCATCCCGGCAGTCGTCCTTTCGGGCTTCTTCCAGCTCGCCAAGAACTTCGACACCGCCTCGCTTGCGGCGGGGCCGACCATTTTGGCGACGATCGTCTCTTTCGTCGTCGGATACGCCGTGATCGTGTGGTTCCTCAAGCTCATCTCCACGCGGTCCTACATGCCGTTCGTCGTCTACCGGATCGTCCTCGCGATCGTCGTGGTGGGCCTTCTGATCGGCGGCGTCGTCTACGCCTACTGACGGGCCGTTTTGAAAAGGCCTTCTCGCAAAAGGCCGTCTCTTCGAGATCGAGGTGAACATGCAGATCGAGGTGAACATGTCTTCCGATTCCACCGCCCGCGGCCTTCCGCGTGCCGTCCTGCTCGACATGGACGGCACGCTCGCCGACTCCGAAGACTGGTGGTACCAGGCGGAAACGGAGATCATGGCCGACCTGGGCGCCACGTGGTCGAAGGAGTATGTGGCGCAGATCGTCGGCAGCTCGCTGGAGTATGCGACGTCGAAGGTCGTGGCGGATTTCGAGCTGCAGATAAGCCCGGAGGAACTGGGCCGCAGGCTCGTCTCCCGGGTGTGCGAGATCGGAGAGGCCTCGAAAGTGCCCTGGCGGCCGGGTGCTTACGAGCTTCTCGCCCTCACGGTCGATTTGGGGATCCCGACGGCGCTCGTCACCTCTTCCTACGAGCGGTTCGCCCGCATCGTGGCAGAGGATGCGCCGCCGGGATCCCTCACGACGATCGTCGCGGGGGACCACGGTCTTCCCGGCAAGCCCGATCCCGCGCCCTACCTGCGCGCCGCGGAGCTCGCAGGAGCGGATCCCGCTTCCTCGCTCGTGATCGAAGATTCGTTCTTCGGGGTGCGATCGGGGATGGCCGCGCGGGCGCGCGTGGTCCACGTGCCTTACATGGTCGATGTGCCGCCCGCCCCGGGCCTCGTCAAGATCGACTCCCTCGAATCGGTGGACGAGGCCGCTCTGCGGCGCTTCATGGACGGCGAGCGTCCGCAGGGCGACCCTTATGCGGGCGCTTCGAACCCGAGGGCGACCTAGCGAGGCGGCGCGACGGGCGGCTTGCCGGCCGTTCGTCGCAAGCTGCTCCCGTCAGCCGCTGTTGTGAATCCCTCCCCGCGGGCGCCGGTCGTCGGGAGGCCGTTCGGCGGAGAGGCCGCCATTTGCCGGGAGCCAGTTATTTGTCGGAAGGCCGCCATTCGTCAGAAGGCTCGGCTGGGGCCGGCCCTTTCGCCGTGCGTAGGGCCGCCGCGCCTTCCTCGCTCATGGGCGGGGCGGCGCCGCCGAAGGCGGGGCAGTGCTCCTGGAAATGGCACCAGTCGCACAGCCGGGACGGCTTGTGCTCGAAGTCGGCCGCGTCGAGGCGCTCCTCGATCGCGTTCCATATGGCGTCGAGCTCGAAGACGACGGCGTCGACGTCGTCGGGGACCGGATCGTAGGTCAGCGTCCGCCCGTCTTTGAGATAGATGATCTGCGTGCGTCTGGCGAGCTTCCCCCGTGACAGGGCGATGGCCGCTGTATAGAAGCGCATTTGAAAAAGCGCCTCGCCTTGGAATCTGGGGCCGGGGGACTTTCCCGTTTTGTAGTCGACGATGCGAAGCGCGCCGTCGGGCGCCTCGTCGATTCGATCGACTATGCCGCGCACGGCCAAGCCGGAGGCGAGGCGCGCGTTGACGAATTGCTCGCGCGCCGCAGGCTCTATGAACGTCGGATTCTCCATGCGGAAGTAGTTGCCTATGAGCGTGCGCGCGCTGCCGAGCCACGTCTCGAGATGCGCGGGCCCCTCGAAGAGATCGCGATCGCGGGGTTTGGACTCCAAATGCGCGTTCCAGCGGGGAAGGAGAAGCCCCTGGGCCGCCTCCTCCGTGCGGGCGGCGGCGGGCCCGTCATAGAGATGCTCCAGAACCGAATGCACGAGGGTGCCTCGAAGCGCCTCGAGGGACGGCGGCTCGGGGAGCCTGTCGACCGTCCGGAACCGAAACATCAGGGGGCACTGCTTGAAGTCTTTCGCCCGCGAAGGGGAAAGGGCCGCATGTCTGCTCATGTCACAACCGTACATCGGGCCTCCGACGCATTCGGCTCGCTAGAATCTGAGACCATGACCGGACCGACTTCCTCGCGCCGCCGCGGCCCGTTCAAAGCGGGCGAACGCGTGCAGCTAACCGACCCGAAGGGTCGCCAGTACACGATCTCCCTCACCGGCGACGGCTACTTCCAATCGACCAGGGGCTCGTTCCGCCACAGCCAGCTCATCGGCCGCGAGGAGGGAACCGTCGTCGAGACCGAAGAAGGCAGGCGTTTCCTGGCGCTCCGCCCGCTCGTCTCCGACTACGTGCTGTCGATGCCGCGGGGGGCGACGGTCGTCTACCCCAAGGACGCCGCCCAGATCGTCCATGCCGCCGACGTCTTCCCCGGCGCCTCCGTTTTCGAGGCGGGCCTCGGGTCTGGCGCGCTGACCCTGTCCCTTCTCGCCGCGGCGGGGCCGTGCGGCCACGTCCTCTCGGCCGAGCGCCGCCCAGAATTCGCCGAGATAGCGGAGGCGAACGTTCGCTCGTGGTACGGCGAGGAGTGCCCGCCGTGGACGATCCGGACGGGGGAGGCGCTCGACGTCCTCGAAGAGCTCGAAGAGGGCGAGCTCGACCACGTCATCCTCGACATGTTGGCCCCCTGGGACCTCGTCGAGGCGGCGGCCCGCGCGCTCAGGCCCGGCGGCGTCGTCCTCGCCTACGTCGCCACGACCACCCAGCTCTCCCGATTCGTCGAAGAACTGCGTGCAAGCGGACTGTTCACGGAGCCTTCCGCCTCGGAGACCCTCGTGCGAACCTGGCATCTGGAGGGGCTCGCCGTCAGGCCAGACCACCGGATGGTGGCGCACACGGGCTTCCTCGCCCTGGCCCGTAGGCTGGCGCCCGGCGTCGAACCGCTGCAGCCGACGCGCAGGCCCGCCAAGGCCGCGTACTCCGAGGCCCCCGCGTGGGAGGCCGAATACGCTGAGCGCACAATTTCCGAACGCAAGCTTCGCAAGGTGCGCCGCGACGTCGCCCACAGGGCCGACGTCGAAGAGACAGGGCGATCCGAGGCAGGACGCCACGGCAGGGCGCTGAAAGAGAAGATCGAGGCGGAGCTCGAAGAACGGGCTCGTGCGAAGGCCCAAAGGCAAGGCGGCGAGGGGGCGGCGGCGTCGGAGTGACTGGCGATGCCGCGGCTTCACGCCCCGGCGATACCATTGACGGGTAAGAACGAAAGGCACCCATGACCGTCCCCAGCCACAACCAGCTCTATGAGCTTCGCCAGCAGGTCGTCTCCTTGGAAGAGAAGAACGAGCGCCTTGCCCAGGCTCTGACAGCCGCGCGCACTCGCATCGAGGAGCTGGGAGCGCAGGTCGACTCCCTGTCCCGCCCTCCCGCATCCTTCGCCACCTTCCTCGAGGCGCACGCCGACGACGGATCCATCGACGCCTACGTCGGCGGGCGGAAAATGAACCTCGCCGCGGCCGCCTCGCTGAGGACCGAGCGCCTGGCGGTCGGCCAGGAGGTCCGGCTCAACGAGTCCCTCGTGGCGGTCGAGGCAGCGGGCTACGAGGAAACCGGGACGGTCGTCGGGGTCGAGATGCTCGTGGACGAGCGCCGAGCCCTTGTGCGCGTCCACCAAGACGAGCACCGGATCATGCGCGTCTCGGGCAAGATAGAGCCTGGAACGCTGCGCGTGGGGGACACCGTGGTCGCCGACATGCGCAACGGGATCGTGCTCGACGTCGTCGAGCGCCCCGACGTCGAGCACCTGCTCCTCGAAGAGGTCCCGGACGTCTCCTATGCGGACATCGGAGGCCTCGGCCCGCAGATCCAACAGATCAAGGACACCGTCGAGCTTCCCTTCGAGCAGCCCGAGCTCTACCGGGAGCACGGGCTCAAACCGCCCAAGGGGGTTCTGCTCTACGGGCCCCCCGGATGCGGCAAGACCCTCATCGCCAAAGCGGTGGCCACCTCGCTGGCGGCGAGCATCGCGGCGAAGGAGGGAGGCGAGCGCGCCCGCAGCTACTTCCTCAACATCAAGGGCCCGCAGCTGCTCGACAAATACGTGGGGGAGACGGAGCGCCAGATTCGCGACATCTTCTCCCGTGCGCGCGACCGCGCCGCCGCGGGCATACCCGTCGTCATCTTCTTCGACGAGATGGAAGCCCTCTTCCGCACGCGCGGGTCGGGGATCTCCTCCGACGTCGAAACGACCGTGGTCCCCCAGCTTCTGGCCGAGATAGACGGGGTCGAGGCATTGCACAACGTCATCGTCGTCGGCGCCTCCAACCGCGAGGACATGATCGATCCGGCGATCCTGCGCCCGGGCCGCCTCGACGTGAAGATCCGCATCGAGAGGCCGACGCGCGAAGGGAGCCTCGACATTCTCTCAAAGTATCTGACGGCGGATCTTCCTTTGCGGGCCGAGGCCGTCGAGGCCGCGGGAAGCAGAGAGAGCGCCGCGCGGGCGCTGCGGGAGGCCGCCGTCGATGAGCTTTTCGCCCGCGTCCCGAAAAACGAGTACGTCGAGCTCGCGTACTCGAGCGGGGCGCGCGAGGTGCTCTACGTGTCCGACATAGTCTCCGGCGCGCTCCTCGCGGCCGTCGTCGACCGCGCAAAAAAGCTGGCCATCAAAGACTTCCTCGCCACGGGGACGCGGGGCATCGACGTCGAACACGTCCGCGCAGCCGTGCGCGAAGAGGCGCTCGCGGGAGAAGACGTCGCCACGGCGGTCAACCCCGAGGAATGGGCGCGGGTCAACGCCCGCGGGCGCGGCGAGCGCGTGATCGACGTCCGGCCGCTCTTCGGCGGAGCCTCCGGCCGGATCGGCGGGGCGCGCGGCGACGCCGAGGAAACGGACGCAAGGGAAACGGGCGAAAGGGCGAGAGAGGCCGGCGGGCCCGCCGGCGCGGTCGAAGGAGGCCGCTCTCTTCGCGAATTCGACCCCGCCAGGTCCGGAGGGCTGATCTGATGGGAGGGCCGATCTGATGACCGTGCGCAGAATCGTGGGAATGGAAACCGAATTCGGCATTCTCGAGCCGAGCGAGCCGGGAGCGAGCCCGATCGCGCTTTCGGCCGACCTGGTCGAGGCCTACGGGCGCAGGGCCGGCGCATCGACGGGATGGGACTTCCACGGAGAGGACCCGCTCAACGACGCGAGGGGGTACCGACTGGACCGCGGGGACGTCCATCCGTCCCTGCTCACGGACTCTCCCGAGGCCTCGGCGCCGGCCTTCGGCGAGGTCGAGCAGCTCAGGGACGTCTCGGCTCTGCGCCGCCCGCGGGCGGCGAACCTCGTGTTGACGAACGGGGCGCGGCTCTACGTCGACCACGCGCATCCCGAGTACTCCTCGCCCGAGACGGCTTCGCCGCGCGCTGCCGTCCTCTGGGACCGCGCCGGGGAGGCCGTGGCGATCGGGGCAATGGAGCAGCTTCGCGCCGAGGGGCGCGAGATCGCGGTCTACAAGAACAACGTCGACGGCAAGGGAGCGGCCTACGGCTCGCACGAAAACTACCTCATGAGCCGGGAGGCCAGCTTCGCCGACGTCGTCAGGTACATGACCCCCTTCTTCGTCACGCGTCCGCTCCTGTGCGGCGCCGGGCGGGTGGGGCTCGGCCAGGCCAGCGAGTTCCCGGGATTCCAGATCTCCCAGCGCGCCGACTACGTCGAGAACGACGTCGGCCTCGAGACGACCTTCAATCGGCCGATCATAAACACGCGCGACGAGCCCCACGCCGACTATTCGCTCTACCGGCGGCTGCACGTCATCGGCGGCGACGCCAACCTCTTCGACGTGTCGAACCTGCTGAAGGTCGGCTCGACCTGCGCCGTTTTATGGCTGATCGAGATCGACGAGGTTCCGCTCGCCCTCGACTCTGTTCTCCTTCACTCGCCGGTCGCCGCGGCTTGGCAGGTCTCGCACGATCCTTTCGCGGAGCTCGAGATGCACGACGGCTCGACGAAGACGGCCTTGGACATCCAGCGCATCTACCTCGACGCCGTCCGCGAGGCCGCGGAGCGCCGCGGCGGAGCCGACCCCGACACCGCCGAAATCTTCGAATACTGGCAGCTGGTCCTCGATCTGCTCGATCGGCGCGACTGGGACGCCGCGGCCCCGATGGTCGAATGGGCGGCCAAGCGCCGCCTTCTCGACGGGATGCGCGAACGCGGCGGCCTGGCGTGGGACGACGCCAAACTCCGCGCCGTCGACCTGCAGTGGCACGATCTGCGGCCGGGCAAGTCGATCGTCGAAAGGCTCGACGCCGCCGGCCAAGTCGCCCGCCTCTTCGGCCGTGACGACGTCGAGCTGGCCGCGGCGCAGGCGCCGAAGGACACCCGGGCATTCCTCAGGGGAGGGCTTGTGGCCAAGTTCCCTTCCGCCGTTCCGGCGGCGGGGTGGGACGGCGTCGTCCTCGACGACTCCCGCGAACTCGTGCGTTTGCCGACGCTTCACCCGGGCAGGGGGACCGAGGCGCACGTCGGGCAGATGCTCGCCGCCGCGCGCGACCCGGCGGATTTCCTCAGGCGCCTCGGCGCGGGCTGAGAGCCCGGCAGTCGCCGCCGACGGGCTACACATCAACGCAGAAAGAGAAAGGCATCCGATGACGCAAGAATTCGCCCAGCCGCGCAAGCGGGTCGAAGAGCAGACCGTTTCCGACATCCCGCAGGCGCACAGGCAAACCTCGGCCGTCGATTCGATCCTCGACGAGATCGACTCCGTTTTGGAAGCCAACGCCGAGTCTTTCGTCCAGGGCTTCGTTCAAAAGGGCGGCCAGTGATTCCCCAGCGGATCATGGGCTTGGAGACCGAATTCGGCCTCATGTGCGCCTCTGGCTCGGGAGGCGAGCCGCCCCTCGACGTCGAAGCGGCGGCGGCCGAGCTCTTCCGCCCGATTCTCGCCGCGGGCGGCTCGACCAACTCGTTCCTCCCCAACGGGGCCCGGCTTTACCTCGACGTCGGCGCCCATCCCGAGTACGCCACGGCCGAATGCCGCTCGGTCGCCGACCTCGTGGCCAACGACCGCGCGGGCGAGCGCCTGTACGCCTCAATGGCCGCTCAGGCCGACTCGCGCCTGGCCGCCAAGGGCGTGGGCGGACGCATCCACCTGTTCAAGAACAACCTCGACGCCGCGGGCAACTCGTTCGGGTGCCATGAGAACTACCTCGTGCGCCGCCGCACCGACTACCGCGCCCGGATCGCGGCCACGCTGCCCTACTTCGTCACGCGCCAGATCGTCGCGGGGGCCGGATACATCCGCCGTGCCAAGGACGGGCCCGCCGCCTACTGTTTCTCTCAGCGCGCGGACCAGATGTGGGACGCCATCTCGTCGGCCTCCACGAGGTCCCGCCCGATGATCAACACGCGCGACGAACCGCACGGAGACCCGGAGCTCTACCGTCGAATGCACGTCATCGTCGGCGACTCCAACATGTGCGAGGCGACGACGGCGCTCAAAGTCGCCGCGACCCAGGCCGTCCTCGCCATGCTGGAAGACGGAGGGATCCTGCCGCGCATGGAGCTCGCCGACCCCGTCTCCGCGATACGCGACACGAGCGCCGACCTGGCCGGGCGCGCGCGGCTCGAACTGGCCGACGGCGGGTGGATCACCCCGATCGAGGTCCAAGAGCGCACCCGCGAGGCGGTTTTGCGGCATTTCGACGCCAAGGGGTACACGGCGGAGCTGGACGCATCGACCTCGTATTTGCTGGATTTGTGGGGGCGCGCCGTCGAATCGGTCAAATCCGGGGACCCCTCGGCCGTCGCGACGGAGATCGACTGGGCGGCCAAACTTTCGCTATTCTCCAGATATATGGAGCGCGCGGGCGCGACGCTCGACGATCCCAGGCTGGCCAGGCTCGACCTCGCCTATCACGACATCACCGCGGCGGGCCTGCGCCCGTCCATGGAGGAGACCGGCATGCTGCGAACCTTTGCCTCGGCCGAGGCCGTCCGGGCGGCCATGACGACGCCGCCGTCCGACACCCGCGCCAAGCTGCGGGGCGACTTCGTCGAGAAGGCCCGCAGACGCCGCCTCGACTACGCGGCCGATTGGACGAACCTCAGGCTGCTCGAAGCCGAGGGCGCGCGTTCCGTCGTCCTCAAGGACCCTTTCGCCTCGGTCGACGAACGGGTGGACCGCCTCATGGAAGAGATGGACCGGTGAGCCGGGCCCGCGCCGTTCGCGCAGCCGCGGCCGCCTGTCTGGCCCTCGCCGCCTTGACTGCCTGCGACCACTCCGCGAAAGGCGAGTGCAAGGTGGGCGTCAACGGCGCCTTCGGCTCGGCCGTCACCGTCGACGTGGACTGCCCGTCCGCCCCGAGAAACGTCGTCAAAGACGTCGTCATCAAGGGGAAGGGAAACGCCGTCGACAAGGGGCAGACGATTCTGCTGCGGGCGACTTCCTTCGATTCGCGTTCCGGGAAGATCGTCTCCGCCTACAATTCGGGGAATCTTCGGCTGGCCGAAGTGTCGAAGGAGGGCTTGGGCGACATCGCCGACGACCTCGTGGGCGTCAAGGAGGGAAGCCGGCTCGTCTTCAAACGCCCGGGTTTGGTCGATGGAAACCGCCAGAGCGCCGAGATCATCGTGGTCGACGTCTTCAGCACGATAGCCCAGGGAAAGAAAGCGCCGGCCCCCAACCCCGCGCCTTCGGGAATGCCCTCCGTTTCCGTCGCCGACGGCGGAGGCCCCGCGATCAAGGCGTCGGGCCAGCCGATTCCGGAGCTCGCCGTCGTCCCATTCGTCGAAGGGTCCGGAGACCAGGTGTCCAAGGGCGACACCCTCGCCGTTCAGTACGCGATTTATGACACAAAAGGGCAGATCGTCGACACGACGTGGAACGGCGGCAAGCCCGTCAAGCTCAAGCTCGACAAGGCGATGCGCGGGCTGGCGGAAGGCCTCGTCGATCAGAAGGCGGGGTCGCGCGTCGTCGTCCTCATTCCCGCGTCTTTTGCCCAAGGCGAGGGCGATCGCATCGTGGTCGTAGACATCCTCGGCATCCTCTCCTCCTCGCCGGGAAACGAGAAGACAGCCGCTCCGTGACCGTCGGCGTTTCGCGGACCCGTCTCGCCTTCGTCTCGCCTTCTGACGCAAATCGGTGACCGGTCCCCGATGCTAGTAACCTAAGAGCGACGACGAACACGAGCGGGTCGACAGCAGACAATTGCGCACCGTCCTTTCCGGGCGGCTTTCTGCTGCGTCCCACTTCAATCGAAAGAGGTGGCTGGGTGATTTCCAACCCTGAGGAATTGCGTTGGGGCCAAGTGTGGCCGTCCAAGGACGAGTTCCTCGACATGGCGGCGTCGCGAAGGGTCATTCCCGTCGTGGAAAAGGTCCTCGTCGACGACGCGGCGCCCCTCGGCATCTACAGGCGCCTCGCGGAAGGCGACGGCACGTTCATCCTCGAATCCGCGGAGCGCGACGGCACGTGGGATCGGTGGTCTTTCGTCGGAGTTCGCTCCCTCGCCCATCTCGTCGCGGTCAGGGGAGAGGCCCGATGGGAGGGGGAAGTCCCAGAGGGCCTGTCGCTTTCTGGCAGCGCGACGTCGATGCTCGCCGACGCCGTCGACCGGCTCCGCACGCCGGCGTTCGCCGGCCTTCCGCCGCTGACAGGGGGCTTGGTCGGAGCGCTCGGGTGGGACACGCTCTACGACTGGGAGCCGACGCTTTCGCGCACGGCGCCCTACGAACTCGACCTCCCCGACGCGGCCATGTGCCTGGCCGCCGACATGGTCGCCGTCGACCATCACAAGGGCGAAGTGTGGCTCATCGCCAACGCGGTCAATGCGGACAACCGGGCGGAGGGCGCCGCGGAGGCATACGAAAGGGCTGTCGGGCGCCTTCGGCGGATGGAGCGGGACCTGGCCAATCCCGTGCCGCTTTTCGCCGTCGGCCTCGACTCCGGAGCACCGGGCGAGCCGACGATGAGGGTCTCTCAGGAGAGCTTCGAAAAGGCGGTCCTCGCCGGGAAGGAAGCGGTTCGCGACGGCGAGGTCTTCCAGGTGGTGCTCTCTCAGCGGGCGGACATCGAGTGCAAGGCCGACCCCCTCGACGTCTACCGCGCGCTGCGCACCATCAACCCGTCTCCTTACATGTACTTCCTTCGGCTGTCCGACGGCGCCGGAGGCTCCTTCTCCGTGGTCGGCAGCTCGCCCGAGACGCTCATGCGCGTCTCGCAGTCGCGGATCACGATGTTCCCGATCGCGGGCTCCCGGCCCCGCGGAGCGACGGTCTCCGAGGACGAGGCCCACGAGCGCGAGCTTCTGGCCGACCCAAAGGAGCGGGCGGAGCACGTCATGCTCGTCGACCTCGGGCGCAACGATCTGGCGAAAGTCTGCGTCCCGGGAACCGTCGAGGTCGAGACGTTCATGGAGGTCAAGCGCTACAGCCACATCATGCACATTTCATCGACCGTCGCCGGGCGCATCGACGAGGCGAAGGCCCCCGTCGATTGCTTGGCGGCCGTCTTTCCCGCCGGAACGCTCTCGGGCGCGCCCAAGCCGCGCGCCATCGAGCTCATCGACCAGCTCGAGCCCGCTCGCAGGGGCCTGTACGGGGGCGTCGTGGGATATTTCGACTTCTCGGGAAACGCCGACTTGGCGATCGCCATTCGCACGGCGGTCGTTCACTCCGGGCGCGCGAGCGTCCAGGCCGGCGCCGGGATAGTGGCCGACTCGGTGCCGCAAACCGAGTACGTCGAGGCGCGAAACAAGGCCGCCGCGGCCGTTCGCGCCGTTCAAGTCGCCAATCGGCTGCAAGCAGTCGGGCAAGACGTGGGAGGTAAAAATGACAGTACTTGATTCGATCATCGCGGGGGTGCGCGAGGACCTCGCGGCGCGTCAGGCGCGCGTGAGCCTCGAGGACCTCAAGGAACGGGCTCGAAAGATGCCCTCGGCGCTCTCCGCCGAGGACGCCCTTCGCGGCAACAGCGAACGCAGCCTGTCGATCATCGCCGAGGTGAAGAGATCGAGCCCGTCCAAAGGAAGCTTGGCGCCCATCGAGAACCCGGCCCGCCTGGCTCAAATGTATGAAGAGGGAGGGGCGGCGGCCATCTCGGTCCTCACGGAGAAGAGACGCTTCGGCGGAAGCCTGGACGATCTGGACGCCGTCCGAGCGCGGGTGGAAACGCCGGTGCTGCGCAAGGATTTCATCGTCACGCCGTATCAGATTTGGGAGGCGAGGGCCCACGGCGCGGACATCGTCCTGCTCATCGTGGCCGCGCTCGAGCAGACCGTTCTCATGTCTTTCGTCGAGCGCATCCACTCCCTCGGGATGACGGCGCTCGTAGAGACGCACGACCGCGAAGAGGCCAGAAGGGCGATCGACGCCGGGGCGCGCGTCGTCGGCGTCAACGCGCGCAATCTCAAGACGCTCGACGTCGACACACGGGTGTTCGACCAGGTCGTCGACATCCTGCCCAGCGGCATGGTGAAGGTGGCTGAATCGGGCGTGCGCGGGCCGCAGGACGTCCTCAACTACGCCCGCAGCGGCGCCAACGCCGTCCTCGTCGGGGAAGCGCTTGTGACCTCGGGCGATCCGCGTTCGGCGATCGGCGACATGGTCGCCGTCGGGCACCACCCGTCACTCGATGCAAGGGAGAGGTAAGTGAATCAGCAACTCGGCGCCGTTCAGGGGCCGTTCTTCGGCGACTTCGGGGGAAGATACGTGCCCGAGGCGCTCGTGACTGCTCTGGACGACCTTTCGGCCGCCTGGCAGCGGCTCAAGGACGATCCGGATTTTCGCGAGGAGCTCGACCGCCTGGGCCGCACCTATTCGGGCCGGCCGTCTATCGTCACCGAGACGCCCAAGTTCGCGCGCCACGCAGGAGGGGCGCGCATCATCCTCAAACGCGAAGACCTCAATCACACGGGATCGCACAAGATCAACAACGTGCTGGGGCAGGCGCTCCTGACCAGGGCCGTCGGAAAGACGCGCATCATCGCCGAGACCGGGGCGGGGCAGCACGGCGTCGCCACGGCCACGGCGGCCGCCCTCTTGGGCCTGGACTGCACGATCTACATGGGCGCCGAGGACGTGCGCCGCCAGGCCCTCAACGTGGCGAGGATGGAGTTGCTCGGCACAAAAGTCATTTCCGTCTCCGCGGGGTCGGCCACCCTCAAGGACGCCATCAACGAGGCGTTCCGCGACTGGGTGACGAACGTCGAGACGACGAACTACGTCTTCGGCACGGCCGCCGGGCCGCATCCGTTCCCGGCCCTCGTGCGGGACCTTCAAAAGGTCATCGGCGAGGAGGCCCGGGCCCAGGTGCTCGAGCTGACGGGCGAGCTCCCCGACGTCGCCGTGGCCTGCGTCGGCGGCGGATCGAACGCCATCGGACTGTTCAACGCCTTCCTCGACGACCCGTCGGTGCGGCTCGTCGGATGCGAGGCCGGCGGCTCCGGCGTCGCCTCGGGAAAGACCGCGGCGACGATCAACGCCGGCTCTCTGGGTATTTTCCACGGCTCGATGAGCTACCTCATGCAGGACGAGGACGGCCAGACGGTCGAGTCCCACTCGATTTCGGCGGGCTTGGACTATCCCGGCGTCGGCCCCGAGCACGCGTGGCTGCACTCGATCGGAAGGGCGGAGTACCGGGCGATCGACGACGACGAGGCCATGGAGGCCTTCCGGCTTCTCACCCGCGAGGAGGGAATCCTGCCGGCCATCGAATCCGCCCACGCCCTGGCCGGCGCCCTCCAGATCGGCCGGGAGGCGCAGGCCGCGGGAAACAGGCCGCCCACGATCCTCGTCTCCCTTTCGGGAAGAGGCGACAAGGACGTGCAAACCGCCATGGACTACTTCGGCATCGAAGGCAAGGGGGAGACGCTGTGAGGGAAGAGACGAAAACGTCCAGGGCGGGGCAGGCCATCGACGCGGCCAAGGAGCGCGGCGGCGCCGCATTCGTCGGGTATCTGCCCGTCGGCTTCCCCGACCTCCCCGGTTCGATCGCTGCGGCCAAGGAGCTTGTGGCGGCGGGGGCCGACGTCGTGGAGGTCGGCGTGCCCTACTCGGACCCGTCGATGGACGGCGGAGTGATCCAGGAGGCGACTCGCCTGGCACTCGAGGGCGGGACCCGCGTGGCGGACACGTTCGCGATGGTCGAGGCCATAGCCGGCGCCGGCGCGACCCCGCTCGTCATGGCCTACTTCAACCTCGTCCACCGCTACGGAATCGATCGCTTCGCCCGCGATCTGGCGTCGGCCGGCGGGGCGGGCCTCATCACCCCCGACCTCATTCCCGACCATGCGGCCGAATGGCTGGAGGTTTCCGACACGCATGGCTTGGACCGCGTCTTCCTCGTTGCGCAATCTTCGCGAGAGGATAGACTGCGTAGAGTCGCACAGGTTTCGCGAGGCTTCGTCTACGCCGCGTCGACGATGGGAGTCACGGGGGAGCGGGCCAGCCTCGACGAGAAGGCGCGCGGCCTCGTGGCGCGCACGAGAGCGGCCGGAGCGCGGCGTGTGTGCGTGGGAATCGGCGTGACGACGCCCGCCCACGCGTCGAACGTCGCCTCCTACGCCGACGGCGTCATCGTCGGCTCCGCCCTCATCCGCCCGCTTATGCGGGGAGGCCTGGAAGGGCTGCGCGACATGAGAACGACAGCGGAGGGCCTTGCCCTCGCCGCACACGGAGAGGAACAATGAGCGTCCTTGCTTCTATACCGTCGCCGCCGGTGAGCTCGTGGAGCCTCGGCCCGTTCACGCTTCGCGCGTACGCCCTGGCGATCATCTGCGGCATCGCCGCCGCGTGGTGGATACTTTTGCGGCGGTATCGCGCCAAGGGAGGGCCGGACGTCATCGTCGGCGACCTCCTCTTTTCCATGGTGGTCTTCGGAATCGTCGGCGCAAGGCTTTACCACGTCGTCACCGACCATCAACTTTACTTCGGCAGGGGCAAGAACCCGCTGCAGGCTTTTGCAGTCTGGAACGGCGGCCTGGGCATTTGGGGCGCGATAACGTTCGGCGGGGTCGGCGCTTGGCTCGTGGCGAGGCACTACGGGCTGCGCCTCATGCCGATCGGCGACGCCATCGCCCCCGCGCTTCTCACGGCTCAGGCGATAGGCCGGATCGGCAACTACTTCAACCAAGAGCTGTATGGAAAGCCGACCTCCCTCCCTTGGGCGCTCGAGATCGACGCCCGCCACATCGTCGGAGGGTATCCCGAGGCCACGACGTTTCATCCGACTTTCCTCTACGAACTGCTGTGGTGTTTGGCGGGGGCGGTGTTGCTCGCCCTGCTCGACAGGCGGTTCAAGCTCGTCGGCGGCCAGCTTTTCGCCTGCTATGTCATGTACTACACGGCGGGCAGACTGTGGATCGAGACGCTGCGCATCGACAAGGCGAATATTGTGTTCGGCCTGCGGCTCAACGTCTGGACCTCGATCGTCGTCTTCCTCGGCGGGCTTGTCGCATTCGTTCTCCTTCGCCGCCGCGTGAAGGACGACCCCGGCGTCGACGACATCTGGGTGAGCGAGGAGGCGCGTCAGAGGTTCCTCGAGCGCATCGGCTCGGAGGAGGCCGCAGAAAAGGGCGACGCCGAGAAAAAGGACGGCGCCGTCGCGGCGGAAGCGGCCGACGGCGAAGAGGCGGGCAAACGGGACGAGCTGACCGAAATGGAGAAGGAGGCTCGGAGGAAGAGAGCAGCCGCGAAAGAGAAGACAGAGCTGGCCAAGAAGATCTCCGAGCTTGCAGCCGAGAAGTCCGACGAGGGCAGGCCCGATGCGGCCGAAGGGAAAGTTGAGGGGCCCGAGGCCGCGACGAGGCGGTTGGGAAAGCACAGCGATTCGTCGTCGTCGGCGTGATGTGGCGCTCAACCCTGTGCGCGTTGAGTGCCGCGCCGCCCGCGCTCGGGTAGGCTTGGGTATATGCGAAGAGCGAAGATTGTGTGTACCCTGGGCCCGGCAACCGATTCGCAGGAGGAAATCCTTGCTCTGGCGAGAGCCGGAATGAATGTCGCACGCATCAACGCGTCGCACGGGTCCCACGCCGAGCACGAAGAGCGCATTCGGCGCGTCCGCAAAGCCGCCGAGATCACGGGGCAGGCCATCGCGGTCCTCGTCGACCTCCAGGGCCCAAAGATTCGCCTCGGGCGTTTCGCCGACGGGCCCCACGATCTGGCCGTCGGAGACATCTTCTCGATAACCACCGAGGACGTTCCCGGAACGAAGGAACTCGTTTCCACGACCTACAAGGGTCTGCCCGGCGACTGCAAGCCCGGCGACCGCATCCTCATCGACGACGGCAAGGTGGCTGTCCGCGTGCTCGACGTCACGGATACGACCGTGCGCACAGAGGTCATCGTCCCCGGCCCTGTTTCGAACAACAAGGGCGTCAACCTTCCCGGCGTCGCCGTCTCCGTTCCGGCGCTTTCTGAAAAGGACCGCGAGGACCTCGAATGGGGCCTCAAATTCGGCACCGATTTCATCGCCCTCTCCTTCGTCCGCACGCCCGCGGACGTCGACGACGTCCACGAGATCATGGACCGGGTCGGAGTCCGCCGCCCGGTCATAGCCAAGATCGAGAAGCCCCAGGCCGTCGAGAACTTGGAGGACATCGTCAGGGCCTTCGACGGCATCATGGTCGCGCGAGGCGACCTCGGCGTCGAGCTTCCCCTCGAGCAGGTGCCGCTCGTGCAAAAGCGCGCCATTTCTTTGGCTCGCAAGCGCTCCAAGCCCGTCATCGTCGCCACTCAGGTCTTCGATTCGATGATCGACAATCCGCGCCCGACGCGCGCCGAGGCCTCCGATTGCGCGAACGCCGTCATGGACGGCGCCGACGCCGTCATGCTCTCGGGAGAAACCTCCGTCGGAAAATTCCCGATCGAGTGCGTCGAGACGATGTCCTCGATCATCGAGTACGCCGAGGAGCACGGGATGGAGCAAATCCCGCTCATCGGCAACCTTCACAGGACGCGCAACGGCGTGATCACTCGCGCCGCCATGGAAATCAGCGAGGCTCTGGGCGTCAAACACCTCGTCGTCTTCACGGAGAGCGGCCAGACTGCTCGGCGCGAGGCGCGGTTGCGCGCCCGCCTTCCCATCCTGTGTTTCACCCCCGACCCCGACGTGCGCAACCAGCTTGCGCTCACCTGGGGCTTGACGACGTTCACCGTTCCCCACGTCAAGCACACCGACGACATGGTGGCGCAAGTCGACCACCTCCTGCGCGAGCTCGGGATGGCCGTTGACGGAGACCGCATCGTCGTCGTCGCGGGAATGCCCGCTGGCGAGTCCGGTTCGACGAATACGATTCGAGTCCATAAAATGGGTGAGACGCTTCCTCGGCACGGCTGAGGAACCGGCTCCTGTGGTGGAATTGGCAGACACACCGCACTCAAAATGCGGCGCCTCGTGCGTGCGGGTTCGAGTCCCGCCGGGAGCACACTCTTTTGCAGCAGGCCTTTCTCTGAGTCTCGCGCCTTCGCAGTTTTCGGACTTCTGGTAAAAAAACGCCACGTTGTGCGATTCGTCGCGCTAGTATGGACGCATCACGAATCAAATCGGAGGCACAGTCGAAGGAGACAGCACATATGGCAAATGACGCTGAGTCGGGGACCGAGCAGGCCTCGACTCCGAGCACGGCGTACCGCGCCTTGGTCGTTGAAGACGAGGCCCTTATCAGGCTGGACATCGTCGAAACCCTTGAAGAGGCTGGATTCGAGGTCGTCGGGCAGGCCGGCGACGGCGAAAAGGCCATCGAACTTGCCGAGGAGCTTGACCCTGACCTCGTCGTCATGGACGTGAAGATGCCCGGGATGGACGGCATCACCGCGGCTGAGAGGATTCTAGCGGCGAAAAGATGCGCCGTCGTCATGCTCACCGCATTTTCACAAAGCGAGCTCGTCGAAAGGGCGCGGGACGCCGGCGCCATGGCATACGTGGTCAAGCCCTTCACTCCCGCGGACCTCATTCCCGCCGTCGAGATCGCGCTTTCTCGCAGCCAGGAGATCCTTGCGCTGGAAAACGAAGTTTCCAATCTCGCGGAACAATTTGAGACGCGCAAGAGGGTCGACCGGGCCAAGGGCCTCCTCGAGGCGAAGATGGGGCTGTCCGAGCCCGAGGCCTTCCGGTGGATCCAGAAGACGTCGATGGACCGTCGGCTCACGATGAGGGAGGTTGCTGACGCGGTCATCGAACAGGTCGGCGGCCGCGACTGACGCCCGTCACCCTGGCGGCCGTCGCCCTCGAACGAACACGAGCG
Source organism: uncultured Actinobaculum sp. (assembly GCA_938020505.1). Taxonomy (GTDB): domain Bacteria; phylum Actinomycetota; class Actinomycetes; order Actinomycetales; family Actinomycetaceae; genus Peptidiphaga. The sequence goes on along the minus strand of CALIHR010000014.1, from coordinate 54,402 downwards.
AGAGCCTTCCCACGGCGGTCAGCTCGCCGGAGCCGTCGCGTATCTCGACGCCGACGCACATGCTCGACCTCCCTCGATGAATGACGGTCGCCTTTGCCGTCACGCATCCCTCCGTCACCGAGCGCAGCTGGCTCACGGACAGCTCGGTCCCCACCGGGACACGGCCGTCCGGGGCATTGAACATCGCCAGCACCGACCCGGCGTGTTCGACGAGCACGCCGTTGGCGCCGCCGTGCAGAAGCATGAGGCCCTGGCGGTTTCCTTCGGCGGGCATGCGCATCTCGACCGCCTCGGCGTCCGCGCGGTCGAAGCTCAGCCCCATGCGCGAGGCCAGCTCGCCGAGGGCGCTTTCGCCGAGTTCTTCAAGTGAATGCATGCCGACGATCGTAACAGTTCCCGGGATCGTCCCCGACGAAAGGTAGAGTTGTGAGGGTGAAAGACTCGACTCTCCTTCTCATCGACGGCCATTCGCTCGCGTTTCGGGCGTTCTACGCCCTGCGCGCGGAGAACTTCGTCACCGACGGCGGGCAGCACACAAATGCGGTGTCGGGCTTCCTCACCACGCTTCTCAAGCTCATCGCCGATTACGAGCCCACTCACATCGCCGTCGCCTTCGACCTTCCCGGAGGGACTTTCCGCACGCGGATGTACGGCGACTACAAGGGGGGCCGCGGCGAAACCCCGGCTGAGTTCGCGGGGCAGATCGAGCTCATCCAGCAGTCTCTGGACGCCATGGGCGTCTGCTGGCTCACCGTCGAGGACTACGAAGCCGACGACGTCGTCGCCACGCTTTCCGCGCGGGGAGAGGAAAACGGGATGCGGGTCTACATATCCTCGGGAGACAAGGACTCCTTCCAGCTCGTGGACGAGCGGTGCACGGTCCTCTACCCGATGCCCCGTTCCGAGACGCAGGTTCTCGACGCCGACGGCGTCCTCAACAAGACGGGCGTGCTGCCTTCCAATTATCGGGACCTTGCGGCGCTCGTGGGGGAGAACGCCGACAACATTCCCGGCGTCCCGGGGGTGGGGCCCAAAACGGCGGCCAAATGGATCGCGGCCTACGGAGGCGTCGAGGAAATTCTCGCCCATGCCGACGAGATCAAGGGAAAGGCCGGCGAATCGCTGCGGGCCAACGCCGAGCAGGTTCGCCTCAACATGACGCTGAACGAGCTTGTGCGCGACCTTCCGATCGTCGAGGACATAGAGGAGCTGCGCCCGATCGGCGTCGACAGGGACGCCCTTCACGCGCTGTTCGACACCCTCGGCTTCCGCAATCTGCGCACCCGGGTGCTCGCCGAGATCCCGGCGCGCGACGGGGGCGGCGCCGTCGCGTCGGCGAAAGCGGCGGAGGTCTCCGTTTCGCGCGAGCCCTTTGCCGAGTGGCTCGGGCAGGCCGAGGGCCCCTGCGGCGTCGTCCTCGTCGATCCCGACGCCCTGCCTTCGGGCGGGGCGGTCGCCGTCGGCGCCCCCGGCGGAAAGGCGTGGGTCCGCCAGTGGAAGGACGACGCCGAAGCCCTCGGCGCCTTCCTGGCCGATCCGGGCCGTCCCAAGGTCTTTCACGGCGCGAAGGGGGCGGGGCATGCGCTTCGCGGCATCGGAGTCGAACTCGACGGGGTGCGCCGCGACACGCTTCTCCAAGCCTATCTGTTGCATCCGGATCAGCGGGTCTACGACCTTGACGACCTCGTCATCCGCTATCTGGGCAGGGAGATCGAGGGCCGAAAGAGCCCGGCGACGCTTTTCGACGACGTCGATTCCGACGAAAGCGCGGCCGCCGCCGCGGCGCTCGTCGAGCTTGCCGAGGCCTTTGACTCCGAACTCGCCGAAAGGGGAGAGGACGGAGCCCTGCTCGACCTCGAGATGGCGGTTTCCCGCACGCTCGGGAAAATGGAGGACGCGGGGATAGCCGTGGACGAGGATCTTCTCGAACAGCTGAGGCAGGACTTCGACGGGCGGGTGTTCGCGGCGGCCCGCTCGGCCTACGACGCCATCGGGCGCGAGGTCAACCTGTCGAGCCCCAAGCAGCTTCAGGAGGTCCTTTTCGACCAGCTGGGACTGCCTCCGACGCGCAAGACGAAATCCGGCCACACCACCAACGCCGACGCCCTCGCAGACCTCGCAGTGAGCATCGCGGGGCGCGAGGACGACAAGGCCCTCGCGGGCCAACAGTTCCTCGCCTCCCTCCTCGAGCACCGCGACGCCATCAAGCTGCGCCAATCCGTCGTGGGACTTCAGCGGTCGGTCCGCGACGGACGGATACACACGACGTTCCAGCAGACTGCGGCGGCCACCGGCAGGCTCTCCTCGACCGACCCCAATCTTCAGAACATCCATGCGCGAACCGCCGAAGGCCGCAGCATCCGCGCCGCCTTCGTGCCCGGAGAGGGCTATGAATCGATCATGACGGCGGACTATTCGCAGATCGAGATGCGGCTCATGGCGGCGCTTTCGGGCGACGTCGAGCTCATAGAGGCGTTTCGCGAGGGCGCGGACCTGCACACCTACGTCGCCTCGCGCGTCTACGGCGTTCCCGAGGAGAAGGTCACGGCCGACGACCGCTCGCACATCAAGGCGATGAGCTACGGCCTGGCCTACGGGCTCTCCGCCTACGGGCTGTCGAAGCAGCTGCGCATTTCGGTGGCCCAGGCGCAGGCGCTCATGGACGATTACTTCTCGCGCTTCGGCAGGGTGCGCACGTATCTCGACTCCCTCGTCCAAGAGGCCCGCAAAGAGGGGTACACGCAGACGATCCTCGGACGCCGCCGCTATCTTCCCGACCTCAACTCGACCAACAGGCAGGCGCGGGAGGCGGCCGAACGCATGGCTCTCAACGCGCCGATCCAGGGATCGGCGGCGGACATCGTCAAGCTCGCCATGGTCGCCGTGGTCGATTCGATGAAGGGAATGCGCTCGCGCGTTCTGCTGCAGGTCCACGACGAGCTCGTCCTGGAAATCGCGCCGGGGGAGCGCGACGCCGTCGAGGCCGTCGTCCGGCGGGAGATGGAGAACGCCGTCGAGCTGGCGGTTCCGCTCTCCGTGGGCATAGGCGTGGGCCCGTCTTGGCGCGAGGCCGCTCACTGACGCTTTCGTTTTGCGCGGACGATGAGCGTTCCTGGAATCCAGGGAGACCGCTCCGGTCCCCAGCCGCCCCAGACGACGTCCCTCCCCTCCGGCCACTCAGGCTCCCACACGCGCTCAATCGCGAAGCCCGCAGCAGTCAGGGCGTTCATGTGCTCGCTCAGCGTGTGGTGGCATTCGACGTAGACCAGCTCGCCGTCGTCCCCGCGCTCAACGTAAGGGGCGGAAGAGAAGTAGGAGGCCGTGACGGTCATGTCGCGCCTCGTCGGAGAGTCGGGGAACATCCATCGCACGGGGTGGGGAGCCGAATAGGCGAAGACCCCTCCGGGGGCGAGCACTCTCGCCACGCCGGCAAACAGGGCTTCGAGGTCTTCGACGAAGGGGACGACGCCGAAGCTCGTGAAGACGACGTCGAAAGAGCCCTCGGCGAAGGGAAGGCGGAGCCCGTCCGCCGCGACGAGGGGCGCCTCCGCGAACCCGGACGCGTTGATCGAGGCCGCCTCGGCCAGCATGCCGAGCGAGACGTCGGTTGCGACGACGCGGGCGCCCAGGCCCGCGAGATATCTGGAGCACTGCGCCGCACCCGCCCCGATTTCGAGGATGCGGGCGCCGCGAAGCTCTGACGGTTCGCCCAGTATCTCGGCCTCGGACTCGTCGAGTCCCTCCGGCCCCCACACGAAATCGGCCTCGCCCAGCACGTCGCCGTGTTCTGCCAGGTAGTCCGCGGCGTTGGCGGACCACCAGCGCGAATGCGCAACGCTGGGACGTTCGTCCGGGTCCAGTGGTTCGCGACCCACCCACATGGCAATCTCCTTTGTGTGACAAAGCCCGGTTTAAAGCCGCTTGCGGGAATCAATCAGATTATCCGCGTCATGACGCCACAAAGCGCTTGCGCAGCCGAGAATCGTCCCGTAGACTCTGGACTTGGTGTGGGCCTTCCACATCGTATTTATCCATATCTCTACAATTGTCCGTATCGGAGTCATTATTTCATGACCGCAAACACCCCCGCCTCGCTGCCCGAGGTCGCAATCAACGACATCGGGTCCGAGGAAGACCTTATCGCCGCCGTCGATGCAACCATCAAGTATTTCAACGACGGCGACATAATCGAAGGAACTGTCGTCAAAGTCGATCATGACGAAGTTCTTCTCGATGTCGGCTACAAGACAGAGGGGGTCATCCCCTCGAAGGAACTGTCGATCAAGCACGACATCAATCCCGACGAAGTCGTCGAGGTCGGCGACCAAGTCGAGGCTCTCGTCCTCCAAAAGGAAGACAAGGAAGGCCGTCTGCTCCTTTCGAAGAAGCGTGCGCAGTACGAACGTGCGTGGTCGCAGATCGAAGAGGTCAAGGAAGCCGACGGTGTCGTCACCGGTACGGTCATCGAAGTCGTCAAGGGCGGCCTCATCCTTGACATCGGCCTGCGCGGATTCCTTCCCGCTTCCCTCGTCGAAATGCGTCGCGTCCGCGATCTTCAGCCCTACATCGGCCGGGAGATCGAGGCGAAAATCATCGAACTCGACAAGAACCGCAACAACGTCGTCCTCTCGCGCCGCTCGTGGCTCGAGGAGACCCAGTCCCAGGCGCGCGGCGAGTTCCTCACGAACCTCAAGAAGGGGCAGGTGCGCGACGGCGTCATCTCCTCCATCGTCAATTTCGGCGCCTTCGTCGATCTCGGCGGCGTCGACGGCCTCGTCCACGTCTCCGAGCTCTCCTGGAAGCACATCGACCATCCTTCGGAAGTCGTCGAGGTCGGCCAGAAGGTCACCGTCGAGGTCCTCGACGTCGACATGGACCGCGAGCGCGTCTCTCTCTCGCTCAAGGCCACGCAGGAAGACCCCTGGCAGACTTTCGCGCGCACCCACGGCATCGGCCAGATCGTGCCCGGCAAGGTCACGAAGCTCGTGCCCTTTGGCGCTTTCGTCCGCGTCGAGGACGGGATCGAGGGCCTCGTCCACATTTCGGAGCTGGCCCAGCGCCACGTCGATCTGCCGGAGCAGGTCGTCAAGGTCGGCGAGGACGTTTTCGTCAAGGTCATCGACATCGATCTGGAGCGCCGCCGCATCTCTCTCTCGCTCAAGCAGGCCAACGAGGGCGTGGACCCCCACTCGGAGGATTTCGACGCTTCGCTTTACGGCATGGCCGCAGAGTACGACGAGGACGGCAACTACAAGTACCCCGAGGGCTTCGATCCCGAGACGAACGAGTGGCTCGAGGGCTTCGAGGCTCAGCGCGAGGCTTGGGAGAACGAGTACGCCGCAGCTCAGGCCCGCTGGGAGGCCCACAAGGCTCAAGTCGCCAAGGCTTTGGAGGCCGACGCCGCCGCTGCCCCTGCTCCCGAGGAGGCCGAGTCGGCTCAGGCGTCTTACTCTTCCGGCTCGGAGACGGGCGGAACGCTCGGGTCCAACGAGGCTCTCGCCGCGCTGCGTGAGAAGCTGACGAACAACTGACGGCTGGCCGTTTGACGGCCCGGTTGCGGAGGCGCGGGGCTCTTTCGGGCCCCGCGCCTCCGTTGCGTCCGAGGCCGCCCGAGGCGGACATGCCGCGGCGGTTTGGGATCTCCTCGGGCACTCGTTTGCGCTCCGCCCGCGGCGGGGCGTGCCTTCTCGAGGAAGGCGGCGTCAGCTGGGACCATCGTCGCGCTCGGCGCGCCGCGCGTTTCCCGATTCTTCCTTCAAGTCGATTTGCCAGCCGCGCTCCTTGACCTGCTGTGGGCTGCGTCTCTAACCTGAGTATGTCGGCATGTGGAACTTTAATTCCGCATCGTGGAAGTTCTCTCCCGCCGACAACGGAAACCTACCGGTTCTACCGGAAGTTGAAGGGAAGAGATGTGTCAATGAAGACAACACTCCTTGGCGACGGCGACGTCGTCACCCCTGCCGAGCGGGCTGAAATCGCGGCCACCGGCACTGTCGAAAGCTTGCAGCCGACGGCCCGTCGAACGATGGGCAAGACCTCCTACTTCTTCGCCTGGCTCGGCGGCTGCGTTTCCATCGGAACGTTCACGATGGGCTCGAGCCTGGTGGGAACGCTCAATCTCTTGCAGTCGATCGTCGCCATGACGATTGGATGCTTCGTCATCGGATTCTGCCTCATGCTCAACGGGGCGGCCGGATACAAGTACGGCATCCCATTCGTCGTTCACGCGCGGGCGTCTTTCGGCTTCCATGGAACGGCCCTTCCGGGGCTCGTGCGAGCCGTCCCCGCCCTTGTGTGGTACGGATTCCAGAGCTGGATCGGAGCCGCGGCCCTCTCGACGTGCTCGGGGATCATCTTCGGCTTCGAGAGCGTCTGGTTCTATTTCATCGTCCTCCTCGGGCTTCAGACGCTGCTGTCCATCTTCGGCTTCAAGGGGATCAAATGGCTGGAGAACGTCGGAGCGGTTTTCATCATCCTCTCGCTCATCTACATGTTCGCCTCCACCGTCGCGAAGTACGGAGACCAGATTTCGGAGTCGCTCGGGGCGGGGAACGCAGGCACGTGGGGCCTGAAGTTCTGGAACGCGACGATGCTGTTCTTGGGCATCTACGCCACGATGATCCTCAATGTCTCGGACTATTCGCGCGAGCACTCGAAGGGAACGGGCCGCAGCCTGCTGACCACGATCTATGCTTTCTCGATCCTTCCCGTGACGGTGTTCATGGGGCTCATCGGGCTCATCGTCTCGCAGGCCACCAAAACCAAAGACCCCATCGACGTCTTCTCGGGGGCTGTGGACAACAAGCTCCTTCTCATCGTCACGCTTTTGTTCATCGTCTTCGCGCAGGTGACGACGAACGTCCTCAACAACGTCGTGCCCCCGGTCTACGTGCTGCAAGACATCTTCAAGGTCCCGTTCAAACCCGCCGTGGCCCTCGTGGGCCTGCTTTCGATCGCCACCTTCCCGTGGAAGCTGGTCTCCAAGGAGTCGGCCGACGGGCTGCAGACCTTCGTCCAGATCTATTCGGCTTTCCTCGGGCCGGTCTTCGCGATCATGGCGGTCGATTACTATCTGATTCGCCGCCAGCGGCTCGACGTCGTCGAACTGTACAAGAAGGACGGCAGATTCAAGGGCGTCAACTGGGCCGCCTACGTCGCCACCCTGGTCGGCGTCGTCGTGGCCTTCGTCTTCGAATCGGTCGCATGGTACTCATCGCTCATCCCGGCAGGCCTCATTTACTATCTGTTCATGACGCCGGTGCCTTCCAGCCTGAGACGGTACGCCGAAACTGAAGGCTACGGCGTGGGTCGCGGCGAGCTCGGCGGCTACGGCGTGGGTCGTGCTGCAGCCGGAAGCTACGTGGGTCGCGGCGAGCTCGGCGGCGCTTTCAGCGCGCAACGCAAGGAAGGAAGCCAAGCATGAGAATCCTCGTCGTCAACGTCAACACAACCGAGTCGATGACCGAGTCGATCCGCAAGGGCGCCGCGGCCGCGGCGTCGCCCGGAACCGAGATCGTCGGCCTCACGCCCTTCTTCGGCGCCGACTCGTGCGAGGGGAACATGGAAAGCTACCTCGCCGCCGTCGCCGTCATGGACAGGGTTCTCGCATACGACGAGCCCTACGACGCCGTGGTCCAAGCCGGATTCGGCGAACACGGCCAGGAGGGGCTCAAAGAGCTCCTCGAAGCGCCCGTCGTCGACATCACCGACGCCGCCGCCCATCTGGCGATGCTCCTGGGCTACCGCTATTCCGTGGTCACCACCCTCGACCGCGCGGTTCCCCTCATCGAGGAGCGGCTGCTTCTGGGCGGCCTGTCGAGCCACTGCGCCTCCGTTCGATCGTCGGGCCTGGGCGTTCTGGAGCTCGAAGGGGAGGAGAGCGCGGTGGTCGACGCGATCGTCAGGCAGGCCGAGCTCGCTTTGAAGGAAGACGGCGCCGAAGTGATTGTGCTCGGCTGCGGGGGAATGGCCGGCCTCGACAAGGCAATCGAGGAGAGGACCGGCGCGCCCGTGGTCGACGGCGTCGCCGCGGCCGTCAAGCTCGCCGAATCCCTCGTGGGGCTCGGCCTGAAGACGTCGAAGGCGCGCACGTACGCGCCGCCGCGGCCCAAGACAATCGTCTCTTGGCCGCTGTCGCGCCACATCTCACGGGGAGGATCGAGCGCGCAGCAGGATCCGTCAGACCGTCGCGCCTAAAGCCCGCCGCGTTGCGGCGTCTGTCACGCACAACTGAATCCGTCACGCAACCAGTCGGCCGCGTCCGCATCACGCAACTCAGCGGACGCAGCCGAACCGGACCGAAAGGTCTGCTGGCCGTTCCCATCACCCCGCGGGCTGCGGCCGACTCTTGCATTGCGGGGGAGTCCCGAAAGGGACGCCGCCGGTTTGCGGCGACGCCGCCGCAAACCGCCTACAGAAAGGAATTCCGTGAGTACACAAGTTCCCGAGGGCCTTTCGCCACGGCTGTACAACGAGGACCTGGCTCCGGCCGAACAACGAACCTGGACGTTCTACTCCCTTTTCGCCATGTGGATGTCAGACATCCACTCGATCGGCGGGTACAAATTCGCCGCGGGGCTCTTCGTCTTGGGGCTGGGCGCCGGAAATGTCTTCTTGTCGCTGACCTTCGGCATCATCATCGCCTTCATGCTTATGAACCTCTCAGGGTGGATGGGGCAGGCGACGGGGCTGCCGTACCCGGTTCTCGCGCGCATCGCCTTCGGCACCTTCGGCGCCAACGTCCCCGCGCTCATCCGAGGCTTCGTCGCCATCGTCTGGTACGGCATCCAGACCTATCTCGCCTCCAACGCGGTCGTCATACTCATACTCAAGCTTGCTCCCGGACTGGAGAAGAATCACCTGCTGACAAAGCAGGAATTCTTGGGCCTGTCGCTGATCGGATGGATAGCGTTCCTCCTCATGTGGGCGCTTCAGCTTTTGCTGCTGCGCAACGGCATGGAGACGATCCGCCGCTTTCAGGACTGGGCGGGGCCGGCCGTGTGGGTGGTCATGGCCCTTCTCACCGTCTACATTCTCTACCGGGCCGGCTGGCAGGTGAACCTCAATCTCAGCAATAGGACGCCGGAGTTCGGAACGCTTCACGCATTCCTCGCGGCCACTGCGTTGACGGTCAGCTACTTCTCCACCCTCATGCTCAACTTCTGCGACTTTTCGCGCAATGCGCCCGACCGCCGGTCGGTGACGCGGGCCAATCTGTGGGGGCTTCCCGTCAACTTCATCGCCTTCTCCGTGGTCTCGGTGCTCGTGACGGCGGGAACTTACGAGGTCTATGGAGACCACATCTTCGACCCCGTCGAAGTGGTCGGCCGCATCGACTCGATGCTGGCCGCGATCCTCGGGGCGGTCACCTTTGCGGTGGCGACCCTCGGCATCAACGTCGTGGCGAACTTCGTCTCGCCGGCGTACGACCTTGCCAACGCCGCCCCCAAGCACATCGACTTCAAGAAGGGCGGGCTCATCTCGGCCTGCATCGCCCTGGTCATCCTTCCCTGGCAGCTGTACAAGAACCCCGTCGTCGTCAACATCTTCCTCGAAGGAGTCGGCGCAGTGCTCGGGCCGCTGTTCGGGATCATCATGGTCGACTATTTCATCTTGCGCAGGCAGAAGGTGCTCGTGCAGGATCTGTTCAAGGAAGAGGGGCACTACACCTACGCCAAGGGCTGGAACATGAAGGCCGTATGGGTGACTGTAGGCTCGTCGGTCGTCTCCGCGGCCTTCGTGATCCTCGGAGTCCTTGCGAAGACGGGCAAAGACGCCCCCTTTGCCGCGGAAGACGGCACGCCCGCCCTCGACATGCCGTTCTTCGAGGCGGCGTCCTCCTTCTCATGGTTCATAGGCGCGGCCCTCGGCGGCCTTCTGACTTACCTGACGATGAGGAACGACGAGTCCCTTCGCGGGTCCGTCGCCGCCGCAATGGCCGCCGAAGCCGGGAACGCGAGCGAGGCTGCCGAAGCTCAGGGCTGAGCGGGGCGGTCGGCCTCCGCCGAGAGGGCGCCGGCGATGTCGTCGGCGGCGCAGTACAGCGTCGGAACTATCGAGTTTTTGATGAGGTAGTCCGTGATTCGCTCGGCGGGGGCCGAAACGGAGACGGCGAGATACAGGTCGCCGGGAACCGGAACGGCCACGCAGCGCAGCCCGCGTTCGTGCTCGCCGTTGTCGAGTGCGTAGGAGCGCTCGCGGGTCAGTTCGATTTCCCGTATGAGTTCGTCCTTGTCGGTGATCGTCGTCGGCGTGAAGGCGCGCAGCTGGGCCCGTTCGATCGTGGCGAGGGCCTGAGCATGGGGCATGGCCGCGAGAATCGCCTTGCCGACGCCGGTGGCGTGGAGGGAGACCTGGTTTCCGACCTCGGTGAACATGCGCCGTGCGCGCTCGGAGGGGACGTGGGAGATGTATCGCGCATAGTCTTGGTCGAGCATCGCCACAGAAACCGATTCGTCCAGGGTGACGACGGCCTTCGTGAGAATCGGGCGGAGGGCCACCCCGAGGGCGCCGCCCGCGTAGCGCGAGAGCGAGATGAGCCGGGTGCCCAGGGCGTATTTCCTGTGCGGCGTTTGATAGATGTAACCGCTGGCCATGAGCGTGCGCAGGAGGCGGTGGGCGGTGGGCCTCGGCAGCTTCGCCTGTTTGCAAATGTCCGTCATGCTGATCGGGGAACCGGCGGAGGCGACGATTTCAAGTATGTCGAAGGCACGGCTCACAGCCTGAACCGTGGAATTTGATCGCGAGGTTTGCTTCTCGGTGGACATAAGCTGCTCCTTAGGCTGACTTACGTAGCCTACCCCATCGGTTTGGCGAGGACTGCGGCTAGCCGCGCACGCCTCGCAAGCTGAGAAAAGCTAAAAACCTCAAAACATAACTAATGAAATCAAAACTGGATAAAAGCGACGTTTTCTTTCCGCTTCCGCATCGTGGAATTTTGCGTTAGAATCGTGGAAAGAGAGCGCGAAGTTCCCAGATCAACGACGATTTAGAAAGGGAAACACCAATGACAACGAGGAAGATTTGGCGCGCCGAGCGCGTCGTGCTTCCCGACGGCGAAAGGCCCGCGGCGATTGCCGTCGAAGACGGCACAGTGGTTGGAATCCTCGAAAAGGACGCCCCGTGGGAAGCCGACGAGGAAGTGCTCGTTCCCGACGACCAGGCTCTCATGCCGGGTCTGATCGACATTCACGTTCACGTCAACGAACCGGGACGCACGGAATGGGAAGGGTATGAGACGGCCACCCGGGCCGCCGCGGCGGGAGGATTCACGACCCTCGTCGACATGCCCTTGAATTCGAGCCCGTGCACCACCTCGCTCGAAAACCTCGAGCTGAAGAAAGGGGCGGCGCGCGGCAAGCTTTCCATGGACGTCGGATTTTGGGGCGGCGTCATACCGGGGAACATCGAGGAGCTGCGGCCGATGTGGGAAGCGGGAGTCTTCGGCTTCAAATGCTTCCTCGGCGATTCGGGGCTCGACGAGTACCCGTACGTCGACCGGCCCACGCTGCTGGCGGCGATGAAGGAGATCGCCTCCTTCGGCGGCCTCCTCATCATTCACGCGGAGGACGCCTCGATCCTCAACTCCGCGCCGGGGTGCGACGGGCGCTCCTACGAGGCCTTCATGAACTCGCATCCGGCCGAAGCGGAGAACGCCTCGATCGATTTCGTCGTCGAAGCCGTTCGCCAGACGGGGTGCCGCGCGCACATCCTGCACCTCGGTTCGGCGGGCGCCGTCGATTCCATTCGGAGGGCGAAGGCCGAAGGCCTGCCGATAACCGTCGAGACGGCGCCGCACTACCTGACCTTCGACGCCGAGGAGATTCCCGACGGCGCCACCGAATACAAGTGCTGCCCGCCTCTGCGCGGCCATGACAACCGAATGGGCCTGTGGAAGGCGCTCCAAGAGGGCGTCATCGACCTCGTCGCATCGGACCATTCGCCGTCCACGGCCGAGCTCAAGCACCTCGACACCGGAGACTTCGGCGCCGCATGGGGCGGAATTTCCTCGGTTCAGCTCGGTTTCTCCGCGGTGTGGACGGAAGGGCGCAAGCTTGGGGCGAGCCTCGGCGACGTCGCTCGGTGGCAGGGCGCGAACCCGGCGGCGACCGTCGGCCTCGCGGGCAAAGGCTCCATCGAGGTCGGAGCGGCCGCCGACCTTGTCGCGGTGGCCCCGGATGAGACTTTCGTCGTCGACAAAGACAAGCTTTTCCACAAGAACCCTGTGTCCCCTTACCACGGAAGGGAGCTCGCGGGCGTCGTCAAGGCGACGTGGCTGGCGGGCGAGCCCGTCGAGCCCTACGGCCCCGCGCGCGGGCGCGAAATCACGCGTGACAACAAGTAAACACCAAGCCATATTCCACTAAGGAGGAACTCACGTGGCACCACTTCCTATGCAGTCGATCAAGTCTCTTATCCGAGAGGTCGACTTCGAGGGGCAGAGTTTCATCTCGATCAATTCGATGACGAACGACCAGCTGCTCGCGCTCTTCGAGCTGGGACGCAACCTCGAGCTGCAAAATCGCGGAAACTGGCAGTTGTACCCCGACGCCATCGTCTCGCTTCTCTTCTTCCAGCCCTCGACGCGCACGCGCATGAGCTTCGAGACGGCGATGTACCGCATGGGCGGCAACGTCATCGTCGAAAACACCCCGCAGACGACGTCGTCGATCGCGAAGGAAGAGTCGCTGGCGGACATGCTCCGCTGCGTCTCCCAGTACGCCAACGTCATCGTGTTGCGCCACCCGAACGACGTCGACGCGCGCGAAGGCGCGTCGTACAGTTCCGCGCCGGTCATCAACGGCGGCTGGGGCCACTGGGAGCATCCGACCCAGGCGCTGCTCGACCTGTACACCCTGTGGCGCAAGTTCGGCCACATCGACGGGCTCAAGGTCACGGTGGCCGCCGCGGACATGATCGAGGCGCGCACCGGCCACTCGATGGCGCAGGGCCTGGCACGGCTGGGCGCCGAGGTGACCATCGCATCTCCCAAGGACAAAGCCGTTCCCCGCGAGGTCATCGAGAACATCAAGAAGAACTACCCGAACGCCAAGCTCGAAGAGGCCTACGACTTCGAGAAGGACTCCTTCAACGAGTTCATTCGGGACAAAGACCTCGTCTACCTGCCCGGCTGCTCGGCTCCCGCCGGCGCCACCGCCGAGGCCTTCAAGAAGGTGATGGACGATTACTTCGTCAAGCACGAGACCCTTGACGAGGAGCGCGAGAAGGGGCACATGATCTATGTGACCCACACGCTTCCGCGCCGCGCGGGCGAGATGGACCTCGCAATCGACGACACCCCGAACCAGCTGTGCTTCGAGTCGATCCTCCACTCGGTGTCGATCCGCATGGCTCTGCTGACCGCGATCCTCGGCGCCTGAATCGCCGCAAACAAAGCACTTCAAGGAAGGACAAACACAAATGGCGGATTTCGAGATTTTGGCCGGAGGCTACACCTTCAAGGCCGTCTATCATGAGGACATGGCGCCGGAGACGGTCGCCGCCTTCAAGAAGCACCTGCTGGGCCTGAAGTCGAAGATCATTCACGTGCGCTGGTCCGGCCAGGCCGGATGGATCCCCTTCGGGGACCTCGATCTGGGCATTGGACACGAGAATGGAACCTGCTACCCGCTTCCCGGCGAAATCGTCATCTACCCGGGAGGAAAGTCGGAAACCGAGCTCCTCATCGGATACGGTTACGTCAACTTCGCCTCGAAGGCGGGCCAGCTCCCCGGCAACCATTTCGCCACGATCGTCGAGGGCAACGAAAACCTCAAGGCTCTGGGCGAGAAGTTCCTGTGGGAAGGCGCCCAGGACATCGAGTTCCGGCCTCTCTGACCGATCGGGGGCGTCTCCGGACGGCCCCGCGCCCGGGCCTCCGTTTACCGGCGGGCCCACGGAGGCTCGGGCGCAGAAACACTCAGCAGGCCGCCGAGTTCGCTAGGAGATTTACATGGCACGCATGCGCGTCGTCGACGCAATCGTTCAGATCCTCGCAAAAGAGGGGGTGACGGTAACATTCGGAATCCCCGGCGCCGCGATCAACGGCCTGTATTCCGCGCTGAAGGCCGACGGACGGATCGGCCACATCCTCGCCAGGCACGGCGAGGCCCAGTCCCACATGGCCGAGGGGTACACGCGCGCCAAGGTCGGCAACATCGGCGTGTGCCTGGGAACGTCGGGCCCCGCGGGAACCGACATGATCACGGGAATGTACTCGGCCATGGCCGATTCGCTGCCCATCCTGTGCATCACCGGCCAGGTGCCCACGCCCAAGCTCGACAAAGAGGACTTCCAGGGAGTCGACATCGCTTCGATCGCCGCGCCGGTGACGAAGTACGCGAAGACGGTTCTGGAGCCCGCACAGATCCCCGGAATCTTCCAAAAGGCGTTCTACCTCATGCGCGAGGGCCGCCCGGGCCCCGTCCTCATCGACCTTCCCGGCGACGTGCAGACGGCCGAGATCGATTTCGACGTCGATGCGTACGAGCCGATCGAGGTGCACAAGCCCGTCGCCTCCGACGCCCAGGTCACGCGCCTCATCGACCTCATCGCCTCGGCCGAGCGGCCGGTCCTCCTCGCTGGCGGCGGCGTCATCCAGTCCGACGGCTCGGACGCCCTCGTCGACCTGGCGGAAACGCTTGGAGTGCCGGTGGTCTCCACCCTTATGGGCTGGGGCGCGATTCCCGACGACCACGTTTTGTCCCAGGGAATGGCCGGCATTCAGACCTCCCAGCAGTACGCGAACGCCACGCTTTTGGCCTCGGACCTCGTGGTGGGGATCGGCAACCGCTGGGCCAACCGCATGACGGGCGACCTCTCGGTGTTCCGCGAGGGAAGGAAGTTCGTCCACGTCGACGTCGAACCCTCCCAGATCGGCCGTGTTTTCGCACCCGACCTCGGGATCGTCTCCGACGCCAAGGCGCTCATCGTCAAGCTCGCGGACAAGGCGCGCGAATACAAAGAGGCCGGCAAGCTCGCCGACTGGGGCGTGTGGGCAAAGGAATGCGACGTCCGCAAGGCCACGATGCAGCGCAAGACGGCCTTCGAGAACGTGCCGCTCAAGCCGCAGCGCGTCTACCAGGCGATGAACGAGGCGTTTGGGCGCGGCACCCGCTACGTCACGACGATCGGGCTGTCGCAGATCCAGGCCGCCCAGCTCCTGCACGTCTACAAGCACCACCATTGGCTCGACGCCGGCCAGGCCGGGCCGCTGGGATGGACGATCCCCGCGGCGATCGGAGCATGCGTGGCCGACCCCGACACCCCGACCGTCGCGCTCTCAGGCGACTTCGACTTCAACTTCCTCATTGAGGAGCTGGCCGTGGCCGCCCAGTTCAACATTCCGTGGGTGCACGTTCTGGTCAACAACGCCTACCTCGGCCTCATCCGCCAGTCGCAGCGGGCCTTCGACATGGACTACTGCGTGCAGCTCTCCTTCGAGAACATCAACTCGCCGGAGACGGAGGGGTACGGCGTCGACTACGTCAAGGTCGCCGAGGGCCTCGGATGCAAGGCGATTCGCGTGCGCAAGCCGGAGGATCTCGTCCCCGCATTCAAGCGCGCCCGGGAAATGGCCGACGAGTTGAAGGTCCCCGTTGTGGTTGAGTGCGTGCTCGAGCGCGTGACGAACGTTTCCATGGGCGCGGCGCTGGATTCCGTCAACGAATTTGAGCCGCTTGCGGAGACGCCCGAGGACGCCCCCACGGCCATCCTTCCCCTCGAGCCCAAGCGGAGCTGAGCCGGGCGGGACGGCGGCATCGGCGTCCGGCGTCGACATTGAGCCCGAACGGGATCGGCGAGGCCCGGCGCGAAGAAGCCGGGCGCCGGCGAACCCGCTAAGCATGACATCGGCGGCCGGCCCGTCAGGGCTCGCGAGGCCGGCCGCCAACAGACGAAAGGACACATTATGGAGTACGCAGTCAACTGTTCGATCATGTTCAAGGAGCTTCCCGTCCTCGAGCGGGCCAAAGCGGCCGCCGACGCCGGCTTCAAGGCCGTGGAGTTCTGGTGGCCGTGGGACGTCGCGGTCCCCGAGCGCGAGGATATCGACGCCTTCGTCGCTTCGATCCGCGACGCCGGCGTTCAGCTCATCGGGCTCAACTTCTTCGCCGGCGACATGCCCGGGGGAGAGCGCGGCCTCGTCTCGCTTCCCTCGCGCGTCGACGATTTCAGGGCGAACGTTCCCGTCGCAGTGGAAATCGGGCGTGAGCTCGGGTGCAAGGCGTTCAACGCCCTGTACGGCCTTCGCCAGGACGGCGTCGACGCCGCGGTGCAAGACGCCGTTGCGATCGACAACCTCGAGTTCGCGGCCAAAGCCGCGGCCGAGATCGGAGCGACGGTTTTGGTCGAACCCGTTTCTGGCGCCGCCGGCTACCCCTTGAAGACGGCCGCCCAGACCTTGGCCGTGGTGGAAAAGCTCAAGGCCGAGCGCGGCGTTGAAAACGTCGGCTTCCTGTGCGACCTCTACCACTTGGCCGCCAACGGGGACGACGTCGCAGGCGTCGCCGCGGGCGACGGAGGAGCCGCCGCCCACTGCCAGATCGCCGACTTCCCCGGCCGCGGGGAGCCGGGGACCGGCGACCTGGACATCGCGGGTTTGCTTGCCTCAATGAAGAAGGCGGGATATGACGGCTGGGTGGCGCTGGAGTACGTGCCCACCGTCGCCACAGCGGACTCTTTCGGCAACCTCCCAGAACTGCCGTAAACTCCGCGTCCGCCCGAGCGGGGCTCGCCATTTTGATCGACGTCGGCGAGCCCCGCTCGTTTTTGCGCCCGTCGGTCAAAGGACCGTGCCTGTCGGTCAAAGCGCCTAGAGCGGGTGGGAACGGCGCCCGCAACCTCTAAGAGCGGAGAGCTCCCGAATCAAAGGATTTCGAGCGGGCGGGGCCCGGACGGCGGCGTGAACACCTCGTCGAGGTCGCGCAGGATCTCCGGGGTGAGCGTCACCTGGAGGGCGGAGGCGTTTTCCTCCATGCGTTCGGGGGAAGAGGTCCGGGGGATCGCGATCGATCCCGGTTCGCGCACCGCCCACGCGAGGGCGAGGGCCGCCGGCGTCGTTCCCGCCTCTGCGGCGATCTCGGAAAGGAGCTTTCCGGCCTGGCCCTGGAAGAGCCGTCCCTGTTCGAGCGGCGAGTAGGCCATGAGTTCCACGCCGCGTTCGCGCATGAGGGGGAGAAGGTCGTATTCGGGGCCTCTCCGCAGGAGGTTGTAAAGGATTTGGTTGGTCGCGGGCGTTGCGCCGAGGTCCGCGAGATCGTCCATGTCCGCGGGGTCGAAGTTGGAGACGCCCCATGCGCCGATGAGGCCGTCGTCGACGGCGGCCTGCAGCGCTTCGACCGTCTCCTCGAGCCGGTGATGGCCGCGCCAGTGGTAAAGATAGAGGTCGAGGCGGTCGGTGTTGAGCCTGTAAAGCGAGGCTTCGAGCGCCCTGCGCACGCCCGACGCCGAGGCGTTCGAGGGAAGCACTTTCGAGACGAGGAAGACGTCGTCGCGCCGCCCGGCGATCGCCTCGCCGACCAGCTTCTCGCTGGCGCCGGAGCCGTACATCTCGGCCGTGTCGACCACGCGCAGGCCGAGGTCGAGGCCGCGGCGGATCGCGGCGATCTCCGAGTTGCGCTTGCGGCGATCCTCGCCCAGGAACCAGGTGCCGATGCCGATGGGGATGTCCGTGAGATTCATGTGTCAAGCGTAGTCGATCGCTGGGCTTGCGTTTGAGGGAAGCGGCGGGTGAGAAGCGGCGTGGGAGGCGCGGGGCGCCGAGACGAAGGCGGTGACGGCGGCGGCAGGCACGCGAAACGATGCGGACAGCGGGAAGATGCGCGATGATGTACGGGGAGGCCGCCCTTCTCAAGTCGACGGGCAGCCCGTTCGGTCTGGCGGTTGCCCGTTTTGACGCCCAGGGCCGCTTGCATGACGAGACGGCGGCCCTCGACGCGGCGGCCGCGGCCGCCGATTCTGGGAGTGGCGGCCACGCCGTCGTGCAAAGGAGAAGCCGATGCTCATCGTGACGCTTGCCGGCGGAATCGGTTCGGGCAAGTCGACGGTCGCCGCGGCGCTCGCGGAATGCGGGGCCCGGCTGCTTTCGCTCGACGACGTCGCCCGCGACGTTCTCGCCCCCGGCGAGACGGCCGTGCGCGAGGTCGGCGATCTGTGGCCCGAGGCTGTGAGAGAAGGCAAAATCGACAGGGCTGCCCTCGCGAGGATCGTTTTCGACGACGCCGAGGCGCTCGCGCGTTTGAACGCCGTCGTCCACCCGAGGACGTGGGAGCGCGCGCAGGCGCAGCTTGCCGCCTGGCGGGAGGAAAGCCTTCGGGCGGAGTCGCAGCGGCGCGAGCCGTCGGGCGGGCCCGCCGATTTCCCGCGCAGCGGGGGACGGTTTTCGCGAGACGGCACTGAGCTTTCGGGCGGAGGCATCGAGTTCTTCGATGACCGAGCAGAGCTCCCGGGCGGCGACGCTGGGCTTTCGGACGCAGAAACTGATTCTCCGGGCGGCGACGCCGAGTTTCCGGGCGGCGGGGAGGAATTCGTGGTCGTCGTCGAACTGGCGCTCCTTGCCGGAAGCCCATACCAGGACGCCTATCACGGGACGATCGTCGTGGACGCCCCGGAAGACGTCCGCGTTTCGCGGCTCGTGGATTCGAGGGGCATGGACGAAGCCGACGCTCGGGCGAGGATCGCCAGCCAGACGTCGGCGTCGCGGGTGCGGGAGCTGGCCGACGTCGTCGTCGACAACGGCGGCTCCCTCGGGGACGCCGCCCGCGCGGCCCGCGAACTTTGGGAAGGCTGGCTCGTCCCTTATGCCGCGAACATGCGGGAAGGCCGGCGCGTCTTTGGGAGCGACGCCCCGCCGAGCCCCGAGCAACGCGCTCGCGCGGCGGCTCGCCTGACGCGGCAGGGGGCCTTCGTGAACCGGGAGGCGGCCCTCGGAGGGGGAGGGGCGTCGCTTTCCCGGAAGGGCGCGAAGGCGGCCCTTGGAGGGGACGGCTGGGAAACGGCCGGCGGCAAAGGCGGCGTGCTCAAAATCGTCGGCCCGGTCGATGAGTCCTCGCTTGCCGACGCGGGATTTATCCCTTGTGCGGGCAAGCCGCGCGCGGCGATTCAGGCCCGCGGCGAGAGCCGTCGCGTTTCCCCCGATGCTCGGCGTGATGCGTCGCCGGGCGATTCCGGCGATGTCGCGTCTGGATCTGGTCGTTGCGCATTGGGCGATTCCGGCCGTGTCTCTTCCGAGCCTGCCGCCTGTGCGCCAGGGGGGCCTCGCTTTTACGTTTCGGCCGATCCCCGCTTTGCGATGGCGGCCGTTGTGACAGGCGAGCACGATTGACGCGACGTCGGCGCGCCATTTGCGACGCCGCCTCGCCCGCCTGTGAGGCCCGACGGTTTGCCTCGCTCGTCTGCGGTCCAGCAGGGCTTGCCTCGCCCGCCTCCGTCCGCTGCCCCGTCCGCTGCGTCGTGAGCGAACATTCGTTCGGCATAGGCGTCTTCTCGTGTAAGCTCGAACCATGACGACCGAGATCGAATCCGAGATCGAGAGGGCGGAAAAGCCCTTCCAAGTGGTGTCGCAGTACACCCCCTCCGGCGATCAGCCCGCGGCCATCGCGGAGCTGGCGGAGCGGATCGAGGCGGGGGAGAAGGACGTCGTCCTCTTGGGCGCCACCGGAACCGGCAAATCGGCGACGACGGCATGGCTCATCGAGAAGGTTCAGCGCCCGACTCTCATCATTGAGCCGAACAAAACCCTGGCCGCCCAGATGGCGGCGGAATTCCGCGAGCTCATGCCGAACAACGCCGTCGAGTACTTCGTCTCCTATTACGACTACTACCAGCCCGAGGCCTACGTTCCGCAAACCGACACGTTCATCGAGAAGGACTCCTCGATCAACGACGAGGTGGAGAGGCTGCGGCATTCGGCCACGAACTCCCTTCTGACTCGGCGCGACACCGTGGTGGTGGCCTCGGTTTCGTGCATCTACGGATTGGGCACGCCGCAGGAGTACGTGGCCCGCATGGTCCAGCTCGAAGTGGGGCAGCGGATCGACCGCGACGAGCTCATGCGCGGATTTGTCGGCATGCAGTACACGCGCAACGACGTCGCCTTCGCCCGCGGAACGTTCAGGGTGCGCGGGGACACGGTGGAAATCATCCCCGTCTACGAAGAGCTCGCCATCCGCGTCGAGTTTTTCGGCGACGAAATCGACGCGATCACGCTGCTGCACCCGCTCACGGGAACAGTGATCCGCCGCGTCGACCGCGCCCACGTCTTCCCCGCCTCCCATTATGTGGCGGGCCCCGAACGGATGGCGCGCGCGCTGGAAGGGATTGAGGCGGAGCTGGCCGAACGGCTGGAGACGCTTCAGACGCAGAACAAAATGCTCGAGGCCCAGCGCCTGCAGATGCGCACCAACTACGACGTCGAGATGATGCGAAACATCGGGTCGTGCGCTGGAATTGAGAACTACTCGCGCCACATCGACGGGCGAGGGCCCGGAACGCCGCCCAATACCCTGCTCGACTATTTCCCCGAAGACTTCCTCCTCATCGTCGATGAGTCCCACGTGACGGTTCCGCAGATCGGAGCGATGTACGAGGGCGACATGTCGCGCAAGCGCACGCTCGTCGACTACGGCTTCCGCCTGCCCTCGGCCATGGACAACCGGCCGTTGAAGTTCCCCGAATTCCTCGAACGGATCGGTCAGACGGTCTACCTTTCCGCCACCCCGGGAAAGTACGAGATGGAACACTCCGACGGCGTCGTCGAGCAGATCATCCGGCCCACCGGCCTCGTCGACCCGGAAGTCGTCGTCAAGCCCACGGAGGGGCAGATCGACGACCTGCTCGGACAAATCAAGGAGCGGGTCGAGCGCGACGAGCGCGTGCTCGTCACCACGCTGACGAAGAAGATGGCGGAAGATTTGACCGACTATCTGGCCGAACGCGACATCAAGGTCGAATACTTGCATTCCGACGTCGACACCCTGCGCCGCGTCGAGCTTCTGCGCGAGCTGCGCCTGGGAACATTCGACGTGCTCGTCGGCATCAACCTCCTGCGCGAGGGCCTTGACCTCCCCGAGGTGTCGCTCGTCGCGATCCTCGACGCGGACAAGCAAGGTTTTCTCCGCTCGACGACGTCGCTCATCCAGACGATCGGCCGGGCGGCCAGAAACGTCTCCGGCCAAGTCGTCATGTACGCGGACTCGATCACCCCGAACATGCGCGAAGCCATCGACGAGACGAACAGGCGCCGCGCCAAACAGATGGCCTACAACGAGGAGCGCGGAATCGACCCGCAGCCGCTTCGCAAGAAAATCGCCGATGTCACTGACATGCTCGCCCGCGAAGACATCGACACGGCGGCCTTGCTCGAGGGCGGATACCGCAAGGAGCGGGCCGCGACGCCGGAGGCTCCGGCAACGTCGCGCGAAAGCGCCGCAGCCGAAGGGGAGCGCGACCTCAAGGGGCTGATTGAGGAGATGACGGAGCTCATGCACGAAGCCGCGGCGTCATTGAAGTTCGAACTCGCCGCGCGCTACAGGGACGAGATCAAAGGCCTCAAAAGCGAGCTGTGGCATTCCATGCAGGCCCAGAAGTAGACGCGGCCAACGCGTATCGAATCCCACATGCAGGCGCCGAACGTCTTGGCCAAAATACGCAGGATGTTCGCGTAGAATTGTTGGCGGAGGGGAGTATTCCCACTCAACATCGGTTCGTCATCACGGAATGCTCCCGGACCGAGGCCAGCGATGGCGGGAAGAGACCTCCGGTTGCCCCTTACAGACCGGAGGAAACTATGCCAATGTCCCCGAATGCGCTCGCCGCGACCGACGCGGCGCAGTCCATGCAGGTTCACATGCACGAATGGCTCGTTCTGGGCGGGCTCGTCGTCGCCCTCATCGGCATCGACCTCTTTCTCCACCTGCGAAAGCCCCATGAGCCGACGATCAAAGAGTGCACGAGGTGGCTCGTCTTCTACGTCAGTCTGGCCGGCCTCTTCGGCGTTTACACGTTGTTCCGCCACTCATCGGAGTTCGCATTCGAGTACTTTGCGACCTATTTCACCGAGTACTCCCTCTCGATCGACAACATCTTCATCTTCATAATCATCATCGGCTCGTTCCGAGTTCCCAGGAAATATCAGCAAAAGGTACTCCTGTGGGGGATCGTCACAGCCCTCATCCTCAGGCTCGTCTTCATCCTTCTGGGCGCCACCCTCCTCGAGAGTTTTTCCTGGCTGTTTTTCATCTTCGCCGCCTTCCTCCTGTGGACGGCATGGAGCCAGCTTCGCGAGGGCGTCGAGGACCGGAAGGACCCGGACCATGACGACGACGTGTACAAGCCGAACGCCGTCGTTCGCGGGGCGCGCAAGGTATTCATGGTCACCGACGGCTTCGTCGGGGATAAAATGCTAGTGCGGCAAAGTCACAAAACCTTCGTCACGCCTTTCTTCCTGTGCATCGTCTCCATCGGATCGGCGGACCTCATGTTCGCGCTCGACTCGATACCCGCGTCCTTTGGGCTGACCGCTCAACCGTTCATCATCTTCGCCGCCAACGCCTTCGCGCTCATGGGGCTTCGCCAGCTCTTCTTCCTCGTCGAAGGGCTCCTCGAACGGCTTGTCTACCTCCACTACGGGCTCGCCGCGATTCTCGCGTTCATCGGCTTCAAACTCCTCGTCGAGGCCTCACACGGGCAAGGATGGCTCGAATTCATACCCGACATCCACCCCCTCGTCTCCCTCGCCGTCATTCTCGCCATACTCTTCCTCACCGTCGTCACATCCCTTGGAAAGACGAAGCGCGACGCCATCGAAGGCACAAACGTCGAAGAGGCCGGGGACGAAATCGAAGCCGGCCGGGTCGCCCAGGCCTTCCGCCAGAGTCAAGCCTTCCGCGAGAGGGGCGCCGAGCCGAGCGGCGCGCAGAAATCCGCAGACAGGCGGTCCGAAGAATCGCAACGGGCCGAAGAATCGCGACGGCCCGAAGAATCGCGACGATCGGGAGAGGAACGGCAGCCCGGAAACGCGCGGCGTTCGGGAGACGGGAGTCTCTCAGGCCGCAAAGGCCCTTTGAAAGGAAAGAGAAAGCCCCGCAAACGGGGCTGAACGGCTCGGAGTCACTCGGACGGGCCCAGAGTCAACGGCCCGCCGATGTCCGACGGAGGCCGAGCCGGGCTTTCCGGCGCCGCAGAGCTTGGCGCGGCGGCCTCGGCGTCGCTGCGGGCCTATTCGTCGGGCGCCGTCCGCCCCAGCCGCGCGGCGATGATCGCGCACACGAAAATCTGAATCTGATGGAACAGGACCACCGGAACAATGACGGCGCCCACCATAGAAGCCGGAAACAGGGCCTTGGCCATGGGCAGCCCCGTGGCCAAGGATTTTTTCGACCCGCACATGAGAACGACGGTCCGGTCCTCCCTCGGCATCCCGATCTTCCCGGGGACAAACCACGTGAGGGCGAGCATTGTGGCGAGCAGGGCCACTGACAGGGCGATGAGGACGAGAACCGTCCACGCCGTGACGCCGGCCCACGCCCCCTCGGCCGTTGCGTTGACGACCGCCGAAAACACGATGAGGATGATCGAAGAATTGTCGATCTTCTTCACCGTCGAACGCCGCGCTCGGAACCAGTCGCCCACAAATTGTTGAAACAGCTGGCCCACGATGAACGGGGCGAGCAGCTTGGTCACGATCGAGCCCAAACCGCCTCCGGAGGCCCCGCCGACGTCGAGGACGAGGAGGGCGAGGAGCGGCGTGACGAACATGCCGAGAATGTTGGAGATCGTCGCCGAACACACTGCTGCCGCAACGTTTCCCTTCGCGATGGAGACGAAGGTGACCGAGGATTGAATCGTCGACGGAAGGATCGCCAAATACAGGAAGCCGGTGGCGAATCCTTGCCCCCAAACGGGTTCGGCGGCCTTGTACATGAGGAATCCGAAGGCAGGAAAAGCCACGTACGTCGCCAAAAGAACCGAAAGTTGCAGCTTGACGTTCGTGAGGCCCGCGAGCACCTCGCTTGTGCGCAGGCGCATCCCATAGACAAGGAAGACGAGGCACACGGACAGATCCGCGACCGTCGAAAGAATCTCGCGCCCCTTGGCGGGAACGGGCAGCGCGAGCCCGAGGGCCATCGCCAGGACGATCCCGGCGACGAAAGGATCGATGTTCAGATTGGAGGGGCGTCGGCTCATGCCCTCAGTCTCCGGCCCGCGCCTGAGCTTTCAGGCTCATGCCCAAGGGTTGACGGCGGGATTCCAGACTCGCGCGTTCGCGTTCTTGATGACGCCGAGCTCGCGGAAGGGGTCGCCGGCCAGCACGTTCAGGCCCGCCTCGGGGGAGTCGGCTTCGACGAGGATGAGGGCGCTGTCGTCTCCCAGCGGCCCGAAGGTCAGGACGGCTCCGGCCTCGTGAAGGTCGCGAAGGTGTGCGCGATGGGTCGGACGATGCTCGGCGATGAGTTCGCTTTGGGCGACGTCGTACGTGTACTCGATTGCAATGATAGCCATGAGGCCAATTCTAGCGATTTCCTGGGACGATGACGCTCCCGTTCCCGGGGCGCGACGACTCTCCCGGACGCTGAAAGGCTCTTTAGACGTCAAAGAGCCCCTCAACCGCCAAAATGCCTTTCAGCCGCCAAAGAGCCCCGGGGCCGCCGTCGGCCCGCCGCCGGTGGTAGGCAATCTCACGATTGCGATGCTTCGAACAGATGTTTTAAGACGATAGAATTGCCGGGTGATTGACGAGATCCGCATCCAAGGCGCACGTGAACACAACCTCAAAAACGTCGACCTCAGCATTCCCCGCGACAAAATGGTCGTATTCACGGGGCTTTCCGGGTCTGGCAAGTCGTCCCTGGCGTTCGACACGATTTTCGCCGAGGGGCAGCGCAGGTACATTGAGTCCCTCAGCTCCTACGCCAGAATGTTCCTCGGGAGGATGGACAAGCCCGACGTCGATTTCATCGAGGGGCTTTCCCCGGCTGTTTCGATCGATCAAAAGTCCACGAACCACAACCCTCGCTCGACAGTCGGCACGGTGACCGAAATATACGACTACCTGCGCCTGCTTTTCGCGCGCGCCGGCGTCCAGTTCTGCCCGGAATGCGGCGAGCAGATCCGCGCCCAGAGCGCCGAGCAGATCACCGACAGCGTGTCGGCTTTGCCCGAAGGCACGCGCTTCCAGGTTCTCGCGCCGGTCGCCCGCGGCCGCAAAGGCGAGTACGCGGAGCTGTTCTCCCAGCTCGCCTCCGACGGCTTTTCCCGAGCGCGGGTCGACGGCGAGGTCGTCCGCCTCGACAGCCCGCCGAAGCTGGAAAAGAACGTCAAGCACGACATCGACGTCGTCGTCGACCGGCTCGTCATCAGAGACGGCATATCCTCGCGCCTGAACGACTCGATCGAGACGGCCCTGAGGCTCGCCGGCGGCTTCGTCGCCGTCGAGAAGGTCGACGCCCCCGCGGACGACCCGGCGCGCGAGCGCAGATACTCGGAAAAGCGTTCGTGCCCGAACGAGCACGAGCTGGGAATCGAGGAAATCGAGCCGCGCACCTTCTCCTTCAACGCGCCCTACGGCGCATGCCCGGACTGCGACGGAATCGGTTCGCATCTGCAGGTGGACCCCGAACTGGTCGTTCCCGACGATTCGCTCACCCTGCGCGAGGGCGCCGTGGCCCCGTGGACGATCCACCAGGATTTCTTCACCAGGCAGCTTGAAGCCCTCGGCAAAGATTTGGGCTTCGACGTCGACACGCCGTGGCGAGACCTCCCGGCGAAGGCGAAGAACGCCATTTTGCGGGGCAAGGACTACAAGGTGCGCGTGACCTATCGCAACCGATGGGGCAAGGAGCGCACGTACGGCACGGGATTCGAGGGCGTCGTCGCCTACGTCAAGCGCAAGCACGGCGAGACCGAGTCCGACTGGTCGCGCAACCGATACGAAGGCTACATGCGCGAGGTGGACTGCGAGGCGTGCGGGGGCGCCCGGCTGCGGCCGGAGGTCCTTGCGGTGCGCATCGACGGAAAGAACATCGACGACGTCTGCCGGCTCTCCATCGACGAGGCGAAGAAGTTCGCCGACACCGTCAAACTCGACTCGCGCCAGGCGAAGATCGCCGAGCAGGTCCTCAAAGAGATCAAGGCTCGTCTGGGATTCCTGGTCGACGTCGGCCTGACCTATCTGAGCCTGTCGCGCGGCGCCTCCACGCTTTCCGGGGGCGAGGCCCAGCGCATTCGCCTCGCCACCCAGATCGGCGCGGGGCTCGCGGGCGTCCTCTACGTCCTCGACGAACCGTCGATCGGCCTTCATCAAAGGGACAACGAGAGGCTCATCGCCACGCTCACCCGGCTGCGCGACATCGGCAACACGCTCATCGTCGTCGAACACGACGAGGACACGATCCGGACCGCCGACTGGGTCGTCGACATCGGCCCCGGCGCCGGAGCCCTCGGCGGCGAGGTCGTCTACTCGGGTCCGAGCGCGGGGCTGAGCGCGTGCGAAGACTCGATGACCGGGCAGTACCTCGCGGGAAAACGGAAAATCGAGGTTCCCCGCGAGCGGCGCCGCGTCGACCCGAAGCGTGCGATCAAGGTCAAGGGGGCGAGGGAAAACAACCTCAAGGGGATCGACGTCTCTTTCCCCCTTTCCGTGGTGACGGCCGTGACGGGCGTGTCGGGCTCCGGCAAGTCCACTCTGGTCAACCAGATCCTCCACGAGTCCCTGGCGAACACGCTCAACGGGGCGCAGACGATCCCCGGGCGGCACAAGTCGGTCACGGGAGCGGGAGGCCTCGACAAGGTGGTCCACGTCGACCAGTCGCCCATCGGGCGCACGCCTCGCTCCAATCCGGCCACGTACACGGGCGTGTGGGACAAGATTCGCGCCCTGTTCGCGCAGACCGCCGAGGCGAAGGTCCGCGGATACGGGCCCGGGCGGTTCTCCTTCAACGTCAAAGGCGGGCGCTGCGAGGCGTGCAGGGGAGACGGCACGATCAAGATCGAAATGAACTTCCTTCCGGACGTCTACGTTCCGTGCGAGGTGTGCAACGGGGCCCGGTACAACCGCGAGACCTTGGAGGTGGCCTACAACGGCAAGAACGTCAGCGACGTCCTCGCCATGACGATTGCGGAGGCCGCCGTCTTCTTCGAGCCGATCAGCGCGATCCGGCGCTACCTGCAGACCCTCGAAAGGGTGGGCCTCGGCTACGTCAAGCTCGGCCAGTCGGCCACCACGCTCTCCGGCGGCGAAGCCCAGCGCGTCAAGCTGGCCTCCGAGCTGCACCGGCGCTCGAGCGGAAAAACCGTCTACATCCTCGACGAGCCGACCACGGGCCTTCACTTCGAGGACGTCCGCAAACTCCTCCAGGTCCTCCAGTCTCTGGCGGACAAAGGCAACACCGTGATCGTCATCGAGCACAACCTCGACGTCGTCAAAAGCGCGGACTGGGTGATCGACATGGGCCCCGAAGGCGGCGACGGCGGCGGGCGCGTCATCGCCGAGGGCACGCCCGAGGACGTCGCTGAAGTCGAAGGCTCGCACACCGGCCGATTCCTGGCGCCCATGCTGGAGCGTTAGATGGCCGATCCCCGTCAGTACAGGCCCGAGCAGGGCGCCATACCCACGCAGCCGGGGGTCTATCGGTTCCTCGACGGCGAAGGGCGGGTCCTCTACGTCGGCAAGGCCAAGAATCTGCGCGCCCGGCTTTCGAGCTACTTCCAGGACCCGGCCGGCCTGTCAGACCGCATTCGCACCATGGTCTACACGGCCGAGGATGTAAAATGGGTGGTCGTCGGCTCCGAGGTCGAGGCCCTCACCCTCGAATACCTGTGGATCAACGAGTTCACGCCGCCCTTCAACGTCGTTTTCCGCGACAACAAGTCCTATCCCTACCTGGCGGTCTCGCTGGGCGAGGAATATCCCCGGGTGTGGGTGACCCGCCAAGAGCACAGGAAGGGCACGCGCTACCTCGGCCCGTACACGAAAGTGTGGGCGATACGCGAAACGCTCGACCGGCTGCTGAGCGTGTTCCCCATGCGTTCGTGCACGAAAGGCCAGTTCAACCAGGCCCGGCGCCTGGGCCGCCCCTGCCTGTTCGGGCACATCGGAAAATGCAGCGCGCCGTGCATCGAAAGGGTCACGCCCGAAGAGCATCGCGAAACGGCCATGAGCCTCATCCGGTTCATGGAAGGCGGCGGCTCGAAGGCGATAGCGACGCGTCGCAAACGAATGCTCGAGGCGGCCAATGCCGAAGAGTACGAAACGGCCGCCAGGCTGCGCGACGAAATATCCGCGCTCGAGGCGGTCAACGAGCGCAACGTCATCGTTTTGAACGAGAACCTCGACGTCGACATTTTCGGCATCGCGTTCGACGAGATTGAAGCCTCTGTACAGGTCTTCTACGTCCGCGGCGGCAGGATCCGCGGCCAGCAGGCGTGGATAAGCGACGAGATCGGCGGCCTCGAACTGTCCGAGATCGTTTCGAACCTTCTGCTGCAGGTTTACGGCGACGTGAAGTTCGACGACGTCGTCGCCGTGCCCGAGGCCTCGCGCAGCGTGGACGACCGCGCGCACACGCCGCTCGGGGCGATCCCTTCGGAAATATGGGTTCCGGGGCTGCCCGAGGACGCGCTCGAGCTTCAAAAGTGGCTCGCCGAGCGCAGGGGAGGGGCGGTCCGCCTGAAGACGCCGCGCCGCGGCGACAAGGCCAAGCTCGCACACACCGTGCGGCTCAACGCCGAGCAGGCGCTCGCCCGCCACAAACTTGCCCGGGCCGGCGACATCACCGTCCGATCCCAGGCGTTGGAGGAGCTGCGAGACGCCCTCGAGCTCGATCGCGCGCCCCTGCGGATCGAGTGTTACGACGTTTCGCACACCCAGGGCACGCACCAGGTGGCTTCAATGGTGGTCTTCGAGGACGGCTTGGCAAAGAAGGCCGACTACAGGCACTTCATCGTGCGAGGGCCCGACGGCGAGGGCGCCGCGGACGACACGGCGGCGATGGACGAGGTGCTGCGCCGCAGGCTCGCCAGGCTCCTCGCCGGAGCGGCGGGCGACGACGTCGGCGCGGCCGAGGACGAGGATCGAGGCGATCGCGCGAAAGCCGCCGGCGAAGCCGAAAGACCCCGCGAGCCTGAGCAGATTTCCGAAGCCTCCGACGCCGCGGCGAAAGCGGACGGCGCGGGTGGCGCAACGCCCGGCGGGGCCGAGGCCGGCGGCGACGTCCCCCAGGCCGCCGAGCGGCCGAGCGCCCCCCGAAGGTTCGCTTATAAGCCTGACCTCATAGTGGTCGACGGCGGGCTGCCGCAGGTCAACGCGGCCCAGAGGGCCGTCGAGGAAACCGGAGCGGACGTCCGCATCGTCGGCCTGGCGAAAAGACTCGAAGAGGTGTGGATCCCGGGCGAGGACTTCCCCGTCGTCCTGCCGAGGCGCTCGCCTTCGCTGCGGCTTCTCCAGCAGCTGCGCGACGAATCGCACCGGTTCGCCATCACGTTCCACAGGAAAAAGCGGGCAAAGGCCATGACCCGGTCCGCGCTGGACGCCGTGCCCGGCTTGGGGGCGGCCAAGCAGAAGGCGCTTCTGGGCTCGCTGGGGTCGCTCGCAAAGATCAAGGCGGCCTCCCAAGAGGAGCTGCTCAAGGTCCCGGGAATCGGCCCCGCCCTGGCGCGCGCCATCGCCGAGCATTTCTCAGACGCGGGCTGACGCGGCAGTTTTCGGGCGCGGGGCGAACGTCGGCGGGGGCCGGCCCGGCTCCCGGCTTTTGCCGACAGCGGTTTTCTGGGGCGGCGACTGAGGTCTGTGGCATGATGTTATCCATGGACGACATCAACGACACGGGCCTCATCCCGGCTTGTGTGCCGGAGCGGGACGAAGCTGCGAAGCTGCCGCCCAGCGATCAGCCCGAGCTCCTCATCATCAGCGGAATGTCGGGGGCGGGGCGCACCCGCGCGGCGGACACGCTCGAGGACCTCGATTGGTACGTCGTCGACAATCTCCCGCCGCGCCTTTTGCGCGCCCTGACGGGGATGATGACGCCGGACGGGGGAGTGCGGCGCCTCGCCGTCGTCGTCGACGTGCGCTCCCGCGAATTCTTCGCCGAATTCTCATCCATACTCGCCGGCCTCAAAGAGTCGGGCTTCAACTACCGCCTGCTCTTCCTCGATTGCAGCGACGACGAGCTGGTCAAGCGATATGACAGCGTCCGCCGCCCGCACCCCCTCCAGGGAGACGGCCGGGTGCTCGACGGAATCGCGGCCGAACGCGCCCTGCTCGACGACATGCGCAAACAGGCGAACATCATCATCGACACGAGCGGGTACTCCGTCCACGATCTCGCGCGCAAAATCAGGGGCCTTGTGGCCGACGAAGCCCAATCCGACGTTCGCGTCACCGTGATGTCCTTCGGCTTCAAATACGGGCTGCCGGTCGACGCCGACAACGTCGTCGACGTCCGCTTCCTGCCCAACCCCTACTGGGTCAGCGAACTGCGGCATTTGACGGGGCGCGACGAGCCGGTGGCGAACTTCGTCCTCGAAAAGGTCGGGGGCGCCGCGTTCGTCGAGAAATACACGTCGCTCATCCTCGAGGTGCTCCAGGGATACGCTCGCGAACTCAAGCCTTTCGTGACGTTTGCCGTGGGGTGCACGGGCGGCAAACATCGATCGGTCGCCGTCGCCGAGGCCATCTCCGAAAAACTCCGCGCCTCGGGCCAGGCGGTGCGGACGATCCACAGAGACGTGGGGCGCGAATGAGCGAGGCACCGCATAGACCGCGAATGGGCGCCCCGCAGCGAATAAACGGGGCGGACGACGCCAAACGCGGATTCTACGGCCCCAAAGTCGTGGCCCTCGGCGGCGGACACGGCCTTTTCGCCAGCCTTTCGGCGTTGCGCCTCATGACGCACAACGTCACCGCCGTGGTCACGGTCGCCGACGACGGCGGATCCTCCGGCAGGCTGCGCAAAGAATTCGGCGTGCTCCCCCCGGGCGACCTTCGGATGGCCCTCTCGGCGCTGTGCGACGACGGCGAATGGGGGCAGACGTGGCGGGACGTCCTCCAGCATCGCTTCACATCCAACGGCCCGATGAGCGGCCACGCGCTCGGCAATCTGTTGATTCTCGCGCTGTGGGAGCAGATGGGCGACTCCGTCCTCGCCCTCGACTGGGTCGGGCAGCTGCTCGGCATCAAGGGGCGAGTGCTCCCGATGTCGCCGACCCCGCTGGAAATCGAGGCGATCGTGGACTTCGGCGGGCCCAAGGCGCCCATTCGCGGCCAGGTCGCGGTGGCCAGCACCCCGGGGACCGTCGAGCACATCGGCGTCGTCCCGAAAAATCCCCCCGCCCAGCCCGAAGCCGTCAAGGCGATCCTCGACGCCGACTGGGTGATCGTCGGCCCAGGATCGTGGTACACGTCCGTCATTCCCCATTTCCTGGTTCCCAAGCTTCGCGAGGCCCTGTGCACGACGAAGGCGCGGAAGGCCCTCGCACTCAACCTCAACGCCGACAAAGAGACGAAGGGAATGGGGGCGGCCGCGCATATACGCTCTCTGAAAGACCACTGCCCGGAGCTGCGATTCGATATCATTGTCGCCGACCCGACGAGCATCGACGACATCGACGGAGCTGAGAGGGCCGCCACAGAATGCGGAGCGCAACTTCTTTTGAGGCAGGTTAGAATGAGCGACGGATCGGCCCGCCACGACCCGCTGCGGCTCGCAGCGGCGTATCGCGACGCGTTTTCGGGGATCTTCGGGGATATCGCCGGCGCCGAATGACCCGGCGCGCCCCCGATCAGGCGTTCCCCGCAATCATCAGTCAACGGAAGAAGCCAATGCCAGCATTGACCCAATTAGCCAAAGACGAACTTTCGCAAGTCCGCCCGCGCATGCTCTCGTGCGTGATCGCGGAGGTCTCGACGATGTTTCGCTTTGCCGGCGGATTGCAAATCGCGGGAGGCAAGGTCGCGCTTCACGCGGAACTGAGCCACGCGGCGAGCGCCCGCCACCTGTGGGACCTCGTCTCCCAGGCTTTCAACATAAGCAGCGAGCTTCTGACGGTCTCCTCGTCCATGAGGCAGTCAAACCATTACCTCGTCCGCATCACCAGCAACGGCGAGCGCATCGCGCGCCGCCTCGGCCTGCTCGACAGCTACGGCCGACCCGTGCGCGGGCTCCCGCCGGCGATCGTCGGAGGGTCCAAGGCCGACGGCACCGCCGCCTGGCGCGGCGCCTTCCTGGCTCGCGGGTCCCTTTTGGAGCCGGGGCGCAACGCCTCCCTCGAAGTCATCTGCCCCAGCCTCGAATCCTCCTACGCCCTGGGGGGATTGGCGCGGCGCATGGAGATCCCGTATCGCGCGCGCGAGTCGCGCGGGGCGCATCGCGTCGACATCCGCGAGGGCGACGCGATCGCCGAAATGCTCACGAGAATGGGCGCCAACGACGTCGTCTTGAAGTGGGAGGAACTGCGGGTCGAGAGGGAGGTCCACGGATCGGCCAACCGCCTTGCCAATTTCGACGACGCAAATATGCGCCGCTCCGCCGACGCCGCCGTCATAGCCGTCATCCGGGTCAAGCGCGCATTCGAAATCCTCGGCGACGACATCCCCGACAATCTGCGCGAAGCCGGCGAATTCCGCATGAAGTACCCGGAGGATTCGCTCAATCTTCTCGGCGAGCGGCTCAACCCTCCGGCCACGAAGGACGCGGTGGCCGGGCGGCTCCGGCGCCTGAACACCATGGCCGACAAGCGCGCCGCCGAGCTGGGCGTCCCCTCGACGCTCGACGCCGCCCGCGCCGCGGGCCACGACGCCCCCTGACGCAAACGCCAAACAGACGCCGAACGGCGAACGCGGGCGCCTGCCGCAGGAAAGCGAACCCGGCCGCCCGGCGACGGCGGCCAGTCGCCGACGCCCGCCGGCGGAAATCCACACGTGCATTCCGACGGCGGCGCTTGCGCGGCGAATCGGCGTCGGCCTAGGACTTTCTACACACGCCCGGGCCGCGGCTTTGCCGACGTGTGGGAAAGGTCGCAGCCCACGATGCGGGCATTCCTAGGCTCTTCGCAGTTCGCCCAATAGAATTGAGACGTACACCGGACGTACAACGTTCGGCAAAGATGGCCGAACAGGCCAAGACCACCTGCGTGAAAGCGCACTAGGAGGAAACAGTGACCGTCAAGGTTGGCATTAACGGATTTGGCCGCATCGGCCGTAACTTCACCCGCGCTGCTCTGGCTCAGGGCGCGGATATCGAGATCGTCGCGGTCAACGACCTGACCGACAACAAGACGCTCGCACACCTGCTTAAGTACGACTCCATCCTCGGCAAGCTCGACGAGGACGTGACCTACACCGAAGATTCGATCACGGTTGGCGGCAGGACGATCAAGGCTCTCGAAGAGCGCGATCCGGCCAAGCTTCCCTGGGGCGAGCTCGGAGTGGACATCGTCGTCGAGTCGACCGGCCGCTTCACCGACGCCACCGCCGCCAAGGCCCATCTTGACGCGGGCGCCAAGAAGGTCATCATCTCGGCCCCCGCCAAGAACGAGGACGCCACCTTCGTCATCGGCGTCAACGAGCAGGACTACGACCCCGAGAATCACGACATCATCTCGAATGCCTCCTGCACCACCAACTGCCTTGCGCCCTTGGCCAAGGTTCTCAACGACGAGTTCGGAATCGTCCGCGGCCTCATGACCACGATCCACGCCTACACCGCCGACCAGAACCTTCAGGACGGCCCGCACAAGGATCTGCGTCGCGCCCGCGCCGCCGCTCTCAACATCGTTCCCACGAAGACCGGCGCCGCCCAGGCCGTCGCCCTCGTCCTTCCCGAGCTCAAGGGCAAGTTCGACGGCTACGCCCTCCGCGTTCCGACGCCGACCGGCTCCGTCACCGACCTCACCTTCGAGGCCGAGAAGCCCGTCACCGTGGAGTCCGTCAACGCCGCCGTCAAGGCCGCGGCCGAGGGCCCGCTCAAGGGCGTTCTCGCCTACACCGAGGATCCGATCGTTTCGAAGGACATCGAGACCGATCCGCATTCCTCGATTTTCGACTCCGGCCTGACCAAGGTCATCGGCAACCAGGTGAAGGTCGTCTCCTGGTACGACAACGAGTGGGGCTACTCCAACCGTCTCGTCGACCTCGCCAAGCTGGTGGGCTCGAAGCTCTGACGTCAATGAATTGACATGATGCCCGCGCACGTCTCGGCGTGTGCGGGCATCTGTGCGTAGAAAGGAAAACATGAGGACCATCGACACGCTCGGCGATCTCGCCGGCAAGAAGGTTTTCGTCCGCTCGGACTTCAACGTCCCGCTTGACGAGAATCGCAACATCACCGACGACGGCCGCATCCGCGCCGCCCTTCCCACCCTTAAGAGGCTTCTCGACGCCGGCGCGCGCGTCGTCGTCTCTGCCCACCTTGGCCGGCCCAAGGGCCAGGTCAAGCCCGAGTTCTCCCTCGCGCCCGTGGCCGCGCGCCTTTCGGAGCTTCTGGGCGCAGACGTTCCGCTTGCCGCCGACACCGTCGGCCCCGACGCGCACGCCAAGGTCGACGCGCTGGGGAACGGCCAGATCGTCCTTCTCGAGAACGTCCGCTTCGACAAGCGCGAGGATTCGAAGGCCGACGCCGAGCGGGAGGAGCTCGCCAAGGAGTACGCCAAGCTGGCGGACGTCTTCGTCTCCGACGGCTTCGGCGTCGTGCACCGCAAGCAGGCCTCCGTCTACGACATCGCCAAGCTCGTTCCCTCGGCCGCAGGGGAGCTCGTCTTCAAGGAGATCGACTCGCTTTCCCGCGCCACGAAGAACCCCGAGCGGCCCTACACCGTTGTGCTCGGCGGCTCGAAGGTCTCCGACAAGCTCGGCGTCATCGAGAACCTGCTCGACAAGGCCGACCGGCTCCTCATCGGCGGCGGAATGGCCTACACGTTCCTGCTCGCCGAAGGGCACGAGGTCGGAACCTCGCTGCGCGAGGACGACCAGGTCGCCACCGCAGCGGAGTACCTGAAGAAGGCCAAGGAGAACGGCGTCAAGCTGCTCATTCCGGTCGACACCGTCGTGGCGCCTAAGTTCGCGGCCGACGCCCCCGCGACCGTCGTGGCCTCCAGCGCCATTCCGGCCGACCAGATGGGCCTCGACATCGGCCCGGAGACGGCCAAGGCCTACGCCGACGCGATCGCCGACTCGAAGACGATCGTATGGAACGGCCCCATGGGCGTTTTCGAGTTCGACGCATTTTCCGCGGGCACGCGCGCCGTCGCGAAAGCGATGGAAGACGCCGACGGATTCACCATCGTCGGCGGCGGCGACTCGGCCGCGGCCGTTCGCAACCTCGGCTTCGACGAGTCGAAGTTTTCCCATATTTCCACCGGCGGCGGCGCCTCCCTCGAGTTCCTCGAGGGCAAGGTGCTTCCGGGCATCGCAGTTTTGGAGGACTGATGGCGCGCACACCCATTATGGCGGGCAATTGGAAGATGAACCTCGACCACCTCGAGGCCAATCAGCTCGTTCAGAAGCTCGCGTGGTCTCTCGGAGACCTCGACCATGACTACGCCAAGGTCGAGGTGGCCGTGATCCCGCCGTTCACGGACATCCGCACGGTGCAGACCGTCGTCGACGCCGAGGAATTGAAGATCCGTTACGGCGCCCAGGACGTCTCGACCCACGACAACGGCGCATACACCGGCGAGATCTCCACGGACATGCTCGTCAAACTCGGCTGCGCCTATGTTGTGGTCGGCCATTCGGAGCGCCGCGAATACCACGGCGAGTCGAACGAGCTCATCGGCGCGAAGGCAAAGAAGGCGCTCGAGGCCGGCCTGACGCCGATCGTCTGTTGCGGCGAGGCGCTGGAAGTGCGCAAGGAAGGCCGCCAGGTCGAGTACGTCGTCGGGCAGATCGACGCGATGTTCGCCCAGCTCAGCGGGAAGGACGTCGCCTCTTCCGTCATCGCCTACGAGCCCATCTGGGCCATTGGCACGGGCGAGGTCGCCACGCCGGAGGACGCGCAGGAGGTCTGCGGAGCCATTCGCCGGAGGGTCGCCGAGCTCTACGACGACTCCGTCGCCGACGCCGTGCGAATCCAGTACGGCGGGTCCGTGAAGTCTTCGAACGTCGTCGAGATCATGGCGCAGCCCGACGTCGACGGCGCCCTCGTCGGCGGAGCGAGCCTCAAGGCCGACGAGTTCGCGAAGATCGCAACCTATTACAAGTGACGCATGCGCGTGCGCGGGCGCTTCATTGCGGCGCCCGCGCACGGCATTTATGCTTGTACAGGCACGCCTCGCGCCCGCGGGGCGCTTTTGAATGCAATCACCGCTCTGCATAAGCCGCAGGCACGCCTTGCGTCCGCGGGGCATCGGAAGGAAACGTTGTGAAAGCTCTTCTCATAGTCTGCGAGGTCCTCCTCGTCATCACGAGCATTCTGCTCGTCTTGTCGATTCTGCTCCACAAGGGCAAGGGCGGCGGCATCTCCGAGATGTTCGGCGGCGGCATTTCAACCTCAATGCGTTCGTCGGGAGTGGCCGAACGCAACCTCAATCGCATCACCGTCGGCGTGGCCCTCATCTGGAGCGTGGTGATCGTCCTCATCGGACTCATCGTGAAATTCGGCTTATAACGCCGCGGACGAGGCTCGGTCTGTGGCGCCGGCGGGCGGAATTCAGCCTACGACCCCGCCTTTGCCCTTGAAAAGCGCCTCGGTGCAATATAAGTTTCAAAATTTGGTGACTTTATTGCACCGAGGCGCTTTCATACTGCCGCGCCGGCCGGAAATCGCCCGCGGCTCAGCCCGGAAATCGCCCGCGCCGGCCGGGAGGAGTCACCCGCCCGAGGGCAGCACCCTTTCCAGGCCGTGCTTGAGGACTTCCTCATAGGCGGTGTCGGGCGTCATCTCTCGAAGCTCCTCGATCATCTTCGACTCCATCGTGCGCATCGGCAGGTTGACGCGCTGAACGTCGCGGCCGGGGCGCACCATGTCGCCGAAGTCGGACCCGATCGGGCGATCCAGCCGCAGCTCGCCGG
The DNA here is from genome assembly GCA_938020505.1 of uncultured Actinobaculum sp. GTDB lineage: Bacteria > Actinomycetota > Actinomycetes > Actinomycetales > Actinomycetaceae > Peptidiphaga. The sequence continues at coordinate 17,402 of CALIHR010000014.1, read as the reverse complement.
AGGAGCGGAACATGGACACCCCGTCGACGGCGGTTCCCCGCGTGTGCTCGATCTCCACGGGGACCTCCAGCCGCAAGGCCAGCCACGCCGCAAGGAAAACCACCGCCGGATGGGTGCGGTTGCCGCGCACGACGGCGCGCTCGACGACGTCGTGCGGAGGCTCGTCGAGCATGGCGGCGAGATGGTTCTTCCAGAAGGTCACGCCCGTCCACGCGAGGTCGGTGTCGCCCGGGGCGTAGCCGTCGCGCACCCGGCGGAGGATCTCGTCGGCCGGAACGCCGGAGTTCTGAGCTGTTGTGATGCGGCGCTGGGCCATGGCCCCGATCGGTGTGCGCGACGGGTTTTCCGGTGCGTCTTGAACCCACCAGACGACGACGGGCGCGTCTGGCAGAAGCAGCGGAATGACGAGCGTCTCCAAATTGTCGGCCGAGCCGTTGGAGCACCGAAGGATGGCGATCTCGGAAAGGCCGGCCTCCGGGCCGACTCTCAATTCGGCGTCGACCTTCGGTTCCTCGCCGTCGATCGGGAGGACGGCGATGACGCGGCACGGATGCGCCCGGGCGGCGCCCGCGGCAGAGGCGATGGCGTCGCGGACCCCGCCCTCGTTCTTCGCGATGATGATGAGCGTGAGAACCCGTCCGAGGGCGACCGAGCCGGCGGTCTCGCGCAGCTCGTCAAGGCGCAGACCCACCCTGGCGGTGTTCGTTCCGTTCATGTGGATGATCATGTCGGTTCCTTCCTACGGCAGGCGCCAGGCGCGGCCGTCGCGAGCGAGCATGCGGTCCGAGGCGGCCGGCCCCCAGGTTCCCGGCGCGTACTCGGCAATGGAATCGGGGTGCTCCGCCCAGTGGCCCTCCGCCTGATCGAGGAGCTTCCAGGAAAGCTCGATCTCGCGATGGCGGGGGAAAAGCGGCGGATCGCCCAGCAGGACGTCGAGGATGAGCCGTTCGTAGGCCTCGGGGGCGTACTCGGTGAAGGCGTGCCCGTAGGCGAAATCCATCGTCACGTCGCGCAGCTGCATGCCCGATCCGGGCACTTTTGAACCGAGTTTGAACGTCATGCCTTCGTTGGGCTGGACGCGGACGACCAGCGCGTTGTGGCCCAGGCCGTCGGTTGAGGGAAACGGAAGGAACGGCGGGTACTTGAAGATGACGGCGATCTCGGAGACTCGGCGGCCCAGGCGCTTGCCGGCGCGCAGGTAGAAGGGCACGCCCTTCCACCGCCGGGTTTCGATGCCCAGGCGCAGCGCCGCGTAGGTATCGGTGATCGAATCGGCGGGAATGCCCGGCTCTTCTTTGTATCCCTTGACCCATTCGCCTCCCTGCCAGCCCGATGTGTACTGGCCGGCCACGGACGATTCGCCGACGGGGCCGTAGAACCTCGTGGCCTCCAAAACCTTTTCCTTCTCGATTCGCAAGGCAGAGGGTTCGAAGGAAATCGGCTCCTCCATCGCGGTCAGGGCGAGGAGCTGGAGGAGGTGGTTTTGGATGACGTCGCGGGCGGCGCCGATGCCGTCGTAGTATCCGGCGCGGGTGCCGATGCCGATGTCCTCGGCCATCGTGATTTGGACGTGGTCGACGTGGGCGGAGTTCCACAGCGGCTCGTACAGCTCGTTGGCAAAGCGCAGCGCCATGAGGTTCTGCACCGTTTCCTTGCCGAGATAGTGGTCGATGCGGAAAACCGCGTCCTGATGGAAGACTTTGGTGACCATGTCGTCGAGTTCGCGAGCCGATTCGAGGTCGTGCCCGAAGGGCTTTTCGACGACGACGCGCCTCCACCCGTCGTCCTCGGCGTATAGCCCGGCCGTTCCGATCCCGCCGAGGACGGTGGGGAACAGCTCGGGCGGAATCGCCAGGTAGAAGGCGTAATTGCCGTTCGTTCCCCGCTCGGCGGACATCCTGTCCATCGTGTGGCCGAGGGAGCGGTAGGTCTCGACGTCGTTGTACTGGCCGTTGACGACCACGAGCCCGGACATGAGCTGCTTGAGCGTCGTTTCGGTGACGGGGGTGTTCGCGCCCTCGCGTATGGCGGCCTCGACCTTCTCCGGCAGCGACGGGTCGACTCTTCGGGCGACGCCGATGATTGTGAACGACGGCGGGAGCAGCCCGCGATTGGCGAGATCGTAGAGCGCCGGAAGAATTTTTCTCCGCGACAGGTCGCCTGTGATGCCAAAAAGAACGATTCCACACGGGCCTGCGATTCGCTGCAAGCGGCTGTCGGGTGCGCTGCGAAGCGGATTGACCATGAACTCTCAACTTTCCCCGAGATTGGCTGGTGACATGCACGGCAAGTATAAAGCCGCATATCGAGGGTAACGCGCACGGATGCGCGGGCGGTTTTCAACCGCGCCCGCGCATCCGTGGATTTCCTTGGGTCAGCGCCGGGCCGAGGCCCGGCGCAAGCCCGTTGTTTCGCTACTTTGCCGCTTCGATCGACTCGCGAGCCGCCTCGGCCACGGCCTGCGCAGTCACCCCGAATTCCTCGAAGAGCTTACCTGCGGCCGCGGAGGCGCCGAAGTGGTCGATCCCCACGGATCGTCCGGCGTCGCCCACGTATCCGGCCCACCCGAAGGTCGAGCCCGCCTCGACGGAGACCCGCGCCTTGACATCGGGGAGGATGACGGAGTCGCGGTACTCCTTGCTCTGCTCGGCGAACCAGTCGAGGCTTGGAAGCGAGACGACGCGGGCTCCGACGCCCTCGGCTGCGAGCGCCTCGCGCGCCTCGACCGCGAGGGAGACCTCGGAGCCGGTGGCGAGGATCTGGACGTCGACCTTGCCGGTCGGGCTGTCGGCCAGGACGTACCCGCCGCGCTTGACTCCCTCCGCAGACGTGCCTTCGAGCACGGGCAGATTCTGCCGGGAGAGAATGAGGCCGGCCGGCCCGGCGTCGCGGCGTTCGAGGATTCCCCGCCAAGCCGCGGCCGTCTCGTTGGCGTCGGCGGGCCTGACGACGTCGAACTGCGGAATGGCGCGGTACGCCCACAGATGCTCGACGGGCTGATGGGTGGGGCCGTCCTCGCCCACGCCGATCGAATCGTGCGTCCACACGAAGATCGACGGGACGTTCATGACGGCGGCCAGGCGAACGGCGCCCCGCATGTAGTCGGAGAAGACGAAGAACGTCCCGCCGTAGGCGCGGGTGAGCCCGTGCAGCGTGATTCCGTTGACGATCGAGCCCATGGCGTGCTCGCGGATGCCGAAATGCAGGGTGCGGCCGTAGACGTTTCCGTCCCAGTCATCGGAGACGCGGTCCGGCGGCAGGAAGGACGGCTCGCCCTTCATCGTCGTGTTGTTCGATCCGGCCAGGTCCGCCGATCCGCCCCACAGCTCGGGAAGGACGGGGGCCAGGGCGGTCAGCACATTGCCCGAGGCGGCCCGGGTGGCCACGGACGTCCCGACCTCGAAGGCCGGCAGAGCGTCGGCCCACCCCTCCGGGAGCCTCTTCGCCGCGAGCCTGTCGAGCAGCTTCGAGCGCTCCGGGTTGGCCGCGCGCCACGCCTGAAGCTTCTCGTCCCACTTCGCGCGCTCGGCCTTGGCGCGCTCGGCGGCGCCTTTGCGGGTGTGAACGAGGACTTCCCGGGCGACGTCGAAGGACTTCTCCGGATCGAAGCCCAGAGCCCTCTTCAAGCCGGCGAGCTCTTCCGCGCCGAGCTTCGCGCCGTGGGCGGCCCCCGTTCCCTGCTTTGTGGGGGAGGGCCAGGCCATGATCGTCGACAGGCGGATGAACGAGGGCCTGTCTGCGACGGCCTTGGCGTTTTCGATCGCCTCGTAGAGGGCCTCGACGTCCTCCTTGTACTCGCCGCCGCCGTTCGTCCAATCGACGTGCTGGGTGTGCCAGCCGTACGCCTCGTAGCGCCCCAGGACGTCCTCGGTGAAGGCGATCTTCGTGTCGTCCTCGATTGAGATGCGGTTGTCGTCCCAGATGACGATGAGGTTGCCCAGGTGCTGCGTTCCGGCGAGCGAGCAGGCCTCGCTGGTCACGCCTTCCTCGAGGTCGCCTTCGCCGGCGACGACGTAGACGAAATGGTCGAAGGGGGACTGGCCGGCGGGGGCGTCGGGGTCGAGCAGGCCCCGTTCGCGGCGCGAGGCCATGGACATGCCGACGGCGGAGGCGAGGCCCTGGCCCAGCGGGCCCGTCGTGATCTCGACGCCCTTCGTGTGCCCGTATTCGGGGTGGCCCGGCGTGAGCGAGCCCCAGGTCCGCAGGGATTTCAGATCCTCCAGCTCGAGGCCGTAGCCCGTGAGGAAGAGCTGATTGTAGAGGGTGACGGAGGAATGGCCGATTGACAAGACGAAGCGATCGCGGCCGAGCCACGAGGGGTCCGAAGGATCGTGGCGCATGACCTTGTTGAAGAGCGTGTACGCCAACGGCGCAATCGAGATCGCCGTTCCAGGGTGGCCGTTGCCCGCCTTCTCAACCGCGTCCGCGGCCAAAACGCGCGCTGTGTCCGTTGCGCGCCGATCGAGGTCCGTCCATTCAAGCTTCGCCATTGTAAGCCTTTCGTCTGTTTCGCCTCGGCCTTTCCGAGGCCGCCGCTTCATAGTTTAGCCGTCGGTTTCGTTCCGATTCCAGATAACATTCGAGATAATATAAAGCAATCATGGCTTCTCATACACCCTTGCCCGGGCCCAAGCCGATTGCGAGATTGGGTGAACAGTTTCTCGCTCACCTCGTCGTTGAACGTTCGTTGTCACACAACACCGTTTCCTCTTACCGGCGAGACCTGACGAAATATTTTTCGCACCTTCAAGCGCGGGGAATCGCGCGAATCGGCGACGTCGGGCAGGAGGACGTCGCGTCCTTCGCCGAACGCCTCGAGGGGATGGCCCGCGCGTCCGTGGCCAGAAGCCTGACCGCCGTCCGTTCCTTCCACGCTTTCGTCTTCGAGGAAGGGCGCACGGGCGCGAATCCCGCCGCCGACGTCCGCCCCCCGAAGATCCCTTCGCGGCTGCCGAAGGCGATGGACGTCGACGACGTCGCCGCGCTCATAGCGGCGGGCGGCGCAGGGGAGGGGCCGGCGCCGCTGCGCGACCGCGCGCTGCTGGAGGTCCTCTACGGAACGGGGGCCCGCATCTCCGAGGCGGTGGGCCTCAGCGTCGACGACGTCGACCTGGCGGGGGCCTCGGCGCGGCTCTTCGGCAAGGGGCGCAAGGAACGCGTCGTGCCGCTCGGAGGCTACGCCCTCGAGGCGATAGACGCCTACCTCGTTCGCGCAAGGCCGTCATTGGCGAGCTCCGGCCCCGGAACGCCGTCGCTCTTCCTCAACACGCGCGGACGGCCGCTGTCCCGGCAGAGCGCGTGGGCAATCATCCAAAACGCAGCCGAACGCGCCAAACTGAGCGTGCACGTCAGCCCGCACACGCTAAGGCATTCATTCGCCACCCATCTGCTTCAAGGGGGCGCCGACATCCGTGTAGTCCAAGAATTGCTGGGCCATTCGTCGCTATCGACGACGCAGATATACACGATGGTCAGCCGCGACACGGTACGTGAAGTTTACGCCTTAGCTCACCCGAGGGCGCTCTCTTAGGTAGGCTAAGACTGTGACCCAACGAGATGAGCTGCTGCCGGCTTCCTCCGGCCAGAGTTTTCCCGATCCGGCCCCGCTCGCATCCCACGGTCCGGCTCGCATCGTAGCGATGTCGAACCAGAAGGGCGGGGTGGGAAAGACGACGACGACGATCAACCTGGCCGCCGCGCTCGCAGGATACGGACGCAAAGTCCTCATCATCGACTTCGACCCCCAGGGGGCGGCGAGCGCCGGCTTGGGCGTCAACGCCCGCGCGCTCGACCGCACGATATACAACGAGCTCATCGCAGCCAAGCCGAACATCCGCGAGATCATCGTGGAGACGAGCGTGGAGAATCTCGACATCGCCCCGGCCAACATCGACCTCTCCGCGGCCGAGATCGTGCTCATCAACGAAGTGGCGCGAGAGCAGGCCCTCACGCGCGTGCTCAGGCCGGTGCTCGACGACTACGACCTCATCGTCATCGACTGCCAGCCCTCCCTCGGCCTTCTGACCGTCAACGCCCTGACGGCGGCGCACGGGGTCGTCATCCCCCTGGAGGCGGAGTATTTCGCCATGCGCGGCGTCGCGCTGCTCATTGAGCAGATCGAGAGGGTCCAAGACCGCCTCAACCCGCGCCTCGAGCTCGACGGCGTGTTGCTGACAATGGTCGACGCGCGCACTCTCCACTCGCGCGAGGTCGTCAAATCCGTGCGCGAGGGCTTCGGCGAAAGCGTTTTCACGACGTACATCTCGCGCACCGTCAAATTCCCCGACGCCTCGATCGCGGCCGTGCCCATCACCGAGTACGCCCCGTCCCACCCGGGGGCGGCCGCCTACAGGCAGCTCGCCAGAGAGCTCATCGCCCGGGGCCGGTGCGCCTAGCCGGCGGCGTCGCGGACGCCGCGACGTCCGACGTCGCCAAGGCCGGCGGGAGCGGAGAATTCGCCGTCGAGCTCGACGTCTTCTCCGGCCCGTTTTCCGTTTTGCTTTCCCTCATTGCGCGCAAGCGCCTCGACGTCACCGAGGTGGCTCTGGCCGAGGTCACCGACGAATTCATCGCCTTCGTTCGCTCGCGCCCGGAGCTCGACCTTTCGCGGGTCTCCGAATTCCTCGTCGTCGCGGCGACGCTGCTCGAGATGAAGGCCGCGCGCCTGCTGCCCCGCGACAGCCAGGAGGAAGAGGACCTGGAGCTCCTCGAGCGGCGCGACCTCCTTTTCGCCAAGCTGTTGCAATACCGCGCCTTCAAGGAGGTCGCGAGGGACATCGCCTCGACGCTGGCCGAGCAGGCCCTCTGCGTTCCGCGCTCGGTTCCCCTGGAAGAGCGCTACGCGCAGGCGGTTCCGGCCGTGACCGTCTCGATCGGGCTGGCGGACTTCGCGGCCCTCGCGGCGGCGGCGTTTGTGCGCGAGCATCGCGAGCCCGAGGTCTCCGTCGAGCATATGCACGCCGCGCCCGTCCCCGTCGCCTCGCAGGTCGAGTACATCGCCTCGCGGCTGGCGGCGGGGGAGAGGCTCTCCTTTGCCGCCCTGTGCGCCGACGCCGCGGACACGCCCACCGTGGTCTCGCGATTCCTCGCCGTCCTGGAGCTGCTGCGGGCAGGCAGGATCGACGTCGAACAGTCCGAGGCGCTCGGCGCGCTCGTCCTCGTCGCCGTCGATTCGGCCGGGCCCGAGGCCGACGGCCGAAAGCCCGGGGAAGCCGGAGATTCGCGAAAATTCGGAGAGTTAGGCGATTCCGGCTGTCCCCGAGATTTGCAAGGCGCAGGAGAATTCGGCGATTCCGGAGCTGCCCGTGGATAGGCGGGCAGACGAGGACGCGCTCGGAGCCCTCGAAGCGCTTTTGCTTGTGGCGAGGGAGCCCGTTCCGCTGGCGACGCTGGCCGATGCCGTCGGCGCGAGCGAAGCCGAAACCGACGCCATGCTTCGCGCGATCGCCGCGGACTACCGAGGAGAGGGCGGAGCGCGCACGCGCGGATTTTGCCTGAGGGAGGCGGGCGGCGGGTGGAGGCTCTACACGAATCCGCGCTTCGCCGACGTCGTCGCCTCGCACGTCGCAGCGGAAAACTCCGGGCGGCTTTCGGCCGCGGCTTTGGAGACCCTCGCGGTGATCGCCTACAGACAGCCCGTCACTCGCGCGCAAATAGCGGCGATCAGAGGTGTTAGTGTTGACTCGGTCGTCCGCACGCTCGTGACGCGCGGACTGGTGACCGAGGCGGGAGCCGCCGCCTCGGGCGCCGCGCTCTACGGCACCACCGAGTACTTCCTCGAGGCCATGGGGATGAACTCGTTGGCCGAACTGGCGCCTTTGGCGCCCTATCTGCCCGAGGCTTACGACCTACAGGAAGAGGACATGCAATGACAGACCCACACGTTCCCACGGGGGAGCGGCTCCAGAAAGTTCTGGCCCGCAACGGCGTGGGAAGCCGTCGCGCCTGCGAAGGCCTCATAGCCCAGGGGCGCGTGAGCGTCGACGGGCACGTCGTGCGCGAGCTCGGCACGCGCGTGGATCCGGTCGCCTCCGTCATCCACGTGGACGGCATCAGGGTTCAGACCGATTCCTCGCTCCTGACCCTCGCGCTTTACAAGCCGCCGGGGGTCGTCTCAACGATGTACGACGACATGGGCAGGCCCGGGCTCGCCCAGTACGTCGAGGAGCGGCCCGAGCGGCTCTACCACGTCGGCCGGCTCGATCAGGACACCGAGGGGCTCATTCTCCTGTCGAACGACGGCGAGTTGACGCACCGCCTCACCCATCCGAAGTACGAGGTGCCGAAAACCTACATCGCCCGCGTCGAAGGCTCGGTCACCCGCGGGCTGGGAAGAGTCCTCGAGCGCGGAATCACCCTGGAGGACGGCCCGGCCCGCGTCGACCGGTTCGTTCTGCGCGAGTCGGCCCCCCGGAACTCGATCGTCGAAATCACCCTCCATTCGGGCCGCAACCGCATCGTGCGCAGGATGATGGCGGAAGTCGGCCATCCGGTCATGGAACTCGTGCGCATGAAGTTCGGAACGGTCGTCGTCGGCCATCTCAAACCCGGCAAAACCCGCGTCGTCGCCGGAAGCGAGCTTGGAGCGCTCATGAAACTGGTCGATCTGTGAACCCAGTCAGGATCGTCGGCTCAGGCCTGCTCGGCGCGTCGCTGGGCCTGCGCCTGCGCCAACTCGGCGTCGAGGTTCAGCTCGAAGACACGTCCCCGGCCGCTTTGGCGCTTGCGCGCGACCTGGGCGCCGGGCAGATCGCCGCGGAGGATTCCGAGGAGCCCGAGCTCGTGGTGGTCGCCACCCCGCCCGACGTCGCCGCCAAGGTCGTCCGCGAGAGCCTCGACCGCTTCGGCCGCGCGTTCGTAACCGACATCGCCTCGGTCAAAGCGCGGGTTGTCGAGGAAGTCGAGGGGCATCCCGGCGCCGACCGCTACGTCGGCAGCCATCCGATGGCCGGGCGCGAGCGCTCGGGCGCCCTGGCGGCGGACGCCGACCTTTTCATCGGGCGCCCCTGGGTCATCACCCCGGTCGGGGCGGGCGAATCGCCGGGCCGCCGCCCCGGAGGAACGGAGGAGGCGCCTGCCGGCGCCCCGGCTGAGGCGGCCGCGGGAAGCGACGTCGTGCTGGCCGTCCAGCAATTCGCCTTGTCGGTCGGCGCGCTGCCCGTCGTCATGAGCCCGCAAACCCACGACCGCTCCGCTGCCGTCGTCTCGCACATGCCGCAGCTCGTCTCCTCGCTCGTGGCGGGCGCGCTGCGCGACGTCCCTCCCGAAACCCTCGGCCTGGCCGGCCAGGGCCTGCGCGACGTCACCCGCATCGCCCATTCCGACTCGCGGCTGTGGGCCACGATCATCGCCGGAAACGCGCGCGAAGTGGCCCGCGTGCTCAAGGAGGTCTCGGCCAATCTCGACGGGCTCATAGCGGCCGTCGAGGCCGGCGTCGACGACCCCTTCGCCCTCGGCGTCCTTTCGGGGGTGAGCGAGGCGATCCGCAGAGGCAACGAGGGCGTTGAGCGCATCCCGGGAAAGCACGGCGGCGCCCCGCGCCGCTACGGCAACGTCTTCGTGCTCGTGCCCGACGAGCCCGGCATGCTCGGGCGGCTCTTCGCCGAGGTGGGGGAGATCGGCGTGAACATCGAGGATCTGAGCCTCGAGCACACGATTGGGCGGGAGGCCGGGCGCGCCATGCTCTCGGTGCTCCCGCACGAGACGATGCGCCTGGCGGTCGCTTTGGAGCGGCGCGGATGGCGCGTCGTCGTCGAAGGAAAGGAAAACCACGTGGGTGTCGTCATCGCCCTCGACGGGCCGTCCGGCTCCGGAAAGTCAACCGTCTCCAAGAAAGTGGCCGAAAGGCTCGGCCTGAGCTACCTCGACACCGGCGCCATGTACCGGGCGGCGGCGTGGCATTGCGAGCGCCGGGGAATCGACCTCGACGACCGCGACGCCGTGGCAGAGGCGACGATCGCCATGCCGCTGGACATGCCGCTCGACCCAAACGACCAGCGAATCGTGTGCGACGGCGTGGACGTCACGCAGGCCATACGCGAGTCGGAGCTTTCCCGCGTCGTCTCGAAGGTCGCGACGAATCTGCGCGTGCGCGCCGAGATGAAGCGGCGCCAGCGCGAGATCATAGCGGCGGCCCACATGGGCATAATCGCCGAGGGCAGAGACATTGCGACGGTCGTGGCGCCCGACGCCGACGTGCGCGTGCTGCTGACGGCGTCCGAGGAGACGCGGCTCGCCCGCCGCGCGCGCGAGGTTCGCGGAAGCGACGACGCCGAGGCCCTCAAGGCCACGCGCGACGAGGTGCTCCGCCGCGACGCCGACGATTCGACCGTCTCCGAATTCATGGCCGCCAAAGACGGCGTGACCGAGATCGACTCCTCGACGCTGGGGATCGACGAGGTCGTCGAGGCCGTCGTCTCCCTCGTCCCCAAGGAGCGCCGATGAACGCCCGCCGAGCAGACGGCGGCGCGAACGCCGAAAAGCCGATCGGGCGCGAGGGCGGCCCCCAAAATCGCGGAGGAAACGCCCCGGGGCGCGGCGTGCCGGGAAAGGCCGCCGACGGAGCGTTTGCCGAGGGGAGCCTCGCCGAGGCCGGCGGGCCGGGCGCCCTCGGCGAAGGACGGAACGGCGAGGGATTGAGCGACGAGGAATGGCTCGCCTCGGAGGAATGGACCGAGCAGGACGACGACCTCGACGAGCGCCGCGCGGCCGTGCTGCGCGGAAACCTCGACGCCTACGACCTTGACGAAGAGGACGTCGCCGTGCTTGCGGGCGGGGCCGCAGACCGGCCCGCGGCCCCGCCGGCGCTGGCCGTCGTGGGCAGGCCCAACGTCGGAAAATCGACCCTCGTCAACCGCATCGTGGGGCGTCGCGTCGCGGTCGTCCAGGACGTCCCCGGGGTGACGCGCGACCGCGTGGGCTACCCCGCATCCTGGGCCGGCCGCGACTTCACGCTCGTGGACACCGGCGGCTGGGAGATCGACGTCGCCGGCATCGACGCTTCTGTGGCCCGCCAGGCCGAGGCCGCAATACAGGCGGCGGACGCCGTCGTGCTCGTCGTCGACGCGAACGTCGGAATCACGGACGCCGACGCCGACATCGTCAAGCTGCTCCGCCGCAGCAAACGGCCGGTGGTCCTCGCCGCGAACAAGGTCGACTCTCCGATGCAGGAATCCGACGCGGCGGCGCTGTGGGGACTGGGCCTGGGCGAGCCGCACCCGATTTCGGCCCTGCACGGGCGGGGGACGGGCGACCTGCTCGACGCCGTGCTGGCCGCCCTGCCCGAGCGTTCGGCCGTTGCGGACGCCCTGCCGGAGGGGCCGCGGCGGGTCGCCCTTCTCGGCAGGCCGAACGTCGGCAAATCCTCGCTTTTGAACAGGCTGGCGGGGTCGGAGCGGGTCGTCGTCGATCCGACCGCCGGAACGACTCGCGATCCGGTCGACGAGGCGATCGAGCTTGACGGGCAGACGTGGATATTCGTGGACACCGCGGGCATCCGGCGCCGCGTCCATCAGACGAAGGGCGCGGATTTCTACGCCTCGCTGCGCACGCGCGGCGCATTGGGCAAGGCTGAGCTGGCCCTCGTTCTCATCGACGCCTCCGAGCCCTTGACCGAGCAGGACATCCGGGTGATGCAGCAGGCGATCGACGCCGGGCGCGCGCTCGTCGTTGTGTGCAACAAGTGGGACCTGGTCGACGAATATCGACGCCGCGAACTCGACCGCGAGATGGACCGCGATCTTGTGCAGATCCAGTGGGCCGAGCGCGTCAACCTTTCGGCCGCGACGGGGTGGCACACGAATCGGCTGACCCGCGCCATGGACACGGCTCTCGAATCCTGGGAGACCCGCGTTCCCACGGGCAGGCTCAACGCCTTCCTCGGCGAGCTTGCGGCGGCTCATCCGCATCCCGTGCGATCAGGCAGGCAGCCGCGCATTCTGTTCGCAACCCAGGCGAGCACGCGCCCGCCGCGTTTCGTCCTGTTCGCGAGCGGTTTCATCGAGGCGGGCTACCGCAGGTTCGTCGAGAACAAGATACGCGAGGCTTTCGGCTTCGCCGGCACTCCCATCGAGATTTCCGTGCGCGTGCGCGAGAAGCGGAAAAAGGGCGGCAAGCGCTGATTCGAGACGGTCGGCCGGGCTGGGCGAGCGGGGAGCCCGCCGTGCGCGCCGGGCTGCGGAAGGCTCAGGCCGATTGCACGGTCACGGCCGGAGGACGACGTTCTCCGGCCGATCCCCGGCTATGAGCCGCTCGGCCTGCCTGCGCACGAGCGCCTTGATCCGCGGTGCGAAAGCGGCGGAGGCCCCGCCCGCGTGCGGCGTGATGAGGGCGGCCTTCTCCCACAGGGGATGGCCCTCGGGCAGCGGCTCGGGGTCGGTCACGTCGAGCACGAGCGCGAGCCTGTCCGCGTGCCTGACGAGCGCCTCCGTGTCCGCCACCGCGCCCCGCGCCACATTGACGAGGACCGCGCCGTCGCGCATCCGCGAGAGGAAGGCGTCGTCGGCCATGCGGCGCGTCGCATCTGTAAGGGGAACGGCGAGGATCACGACGTCGGCCGCCGGCAGCAGCTCCGCGAGCTCGGAGGCGGCGCGGACCGGCCCGCGCGCGTCGGTTCGTCCGCTGCGCCCGACGCGGCGCACCTTGACCTCGAACGGGGCGAGCCTGTCGGCTATGGCGTTTGCGACCCCTCCGGCCCCGACGATGAGGACCGTCGAATCGGCCAGTCCGCGGGCGTCCCCGCGCTGCCACAGGCGGCGGCCCTGATTGCGGACCGCGTCGGGGAGCTTGCGCAGCACGGCGATGATCGAGCCGACGGCGAGCTCCGCCGTCGCCGTCTCGTGGACGCCCGCCGCGTTGGCGACCAGGAACCCTTTGGGAATGACGTGTTCGACGCCGTCGTACCCGATCGACGGCAACTGGACGAGCGCCGGCTTGTTTCCCTCCAGATGCCTCAACGAGGAGAAGGGCTTGTAGGCAGGAACGACGACCATGTCGAGGTCCGTGCGCCCGCAGGGGGCGTCGATCGTCCATTCGACGACATCGACGGCGAGCCCGTCAAGCGCCTCCGCGTACGGTCGAGAAGGGACGGAGACGACGATTTTTGCCATGCGTCCAATGGTACGCGAGGTCAGTCGTCGTCCTCGTCATCGTCGTCGTGCCAGTGACGGTGGCCGTGATGTCCATGGTGTCCGCGACGGCCGTGGCGCCCTTCGATCCAGCAGCGCCCCCGCCTGTCGCACCTCCAGCGTCCGTAGTGGCGGGAGGCGTCGTCATCGTCGTCGTCATCGTCGTCGTCGCTCGGCGGCTGCGTCGCCGGCGGCTTCGGAGTGTGCTTCATGCGTCTGGGCAGATTGGGGTAGATCGGGAAGGGCCCCAGCGTGCGCGGCGTGGCGCGCGTCGGCGAGGGCTGCGGCTGAGCCGGCTGAGGTTGGGCGGGTTGCGGCGACGCCGCGGGAGGCTGCGTCGCCTGGGGCGCGGGAGCGGCGCCGCCCTGACCGTCGGACCCGTTCGGCTGCGCGGCGTTCGGCGTTTGGGCAGGGGATCGCGTGCTTTCCGCCGGCTTGCGCGCGGCTGAGCGGTCCAAGGCTTCGTCGGCCTCCGCCGTCGCGTTCGAAGTGGGCAGCGACAAGGAACCCGAGCCTTCCTGAGGGAGCGGCGGCTCGGAGGAGGGCGTCGGCGTAGGCGAGGGCCTTGAAGGGCGCGGCGAATGGGCCGACGCCCGGGACGTCGGCGAAGCGCCGGCGATCGGAGAGTCAGAGCGGTCCCATCCCGGGCATCCGCTGAGCATGCCGACTGCCACGCCTATCGCGCAGGCGCTTGTGAATGGCCTGAAGAAAGGCGTCCTTTTGGGAGCGGGTGCTGCGTGTGCACCGGCCGTTTTTCCTACGGTCACATAGCAGATATTACATCGGTCGGCCGTTTGACGGCCGTGAGGCGATTGTCAGCGGGTCTTGATCCCCATTCCGCCGCAAGGGCTGCAGGTGCATGCGTTTGCCGGGCCAACGCTCGATGAGCCACTCGTCGTGGGTCGCCACGGCGAGGGCGCCGTTCCACTCGGCCATCGCATTTTCGAGAGCCTCGATGAAATCGAGGTCGAGGAAATTCGTCGGTTCGTCGATGAGCAGGATTCGCGGTTTGCGCGCGACGGCGAGGGCCAGTTGGACTCTCCTCCGGTTTCCCGCAGAAAGCAGGGGAAACGGAGTGGCCGTGCAGCGCGGTTGGACGATTCCCTTGCCCAGCTCGCGAATGCCGTGCGTCCAGACGTCGGCGGGCACGAGGCCGAGCGCCTCGCTTGGCGCGGCGGCAGGCGCCGCCGGGGAGGCTTTCGCTTCCGGCGCGGGCTGTTCGGGAAGGCCCTGGGGAACGTACGCGCGGCCTTCCGCCGCGTCGACGCTGCCGGTCGAATCCGACGTCGGCGGGGCTCCGGCGGCGATCCATCTCAGCAGAGTGCTTTTCCCGGAGCCGTTCGCGCCGGTCAGGAGCAGACGCTCCCCGGCGGAGAGCTCGAAGCTGACGGGCGCGAGCCTGCCGGGCACAGCCGCCTCGCGAACCGACACGAGGATCCCGCTTGACGGCCCGGCTGGCGGAATGGCGAAGGAGAGGGCGGATGCGCGCGGTTTTGCCACCTCGACGCGGCCCAGATCCTCCAGCCGCCGCGCGTCGTCGTTGATTCGCCTGCTTGAAACCTTCTGGGCGCGATCGGCGTAGAACTTTTTGGCCATTCCGCCTTCGGTCCGGGGCTTGGCGCCTTTGTGGCCCACCGACGTCGAAGCGCGCGCATGAGCCTCAATTCGCCGCTTTTCGGCTCGCTGGCTTTTGTAGACCTCGGCGTGGGCGGCCCGGGCGCGCCGTTTTTCTACGAGGTAGTCGGAGTACCCTCCGCCGCTTCTGTGGATTCCGCCGCGGAGCTCGCCGCCGTCGGCGCGCGCGAGAGCCTGCCACACGGCGACGTCGAGGTCGAGCGTCCCGGTGGCGACGTCGTCAATGAAAGCGCGGTCGTGGCTCGTGAAGAGCACGGGGCCGGCCCACGAACGCATTGTGGCGGAGAGGAATGCGCGGGCTTCGGAGTCGAGGTGGTTTGTCGGCTCGTCAAGGATGAGCGCGGGAGGGCGCGCCATGAGCGTCTGCGCCAGGGCCAGGCGCGCCCGCTGGCCGGGGGAGAGGGAGTCGAGCGGGCGGTCCCTCGAGACGCCGCCGAGGCCGAGCCCCGCCAGAGTCTCGCCTATCCTGCTCTCGAGCGTCCACACGTCGAAGGCCTCCATTTCCGCCGCAAGGCGGTCGTATTCGGCGGCTATGGCGGCGGCGACGCCTTCGGGCGTTTCGGACATGCGCGCGGTGAGCCGTTCGAAGCGTTCGCGCAGGACGAGGGGATGGCGCAGGGCGCAGTCGAGGGAGTCGCCGACCGTCGCGGAGCGTCCCGAATGGCTCGGGCCGCCACTGGGCGCGCCCGACGTCAACGAACCGGAGAGCGCGGGGGCCTCGACTTTTCCGGCGTCGGGCTCCAATTCGGATGCGGCCAGGCGCAACAGTGTGGTTTTGCCGGCGCCGTTTGGGCCGACGACGCAGAGGCGTTCGCCGCCCGCGCACACGAAAGAAACGTCGGTCAGCAGCGGCTCGGACGTGAAAGAAAAATAGGCATGGGAAAATGATATGACTGACAAGACAAACACCGATCGTTATGAGGTGAAGGGACGCGGTCTCTCGTTGTCAGCTTGCCATGCGGCCATCGTATATGCGTTGCCCCGGGGAAGGCAAGCACAATCAAGGCGCAATGTCCGACGTCGGGATTCGTTTTCTGTAGCCGTTTTCGGGATTTGTTTCGCAGATCCCCTCCGTTTCATTTTCGCAAGGAAATCCTTGCGTATACGAACAGGTTCCTTTAGGGTTGTCGGAGGCGGCGACGTCGAATGGCGATGTCCGGCTGGCATACAGTTTCAAAAGGCCTGTAAACACCGCAAAGGAGAGGCAAATATGGTCAAACGTCAGTTCCCGAAGCCCAGCGAGATTTTCGATCTGCTGCATTTCAAAACTCCGACCCTGAACGCGAAGAAGCGTCGGCTCAACAATTCCCTCACCGTGTGGGACTTGCGGAAGATCGCCAAGCGGCGCACGCCGAAGGCCGCCTTCGACTACACGGACGGGGCGGCGGAGGGCGAGCTCTCGCTCAGACGCGCCCGCCGCGCGTTTCAGGACATCGAGTTCCATCCGGACATCCTGCATCCGGCCGAGGACGTCGACACTTCGTGCGAGATCCTCGGCGGCCCGTCGTCGATGCCCTTCGGCATAGCCCCCACGGGCTTCACGCGGCTCATGCAGACCGAAGGCGAAATCGCCGGAGCCGGCGCGGCGGGAGCGGCCGGCATCCCCTTCACGCTCTCGACGCTGGGGACGACGTCGATCGAGGACGTCAAAGCCGCCAATCCCCGCGGCAGGAACTGGTTCCAGCTCTACGTCATGCGCAAGCGGGAGATCTCCTACGCGCTCGTCGAGCGCGCCAAGAAGGCGGGATTCGACACTCTGATGTTCACCGTCGACACTCCGGTGGCCGGCGCGCGCCTCCGCGACAAGCGCAACGGTTTCTCGATCCCTCCCCAGATCACTTTGAAGACGGTGCTCAACGCCGTCCCGCGCCCCTGGTGGTGGTTCGATTTCCTGACGACGCCGAAGCTCGAATTCGCCTCCCTGAAGTCGACGGGCGGAACCGTGGGGGAGCTGCTCGACAGCGCGATGGACCCGACCATCAGCCACAACGACCTCGCCGTGATCCGAGACATGTGGGACGGGAAGATAGTCGTCAAGGGGGTGCAGACCGTCGCCGACGCGAAGAGGCTCGCCGACGCCGGAGTGGACGGCGTGCTGCTGTCGAACCACGGCGGCCGCCAGCTTGACCGCGCTCCCGTGCCGTTCCATCTGCTGCCGCATGTGGTCCGCGAGGTCGGCAAGGACACGGCCGTGATGGTGGACACCGGCATTATGAACGGCGCGGACATCGCCGCCTCGGTTGCCCTGGGCGCCGATTTTGCGCTCATCGGGCGCGCGTACCTGTACGGGCTCATGGCGGGCGGCCGCGCGGGCGTCGATCGGGCGATCGCCATTTTGCGCGACGAGCTCGTTCGCACGATGAAGCTGCTGGGGGTCTCCTCGATCGCGGAGCTGGAGCCGCGGCACATCACCCAGCTCACGCGCTATGTGCCGGTTCCCAAGCTGGCCCAGCATGTGGCGGAGAGCGTCGGCTGAGCAAGGCCCGATGCCGCCTGTGACAGGAAGCGTCGGTCGAGCGAGGCTTGACCGGTACGTCACAGAGAGCGTCAACTGAGCGAAGCCTGGCCCAGCATGTGACAGAGAGCTAGCCGAGCAAAGCTCGGTCCGGAACGGCGGCGCCCGGCAGGATGTGTGCCTGCCGG
>CALIHR010000013.1 GCA_938020505.1 uncultured Actinobaculum sp. | reverse complement strand
TAGAGCGTTCGACTGAAAATCGAAAGGTCACCGGATCGACGCCGGTCGGAGCCACTGCCTTTTCGGCATGTTTTTCGCGCTTCCAACGCGCGCCTCAGCCTTTCGGAACGCGCCGAGTTCTTGTTGGCACATGTAAAGAATTTTTACACGTTCCAAAAACGTGTAAAAAATTTGGCGACTTTTTTACACGTCAAGAATCCCGTGTCCAGAATTTTTCCATGTGGAAACCTGATCTTCCTTACAACGAACTCCCGTTCCCTCCCGTCGACGAACTGGAGACTCGCTCAATTCTTCGGGCGGCGGCGAACGCGCGAGCGGCGCTCGCCGGACTGGATCAGGCCGGTCAAACAGATTCCCAACCCAGAGATTCTCATCTCCCCTCTCTCCTCGAAGCACAGGCAAGCTCGGAAATCGAAAATATCGTGACCACAACCGACGACCTCTTCCGAGACGAAAACCTCAAGGAGCGCCGCCCCGGACCCAGCGGTAAAGGAGACTTGCGCTATCGGGAGGCTCTGTTCGCCGGGCTCAAGGAGGTTCGCCGTCGTCCCCTCAATACGAATATCGCCCTCGAGGCAAGCTCCCACATAAGCGGCTACAACATGGAGCTAAGGTCTTTGCCCGGCACTTTCATCGGAAACTCCACGACCTCGGAACGCCGGTACACGCCCCCCGAGAGCAAAGATCTCATCGCCCGCAAGCTCGGGGATTGGGAGAAGATCGTTCACATCGGAGACGAGCTCGACCCATTGGCCGCGATGGCGGTCGCCCACTGCCAGTTCGAAGCAATCCGCCCTTTCACGGACAGCAACGGGCGCACAGGAAGGATCCTCAACATCCTCATGCTCATCGAAAGGAGGCTTTTGAGCGAGCCGGTTCTCTGCCTTTCCCGCTACATCATCGAAAACAAAAACGAGTACTACGACCGTCTCCTGGCCGTGACACGAGACGGCGCCTGGCAAGAGTGGCTTTCCTTCATGCTGAGCGCCGTGCAATCGACTTCTGAGGAGACGCTCGCAACCATTGACAGAATTCAAGAGGCTCGCCGCACGATTCGGGAACAAATGCGCCCAAATCGGGGCGGTTCGAACGCCGACCTCCTGGACCTGCTCTTCGAACGCCCGTACTGCCGAATCGCCGACGTCGAAAACGCCTGCAACGTCACGCGCCCCACGGCGACCAAACGTCTGGAAGAGCTGGTCGCCGCGGGCGCGCTGGACGACAGAAGAGCCGGCAGAGACAGACTTTTCGTCAATGTGCCGCTGATGGAGATCCTCCGCAACCCGGGAACCGCCGTGCCGGCACGCTGAGGCTGCGGGATCGGCGCTTGCCGAGCAAGACCCCTTTTGGGGGACGCCGCCGCCCGGTGATCGGGGAAGTCCAATGCTGATCGGGGAAAGCCGACACTTCGTCGTCACGCGCTGGAATTCCCGCGAGAAGTGCGAGCGACGGGTCGTCGCGCTCCCCACTGGCAGGCCCGAGGATGGCGCCTGCCGCGGAACGCGCGTCGAGCCCCTCGGGTTCGAGGTCGCCCGGCACGAAAAATGACCGCTGGCCATCGGCCGGCTTCAGACGCGGCTCCGAGCAGACAACAGCGCACCGGTCCTCCCGCAGCGAGCCACACAGGACCCGCCGTAGTTGGCATGCAAAACCATTTTGCATCCCCAACCTGGGGTATCGAGTGTCCCGGTGTTCCTAAAGCACCTCGACCAACCGGATCAGGTATCCGTCGGGGTCTTGGACCACGAACTCCGTCTGGCCTTCGAGTTTGGCGCCACGGGCGCCTGTTTCATACCAAATCTGCCGCAGGTCCCGAAACGGCCGGACGCCCAGCGCCGTCAGCCGCGAGCGCGCGGCGCCGACGTCGGGAACTTCGATCTGAAGGCTCACCCCCCGGCCCCTCGGCGCACGGACGCGGCCGGCGAACTCTGGGCGGTC
Source organism: uncultured Actinobaculum sp. (assembly GCA_938020505.1). Classification (GTDB taxonomy): domain Bacteria; phylum Actinomycetota; class Actinomycetes; order Actinomycetales; family Actinomycetaceae; genus Peptidiphaga. Next base: position 24,395 of record CALIHR010000013.1, on the reverse strand, counting down.
TTCTTCGAGCATGAGTTGGGCGCCGTTGAGTCCGAGGCACGCGAACAAGGGATCCTCCCTGGAGAAGAGGATCCGAAAACCGACTCCTTTGACGTAGAAGTCGAGGCTCGCGAAGATGTCGCTGACGGACAACTCGGGAACGAGCGGATTCCAACGCATAGCCCGATCATGGCATACGTTCCTCTCACCGGACCGTCGGACTCCGTATACTCAAGTGTGGAACCTCGTACATTTTGTGGAAAACTCTCGTTAAATCGCTCGCAGTCGCATAGACTTCGCGTCAAGTAGCCTCGCGGCAGAGCCTTGAAAGGAGGGACTTCCTCCATGAGTCCAAAGACGGCCCATGTCCAAGTCCTTGCCCCGTTGACCGGTGTCATGGTGCCGATCGAAAGCGTTCCCGATCCCGTCTTCGCACAGAAGATGGTCGGCGATGGATTCTCCATCGACCCTTTCGACGGCACGGTATTCGCTCCGGTTTCGGGAGAGATCGCCGATCTCCAAAACGCCCATCACGCCCTCACGATACGCACACCGGAGGGGATCGAGATCCTCATCCACATCGGCCTTGAAACCGTCGGCCTGGAAGGACGCGGGTTCACGCCCCACGTCGCCAGGGGCGACAAAGTCGACGCCGGCGACAAGCTCATAACCTTCGACGTCGACCGGGTGGCCCGCGAGGCGAAAAGCCTGCTCACCCAGGTGGTCGTGGCCAATATGGACGCGATCGGCTCGATCCGGCCCGAAACCGGGATGGTGGTCGGCGGAAGGTCCTTGGCCGCCACGATCGAGCCCGCCGCGCCGAAGGCCCGCGCATCGGCCGGCGGCGGGGGCGAGGCCTTCACCGGCACGGTTGCCATCCCCAACCCGACGGGCTTGCACGCGCGGCCCGCCGCGACTCTCGTCGCCCTGGCCAAGGGCTTCGAGAGCGACATCAAGCTGGCCTCCCAGGGAAACACCGCCAACGCGAAATCGATCGTCGCCATCATGGGCCTGGGCCTCGCCCACGGTCAGGAGGTCGAGGTCAGCGCCGTCGGACCCGACGCTGAGCGCGCGCTCACCGAAGTCATTGAGGCGATCAGCGGCGGCCTCGGGGAAGAGCCCGTGCCCGCAGGCTCGCCGGGTTCGGCACAGGCCGCCCCCGAGCAAGCCGCTCCCGCGCAAGAGCCGCCGGCCCGCCGCTCGGAGGACCCCGACCTCTACCTCGGCATTCCCGCTTCGCCGGGCCTGGCCGTAGGCGCGCTCGTCCAGCTGCGCACGCAGGAGTTCACCATCGTCGAGGCGGGGCTCAACCCGGCCGACGAGCGGCGCACCCTGCGCGACGGGCTCAACCGCGCGCTGTGGTCCCTGGGGGAGCTGGCCGACGGTTTGCGCAAGCAAGGCGACGAGGAACGCGCCGCCATCTTCTCCGCGCACGAGGAGCTGCTGCAGGATCCTGAGCTCCTCCACCTGGCCAATGTCGCCGTGAACGAAGGAAAGAGCGCCGCTTTCGCCTGGCGCAACGCCTACACGACGTTCGCGGACCAGCTCGAGTCGCTGGGCAACGAGGTGCTCGCCGGACGCGCCACGGACGTGCGCGACGCCGGCGTCCGCGTGCTCCAAGAGATCACCGGGCAAAAACTCGAACGCCCGGAGCTTCCCGAAAACACGATCCTCGTGGCCGAGGAGCTGACGCCTTCGGACACGGCTCACCTCGACCGTTCGAAGGTCGTCGGATTCGCGACCGTCACCGGCGGGGCCTCCTCCCACGTCGCGATCATCGCGCGCTCGCTCGACATTCCCGCGATCGCCGGAATTGAAAACGCCGTCCTCGACCTCGAAGACGGCACTCGGGCGGTCCTCGACGGAACCTCCGGCGAGCTGCGGACGAACCTTTCCGAGGCCGACCTTTCCGCCGTTCGCAAGCGCCAGAAGCGAATCGAGGCCCGCAAGGCCGCCGAATACGCGAAGAAGGACGAGCCGGCGGTCACCTCCGACGGCAGGCGCGTGCAAGTGGTCGCCAACATCGGCGGGGTCGACGACGCAAAGGAATCCCAGACGAAGGGCGCCGAGGGCGTCGGCCTTCTGCGCAGCGAATTCGTCTTCCTCGGACGCGCCGACGCGCCCAGCGAAGAGGAGCAGGTCGCGATCTACGCGGACTGCGCGCGCGCCTTGGCGCCCGGTCAGCCGCTCGTCATTCGCACGCTCGACGTCGGCGGAGACAAGCCGCTCGCGTACCTCCCCCTCGGAGAGGAGGACAACCCGTTCCTCGGCCTGCGCGGAGTGCGGGTGGGCCTCGACCGCCCCGAGACTCTGCGCCCGCAGATCCGCGCGATCCTCCGCGCCGCGGATGAAGGGGCCAAGCTCCACGTCATGTTCCCGATGGTCGCCACCATCAGCGACTGGCGCCGCGCGAAGGCGATGTGGGACGAAGAGGCCGAGGACCTCGGCTACCGGGGCAAGGTGAGTCTGGGCATCATGATGGAGGTTCCTTCCGTCGGCGTGATGGCCAAACAGTTCGCCGCGGAGGAAGGCCTCGATTTCTTCAGCGTCGGCTCGAACGACCTGACGAGCTACACCCTGGCCATGGACCGGGGAAACGCCAAAGTCGCCGCACAGGTCGACGCATGCGACCCCTCGATTTTGGCTCTCATCGGCCAGGCGGCCGAGGCCCTGCACGAGAAGGGCAAGTGGATCGGGGTGTGCGGCGGCGTCGCCTCAGACCCGCAGGCGGTTCCGATCCTCGTAGGCTTGGGCGTGGACGAGCTGAGCTGCTCGATCCCGGCCATCCCTTCGATCAAAGCGAAAGTCAGGGCGTATTCGTACAGCGAGTGCAAGTCGCTCGCCGATGCGGCGCTGACATCCGCGACCCCCGAAGAAGTCCGCGCCCTCGTCCCTCTCGACGAGGTATGAGGAGGTAACCATGAGTACCGCTTCCGAGATCGTCGCCGCCGTCGGCGGCCCCGAAAATATCTCCAGCCTCACCCATTGCGCCACTCGCCTGCGTTTCCAGCTGCTCGACGCTTCGAAAGTCGACGGCGACGCGATCGATGCGATCGACGGCGTCATGGGTTCCGTTCCCCAATCCGGGGAACGCTATCAGATCATCATCGGCGGCGCCGTGCAGACGGTATACAACGCCATCAACGCCTTGCCCGAGATGCAGGGAAATCGCCAGCCGACCGACGCCGAGATCAAGGCCGCCGCCCGAGCCGGCGGGCCCCGGGGCAAGTCCGCGTGGCTCGACACGTTCTTTGAGTTCCTGTCGGATTCGTTCCGTCCCGTGCTCGGCGCACTGCTCGGCGCTTCGCTCATCATCACCTTTATGTCGATCATGGCGACGCTCAAGGTCATCGAGAATTGGTCCGACCCTACGGTGACCCTTTCGCCCTCGTGGACGTTCATCAACCTCATGTGGCAGTCGGTGTTCACCTTCCTGCCCCTGATGGTGGCGTACAACGCCTCGAAGAAGGCGGGCGCCGATCCGTGGGTCGGCTTCGCGATCATGGCCTTCGTCATGCTTCCCGGCTTCACGGCGTTGGGCAAGCATCCGACGAAGACCATCACGTTCGCGGGAGGAAACAAGATTCCGATCGTGGAGGTCTTCGGCTTGCCGCTGACCGTTCCGAGCTACGGCTCGCAGGTGTTCCCGCCGCTGTTCATGGCCGTGGTCCTGGGGCTTTTGTACAAGCTGCTCAAGAGGGTCATTCCCGAGAACGTGCAGCTCGTTTTCGTGCCTTTCTTGGCCTTCGTCATCATGATCCCGCTGACCGCCTTCCTCATTGGGCCCGCGGGAATCTACGTCGGCGGCTGGATCGGCAACTCGCTCAGCGCGATCAATGACTTCTCGCCGTTCATCTTCGCAATCATCGTCCCCCTCGCTTACCCGTTCATGGTGCCGGTCGGCCTGCACTGGCCGATCAACGCGATCATGCTCGCCAACATTGCCCCACCGTTGCGCCACGATTACATCCAGGGTCCGATGGGCGCATGGAACTTCGCCTGCTTCGGCGCGACGGCGGGCGTTTTGTTCCTCGCTTTCCGCGACCGGGACAAGCAAATGCGCCAGACGGCGACCGGCGCTTTGACCGCCGGCCTCCTCGGAGGCATCTCCGAGCCGTCCCTCTACGGCATCCATTTGCGGTTCAAGAAGATCTACTCGCGAATGCTGCCCGGCTGCCTTGTGGGCGGGCTGATCATCGGCATCGGCGGCGGCGTGAACATCCAGGCCTTCGTCTTCACCTCGCTGTTGACGATCCCCGCCTTCGAGAACATCCCGCTCTACGCGATCGCCGTGCTCGCGGCCTTCACCACCTCCATGCTGCTGGTCATCTTCCTCGACTACCGCACGCCCGAGGACAAGGCCGCTGCGCACGCTAAGGCTTCTGCCGATGCCGACGCCGCAGCCACCGCCGGGGACGATGCCGCACCCGGGCCCGCGCCCGCCGGAGACACGATCGAGCAAGACCGCGTCGACGCCCTTTTCGCAGGTCTCGGCGGCCGCGACAACGTGGCGACGCTCGAGGATGTCGCTTCGACTCGCCTGCGCGTTGAGGTCCGCGATTCTTCGCTGGTCGATCTCGACGTTCTCAACTCCGCCGGCGTTGCGGGCGCCGCCGAGGTTGTCCCGGGCGTCTGGCATGTGATCCTTGGGCAAGAAGCGTCTGCTTTCGCAAAGGCCGCAAGCCTCGCGGAGGCACCCGCCAAGTAGCTCCACGGCCCGCTGTCACAACAACAATCCCTGGTTTGCCGCACAGTTCGCGCTGTGCGGCAAACCGTTTTCGGAGGCGCCCAGAGCCGAGGATTCAGCGCTGACACGTCCCTAAGGCCCGAGAAGAAACGGGCTACCCCGAAAGCTCGGACGCAGACGGGCCCCTCAGGCGCAACAATGGACGACTCGGTCATCGTCAGCTCCCGTTCAACCTAACGCCGACGAGATCTCCGTCAGACCGTCTGAAAAGGAAACCGCCGTCATGGTGCTCGACATCGATCATGTCTTGGTGCACTTTCTGGTGATGATGCCAGCACAGCAAAACCGCGTTGTCGATGTCGGTCGCTCCACCGGCGCTCCAAGACAACGCATGGTGGATCTGCCCGTGAGCGATTGTGTCTGTGCATCCCGGGTATCGGCATGTTCGATCTCTGGCAATGACGGCCCGAGCCTGCCCGGAGGTAAACAGGCGTTTTTCCCGTCCGACATCCAGAATTTCGCCAGTCTGAGAGAAAACGACTCGGCTGATCGACGAATCGCAAACCAAGCGCGCCAATTGCGGCATCGACAACGGCGATCCGTCGTCGAAGGTTGCAGGCTCGAGCCCCTTCATTGCCGTCAAATCAACGCTTCCCGGAATCGCACTCAGAATTTTGCCCAACTGCTGAGACCAACGTTCGCGTTGCGCGGCGACGCCCTCGAGGCATCGAGCCCGACGGCTCTCACCTGCCGGTCCTTTGCCCGCCCCTTCCCCATCGCCGCCACAAGCGCACAGGAAGCCAACGCCGCCATTCGAATTGTCAACCAGCGGCCCTTCGCCGCTCGAAGATCTTGCTCGCGCACCGTCACCGCTCGAAGCCCTAGCTAGCGTGCTTTCGTTGCTTGAAGACCGCTGCGAAGTTTCCTCATACGCCCATCGGGACTCCGACAGTGGAAGAATTTCCTGCCCCCGAGGCTCGATGCCTGGACGCCGCCCGGCTTCCACGCGTCGCCCGGCCGTCTCTGCCTGCCCAGCTTCGACTCGCCGCACGACCTTCATTCGCTTTCGTTCGGAGGGGAGCAAAACCTCTCGTTTTGAGCTGTTGAAAGTCGGGCTGTTGGAAGCCGAGTCGCAAGGAGCGCAACCGCGGGAAGCGGAAGCAGAGGAATTCGAAACGCAAGAAGCAAAAGAGGAAGAAGCGGAACTTGAAGCGCGAGAAACAGAAGCGGAGGAAGCCTTCTCCAGTCCGACAAGGGTGCCAAAAGGAACGTGTACGGAAAGATGCGGGCGGATTCTCGCGCCGCCGTTGACGGTGCCGCCGTCCAGTTTTGCGGTCGCGAGTTCGACCAAAGCGCGAGCGCGCCGGTGCGGAAGGCTGCGGTTGTCGTCAGCCGATTTTCGCCCCATGACGGCGCTTAGCGCCGTGTCAACGAGAATGGACGCTTCGTCGGACAGCCAACCGCTTACCTTCATTCCGACACCGTCGCGCACGAAGGACAGCGCTTCCTTCTTCCGTTCGGAGGCTTCAGTCGAAACGGCGGCACCCGGGTCCTCGGCAAAAGCCAATGTTCGCACCCGTCGCTCGAAATCCCTCGGCGCATACTCCTCCGCCAAAGCAATGAGATCCCCCTGAAACCCCGGCCGCTCCAGCGCGTCCTTCAAAGCAGGCGAGTTGAACGCACGTCGAACGATATCGACATGTTCAGGCGAGACGCTCCCGTTTTCCAACGCTTTGCCCATTTCCGCCAAAGACGCGGAGAGCTCCTGAGCCCGCTTCATTTCCCGGTTAGATGCCGCGCCGCTGGCGCCGGAAGCCTTTTCGTTCCACTGTTTGAATGTGCGCGCCCCTTCCTCTTGCCACTGCTTCCCCTTTTCTGCAACGGTGAGGAATCGAGCCCGGGAGCCAACGAGCCGATTAATGCATTTTCCAAGCTTCTCGAGGCATTCGAGAACGACAGGAGGGGAAACGCGTTCGACGTCGATCTGCCTCAATTGAGCGAGCGCACCCTCCAAGCCGTCAAAACAACGCCGAAGCGCACCGTCTTGCCCACCGTTTTTGAGAGCGCCCGTGCCCTTTGCCGATTCGACATCGCGCATCGCACGAGAGGAAAGGCCTCGCCCACCCAAAGAGCTGGAGAAACCCCCGCGTCTGGACGTAGGCCCAGGCGAAGGGCGCGTGGGCGCACAATACTGCGCGTCAGCCCGCATTTGAGCTCCCATTCCAACGCCTCCTCTCGTGCGAATCAGACCGAGGGCGAACTTCTCGCCGTTTCAATCATCATACATCAAAAACAAAGGAATGTCGAGTTTTTGTTCGCAGCAGATTTCGTGTTAAAGTTGAGAACAACAACCGAATAGCGATGAATCCGGTGCGACCCCGCACTCGACGTCAGTTCACCAAAACAGACTCCGCCTCGACAAGGCGCAGAGGAGGCGCCGACGTCGTCGACGTAGCCACTCCCTCAACGGGGTATGTAGCGCCGGCAACGGTAAACGAGGCTCGCCAGGCGACGGTCGCCGTCACGGTCACCGACGCGGCAGGCTGCAAATACGTGTGGGCGACGGTCGCATTCGGCCACGAGCCGCCAGGATCGTCCGTTTCAAACGAAGCGCTGCCGTCGCCGGGCGTCCACCTCCAAGAAACGGGTGTCAGATGAACGGTCACGTCCTGTCCGGCCACTTGAATGCTAGCGTCGTAAGCTTTTGCGTCCGACGCGTAGTAGACAGGCATGTTGACATATGCCCACCCCCGCGCCGGGGTTATTGTCACGCGCCCGGATGCGACTACCAGCCGCTTGACGTCTTCGATGCCGACCAGGCGGGTCACATCGACCGGTTCAACGCCGCCATTCGCCGGGGGATCGGGAGAAAGGTTCACGAAGCACAACCCCTGGCAATCGGCCCCCTCCGCATTTCCGATCAAGGCATATCCGTCGAGACACAGAGGAAAAATCGCATGAGCGGCCCTCGGATCGTTCGGACACACGTACCTCTGCATCTCCAACGCGGGCTTTTCCTGAGAAGAGCCAAGCGCGTGCGACGACGACGAACGCCCCGGCCCCCTCTGGCGCGATTCCTGCGGCGTTACATGGTCTCTCTCAAAATGGCGCCTTCCTCCAAAAACTGATAACTCCTTCTTGCCCGCCCATTGGCCACGCCAGACAGAATCAGAACCGGTGCCATCATCACCAAAAGGCGGCAAAAGGATTGAAACTAGTCCCATCATCGCCATCGCAATTTTGACACTCATGATTTATCAACCGTTTCGTTCCACCGCGCCGGATCGACAGCCTCTGCGTCCTCTACGATCCAGTCCTTTCCATAAGAAAGGACAAAACCAAAAGCGGAACGTTCGGCTTGGATGATCTTCTTGCGTTTCCGACCGGCCACCAACGTGTATTCACCTTTAGTGGCGATAACATCAATTTGATAGGTACTTTTCTTCCCCGTATCCCATTGACGAGACTTTTCGATCGTCACGGAGGGGACCCCCGTTTTGACAACCCACCCTTCTTCAGACAGTTTTTTCGCCTTACCGATAAACTCTTTGCAGAATCGGCATTCGCCACCAGACATCGCTTCAAGATCGGAATAATCACCTGTTGCGGCGGCGTAAGCCGTCAAGTTGAGGTAGTGCTCCGCAGCGGCGACCGCCCCCTGGGGCGACACCTGAGACATGGCCGCGGGACGCGCCGGAGGAGTGGCATTCGGCCTCTTCGGCGTACGCTCGGAGGCGCGCTGAGGCGCGCCGGTTCGCGACATCCCAACGGGCGACGATTTCCCGCCGCCCGGCGAGGCGCCTCCTCCCGAGTCGTTTGAAGCCGGGGCGCCGGGCGACGTCGTGGTCTCCGCCGACGTCGACGGACCGCTCGATTTCCTCGTCGGCTCAGGCGAACATCCGAACAACACAGCGCAACAGGTCGCAGCGGCAACCACCCTGCATAACTTACGCACACTTGAAGTATTCATGGATCCACACTAATGCCAAGCGCTCGCATCCCGCGTTGAACGTCCACACCCTGTGGAAAAAATTCGCCGCGCTGAACTTCCCCGCCCCTCAGAACCGCGCCCCAAGGAAACCGCCCCTCAAAACCGCGCTTGCGATACCACGTCTGACGTACTACGTTTATAAGAGTACAGCGGGTCGGGGCCCAAGAGCCAGCGACTTCAGGCTCGATCACGTCCCAACGTCAACCCAAACAGGCCAGTGCAGAACCCTGAACGAAAGGAGCCCCATGATCGGCGGCGACGCCATCCGCGGATACATCGACCTCATGGTCCTTTCGATTCTGCGGGAACACGCCTCATACCCCTACGAACTCGTCAAGACCATCACCGAGGTCTCGGGGGGCGCCTACACCATCAAGCAGACCACGCTTTACAGCGCGGTCAAACGCCTCGAAGCCACGGGGCTCGTCGCCTCGTTTCCCGACGTGTCCGAGTCGGGAAAACCACGAACCTACTACCGGATGACCGACGAAGGGCGAGTGTCCCTGCGCGCCAAAATCGCCGAGTGGAAAGCCACGCGAGCCGTCGTCGATCGATTTGTGAAAGGAAATCACTAATGGATGTCATTTACGCCTATCTCGATACCATGTTCTCCCCTTACGCTTCCAGCCCCCGCCTCGATGCGGCGAAAGAGGAACTGCGAGGAATGATGGAAGACGCCTACTCCGCCAGAGTCGCGCAGGGCAGCTCGCACAACGAGGCGGTCGGGGCGGTCATCACCGAATTCGGCAACCTCGACGAACTCGCCGAAGTGCTCGGCATTTCAACCGAACTCAATCGCGCGAGCGGCGCGCATTCCAACGACGCCGCCCGCAACGCGCCGTCCCCCGGCTCGACGGCCCCCGATTCCGACGACGCCGCGGCGCAAGGCGCCGACCTCGCGGGCGCCCACGCCCCGCACACCGCTCCCCCAGGCGCCCGCCCCCGCGCCTTCGCCGCTAACGGCCCTGCCGCAACCGGCGCACCGACAGCCGAGGCTCCGAACGCCGACTCGTTCGCGGCCGACTCGGCGACGCCCAGATCCGCAGCCTCCGGTTTCACGGCAACCCGCTCCACCGCCCCCGACGCAGAGGCGCGCCAAACGCACAGGCCGTCCGATAACAGGGACCAATGGTGGAACTGCGGGCGGAAGTGGGCAAATCGGGACGACGAGCCGGGCGCCCGAGTCGACATCTTCGCGGCCGTCTTCTGGCCGGTCATCACCTCCGTCTACCTTTTGTGGAGCTTTGTCTGGAGCGCCTGGAACGTCTCGTGGCTCATTTGGCCCATCGCCGGAGTACTTTTCGGCCCCGCGGTGATCATCGCTTCGGCTTGGTCGAATCGGCGAGACAGGCGCAAGAACGGCCCGACGTCCTGAGCTCCCGACGTCCTGAGCGCCCGCGCGCCCTGAACGGCCCGGCATCCCCTGTGCCCCGAACCGCCCGCAACCCGGGCGGGGCACAAGCCTCCGACCGAAGCGCCGCGTTTTCGCGGAGGCCCCCTCGGGGCGGGATCCGCGCAGCCGACGACCCGGGACCACAGCATGCAGCACCGCCGACGGCGCCTTCACGGGACCCGTACAGCCGGCGACCCAGACAGAATCATCCACAGCCTAACCCTCGCGTTCGTCGAATTTTACTCCAGTAGACTTCCAGAAAAGCTCCAGTAAATCTCCGGTCCAAGCTTTCAGACTTGAAACATGGACGAGAAGACAACGCCTTTTAACAGCAATGACAACGGGAACGGACGGGAGCGCAAGAAAGCGACCTCCAAGCCGCCGCTTGCCGCGAACGGGGGCAAACATCTCGCAAACACCGAGCGGCAGCCCGCCGGCAACCAACCTGCCGACAGTCGGCCCGCCGGCAACCAACCCGCCGGCAACCAGCCCGCCGACAGTCGGCCCGCCGGCAACCAGCTGACCGCCGAACGCGTGCAGCCGGCAGGCGCCCAACCGGCAAACGACCTCCCCGCCGAGGCGCTTTCACGCCGGAAGCGGCGGAAGGCTGCCAAGGCGGCCAAGCGCGCGGCCAACCCCCGCAAGTACAAGCGGCGGCGGCGCATCGTCGCGGCGAGTTCGCTTTCCGTCGCGCTCGCCGTCGGCACGGGAACCGCTTGGGCGCTCAATCGTTACGTCATCGACCATGTCGAAATCTCGAACGTCAAGGAGTACGAGGCCAAGCAGCAGGCGTCGGCGTCGAACGCCGCGAAGGACTATTCGAACAGCAACGTCAAAACGACGGTGACGGACAGTTCGTACACGGGAGCGAACGGAACGGTCAAGGTCGAGCAGATCGCCACCGGCTCCGGGGACAACACCGTCACCTACTACGTCGCCACCGTGAAGCTCACAGACGCAACCGCCCTGAAGTCCGCCTTCGCCAACAACCAGTTCGGCCGCAACATCACTCAGAAAACCTCGACCATCGCCTCGAACAACAACGCGATCTTCGCGATCAACGGCGACTACTACGGCTTCAGAAGCAGCGGAATCGTCATCCGCAACGGGGTCGTCTACCGCGACGACGGCGCCCGCGCCGGCCTCGCCTTCTACCGCGACGGATCCGTGAAAATCTACGACGAAACCAGCACAAACGGCCAGAAACTCGTCAAGCAAGGCGTGTGGAACACCCTGTCCTTCGGCCCGTCCCTCGTCAAGAACGGCAAGATCGTGGACGGAATCGACGACGTCGAGATCGACACGAACTTCGGCAACCACTCGATCCAGGGCAACCAGCCTCGCACCCTGGTCGGCGCGAAGAAGGACGGCACGCTGGTCTTCGTCGTCGTCGACGGAAGGGACGCCGGGTACTCGCGCGGCGTCACGATGACGGAAGCCGCCAAGATCATGCTCGAGCAGGGCTGTGTCACCGCCTACAACCTCGACGGCGGCGGCTCTTCGACCATGTACTTCAACGGCGAGGTCGTCAACGAGCCCTCCAACGGCGGCGAGCGCGGAACGTCGGACATCCTCTACGTGGAGAAGCTGTCATGATCGTCGTCATTCCGGCGCTCGAACCCGACCGCAGGCTTCCCGACCTCGTGTGCGACATCCGCAGGGAGATCCCGGACGCGCAAGCGCTCGTGGTCGACGACGGATCCGGCCCCGGCTACTCCCCCATCTTCCAGGAGGCGCGGGACAACGGCGCGCGAGTCATCGGATACTCCAGAAACCGCGGGAAGGGCTACGCGCTGCGAACCGCCTTCCGGTGGTGCCTGGAAAACGCGCCCGGCCAGGAGGTTGTCTGCGCCGATTCGGACGGCCAGCACAGGCCCTCCGACATCGCCGCGGTCGCCCGGGAGGTGCGCGGCGACCCGCAGGCGCTGGTTCTGGGAGTGCGGGCCTTCGCGGGCGACGTGCCGGCCAGGTCTCGCTTCGGCAATGCGGTGAGCGCACAGTTCTTCAGGCTGGCGTCGGGAGTGAAGGTCGCCGACACCCAGACGGGGCTCCGCGGATACGGCCCCGACCAGCTCAAAGGCCTGCTCGACGTTCCCGGAGACCGTTTCGAGTGGGAGCTCAACGCCTTGCTGGCGGCTGCGGACGCCAAGCGGAGAATCGTGCAGACGCCGATCGAAACCGTGTACATCGACGCGAACTCGGGTTCGCACTTCCGCCCGCTACGGGATTCGTGGCGCGTGTTCCGCCCGCTCCTTGCATTTGCGGGCGCGGGAGTGTTCTGCTGGGCCCTCGAGCTCGCCCTCTTCCTCGCCTTGGCGGGCCACTTCAACCTTCTGGCCGCCGTCGTCGGCTCGCGGCTGACGTCCGGCGCGGTCAACTTCGCCCTCAACAAGCTGGGAGTGTTCCGCGACCGCTCGAACGACAGGACGTGGAGCCAGGTCAGGCAGTACACCCTGCTCGCGCTCGCGCTCATGGCCGTGACGTACGTCGGCGTCGAGGCGCTGGGCCTGCTGCACGTGCCGCTGTGGCTGGCAAAGATCGGCACGGACGTCCTCGGATTCGCCGTGAGCTTCGCGGTGCAGCGCCGCTTCATCTTTCGCGCGCGCCCGCACGGGCGGGCGCTGAAAGAGGGCGGCTCACAGAACCGCGCGGCGGCAGACGTCGCCCGCACGGGCGGACGCTGAAGGAAGGCCCGGGGGAAGGCCCGTCAGAGCACCGCGACGGCGGCGTCGTAATTGGGCTCGTTTGCCATGTCGGCGACGAGCTCCTCGTGGAGGACGGTCCCGTCGGCGTCCAGGACGACGACGGCGCGGGCAAGAAGCCCGGCCAGAGGAGTGTCGACGAGGGTGACCCCGTAATCCTTGCCGAAGCTCGACCGGAACGAGGAACCGACGAGGACGTCGTCGATGCCCTCGGCCGCGCAGAAACGGTCGGCGGCAAAAGGAAGGTCGGCCGAGACGCAGACCACCGCGGTGTTGTCCAAAGACGCCGCCCGCTTGTTGAACTCGCGGACCGACGCGGCGCACACGCCGGTGTCGATGCTCGGGAAGATGTTGAGGACGACGCGCTTGCCCGCGAGGGACTCGCTCGTCAGGTCGGAAAGGTCGGCGGCCGTGAGGGAAAAGGCGGGCGCGGCAGAGCCGACCGCAGGCAGTTCGCCGACGGTGTTGGCGGGTTCTCCATGGAAACGAGTGGTAGACATAAGTCAATTTTCGAAGCATCGAGCGCAATCGCGCAAGACGTAAGAGTATCGCTGATAACGAACTGAGGGCGGCGGGCGGGGAGGAAAACGGTGCGTGGGCTTCGCCTTTTCCGCCCTCGTGGGTGAGAATAGTTGTGCATTGTCGACCGCCGCGATACGAAGGGGAATGAAGGTGGACAATTCTAATGCGCAAGAAGAGGCGCTGCGAGCTCGCGCGCAGGCAGAGTATGCGAAGCTTCGGGAGCAAATGCGTCAGCAGGACGGGGAGTCCCTGAAGGGGGCCTCGAAGGCCGCACGCACGGCCGCTCCAGCCGCTTCGGGATCCGCCTCGGCCTCCCGCCCTTCCGGCGTCGGCGGCGAGTCCGGCGGTTCGGCAGCGCAGTCCGGCGGCTCGACGACGCAGTCCGGCGCCGCGTCCGCGCAGCCTTCGGACGCGGGCAAGCCCACCATCGGCTCCCTCGTCGCAGATCTGTCCTCGCAGGCTTCGACCCTGGTGCGCGGGGAGCTGGAGTACGCCCAAGCGAACCTCAAGGCCAAAGTCAAGAACCTGGGGATGGGCGGAGTCCATCTGGGCGTCGCCGCGTTCATCGGCCTGTATGCGACGGGGATGCTTTTCGTGACTTTCGCCCTCGTCCTGGCGATATGGCTTCCCGTGTGGGCGGGCTTCCTCATCGTGACGTCCTTGCTGCTTCTGCTGGCGGGAGCCTTCGCGCTTCTCGGAGTGAAGAAGCTTAAGGCGTCGCAGGCCTACAAGGTTTCCCCCGGCGACGGATTCGGCAAGGACGTCGCCGCCTTCAAGAACGGATTGAAAAAGTGAGCAACAAACCCAACGACGACGACAAAGACATCGAGCAGATCGAGGCCAATCTCGCTGCGACCCGCGAATCGATGACCGCCACGGTCAACGAGTTGGCCGCGCGGCTCAATCCCTCGACCCTGGCGGAGGACGCCAAGGAACAGGTCAAGGCCAAGGCCTCTCAAGCCGCTGAGACGGTCAAGGGGGTCGTGTCCGACGCCAAGCGGGGCGACCGGCGCGCTTTGGCGATTGTCGGCGGCACGGCGGCGGCGTTCGTCGGCGTCCTCGCCCTCAAGCTCGCGCGCCGACGGCGGGCCAAAAAACGCGTTTGAGGGCAATCGCACGCGTTCGACGTGGCGCTGACGCACCCAGGCGCGCTAAGCTATAGAACGCGAACGGATGAGTAAACCATTGGGGCGCCATTGAGCTTGCCCCGCGATGAGACGAAGGGGGTCGAGCCATGGGGCGCGGCCGTCAAAAGGCTAAGCAACGCAAAGTAGCTAGAGATCTCAAGTATTTCACCCCGGATACCGATTACGAAGCCTTGGAGCGCGAGCTCAAAGCGTCTTCAAAGAGCGACGACGAGCGGGACGACTACGACAAGTACGACGTCCCGCCCGCCACGGACGAGTGGGACGAAGACGACTGGAAGCCATCGCGCTGACGACGTCTGGCGAGGGCGGTGTGAGCGGGTTTTTGCCCGTCCACACCGCCCTCGTCAACCTCGCTCGTTTGACGGGGCCCTCGCCTGACGGCGCTCTTTTAACGGCCGGCTGCGCGGGTCCAACGGACCGCGGACTTGACGGCAGACCGGCCCGATACGGCGCTGGCGGCGGCTCCGCAGATTTGGCGCCGGCTCCACGAGCTCAACGATAGGCGCCGAAGACCCGGACGGTTCCGCCGTGCACGCCCTTCGTTCCGGCCACGACTCGCTCTGAGGCCGCCGCGCGTGAGGCGCCCGGGCCCGCAGCCGAACCGGCGACTGCGCCCGAAGCCGCCCCTGCGCCCGCATCGACATCCTCAGCCACGGCTCCGATCGGCCAGGCTGCGCAGCCGCGGGCCGCACTGGCGGCGACGACGGCGTCGACCTCCCCTTCCGCAAGCACGGCGACCATTCCGACTCCCATGTTGAGCGTGTCTTCGAGGTCTTCCCAAGCGACTCCGCCAAGCTCGCGCACAACCGAGAAAACCGGCGGAACCTCGATGGACGAGCGGTCGATCGCGGCGCACATCCCAACGGGCACGACCCGCGCCAGATTGGCCGCCAGCCCGCCGCCCGTCACATGCGAGAAGGCGTGGACCCTCCTCGAAACCTCCAGGCACAGCGGAGAGTAGAGCCGCGTGGGCTCCAAGAGCTCCTCCCCCAGCGTACGCCCGAACTCGGGCACATCGCGGTCCAAGGGCCAGCCCGATTCGGCGACGATTCGGCGCACCAGCGAGTATCCGTTCGAATGCAGCCCGCTGGAGGCGATGGCGAGGACGACGTCGCCCGCCTCGACGCGCTCGGGGCCGAGGACCGCGTCGGCCTCCACCGCTCCGACGGCCGCGCCGGCGACGTCGTAGTCGTCAGACGCCATGAGGCCGGGGTGCTCGGCCGTCTCCCCGCCCAGAAGAGGGGCGCCCACGAACTCGCACGCCCGCGCGACGCCGCGCACGACGTCGGCGATCCGCTCGGGGACCACCCGCCCGCAGGCGATGTAGTCAGTCATGAGGAGCGGGCGCGCACCGACCACCGCGACGTCGTCGACGACCATGCCGACGAGGTCCTGGCCGATCGTGTCGTGCACGTCGAGGGCCCGGGCTATGGCGATCTTCGTTCCGACGCCGTCGGTCGACGTCGCCAGAAGGGGCCTTTGGAACTCCTTCAGGGCGGAGACGTCGACCATTCCGGCGAAGCCTCCCACTCCGCCGACGACGTCGGCGCCGAGCGTGCGCCCGACGGCCGCCTTCATGAGTTCGACGGCGCGGTCTCCCGCCTCCGTGTCGACCCCGGCCGCCGC
Organism: uncultured Actinobaculum sp.; assembly: GCA_938020505.1. Classification (GTDB taxonomy): domain Bacteria; phylum Actinomycetota; class Actinomycetes; order Actinomycetales; family Actinomycetaceae; genus Peptidiphaga. The sequence goes on along the minus strand of CALIHR010000013.1, from coordinate 8,347 downwards.
GTAGGCGGATACCCGTTCTTTCACCGTTCCTCCAATGGTCCTTTCACCGTTTCTCCGACAGTTCGCCCACGCCCGCGAGCGCGCTGAGAACGTCGGACCCCGAAGAGGCCGCCACGCTCGCGACGTCCACGGGATACCTTCCCGTGAAGCAAGCCGTGCACAGGTCCTCCCGGGCCTGCTCGGTCGCCCGCACCATGCCGTCGAGGGATATGTACCCGAGCGTGTCGGCGCCCACGGCGTCGCGGATTTCCTCGACGCCCATCGAGTTGGCGATGAGCTCGCCTCGGGTGGGGAAGTCGATCCCGAAGAAGCAGGGCCAGGTCACCGGCGGCGACGAGATGCGGACGTGCACCTCGGCGGCCCCGGCCTCCCGCAGCATGGCGACGAGGGCGCGCTGGGTGTTGCCGCGGACGATCGAATCGTCGACGACGACGAGCCGCTTGCCCTCGATCACCTCCCTCATGGGATTGAGCTTGAGGCGGATGCCCCGCTGGCGCTGCAGCTGCGTGGGGGCGATGAAAGTTCGCCCCACGTAGGCGTTCTTCACGAGGCCTTGGCCGTAGGGGATGCCCGACCCCTGCGCGTATCCGATGGCGGCGGGCGTGCCCGAGGACGGCGTGGCGATGACGAGGTCGGCCTCGACCGGGTGCTCCTCGGCGAGGATGCGGCCCATCTCCAGACGCGCCGAGTTGACGGACCTCCCGGCGATGGCCGTGTCCGGGCGGGCGAGGTAGACGTATTCGAAGACGCATCCGGCCTTCTTCGGCTCGGCCCACATGTGGGACTCGACGTCGCCTTCGCCGATGACGAGGAACTCGCCGGGGCTGACTTCCCGCTCGAATTCTGCGCCGACGATGTCAAGCGCCGCAGTCTCCGACGCCACGACCCATCCGCCGTCGAGCCTGCCGAGCACGAGGGGCCGGAAGCCGTGCCGGTCGCGCGCGGCATAGAGGCGGGTTTCGTCCATGAAAGCGAGGGAGAAAGCCCCCTCCAAGCGCGGAAGGACGCTCAGGGCGGCGTCGGCGAGGCTCGGCGCGTCGGTGCAGCCGAACAGCGCGGTGAGAACGGCGGTGTCCGTGGAGGAGCCGCGGCCGAGCTCGCCCGTGAGGTCCTCGCCCGAGCGCGCACGGACCTCTTCCGTCAGCTCCGCGGTGTTCGTGAGATTCCCGTTGTGGGCAAGCGCGACGGTTCCCGAATGCGCCTCGCCCGGCTCGCCCGGCGTCGGGCCCGCGGACGGCGAGAAGAAACGGGTGGGGCCGAGGGTCGGCTGGGCGTTCTCCCAGGCGGAGGCGCCGGTGGTCGCGTAGCGAACGTGGGCGACGCACATGTGCCCGTTCAGCGTGGACAGCGATTTTTCGTCGAACACCTGCGAGACGAGGCCCATGTCCTTGTACACGAGAATCGTCTGGCCGTTCGAGACGGCGATTCCCGCCGATTCCTGCCCGCGATGCTGCAAGGCGTAGAGCCCGTAATAGGCCAGCTGGGCCACCGGCTGGCCGGGTGCGTACACTCCGAAGACACCGCATTCCTCCTGCGGTTTTTCGCCGGGAAAGAGCTCGGCGGTCAAGCGCCCATCAGCCACCACGGACCAATTGTCTCACAATGCGGGTTGCCCGCATCCGCCGTTTCCCGGATGTCGGACGAGTTCGCGGCGAGCTGCCCGCCCGCGACGCCGCGGATCAGGGGCCTGCCGGACCTCAGCTGCGATCCGCGGACGTTCGGCGCTGCGCCCCTCCGCGGATCAGAAGCCTGCGGGCGTGTTCTTATGGAATTGGCGCTCAGCCGGCTGCGCCCCGGAGAGGCGGAATTCGACGGTCGACGTCGCGACATCGGCCTTGTGCAAAACGGCGGACACCCTCTTCCCGCGAACGAGCGGGTCGCCGACGATCGTCGCCTGGACCGCTGGCTCGCGGATCATCACCTTGCCGACGCCGCGCACATCCTCCCCGGCGGCCGGCTTGCCGCGCCGGCGAAGCACGTCGACGACGACGCCGTCGAACGCCTCCCCTTCGCGTCCGGCTAGCACGAGCGCCTCGACGGCGTCCAGGGCGCCGCGTTCGTACTGGCCGGCGATTTTGGCGGAAGCGGCCATCTCCTCGGGCAGCTTGCCGAGGCCCTCGCGAACCCACGCCGGCAGATCGTCGCCCGTGCAGATGCAGCGGCAGGTTTCGAGCGCATACCTGTCGGCCAGCCGGCGAAGCGGCGCCGTCACATGCGCGTACCTCGTCGCGAGGGCGGCGTGGTCGAGCACCCTCTCCCCGCGATGCCTGGCCTCCGCGCGGTTCGCGCCTCCGCCGCCGTCGGCGGGCAGAGCCCGGTACCCCGCCCCGCGAAACAGGCTCACGGCCTCGTTGAGGAAGGCCGCGCCGGCCGAGCTGTGCGCGCCGACCCCGCGGACGAAATACGGGTAGCTCACGCTTTCCGGCCAGATCAGGCCGAGGGCCCGGGCAACCGAGCGCAGGCGTTCGACGTCGCGCCGCTCCGCGGGCGGCATCGTTCTGAGAATGCCGACGTTCGCGTCTCCCATGAGCCGGGCTGCGGCGATGCCCGTCACGAGGGACAGCTGCGCATTCCATTCCTCGACGCGCGTCATCGTGCGGTAAGAGAGCCGGTACCCGCCGTTGTGGGGCTCGACCGCCTGGGCGGGCAGCGCCAGGGAGATTCCCCCGCGGGAAGCCTCGAGGGTTTGGCGCTTCAAGCCGACTTCGGCGAGCAGCGCGACCTGGTCTTCCTTCACCTCCGGGGGAAGCGGAGGGCCGCCGTCGAGGGCGGATTGAACCTGGTCGTAGCTGAGCTTGGCCACGGAGCGTACGGCGGCCAGCTCGACCCACGTCCACGTGAGCTCGCCGGCGGCGTCGAGGTGGTGGTACCAGAGGTAGGCGGGGCGCTCTTCGCCGGGAAGCAGGGACGCGGCGCCGTGCGAAAGGACCTCGGGGTGGAGGGGAATCGAGCCGTCGGGTCCGTAAAAGGTCTGCCCGCGGCGGTGGGTTTCCCCGTCCAGCGGCCCGCCCGGCTCAATGAACGTTCCGACGGCGGAGACGGCGTATCGAAGGAGGTAGCCGTCGCCTTCGCGCTCGATGAAGAACGCCTGGTCGAGGTCGAGCGAGCCGGCCGGATCGACCGTGGCGAAGGGGATGTCGCACCGGTCGACGAAGCGCGCCCGGAAATCGGGGTCGTCTTTCCACCGCGCGGCTGCGCGTTCGGCGTCGGCTGCGGCCTCCGCGGGGAAGCCGGCTGCAATTCCGAGCTTTTCCCTCAGTGCGGCGAGGGCTCCGGCGACCGCGCGGGATCCGGCGACGTTCGTTTTGATGAGACGTTGTGGCACTGACCCAGCCTATCGGCGCCGGGAGAGGCTGTCACTCCGCCCAGCGGCCTAGCGTCGCGTCGGCAAACAGCGGAAAGCACGGGCCGAGGTCCGCCCGGGCCCCCGACGCCGTGGCCTTCCCTGACCTTTCGGCGTCGTCCCAGGTCATCGAGCCGACGACGAGGCCGAGGAAGACGCCGACCTCCATCTCGACGACGTTGGGCGGAGTGCCGCGCCTGTGGGCTGGCCCCCGGCCGATCTGGACCGCCCCGGCGAAGGGGACTCGCACCTCGACGCTGCGCCCCGGGCAGCGCTGCGCAAGCTCCCGGAGGGCGAAGCGGGCGGCGGTGCGGGCCTGGCCCGACTCCAGGGTCTCTCCGGCCGCCGCTCTGGCTAAAAGCGGCATGGCCTCATGCGGTTCGATCGTTCCCGGCATGCTCCCAAGGCTATACCCGCGCGAGGCCGATCCGGCCGTCCGCCCGCCCCGCGCCCCCAAAAAGCCGTGTATTCACGACACAAAAACAGCGCGAACAGCCGTAAACTGACAGGTAGGCGGACGATCAAGCCGACATTGACGCCGATGAGATCCACGTGCCGCAGCCCGTCCGCCTCGTTCGCCGCATACGCCCTCCGAAGTTCAACAAAGGTTCCGACAACATGAAGGTTCTGACAATATGATCGTCACCCTCACTCCAAACCCCTCTCTCGATCGCACCGTCACGCTGCCGGGTCCGCTGCTGCGCGGGGCCGTCAACCGTCTGGGCTCCGTCACGGTGGAGCCCGGCGGGAAGGGCGTCAACGTCGCCCGCGTGCTGGCCGCCTCCGGCCAGGAGGCCACGGCCCTCGTTCCCGCCGCGTCGGACGACCCGCTCCTCAAGGCGATCGACTCCCTCGGCCTAAAGGGCATGACCTGCCGGGCCGTTCCCGTGGCGGGGGCGGCCCGAATCAACACCGCCGTCACCGAGCCTGACGGAACGACGACGAAGCTCAACGAAGCCGGTGCGGGCCTGAGCGAGGCCGAGGCCGCCGCCGTCGAGGCCGCGCTGTCCGAAGAGCTGCGACCCGCCTCCGACGGGCGCAGCTGGGCCGTGCTCTCCGGGTCGCTGCCGCCGGGAGCCCCCGTCGACTGGTACGTCCGCCTCGTCGGCCTGCTCCGGCCTCTGGGCGTGCGCATCGCCGTCGACACCTCGGACGCGCCGCTCGCGGCCCTGGCGGCCGGCCTTCCCGACTGCGCGCCGGACCTGATCAAGCCCAACGGGGAGGAGCTCGCCCAGCTGGCCGGCCGGGGCGCGAGCGACCTGGAGGACGCCGCCGTCGCCGGCGACTTCGGACCGGTGGCCGAGGCCGCGCGCGTCCTCGTAGAGCTCGGGATCGGCGCCGTTCTGGCGACCCTGGGGCCCGCGGGCGGCGTTCTGGCCGCCGACGACGGCGCCTGGCACGCCACCGCACCGTCGGTTCCGGTCGTCTCCACCGTGGGCGCGGGAGACTCATCCATCGCGGGGTACATCCTGGCCGACGTCCGCGGCGGCGGGCAGGCCGAGTGCCTGCGCACCGCCATGGCATACGGCGCGGCCGCGGCAAGCCTTCCCGGCACCGCCCTGCCCACGCCGCGCGATCTGCCCGCGCAGTCCTCTGAGATCGCCCGACTCGATTGAAGGCGCCTATCGCTCGTCGACGGCCCGCCGCGACCGACGTCGCCCGGCGTCAGCCTCACTCCACAAGCAAATGCTTAAGCCAACCCGGAAGCAGAAACATAAGCCAAGTCGAAAGCAGGCATATAAACCAATCCAAAAGTGGAAATATACACCAGCTCCGACGGCAGGCACGCATCCAGCCACAGTCAAGCCCGCAATCCAGTAAATATGAACGCACACACCGATCCAGACGCAGACCTACACAGGATCTTCAAACAGATCTAAACCCAATCTCCAAAGACTCCTGTTTGATCTGCAAACAAACCAACGGTCGATCCCTAAGCCGACCGGAAAACGACCCCTAAACCAACCAAAACATCCCCAGCAAACCAGCAACCGATCCGCATAAACCAGCAACCCAACCACAAGCAAGAAAACAGCAAAGGAGACACCGTGACCGAGCAACAACCCAGCGAGCAGACGCCGCTCATCACTCCCGAACTCGTCGCCCTGGACGCGGCGCCAGGGCCGCACCGGAGGGACGTCATCAAGTTCCTGGCGCGCAAGATCGGGGGCTCTGGGCGCGCCGACGACGCCAACGGCCTTGCCGGAGACGCCCTCGCGCGCGAGGCGACCGCGCCCACCGGCATTCCCGGCGGCATCGCGATCCCGCACTGCCGCAGCGCCCACGTGCTTGCCGCGAGCCTTGGCTTCGCCCGGCTGGCCGAGCCGGTGGACTTCGGGGCGGACGACGATCAGCCAGCCGACATAGTCTTCATGATCGCGGCCCCCGACGGCGCAAACGACGTCCATCTCCAGCTTCTGGCCAAGTTGGCGCGCGGGCTCATGGACGATGCGTTCACGGGCGCGCTGCGCGCGGCGAAGAGCCCCGAGGAGGTCGCCCGCATCGTCACCGCGCAGGTCCAGCCCGAGCTGCTCGAAGCGGCGACGGAGCCGACCGAAGGCCCGCCCGCAGGCCCGTCCGCCGGACAGGGGAAGGGCGCGGCCTCGAAGGCATCGAAGGAGGGGACGGCATCGAAAGCGGCCCCGGCCGGCGAGGCCTCCGCGCCGAAGGCCGGGGCCGCCGCGCGCTCCGCCGCCCCGCCCGGAAAGAAGGTGATCGTCGGCGTCACGTCCTGCCCCACCGGCATCGCGCACACGTTCATGGCCGCCGAGGCGCTGGAACGCGCGGGAAGCGAGCGCGGCGTCACCGTCGCGGTCGAAGGCCAGTGGTCGGGAAAGATCGAAGCCCTCGATCCCGAGCTCGTCAAACAGGCCGACGCCGTGATCTTCGCCCATTCCCTCCCGGTCAAAGGGATCGAGCGCTTCGCCGGCAAGCCCGTGGTCGACGTGGACGTCAAAGCCGCCGTCGACGACGCCGGAGCGCTCGTCGATCAGGCGCTGGCCGCCGCCGAGGACCCGCACGCCAAGCGAGTCCAGGCGGGCGCGGGCGCCGCGCAGGAGGCGACCGAGGAGGAGAACGTCCACTGGGCGCGCAGACTCCAGCAAGCCGTGATGACGGGCGTTTCCTACATGATCCCCTTCGTCGCCGCGGGCGGTCTGCTCATCGCCCTCGGCTATCTCTTCGGCGGATACGACATCAGCGGATACGAACACGACGGCGCCAAGGTCGAGGTGGCCAAGAACATCGTCTCCCACTCGTCCCTGTGGAACCTTCCCGACATCGCCCGGACCGTGAATGGGAAGGCCAACACGATGTGGGCGCCCCACGCCCTGTTCGACTCCCCCTTCTGCGCCTACCTGGGGGCCGTCTTCTACATGATCGGCACGACCGCCATGGGCTTCCTCGTGCCCGCCTTGGCCGGCTACATCTCCTTCGGCCTGGCCGGACGCCCGGGCATCGCCCCCGGATTCGCCATGGGCGCGGTGGCCGTCGCCGTCGACTCGGGATTCATCGGCGGCCTCATCGGCGGAATACTCGCCGGATACGTCGCCTCGTGGCTCACCGGGCTGAGCACTCCGCGCTGGCTGCGCGGGCTCATGCCGGTGGTCGTGATCCCTCTCGCGACGACGCTGCTGGTCGGCTCCGTCATGTACATGCTCTTGGGCCGGCCTCTGGAAGCGCTCATGAACAACCTCGAACAAGGCTTGAAGTCGATGAGCGAGGGCGGCGGCTCCGTCTTCCTGGGGATCATCCTGGGTCTCATGATGTGCTTCGACTTGGGCGGCCCGATCAACAAGTCCGCCTATCTCTTCGCCACCGCCGGCCTGGCTGCGGAGACCACCGCGTCCTACGAAATCATGGCGGCGGTCATGGCCGCGGGCATGGTTCCCCCGCTGGCCCTCGCGCTGGCCACCGCAGCTCGCCCGCGCCTCTTCACGAGCGGTGAGCGGGAAAACGGCAGGGCCGCGTGGCTTCTGGGAGCCTCGTTCATCTCCGAGGGGGCGATTCCCTTCGCCGCGGCCGCCCCGCTGCGGATCATCCCCGCGACCATGGCAGGCGGCGCCGTCACCGGCGCGCTGACGATGCTGATGCACGTGGGATCCCGCGCCCCGCACGGCGGGGTCTTCGTCGCCTTCGCGATCGACGGATTCGCCGGATTCGTCCTGGCGATCCTGGCCGGCATGGCCGTCACGGCGGCCCTTGTCATCCTCTTGAAGAGCCTGAACAATGAGAACGCGGGCGACAAGAAAAGGGGCCTCGGAAAGGAAAAGCAGACGGCGGCGGCCTGAGCCTGCGGGCGCGCTCAGCTGTTTGCGGGCGGCCGCTTCCCCGGCCGCCCGCAAACAGCGCAAACAGATTGAATCAGACGATGCCGTGGGCGATCATGACGTCGGCCACCCTCGTGAAGCCCGCCGCGTTCGCGCCCAACACGTAGTCGCCGGGCTTGCCGTAGAATTCGGCCGTTTCGACGCAGGCGCCGTGGATGTCCTCCATGATTCCCGCAAGCTTCTTCTCTGCGGTGGCGAAATCCCAACGGGTGCGCCCGGCGTTCTGCTCCATTTCCAGCGCGGAGGTCGCCACGCCGCCGGCGTTGGCCGCCTTTGCGGGGCCGTACAGGATTCCCGCGGCCTGGAATGCCTCAACGGCCTTCGGGGTGGACGGCATGTTCGCGCCCTCGGAGACGGCCACACAGCCGTTCTTCAGCAGCGTGGCCGCGTCCTTCTCGTCAAGCTCGTTCTGGGTGGCGCACGGAAGGGCGACGTCGGCCGGAACGTCCCACACCCTGCCGTCGGTCACGAGCTTCGCGCCCGGGCGGCGGGCGACGTAGTCGGCCACGCGTCCACGCTCGACCTCCTTGACCTGCTTGAGCAGGTCAAGGTCGATGCCGGCCTCGTCGACCACGTAACCCGAGGAATCTGAGATCGTCACGGCCTTGCCCCCGAGGGCCCGGAGCTTCTCGACGGCGTAGATCGCGACGTTGCCCGAGCCGGAGACGGCGACCGT
>CALIHR010000012.1 GCA_938020505.1 uncultured Actinobaculum sp. | reverse complement strand
CCGCCCTCTCCTCGTCTAGTCTCAATGCACCTTTTGGTGCTCAGTGCTTTCCGACTTGGACGCGTTCGCCTGACGTGGACATCATTTCGGTCTCAATGCACCTTTTGGTGCTCAGTGCTTTCCGACGCATCGCTAACCGTCAAGGTCAGGCACATATTGATAGTCTCAATGCACCTTTTGGTGCTCAGTGCTTTCCGACTTGTCCAATCTCAATCAGCGAATTTTCGTACTTCCCGGTCTCAATGCACCTTTTGGTGCTCAGTGCTTTCCGACACAATGTTGGCATGATGAACAATTCACGTAATTGTCTCAATGCACCTTTTGGTGCTCAGTGCTTTCCGACCTAAAAAATCCAACACCGTCTCCACCATACTATGAACCGTCTCAATGCACCTTTTGGTGCTCAGTGCTTTCCGACGGGAAGAACCGTCGGGTAACCAATATTCCAAACCCCGTCTCAATGCACCTTTTGGTGCTCAGTGCTTTCCGACGTTCGGCGCAACCTGAAGAAAGGCATCATTATCGCGGGTCTCAATGCACCTTTTGGTGCTCAGTGCTTTCCGACGAATAGCTGTGTGGTTAGAGACTCGGAAAGCGTTGTCTCAATGCACCTTTTGGTGCTCAGTGCTTTCCGACGTCAAATGGACTTCCAAAAAGCAATTGCCGATGGTCTCAATGCACCTTTTGGTGCTCAGTGCTTTCCGACTATGGGTACCCGTTGCGGGTGATGGGATCGTCCCGTGGCGAGTCTCAATGCACCTTTTGGTGCTCAGTGCTTTCCGACCCTGCTAACCACTACCAAAACGAAAGAAGGAACCTAGAAATGTCTCAATGCACCTTTTGGTGCTCAGTGCTTTCCGACTGAAGCCAGTCTTTGACTTGCTTGCTGGTGGTCATGTCTCAATGCACCTTTTGGTGCTCAGTGCTTTCCGACTACTCGGCGATTCTCGGCTCGAAAGTGCAAGCCGCGAGTCTCAATGCACCTTTTGGTGCTCAGTGCTTTCCGACCGCCAGCCTCGAAAGCCGTCGGCATCGCCCGGCGGGTCTCAATGCACCTTTTGGTGCTCAGTGCTTTCCGACAACCGAACATTTCAGTTTAGGCATGTTGGATGGTATGTCTCAATGCACCTTTTGGTGCTCAGTGCTTTCCGACCCATTGACTTCGGCAGGACGGGAAACGTCGTCTCAAAGGTCTCAATGCACCTTTTGGTGCTCAGTGCTTTCCGACTCAACAACGTTCCTATCGAGATTCTGAAAGCTGTCTCAATGCACCTTTTGGTGCTCAGTGCTTTCCGACGATACTGCTTAGTCTCCTAGGGTATTAGTATACAGTGTCTCAATGCACCTTTTGGTGCTCAGTGCTTTCCGACGGAAGAATCAAGCGAGTAGAGCGGCACCGCCGGTTGGCGTCTCAATGCACCTTTTGGTGCTCAGTGCTTTCCGACCGGAAGACCGGTTTCTGTATCCGGCGTCGACGCGGTCTCAATGCACCTTTTGGTGCTCAGTGCTTTCCGACCGGAACGGAGGAATATCGATGACCTGGTTCAAGGTTGAGTCTCAATGCACCTTTTGGTGCTCAGTGCTTTCCGACAAGAAGCGGCGTCGCAGAAAGCGTCGTGTTCTTCTGTCTCAATGCACCTTTTGGTGCTCAGTGCTTTCCGACCCGACCAGTCCGTCAACATGTAGCGGCCCGCCGGTCTCAATGCACCTTTTGGTGCTCAGTGCTTTCCGACTGTGTAACCGAACTTTTCATCATCGGCATTAACAACCGTCTCAATGCACCTTTTGGTGCTCAGTGCTTTCCGACTTGCGAGAAACCCCGGCAACCGATAATTTTTCCATTTTCAGTCTCAATGCACCTTTTGGTGCTCAGTGCTTTCCGACGGTCCCAAATTGTGGATCAAGGCCAATGATTATAAGTCTCAATGCACCTTTTGGTGCTCAGTGCTTTCCGACCGAAGGCAGCGTCGCCGTCGTCGGCGGATCGAAATGTCTCAATGCACCTTTTGGTGCTCAGTGCTTTCCGACTCGGCCACCAGCCGCTCAAACGAAGCTCCCGCCTTCTGTCTCAATGCACCTTTTGGTGCTCAGTGCTTTCCGACTCAAAGCCAACGGATATCGAGTAAGGGTAAATTTGCTGTCTCAATGCACCTTTTGGTGCTCAGTGCTTTCCGACGGTCTTTCGTGACTTCTACGAAGCGTTGGTGGTTCGGTCTCAATGCACCTTTTGGTGCTCAGTGCTTTCCGACAGGGGGCGACAATCACGGACAAGAAAGGGACGTGGAGTCTCAATGCACCTTTTGGTGCTCAGTGCTTTCCGACGATAGTGCTGGTGAGTGACAGGGTGGGCGAGTACGGGTCTCAATGCACCTTTTGGTGCTCAGTGCTTTCCGACGCCGACATAGACGAGGCGAAGTCCGTCGCCTTGAGCGTCTCAATGCACCTTTTGGTGCTCAGTGCTTTCCGACCGAGTGCGGTGCCGTCGAAGGGTCGATTCTACCGGGTCTCAATGCACCTTTTGGTGCTCAGTGCTTTCCGACACGCGGATATTCCTGCTGTGATGCACCGGGCCAATGGTCTCAATGCACCTTTTGGTGCTCAGTGCTTTCCGACGGCGGTAAATGGGTCGTTGATGTTACGGTGTTTGACAGTCTCAATGCACCTTTTGGTGCTCAGTGCTTTCCGACCAACATGCTCGACACGTTTAAAATGGTCTTCCCAGTCTCAATGCACCTTTTGGTGCTCAGTGCTTTCCGACCTGGAGCCCGTGAAGCTTGAGCCATCCCGCCATGGTCTCAATGCACCTTTTGGTGCTCAGTGCTTTCCGACCCAACGCCTCGACGGCCGATCCGAAATGCTCGCATTCGCGTCTCAATGCACCTTTTGGTGCTCAGTGCTTTCCGACTTGAATATTCGCGCGTCATCGCAGTTCCTTCCGGTCTCAATGCACCTTTTGGTGCTCAGTGCTTTCCGACTCAAGTATGCATCTGTTTATAATGGCAAGTATGTTGAGGTCTCAATGCACCTTTTGGTGCTCAGTGCTTTCCGACGGGGCGAGTCGCAATGATAATCGCGTGGAGGTTTCTGGTCTCAATGCACCTTTTGGTGCTCAGTGCTTTCCGACGGAAGGCGCTGTCATGGCAAAGAAAAGAACATCCCGTCTCAATGCACCTTTTGGTGCTCAGTGCTTTCCGACACCTCCCACAATTCGTCACAGACCCTTCCCGGTGCGTCTCAATGCACCTTTTGGTGCTCAGTGCTTTCCGACTCCGCCTCCAGAAAGCCGCGTCGCAACGCCGTTTCCCGGGACGAAAACGCCGCCGACCTGGAAAGCACCAAATCGAATCGGCTCGCACCGCTCCAATTAAACCACACAACCCCAGAAAACCGCCACAAATCGACCCAGCGCCGCCAACATCCCCTACCCATCGGTACGCCACCGGCTTTCAACGAACCTACACCAAAAGATCGGAGCCTCGCGACTCCGCCACGGTAAACACCGCAACCAAAGCTTCTGTCGATTACCCCTCGCGCAGGCGCGACGGACCGTTTTCCGCCAACCGCCGCTTCGCCAACCGTCGCTTCCCAGTGCCCGTCGCGCTCCCGCCAGCAGCCACATCCCGGTCAGCCGTCTTCCGCCAGCCACCGCATTCCGGGTCGGCAGCCGGCCGCTCCGGCGCAGCCACGGTGGACAAGGGCAGAACAGAAGCCGGCAAAAACGGACAGGGGCAGAACAGAAGCCGGCAAAAACGGACAGGGTGGAACCGAAGCCAGCAGACCGGGTAGAACAGAAGCATGCCGAGCACAGTGTTCATCCAGTTCGACTCCCCGGGGTCCGTCCGCGCCACGCCGCGTCGCCTGCACGCCGCCGTCGGGCACATCTTCGACCTCCCGCCCGGGATTTCCCTCGAGCGCGCCCGCCGCATTCCCGCACTCGCCGCACGGCCGGCGCACGACGTCGGCGGCCCAAAGCCGTATTCGCTCGGCGAGATGACGCAGGCGCCGGGAAGGTTCGGCGTCGAACTGCGTTTGCTGGACGACAGGCTGCTCGACCCGCTTGACGCCTGGCTCGCCTGGGGCGGCGTGCTTTACGTGGGAAACGGAGGCGAGTCCACGGCCGCGCTTGCCGCGCTCGAAGCCCAGGTGCTCGAACGCGTCAGTTGGGAGGACGTCGCCGCAGATGCCACCGCCACGGCCTGGGACGTGCACATCCTCACGCCGGTCGTTTTCACGTCGCAGGGCCGGCACATCCCGGAGGTCACTGCGGCGTCGCTGGCCACCAGCCTTCAAAACCGCTGGTGGGCGTGGGACCGTGCGACGGCGCCCGGCCGCGTCGACCGATCCGCCGTCACCGAAGCCTTCGACGTCGACGACCGTACGCATATCGTCCCCGTCAGCCTCGGCATGCCTTCCGGCGGCGGACGCGGCCGCCTGTCCGCCAGACGCATCGAGGCCTCCGAGGGCAGCCTCCGGATTCGCGCGCGCGATGACGCCGAAGAATCCCAGGTGCAGCTGTTTTCGCGTCTCATGGCTCTGGCGCGGTTCACAAACGTGGGCTCTCACACCGGCTTCGGCATGGGCGTGCTCAGGGTTGAGCCGACGGCGTGACGCGGTGCCGCGAGCGCCTGCCCAGCCGCCGCACCGCAAGCAGCCCGAAAACGATCGAGCCGAGCATGCCCGCGATGAAAATCGCCCACCACGGCCAGAAAGGCCGCAACGCGACGCGCTTCTCCAAATCCCAATTGATCCAGAGTTCGAGCACCGCCGTCATCGGAATTCCAATGAATGCGAGGCATCCCACCGCCCATTCCATGACGCGCGCCGAGCGCTGCTGCTCCCGCTCGATCTCTTGGTTCTGCTTCTCGATCTGGCGTTCCTGGCGGTCCAGCAGGGTTTGCACGCTCTCGCGCAGCATCCGGGACTGCTCCACCACGCGATCGACGGCGCTGTCGAGACGCCCGGCTTTCTGCGCCCATTCGAGCACTTTGTCCGTCTGGGTCCCGTATCCGACGTCGACGTTCGTCCACCATTCGGCGGCGAGGAAGGCGACGGCGTCGCTGTCGAGCGCGAGGGCCTCGGCGATAAGCCGTTCGAGCGCCTCCTCGGTTTCTGCCGAGTTTCTCAGCCCTTCGCCTTCCGAGCCGCGGGCGGCGCCGAACGACGCCGGACGATCAGCGCTTCCTTCTGCCGCATTCCCCCGGTCAGCAAAGAGGCCGTTGGCCGTCTCCTCCAGCTCTGCCGCGAGCGCCGCGAGTTTTTCGGAGAACGTCCGCACCCTGATGCGGTTGAAAAGCGTCAGGAGGTAGACGTCCACGTGTCGCGTGCACATGCGTTGGAGCGCATAAAGCGAGAAATCGTCTTCGCGGCGCTGCAGGTAGGCCGCGCCGTGCCGGTACACGCTGACCGCCCAGCTTCTCGAAAGCCTGTGCAGCGCGCGCTTGGCCTCGTCCCAGATTTCCTCCCCGAGTTCGAAGCCTTCCGGCGAGGGCAGATACCCCCATTTCCAGCCCGACGCCGCCACCGCCGCCTGGCCGAGCGACGCGTCGCTCGGCGCACCGTCTTCGTGAATCAACCCTCGTTGCGCCTTCCCTCCGGGCAACGTCCGTCCGGACGCTGTCCCGCTAACCCCCGCCGACATTCCGCGCGAGGCCGACGTCGCACCACGCGACACCGACGCTCCGCCGCGCGACACCCCTTCCTCTTGAGCTTCTTGCCGGATTTCCCCGAGAACCTCTTCCGCGACCGGCACGCACAAGCCGTGCTGCAGTTCCTCAAGAGCCTCAAGGAACGAGGCTTCCGCGTCGCCCGCATTGGATCCGCCGCGAACGTCATGGGCGCCGTCCCCACCGCTGACAAGCTGACCAGCACTCGCATCACGACCATAGCGAGCATCATGGGCGTCATCCCCATCGCCGACAAGCTGACCAGCACTCGCGCTCCGGCCAACGCGGGCATCACGACCGCCCTGCCCAGCGACTCCGGCGGGTCCGTCAGCGGGAAAGCCCAGGGCGACAGCCGCGCCGGCGGGGTCGCCCAGCAGCTCGGAAGCCGCAGCCGGAACGGTGGGAGCCGCGGCGGGCAGTACGGCGTCGTCCTCGCTTTCAACGTCCGAATCGACGATCCACCCCGCCGTTTCCGCCCACGGCACCCACGTTATCGTGAAGATTGGGAAAACACCGGAAGGGTGTTCGGCGTCCGCGCTGGGAAACACGACGCTGCCCGCCGGGCATCCGCCGTGGGTTTCGAGGATTCGGGTGAGGGTGTCCGCGAGCTCTGAGAACTTATCGCGCCACCGCAATGTTCGATAGAGACTCGGATAGTCTGGCGAACAGCCGCCCGGCCTTCCGACGACGGCGTGAACGGCCAGAAGGAACCTGCACCCGCCTCGCTCGTTTTGAACCCACAACGCTTCGAGCGCGCCTATCCGCAGAGCTGTGCGGCCCGTTTCGCCGCAGATGTGATCGACGAGCTCCGGCAGCCGAAGCGATCGGCGCACGCCCTCCCCCAGGATCTGTTTCGCAGCCTCGGGGCGGAACCCCCTCTTTCGGCTGCGTGTATACAAATTGTGGTTCGACCCCTTGACCTTGACGGAGAAAGGCCCCGCCTCCCAGGCGCTTACAGCCTCCGTTCTTTCGCCAGGCGGGTTTTCGCTGGCCTCGCGTCGGATCAGACGGCTTCTCGCTCGGCCGCTGCGCGTTGGATCAAGGTCGCTGCCCTCGCCTGCGCTTTCGCTCTGGGCGACGCCGAAAGTCGCTTCCCAGCCAGAACACGCAACAGCTTCGACGATCAGCACCATCCGCATCTGACTGGGGTCTTTCAAGCGAGTGAAGCCGGTGCCCTGCTGCGGAGCGACGGCGTCGGAAGGCTGAAAGACAGAAGGCACCGCGCCTTCGCCGTTTGTATTGCCTTCACAGGCGTTCATTGCGACTCCGTCTTTCGCAGTTCCTCGCAAATCTCTTGGAACAGATCCTTGTACCGCTTCTCCCAATCCGAGTTCCCCAGAGCAGGATATTCACCTGTTCCAGCGACTGCCTCGACGCTCTTGCACACCTCGTCGATGAGGCAGGGATAGGAGAAACCGGCAGGAACCACTATATTGAGCTTTCCGCCGCTTCCATCGTTAGAAGGGTACGCAAGCTCTTCGAGGACCTCATCAAGTGCTTCGTCAGGCGCCGTTTCACCATGAAGAACAACAAGGCCACTGCGTACACGGTAAAGAAGCTCAAGCAAATCTTTATGATTGGCCTGTCTAGGTTTCTTGTTTGTCTTCCTGTTCCCCGATTCACGAGCATCCCCTGTTGCAGGTGAATCAACAATGCTCAGCAAATCGCCGGCCTCGAGGCTTGTGTTGCGAACCATGAGCTTGCGTTTTCCACGCCTGAAGCTTGTAATTTCGGCCGTGACAACTGCAAGCCTGGATCGAGTCTCCCAGTCCTCCGACATCTCTTGCATATATGCACCGTTGCAGTCGCTTTCGAGCGGATCGTTCCACAGCCATCGCACCACTCTCAGCACGTCGAGGATCGTCGCCGCATCCGCATCGGGGTCCTTCGAATTGACCGCCTTTACGTACTCGCACCTCAAGTCGTCGCACCTGTCGGCGAATTCATTCATCTCGCTGTCACCCGCACCGAGAACCCTCATCGCGCTCAAGAGATTCATATTGCGCAGGCTCGTCAAGGCCGCCTTGAGCAAAGCTTTCTTGGCGCTGCGGTGAAGAGCGATGCGGTGGAACTGCGGTTCCGGTTCCTTGTTGTCTCTCTTGTCGACAAACGTTTGAAGGAACAACGGAACGGCATTCTCACCACACCACTTTTGCGCGGCTTCCAAGGCTCCGATGACGGCGCCTTTTTGCCCTGTTCCAACCACGACGACCGTCGCAGGCCTCTTGTTGTCGAGCGTCATTTTCACTTGGGCGGCCACGGCCTCGGAAACTAGCGACGTAGCAATCAAGTCGTTGGCGTCTCCAGGGCCATATTCGGCGATGTCCACGGGCGGGCGTCGTCCGTTTTCCCAGGCGTTCGTTGCAGCGGAGGTCAAGACCGACGTCGCGGCTTCCATGGCAGCTTGTTTTGAACCGGGATCAGAGGAGTGCAGGATAAGGAATTCAACAGGCAAACCTGGGGAATCAGGCAATAACGCTCCCGGATAGGCACGACGCAGCCTCGCCAGCATCTGCTCACCAGGAGACTGCTTTTCCCCGGCCGGCCCCGTCTTCAATGGCTCTTGCAAAACTCTTTCAGGAACCGTCGGACTCTGACACGACGTTCCCATCGCGAATATATAGAGAATCGGTCTTTGGAACGGCCACGGCATCCATTCCGGAACTACGTCGTCCAGCTCTGGCGTCTCTCTCATAGAATCAATTTGTTGAAGAGTGGGGGCGGCGGCATCGTGGACAGCTGTCTTTCCCGCATCGTTCACCCACTCATGCTCAATCAACCACTTGTCCGCCTCTAACTCGACTCCCGCCGCCACCCGTTCTTTTGCTTCGCCGAGAATCGGCCCTAGCTCACGTCCTCCCTGAAAAATCGATACATACTTGTGCTCGCTTAGAAGCTTACCGTTCTTTTCTTCCAACTTTTCTTCGTATGTTTTCTCCAGCCAAGCTCTCAGCAGCAAGCCCGCGCCGTTGTCGCCTCTGAGCATGCTGACAGCCGCACCGGCGGCCAACTCCCGGGAAGTCACTTCCTTTTGCCTGCATTTCAAGACTTCTAGGCGGGCAAGAAGTTCGTTGTGTTTAGAGCCTTCTCCACACTCAACGTCGATCAGTTTTTCCGAACCTTCCGTCTCCGCCCATTCCTTCGCCTGTTCCAGGTAACCGAGCGACCGCAGCCAGTAGAAGACACCGGATTCATCCAGCTGGAGCTTCCGAAGACAGGCGCTGAAATCCCCAGATTCCGATAAGGAAGGAATAGCAATCTCCCAATCGAAGCCTATTTGATCCACCAAACCCATTAACGCGCAAACCACCATAGTGGAGCCTGAAAAAGCATTTACCAGCGTCTGCCTTGAGGAATTGCCGGCTTTGAACTCACATTCAAGACGGCCCCTAAGGCTATTCAAGCTCTTTCGCTCTCGAAGATCCCCAATTTCTACAGTCACCTTGTCAATAATTATCCCATATTCTTTTTCGACATAATCCTTAACTTCTTTGATCCCCAATGCCTTTTCAAGTAAACAGGCAGTCTTTGCGGTATCAGTGTTTTCGTCACCGGTTTCCGTGCCCACCAGGATGAACTTAACGTTCTTTGTCTTCCGCTCTCTGTGGAGGGTCTCGAGTTCTAAGGCTATAGGCGAGCGAGTGAATCTCTTAGATTTTTCACGAAGTTTTGGGTACTCGTTCTTAAAGAGGGCCCCGATAAGCCTGTCGACTTCGCCGGACTCCGCCCTCTCAATGAGAGAATCTAGTTTTTCTCGACGTTCTTTCCTTTTGGCGTTTTTTTGAGCTTTTTCGAGTCCAAGGATGTCACTCCCCAGATCGCCGTCGCCTGCTGCGTGAATGATGAGCGTCACCGCTGCCTCCTCTTTGAGTGAACGGGGCCACAACCAGCCCCCAGAGCGAGTCTAGTCTTACCGCCCTGGAAGCGTCCATACTATTCCAAAATTTTCCGAAAGAAAAGTCGTGAAAACTCGGCAGAAAAGTACTAGGATTCTCTTGTACACCTCAGTAGCCCAAAGGAGGGCTTGAATGAAACTCATCATGCTGGAGACCAACGGAAATCAGCGGTTTGTCTTCTCTTCCCCGCGTTTGCGCGAAAATGTGGGGGCCTCCTACCTCATCACACAGCTTGCCGAGTGGACCGAGCAAGCCGCCAGCAGCGCCCGCCCGAAGATCGACTTCGGCTGGGTCTCGAAGTCGTCCGGCAAGGTCATCCTGACCGTCGCGACCGAAGACAATGCGCGCAAGCTGATCGGCAAAGTCACCCGCAAGGCCTTTTCTGCCGCGTCCGGCTTGGACGTTTCCGGGGTCTTCGTCGATCTCCGGAATCCCGGCGACGACGTCGAACATCCCCACGTCAGCGATTCCGATCTCAAGAAAGTGCACAGGACAGCCGCCGAGTACGCGCTCAATCGGCCTCCCGCGCAAGCGAGATTCTCGCAGATGCCCTTCCTTCAGCGCGGACGAGACTCGGCGCTTCCGGCGTCGTCGCGATTGGGCGTCTGCGACGAGGCGAGGGACGACAAGGCGACCGCTCTCTCGCTTTCAAGCAGGGTTTGCAGACACCACGCCATCGCTGCGCGCCTCAGTTTCATCGAGCTAGCCGTCGAACAGAAAGATCTAGAAGAGCTAGGAAGGCATCACGATCTGTTGGGGCGCGAAGATCTTCTGACCCGCGACCCGACTATGCTCGAGGAAAAGCTGGCAAGGTCGATCAGCTCCGAGACGATCGACGGCAGGGATCGCACGGAGGACGAGCGCCTCTCCAAGGTGGCGGTCATTCACATTGACGGCAACGGCGTCGGCGAGATCATGCGCAACCTTCAGAAGTCGCTTGAGACTATCCCCGGCGGCGTCTTCCGTTCAGAAGTTCTTGCTGAGCAGAGCAGATCCGGCGTTGCGGAAGAATCCGCCAGTGCGGGCCCAACGGACGACCCGCATAAGTCCCCGGACGCCCTCCGCCGGTTCCTCCTCGAAATCAACAGACGCCTTGAAAAGGCGATGCAGAAGTCCTTCCTCGCCGCCTGGGCGGAAGTCGCCTTTCTCGCCGAGAAAGACGTCAAAGACATCGCGGCGATCCCCGTCGTGCCGGTGATCCTCGGCGGAGACGATGCCACCGTCATCACCGATGCGACTTACGCGTTGCCTTTCACGGAAAAGTTCCTCACCGCGTTCGAAGAAGAGACCGGCAAAGATACACTGCTCAAGTATCTGGGCCCCAAAAGCAGGCAGGGCACAGGCGAATGCGCCAAAAGCACCGGTGAGGATGAAAACGCCGAAGGCGCGGGCGAAAACGCGGAAAGAGAAAGCAAGAATGCGGAAAGCGCGAGTGAAAAGCAAGGAGGTCCAATGACGGCCGCGGCGGGCGTCGCGATCGTCCCCAGGAAGTTCCCTTTCCACATCGCCTACGACCTTGCGGAAAGGCTCATCAAGAGCGCGAAGGCCCTCGGCAAGGTCGAAGGAGAAGAATGCTCCACTCTGAACTTTCACGTGCTGTTCGATTCAACCGTTTTGGACCCCGATGAGCTGTTGCGCTCCTATAAGTCCTTCACGCGGCGGCCGCTCAAGGTGACGTCCGACGTCGATCTTGAAGCCAAGGCGAAGAAGGGCCAATCCGCCGCACCCGAAGGAGCAGCGGAAGACCCGCATGAACACCCCGCTCTGCGCGGACACCCCGCCTGGAAAGAGATGTGCGAGCGCACCGCGCTTTTCAAAGGATTGAAGCCGGCCGGCGGAAACGAAGAGCCCTTGGCCTTCCCGAAAACCAGGGCGGCGCGGATCAGGAAGCTTCAGTCTGACACGGCCAGGGAGGAGATCGCTTCGAGTGCCGAGCAGGCACAAGCCAAGAAGCAGGATTCGGACAAGAAGATCGACGCCGAGTGGCAAGCCGCCAAGGACTCCAACGGCGAGCTAAGCAATCTGCTGGACGCGATCGGCGGGCCAGATCTCGTCTTCGACCTGATCGAGTTGGCCGACCTGCTGCCGCAGAGCTATCTGGAGGAACTGGAAAGAAAAGAAACGGGCCAAGAAGGCGCAGCAGACCAGCAGAACGACGAGGGCCAAGAAGGCGCCGTCGGCAAAACGGACAAGGCAAGCAAAGGAAACAGGGATTCGACAAACGGAAACGGCCCGTCAGTCGCTTCCCAGGAGGCAAGGAAATGAACAGCATCCCCGTGACGATCAGATTCACATCCGACTGGGGCGTCGGCACCGGTGTCGGCTACGCAGGCGGCGTCGACTCCGTCGTCGAAGTCGACGAAAACAATCAGCCCGTGGTGCGCGGAACCGTCATAACCGGAGTGATTCGCGAGCAGGCGCTCACTGTGGCTCGGGCTCTCGACGGCGGGCAATCGGGAAGATGGCACGCTTTCATCGGCTCGCTTTTCGGGGGCGCGCCGAACCTTGGAGACGCCGACGAGGATGAAACCGTCCCGCGGGCGGTCATCTTCTCCGATGCGCGCATCTGCGAAGAAGCGAAGGCTGCCGACGATGCCGGCACCGCCAAAGTGACCGAGGCCGTGAGCGTCTCAATCGACGAGAAGACAGGCGCCGCAAAGCCCGACCATTTCCGAATCATCGAACGGGCTCCGGCCTGCGTGCTCAAGGGCCGCGTGGACTTCGTCGATTCGGACACCTGGAACGAGGATCAAGTCGAGAGTGCAAAGTTCGTGCTGGCCCTTGCCGGGACGCTCGTGCCGGCGATCGGGTCCGAGAAGACAAACGGCGACGGGCGATGCGAGATCACCGTCGGCTTCCCGGACGACGTCGGCGGTGGCTGCTCCGCAAACTCTGACGAGGGCGAAACCGCCGGGTCCGGCGAGGATGGCTCCTCGGACTCCGGCGCAGACCAATCCCCCAGTTCCGTCGATGGACAAGCCGAAGCCGCCCACGCCGCATGTAAAGAGTGGCTGCAGGAGAAACTCGGTAGCCTCACCAAGGCGCCCGCCTCGGTCCATGTCGGCGCACCGGGCGAACCTCCTTGCGTCGCGAGCGCGGAGGATACGGATCCGTCGAAGCAAACCGATCAGCACAAGCAAGCCGAGTCGAAAAGGAAACCGGATCGCCAGCGAGCGGACGGCCGGGCCGATTCGCCGTCATACCGCTCGTTCGACTTGAACATCAAGTTGAAAACGCCGGTGGTCTCCTACGAGGCGCCGATGTCCAACGAGGTGCGCTCTCTCGATTTCCTGCGTGGAACCGTGATGCTGGCGTGGGCGCATTCGCGCCTGTGTGCCGAGTTCCCCAAAGACACGCGGATTCGCAATGCCGTGGTCAACGGCGACCTGTTCGTTTCGGACGCGACGGCGTGCGTCGCAGGGGTTCGCGGGCGGCCTGTTCCCATGGTCTTCTCCTATCCGAAGGTCCCCGGCGAGCGGCCGGACGGCAGCAGTGCCGACGACGAGCCTTCGACCGGCCAATCAACCAACTCGGCGGGCGAGCCTTGCAGGGTGAAGGGCGAACCCGGCAGTCCCGGCGACGGCCCCGATATGCAAGCCAGCGAAACCGCCCCGTCGACGCGAGAGCTGTGGAACCGCCTCATCTCGAAGGAACCGGAGAAAGTGCACGTTCCGGTCCGGTCGGGCTACATCTTCGACTTCGGGGACGGCGAACCCGGCAAGCCGAGGTATGGCACGGGCGCGCCTCCGGTGACCGGACGCCAGTCCACCGCGCACGACGCAGTTCGGGGAACCGCAAAAGACGGCCAGCTCTTCCTGGTGCGGGCGCTCGCGGCGGGTCTCACATTGCAATCCGAGGTCACGATCACCGAGAGCCTGTATAAGCACCAGCCGACGGTCACCAAGAATCTGTGCGAGCGCCGGCCAGGAGAGGCGCAAAACGAGACACAGCAGGTCAGCCAGCGCGCTCTCGGCGAGATGCTGCCCGAGATCCTGCACGGGCAGGCCCGCCTCGGGTCGCGCAGGCTCACCGGAACGTTCGGCCTCGCCGAGTGCGAGACGACCGAGAAACCCACATCCGACCGCGCAGCCGCAGGCGGTGACGCAGATGCAGGCGGCAACGGCGCAGATGCAGGCGGCAACGCGGCTTCGGGGAACGGTTCAGTCGCAGATGTCCGCGCAAACTTGGACGACAATGCAAACACGGGCAATGCCGATGCATGGGACAGCGAAGGCGCCACGACCATCTGGTTCACCTCCGACCTTCTTCTGCGCTCACGGTCGCTCGGCGCGGCAGGCAGTTCAAAAGACATCATCGATGCGTTCAATCGCTCCAAGGCCTTCGACAGCGCGGATGCGCGCATCGAACTCTTCTCCCCAGAAAAGACGGGCAAGGAGGGCACCGCAGCTTCCAAGCAAGACGCCAACAACGGCATGACGCCGCCCAAGCGCGACGACGGCACATCGTCCTCCAAATGCGACAACGGCACACTGCCCAAGCAAGACGCCAACGACTGCGAAAGCGACCATCGGTACCGAGCGGGATTGAGATACCGCCGAGTCGATTCTTGGTCGGCCGCCGAGGGCCAGCCTCGCGCGACCCGCCTCGCCGTCCAGGCCGGTTCGGTCCTCAAGGTTTGCCTCGGGGACAACGCCGAGCAGCGGCGAAAGGCCCTCGCCGCCTTGCGCGAGCTGGAAACCGTGGGCATCGGCGAACTGCGAGCTCAGGGATTCGGCAGGTTCGTCGTCGGCGATCCCCTGCTGAGCATCGGGGACAACGACGGCAAGAAGCTCCACGTGCAACTCCTGCACAGCAACGACTTTCTTTCGGACGAAAAATGAAACTTACAACCTTAACTCACCAACAATCCAATGCGAATCTGGCGACGTCACAGATCGCCAATCTGAGAATGCAAACCGGCCCCAATCTGGCGATGTCGCACGTCGCCAACCCAACAACACTAACCAGCGCCAATCCGACGCCGCACGACGCCACCTCGACAGCACAGCTCAACGTTGTCTCGGCGGCACGGCTCAACGCCAGCGTAGTGACGCTGCTTAACGCGAATCCGACGTCGCCGTCCAAAGAAACCGCCAAGGAGGAGAACCGATGAGTCTTACGCGATACAGGCTCGACGTCGTTCTGGTGACGACGTCGCCCATCCACTCCGGCGGGCCGGAGGAGGAAGTCGACAGAACGCCAAAAGCGATCGGCAACGACGAGCGAAGGGCCGTCCCGCAACGATTCGCGCGCAATGCCAGCGGAACGCCCGTGTTGACGGGCCGTTCGGTCAAGGGCGCGCTGCGGGCCGCGTTCTTCGAGGCTCTCGACCTCAATCTTGTCAAAGACCCCGAAATCCCAGCCTCCCAGAGGTTGAAGGACCTGTGGGGGCGGGAAGAGGCCAAGGGCGGAGACGACGCGCCTTCCGGCTGGGCGTCGGCGCTGACCTTCGAAACGGTGTCCCTCGGAGGCGTCATGAAGGCGGATTCGTTCATGCACCGCCCGGGCATCGCCATCGATCGCTACTGGGGATCGGCGGGCGACGGCGCGCTCTTCTTCCACGAAGTGGCGCCCGCCGGGCAGGAACTCCGTCTGGCGATCACCGCTGAAGTCGACCCGCGCCGGTTCGCGAAAGGAGACGAGCCTGCGATCGAAGAGCTCGAGGCGGACGTCGAACGGCTCTTCTCCGTCATTCTGGGCCTCCTCGATTCGGACCGCGTCGCCTTCGGAAAACGCAAGGGCGCAGGCTGGGGGCGCGTGAGGATCGCCGAGCCGAGCGAGATCAAGGACGGCAAACCCCCTTACTCGCTCACGAAGGCACGTCTCGACGACGTCGAAGGCCTCAAGGCCTGGCTGAAAGGGAAGCCCATTAGTGGGACCGACGGCGTCGGACCGGCAAAGCTCGGCGCCGACAACCGAATCACTATCGACATCCACTGGGAAAGCCCAACCGGAATTCTCGTCGCCGAAACTGACGAAAAGAAGCAAGAAGAGAAGCAACAGGACGCCGCGAAACCAGGGGCGTCCGAAGGGCCCCAAGGCGAAGTCGAAAATCCCGATGGGCAAAAGGGTGCCAAGGAAAAACTGAATGTGGCGCGCCCGTTGCGTGCATACAAGACGGACGACGACGAGCAGAAGGCCCCTCTGGTGCTTCCCGGAAGCTCGGTCCGAGGCGCGCTTCGCACGCGCGCTTCAAGAATCGCTCGGACGATTCTTTACCGGAAGCGCGAAAACGAGGCGCCAGATTGGTCCAATACGCCTGTGCACGACCAGCTCGCCAACGATCCGACACTCGTCCGCGCGCTGTTTGGAGCGACGGAGCAACGCGGGGCGGTGACCGTCCTCGACACGCTTTCCATTCCGAGCGAAGACAACAAAGCTGAAAAGCTGCGCACAGTCACCCACAATGCCGGCGACCGATGGACAGGAGGAGTGATCGACGGCGGACTCTACGAGGAAAAATACCCGGTCCCTAAGTGGAATGTGCTTCGCATCGAGGTCGACCCCGAACGAATCGTCGGGCCTTCGCAAAGTGACGATGGGCCTCAAGCCGACGCCGGGCCGAAGGCCAACGCCGGATCGAAAGGCGACGGCGGGCCTCGACACGACAGCGGATCGCAGGCCGCTCACGGCGCAGACAACCGACGCGACAAAACCGCACTCCGCCGCCAACAGGCCGCAATCTGCCTGCTGGGCTTGACCCTCGCGGAACTCGCAACCGGGACGCTTCCGTTGGGCAGCCGCGGAACCCGAGGAATGGGCGAAGTGAAGGTCAACCGCTTAACTATAAAGGGGCCTGAAGACATCCTGCCTCCGCCTGCGCAAGAGTGGGACATTCACGGTGACGACGGCGAATCAGTGGCGGAGAAACTCCTCGCCCAGCTCCGAGGCGTCAACGAGAAGCTCCAAGAAGGCGCGGCTGACGGTTTGGACCTCAATTGGACGGACTTTCTTAACGAGAAGGACAAGAAGGCACAACGATGAGTCAGAATACCCCCGCAACACAACAGAACAGCGGCAGGTCGCGCAAAAGCGCGGAATCCGCTGGCACGAAAGACCTTTCCACCCCGCTCTGTAAAGCAAAGTGGAGTCGCGTCTTCATCCCGAACGCAACGCTCAGCGACGCATTGGAGCGCGTCCGAGCAGCCGCAGCGGAACTGACACAGCAGCTCGCATCCGCACAGGAGGCCCCCGGACAGGGAGACGAATCTGGAAGCCCGTCCCAAGCTTCCAAATTTCACGTTCTCCAAGGGATCGCCTATACGACGTCGGGCGCGAAGGCGATCGTCAGGGTCGACGCCGCCGCCTCGCCGCTCGTCGATTCATCGCATGAACGCGTCCCCCTCAACACCGTGTACGAGCTGCGCCTGTGGCAGGTGATTGCCCCAGAGAGCTCCTCGGAAAGCCCCCAACCGGGTAGATCCGCGAGCAATCGCGAATCAGGTGAAACAGCGAACAATTCCGAATCGAGCAAGGCGGCGAACGATTCCGATTCGAACGGCGGCGTCCTCGCCCGCGAGATTCGCTGGCTCAACGGGAACGGCCGCGCGGAGATCGTCGTCGAACGGCTTCGAGAAGGCGAAGAGCACAACGCAACCGCGCATGAAAAAGCGGAAGACAACGGGACGAACAAAGACAACGAGGCGAAAACGCTCCGCCAAAGGTGCTGGTACCGAGTGAACGAGTACCTTCAACACGGCGCGGACATCTCCGGCAAGAAAGAGCTCGACGAAACCGACATCATGCGCAGCATAGAGGTCTTTGTCGAGGAGCCGGAGTTCAGCAAAGAGGAGCCGAAGTTCGGCAACACGGTGTTCGCCGACGAGCTCATGACCGGAAGGTGGGCGTAAGAAAGTGCGCAGAAAAATGATCGGAAGACCGGCCAGAGCACGGCGGCTCACGGCAACAGGGAAGGAAAACTGACATGGGCACATTCCATTCAGCGGTCAATCGGATTCCGGTTCTTCGCCGGAGTGCGCAATACTTCGTCGCCGAAGGAGCGCTGCCAAAAGACGTCTTCGACGATGGCAAAGCCCCCGGCCACGACCGGCTTGCGGACGAGGGATGGTCGGGCACGATCGACCTTGAGATGAAGGTCCGCACTCCGCTCGTTTTCGGGAATCAATATAAGGAGGACGCCGAAGGCAATCGAATAAAGGAATCCGACGCAACCGAGAGGATTCCCGGCTCTAGGAACGTCATCGAAGTGCCGATGGACGGTTCAGGGCGGCCGTTCGTCAGCCCGACGATGGTCAAGGGAATGGTCTCGCGCGCCTACGAAACCTTAACGGCCTCGCGCTTCCGAGTGTTCGGCGAGCATCGTGACCCGCTCACCTATCGGGTGGACCCGTCGCAGGCGAATCAGCTCTTTCCCGCGAGGGTCTGCCGCGACGAGGCCGGCAACCTCGCCGTCGAAATCCTCAACGGCAAGGGCGAAAAGAACGAGATGGCGCTTCTGGTCGACTCCCTGAACATCGAAGGCGTCGAAGTCGTTCGCGAAGGCCACGCGCAGCCAGCCCCAAACGCGAGAGCGCCTCAGCGCCCGCGAGTACCCGGAGCCGGACTTCTTCCGCCTGCGGAGCAGGTACTCAAGAGGTTTCGCTCGTTGACTCCCCACGGGGATCCGGTTCGTGTCGGTTTGACTCGCCTCAAAGACGGCAAGCCCGTAGTTACGCATGTGCGGCGCAAGGACACCGGTGAACTTGAAGAGTTCTTCCGTGTTACGCGAGATCGGAGTGCCAGACCCATTGAGGTTGAGGGGTACGCCTGCCGCACAGCACCCGAAGGCAAGTTTGCAAGCGACTTGTTCGAGAACAAGAAGTACGAGAGGTTCTTCTTCAAGATCGATTCTTTGGGGAAAGACATCTCGGGAACGATTCTGCGGCTCACTGAAACGAACATTCGCGACTACAGGCTGATCGTCGAGAGTTATCGCAAGGAATCGGACGAATACAAGGGGCCCGAGCCTCATCTGCTCAATCGCGCGTCGCAAAAGCGCGAAAATCCGGCCGCAAAAGGCGCTTCCGCACAGCCCGACGACGAGCCCGACGACGCACCGGCGCCAGCCGGCGGCACATCCGAGCCAACCGGCAGCGCTCCGGCGCCGATCCTCGCGGAGGGCGACCTCGTCTTCGTCCGCCTCGACACTGACGAGGTGCCAGACTGCTACGGCAAAACGTGCAAGAACATCACCGTATGCGAAGTTCTGCCCACAATGGTCGGACGGCGAGCGTATCGGAGCAGTCCGCGGGAACTCGCCGAGAATCAGCTGGTTGCGCCCCTGAAGAATCGCGACGAGGCCTCTCCGGCCGACAGGCTTTTCGGCTACGTCGTGCCGGAAACGATGGGGAACGCAAAGGGCGGCGACGTCGCCTATCGCGGACGTGTCTCCTTCGGGCCGGTCGACTCGTCCGGCGCGAAAGTGTGCTGCAAGGAGAAGAAGCTGGCGCCGCTGCTCGAGCCGAAGGTCTCTTCCGCCCGGCGCTTCCTGACGGGCTCCGACGGTGCCACTCTTCGTGTCAAAAGAGACAATGAGAGCGCCGGCAACGCTCCAAATGAGAGAAAACAAGAAGCCAGCGCCAAAGAAGAAAAAGAGGAACGGCGTCTCCTTGCCCGGAGAGAGTATTTCGGGCCGGGGCAGCTCCTCGGCGCGGCGGCCTACCCCGTTCACCGCGAACCGCAAGTCGACGAAACCGGCTTCCTCAGAAGCGCAACCGAGCTTCCCCAGCTCGACCTCGAGCAGGGCAACGACGACGTCCGGATCACCGCCAAAACGTGGATCAAAGCCGGAAGCTCGCTCAAGTGCACCTTGCGTTACGAAAATCTCAGCAAATTCGAGCTGGCGGCCCTCGTGTGGGTGCTTACTCCGGAAAACCTCGTCCCGTTGGAGGTGCGCAAGCACGCTGGCAAGACTGAAGGCAAGGCCAAAGGCGAAGCCGGCAAAGAGGACGGCGAGGAACCCGCCAAACCCGTCGGATTCCTGCGAATGGGCTTGGGCAAACCGTTCGGTCTGGGCGCCGTGGAAGTGCGCATCGCCGAAGGCGGCTTGAAAGCCTGGCGCGGGCGAAGTCTCGCAAAATCCTACGAATCGCTGGAGGCATGCCTCGGTTTCGGGGCCAAGACGCGCAAGCCGTCAAGGTTCTCCTTGAAGAAGCTCATGCGCGAGGTCGATCCCAATTGCCGCTTGGACCTTGACCGCCTGCCGTGGATCCAGGCGATGCAGCGTGCGGCCTACGGCTATGACGACGGCGTCGAAGTGCGTTATATGTCCCTGGAGGAAAACAAGGCGAACAATCAGACGAACAGCAAAACCGGCGAACCGCAGGAGGGCCGCGGCTTGTCGCCTGCTGACCTTTGCGGCTCTTCGCCGAGCCCCAAAACATACCGCCCGTCCCCGATGAGGATCTCGACGGACTGACACGTCTGGAAACGCGCCATGAGTGAGAAAAACACCGACGAGTCCCGCGCTCCCAGCCAGTCGCCGGCAGACTTTCAGCCGTTCCATTCGGCCGTCAATCGGATACCGCTGCTTCGAGCGCGGGCGCAAGCTCACGCAGCGGAAGTGCAAGCTCACGCGAAAGAAGCGCAAGCTCACACGGCGGAGGCACAAGCTCGTGCGAAGGAGGCACAAGCTCACGCGACGGACGTTCGCAACGCCGTCGGCGCATTCCCCGAGACGCTCTTCGACGACGGCGTCGCCAGCGGTCACGACCTCCTGAAGCCCGATAGGTGGTCGGGCTCGATCGACGTGGAGATGACGGTTCACACCCCTCTGGTCTTCGGGAAGCATGACGACGCCCAAAAACATGACGACGCCCAAAAGCACGACGGCGACCAAAGCGGCACGGAGGAGGACAGCGAGGCCCCCACCAGCGAGGTCTCGGGAAGCCGCCGAAGCGAAGAATGCGAGGACGGCACGCCCGAAGAGCCTTTCGTCAGCCCGACGATGGTCAAGGGAATGGTCTCGCGCGCCTACGAAACCCTGACAGCCTCGCGTTTTCGCGTGTTCGGCGCGCATCCGTCCTCTTCAAACAAGCTGCGGCGCACCGACTCGTTCCATCGCGCCCAGCTCACATATAGGGGCGATCCGGCCAGCGCTCTCATGCTTGTTCCGGTGCGAGTGGAGGAGGCACGCGGCGACGGCTCCCTGAAGCTCGAGCTGTTGCGGGGAACGACGCCGCACGAATCGGTGCGCAGCTCCGACGACGGCACGAAGGAGTACTCGATCCTGAGGGCGGCGGCGCTCCCCGACCGCGAAAGCAAGCACATCAAACCCGTCAACAATGAGTCTTTCAAGGAAGCCCGCCGCCTCGCCCCGCACGGCGAGCGGGTTCGTTGCACGATGACCCTGTGCATTCAAGGTCAGCGCAAGGCCCCGCTCTACGCTTATTGGGTAGTCACAGACATTTTCGACGACGCCGGAAAGAAGCACCGCCTCTTCAACGTCGGCGAGGAGATCGTCTCTTTTTCCAATTCGACAATGGAGAGGTCGGCACGCGACCTTCAAGGCGACTCGAAAGAGCGGCTGGCCGAATCAGGAAGGCGGCGCGAATCGGAAAGACGGTCGGGCGAATCGGAGAAGAACGGCGTCCGCAACCGGGACGCGCACTGCGGAAAGCCTGAGACAAGAACCGCCTGGGGCTACGCCTACCGCACAGCCCCCGACGGCAAATCCGCGGGTCAATTGTTCGAGAAGAAACACGATGAGCGCTTCTTCTTCAAGATGGACCCGAACCAAAGCGAGTTCGCCGTCGCGCCCTCGTCCGTCCACCAATCCTACAAGGACATCATCACCAGCTATCTGTCCCTCAGAAGACAGGAGATAGAGAAGGGTGAAAGGGCGGAAGCGCCTCTGCCCAATCGTTTCACCCGCATGGCGGACAAGAGCGAGTCCAACGCCCTCAAACCCGGCGATCCAGACTTTGCGGCGCTCGAGAAAGGCGACCTTGCATACGCGGTGCTCGACGCAGACCAGACCACGGTCCGCGAACTCGTTCCCGTCATGGTCGGACGGCACGCCTACTCGAAGAGCCCGTGGGAGCTCGCGAAGGATCAGAAGGCTCTTCCGCTTTCTGAGGCCGGGGAGGCTTCGGCGGCCGATCGGCTTTTCGGATACGTCGTGCAGAAAACCGGAGGCGACGAGGCTCAGAGCGGCTTTCCCGGCGACGTCGCCCTTCGCGGACGAATCGAGTTCGGCCCGATCGACGCCTCCGGGCCGAACGCGTTCGACCCCTCGCTGAAAACTGTGTGCAACCTGAAGGAGCCACATTTTCTTCCGCCGTTGCTGGAGCCCAAGCCGTCGTCGGCCCGCAGGTTCCTCACGGACGAGAACGGTAAGACGCCAAGCTCTGCGGGCGCCCCGGCACCGGACAGTGCGTCAACGCCGGGAAGCGCGGCGGCCTCCGGGAGTACCTCGGCCAAGGCGAATGCTCAAGATTCGAGCCGTCAGGCGATTGCGCGCAGCGAGTGTTTCTCACGTGGGCAATTCTTGGGAATCGCCGCATACCCCGTGCACCGTTGCCGTTTGGGGCGGAACGAGCTTCCCTCGGCGGGCGGGCAAGTCCTTGCCAATGGAAAGGAGACTGAAGAGAACGTCAAGGTTTCCCTCCTCGTCGCCTCTTTCATACAGGCAGGTTCGGTATTGCGTTGCCGGATCCGTTTCACAGACCTCGCCCAGGAGGAACTCGCAGCCCTCCTGTGGGTTCTCACCCCGGAGAACCTCGTGCCGCGAAGCGTGCGAGACAGGCGCACCCATGACGAAAGGGAGGGAAGCCGGGCAGAATCCTCTGCGACCAAGCCGCCGATCGGATACTTGCGCATGGGCCTGGGCAAACCGCTCGGGCTAGGCGTCGTCGAGGCGAGAGCCACGAGCATGACGGCGCACAAAGGCGGGGACCTCGCGGAAAGATATGAGTCACTGGACGGATGCCTCGGCCACATGCCGACAGGGCCCGAAAGCCCGTCGCCCGGCATCGCGGACTTCTCTTCCGTTCTCGGAAGATTCAAGCTCGACGAACAGCCCTGGGTCGAGGCGATGCAGCGAGCGGCATACGGGTACGACGACGTTCGACAAGGCGAGCAGGGCAAGGCCCGCGAGGTCGAAGTTCGCTATATGACACTCGAAGAAAACAGAGCCAACAATCAGACGGTGACTCCTCCAAGAAAGAAGGGAGAAAGGAAAGCCGTTCAATCTCCCGCCGGGTCCCCGGCGAAGGGCAGAGGGCTTTCTCCCGTCGACCTTTTCGGCTCAGAGGCGGAGCAACCGCTGACCGTCCAGCCCAGAAAACAGAAGAAAAAGGGAAAGTCATCGGGCGGCAAATCGAAGAAGAAAAGCAGGAACGGCGGAAAGAGGGCGAGATCAAAGAAGTAGCCCGACGCCGGGAGTGCTGTGTGTGGCTGTTGCGCGCCCGTCTTGCGGTGATGCGACTTTCAGGGCTACGACTTTGACTTTCAGGGCTACGACTTTGACTTTCAGGGCTGCGACTTTGAGCGATGGACCATGGCGTCCGCAACTGCTGTCGCGCGTGCGCCCCGCGAGTCTCCGGCTCCGGACACCCTGACTCTGCTGTGGGATGTGGGAGTCTTGAGGGCTCGCATTTGCTTGGGTTTTGCAGTGACTCTGCTGTGCACGCGCGGACACTGGGAAAGTTCTGACAATGGGGGACTTTTCGGCTTGAGCCCATCGAAAGTCGGCGCGAGCGACGGGGTTGGGGCGATCGGTGGCGCATGGCCGTTTAGTGGCAGAATCACGCAAGAGTGTGGTCTAATAGAGGCAGTGCTTACTGGCGAGTCGGGGTGCGTGAATCGCCGGTGGCGACTACCGTAGAGTAAGCAGCGTTGTGGTGCGGCTTGTAAAGGTGGCTGTCGATAAGCACCCAGCACCACACGGTGTATTGAGACGCGATGTTCAACCGTCCGGCGCTCGGCGGGGACGCGGAGTCGATAAGCACCCAGCACCACACGGTGTATTGAGACCTGACAATACCAATCGGTATCGTCAATAAGGTTCCTATGGTCGATAAGCACCCAGCACCACACGGTGTATTGAGACACCAGGACCGTCGGGTACTCAACATCCCGATAGTAGTCGATAAGCACCCAGCACCACACGGTGTATTGAGACCGCGGTAGAAGATCGGAGAGGTCATCTATTATAGAAAGTCGATAAGCACCCAGCACCACACGGTGTATTGAGACATCTTCAGCGGGGCTGTCAAATCGTCCATTTTATTAGTCGATAAGCACCCAGCACCACACGGTGTATTGAGACACACTGCCTTCCTGCGCGCCGCGCGCTGCTTCGGGTCGATAAGCACCCAGCACCACACGGTGTATTGAGACTCGGTGCCGCCGTTTTTCAAGCACTCTGCATTGGCAGTCGATAAGCACCCAGCACCACACGGTGTATTGAGACCGGCCTGTTCCGCAGCGTCAGAAACCAACACTAACTGTCGATAAGCACCCAGCACCACACGGTGTATTGAGACCACAAGCTGCCGGGGAAGATCGGCGACGACGACGTGTGGTCGATAAGCACCCAGCACCACACGGTGTATTGAGACCATATTGATCAGGGACAGCGGGTTCCCTGACTGGAAGTCGATAAGCACCCAGCACCACACGGTGTATTGAGACGTTAGCGTGCCAAATCTCGCAAGCGATTTTAATGTGTCGATAAGCACCCAGCACCACACGGTGTATTGAGACGCTTCGTTCCACCAGCGGTCGCGCATTCCTTCGGGTCGATAAGCACCCAGCACCACACGGTGTATTGAGACGTCTGCGGAAGCGGCGTATTGGGGAAGGGTTGCCAAGGTCGATAAGCACCCAGCACCACACGGTGTATTGAGACCGGCGGTCACGGTCGGGGTGCGGGGGAAGGCTTCGTCGACGTCGATAAGCACCCAGCACCACACGGTGTATTGAGACTTGTTCAGGTCACCGCGAAAGCTCGCAGTGACCTTTGTCGATAAGCACCCAGCACCACACGGTGTATTGAGACGTCGGAGGCGACTGCTGAGGAAATTCCGCCCAGAGTCGATAAGCACCCAGCACCACACGGTGTATTGAGACGGGTCGAAGACGAGCAGCACGCTGTCGCCGTCCAGTCGATAAGCACCCAGCACCACACGGTGTATTGAGACCCCGATTCATAGAATTCGACGTGGACGTCCCCTTGCGTCGGTAAGCGCCCGGCACCAGAAGGTGCATTGAGACGAGAAGCCATCGACGTGCTCGCGCGTGCCTTTCGGTTGGTAAGCACCCAGCACCACACGGTGCATTGAGGAAGAAAGTGGGCGTAGCCTCCGTGCGCGAACCAGCTTTGAACGACGTCGATGGTTGGAACGCATGGAGTCCACTACCAGATGCCGCGGTAGAGCCCCACTTCATCGAGAGTCACGGCGGTTCCCAAGAGTTCAGCGCGGCCAACGCATGCTCCGCATAAGGGGTAAACGTGAACCACGTCGTCGGTTTCACTGATGATCCCTTCGATATGCGCGCAAACTGCGCTGAGGTCGTCAGCTTCCAAACGCAGCTGAAAAACCGATTCCTGTATCCGGTACCCCCACCCTTGGAGGTAGGCGGCCAGGCGCGTGCGCCGCCTGTCGGAAGAGATGTCGTAAGCGACAATCGCGGTCATCGCCATGACACGCCCATCCATTCGTAGTCCCGCTCCATGATCGCGCGGCCAAGCAACTGCGCGCTATGGTGGATGTGTCTGCGCCACGTGCCGGAGAACCCTGGGAGAGCGCCCTTGACGCGGCGCTGAAGCGTCGCTTCATACCCGTCCACCAACGCCTTCTTGCCTTCGCGGTTAAGCCACACCCCCTTGCCGTCGTCGGAAGGCGATGCATGCTCCGGTCTCAGCCGATGCGAGCGAAGCAAACTGACCACCGTGCGGTCCACGAGCAGGGGGCGAAACTCCTCCATGAGGTCAAGCGAAAGGCTGGGGCGTTTGTCGGTCGAAGCGTGCAGCACTCCGAGCGACGGCTCAAGCCCCGCGGCGAACAACGCGGCTGTGCACTCCCCCAGCAGGATCGCGTACCCATAGGAAAGGGCGGCGTTCGCCATGTCCTTCGGCGGACGCCTGCTACGGCACGGAAACGACACTCCCTCCGGCACCAGCCCGGCAAGACAGGCGAAGTAGGCGGAAGACGCCGCCCCTTCAATCCCGAAAATCTCATCAATCGACGCCGCGTCGAAGAGGTCCTCCATCGACGAACGGATCTCCTGGCACGTTTTCCCAACGTTGACGTTCCTGTCCCGACGCCCGATGCGGTGGAGAACATGAACCTGGTTGCGCATCTTGGCCCGAATTAGACTCCGAGCAAGAGGCATGCGCACCTCGACATCGGCGGCAAACTCCGCCTGTCTCAAAAGACGCTGGGCGTTCGCCGTCGAACGCGGCCCGGCAAGCTGGCCCAGATATGTGCCGCGCCGGGAAAGGCAGAGCACGTCGACGTCATTGTACAGCGCCCACGAACGCGCCCCGGCCGAAAGCCCCACGCTCCCGGTCAGCACGATGCGATTGACGGCTCGGCGAGGAATCGAGACGTGAGGCAGCAGATCAACGCCTTCAACGATCAAACGCTCCTTCGACACCCGCACGCACGCGCCGTCGCGGCCTATGTACAGGACGTGATCAGGGTTCACGTCAGGCTTGACGTGATGATGGGGGTCGCAGTTAGGACGACTTCTCGAGAAATCCACACCTAGGTAGCAGAATTCTTCATCGAAACTGGTGAGCATGGTCTTCTCCTCATTGACTGTCAGCCCGCGAGAGCGGACAAGTTCGGTGAATAGGTCGAGAGCGTCGAGGAGCTCGTCCTCGCGCGGCGTACAAACGACGACGTCGTCGGCGTAGCGGACGTACGCAAATCCCGCGTCGCTCATGGCGATGTCCACATCGGTGAGAGCGAGATTCGCCATAAGCGGCGAAAGGCAAGAACCTTGGGCGATCCCGCGGCTGCGGCATCTGACGCGCCTCCTTCTAGGGGACGCAATCAAATAGATCAAATCGATGGTTCGCTCGCATGTCATTGCCCGGTAGAGCGTCGCAAGCGAATCGTCGATGGAGATGTTTGAAAAGCAATCGTGGATGTCGGCTCGAAGCACGAACCTGTACCCCTCCTCCCGGAGGGCTGCGATGCGCTGAACGGCGTCGGGCACGCCAATGCCCTGCCTGTAGGCGAACGAGCAAGAAGATTGAACCCGGTCCGCAGCGGGCACTATGGACTCGATGACTGCACGTTCAACGATCTTGTCTCTGACCGTGGGCACCTGGAGCTCCCTGCTCTCGCCCACGATTTTCTTGGGGATCGTGAAACGATGGA
Organism: uncultured Actinobaculum sp.; assembly: GCA_938020505.1. Taxonomy (GTDB): domain Bacteria; phylum Actinomycetota; class Actinomycetes; order Actinomycetales; family Actinomycetaceae; genus Peptidiphaga. Next base: position 4,308 of record CALIHR010000012.1, on the reverse strand, counting down.
CGGGCTCCGGCATGTACGAGCCTTCTCGCAGGTCCTTTGACAGATCGGCGATGAACTCGTCGAGACGCCCGATAACGTCGATCGTTTGCCTGCGCAGCTCGCCGTCGGCGGCGTCCTTTGCCAGCACCGTTCCCCACGCAGCTTTTAACCCTTCGATCGACGTGATTCGATCGAAGGCGCTTCCCGGAACAACCCGCCCTTGGGTGGCCCGGAACGCCTCAGTCACCTGAAGCGGATAGACGGTAGCTCCGAGATGGCGGAGCACAGCAAGAATAGGCTGCCGCCTTCTGAAACCGCGTCCTTGCGATTTTTCTCCGTTATTCATGACAACCCCGTCTCTGGAGTTACATCCGAACGGATAGCCGGACGCTTTCATTATTGCCCGCCGGACGGCGGCACGCAGCCGACTTTGTGCAGAAAACCGGGGTTCAGCCTTCAGCGTATTCGATCACCGCACCCGTATCATCTTCCATTGCTAACAATAAGGAGATCCGGCCCGCACCCAACCAGCAAAGGTCGGGCCGGGCCGAACGATTGCCTTGAGAATACAGCTCACCACACCCCGCTGTACAGGCCGACGTCGTCCAGGGCAGGCGCCGTTCCGAACACCTCGGCGCGCCCGCAGCAGGCCGCGCACAGGGGGTAGATGTGGACGACGTCGTCGGTCTCGCTGATGAGCTTGTCGATGCGCGCGCAAACCTCCGAGAGTTCCTCGTTGCTCAACCGCAGCTGGAACACGGACTCCTGCATCCGGTAGCCCCACCCTTGCAGATAGTTGGCCAGGCGCGTGCGGCGGCGATTATTTGCAACGTCATAGGCCACGATCACCGTCAGCGCCATGACACGCCCACCCAGTCGTAGCCGGGCTCCAAGATAGCGCGGCCGAGCAGCTGCGCGCTGTGGTGGATGTGCCTGCGCCACGGGCCGGCGAACCCCGGCAGAGCGCCCTTGACGCTGCGCTGAAGAGTGGCCTCGTACCCGTCGACCACCGCTTTCTTCCCGTCTTTGGTGAGCCAGACGCCAGCGCCGTCGTCAGACGGGCCCGCGTGCTCCGGGCGCAAACGCCGGGACCGAAGAAGCCCGAAAACCATGCGGTCCACGAGCAGGGGGCGGAACTCCTCCATGAGGTCGAGGGAAAGGCTGGGGCGTTTGTCGGTCGAAGCGTGCAGCACTCCGAGCGACGGCTCAAGCCCCGCGGCGAACAGCGCGGCAGTGCATTCGCCCAAAAGCAGCGAATAGGCATAGGAAAGGGCGGCGTTCGCCATGTCCTTCGGCGGACGCCTGCTGCGGCAGGGAAAAGAGACCTCCGGCGGAAGCAAGCCCGCCACGCACGCGAAGTAGACGTTCGAGGCTGCGCCCTCCATGCCCATGATCTCCTCGATGCTCGCGGCGTCGGGCAAGTCCGCCATTATGCAGCGGATGTCGCGGCACGCCGCTTCCAGCCCGACGACGCCGATGTGCCAGCCGGTGCCTTTGCTCTCGCCGACGTTTGCGTTCCCGCGAGCCTGCAAGTCGTCGAAACCGGCAGCCGCACTAGCAACGTCGGCGCCGCCGACAGCTTCCCTGGCGCCGCCCCCGGAGGCCGCGCCCGCATTCCCGCACATCTCCGTCCCGTCGCCCATGGCCGCGCCCGCGCTTTCGACGTCGTCGCCCGCGCTGCCGTCGGCGCTCCCCTCTCTTTCCCTGCGCGCGAGCCGATGCAGCACGTGGAGCTGGTTGCGGAGCTTGGCCCGCACGATGTTTCGGGCGAGCGGGAGCCGCGCCTCTTCGTCGGCCGCGAACTCCGCCTGCCTCAGGAGGCGCTGGGCGTTTGCCGTCGACCGCGGCCCGGCAAGCTGGCCCAGGTAGGTGCCGCGCCGGGAAAGGCAGAGCACGTCGATGTCGTTGTACAGCGCCCACGAGCGCGCCCCGGCCGAAAGGCCGACGTTTCCCGTGAGCACGATGCGGCTCACCATCCGCCGCGGAATCGACATTTGGGGCAGACCGTCGGGCGCGTCCACGATCAGCCGCTCCTTGGCCACGTGCACGCGGGAGCCGTCCCGTCCGACGTACACGACGTGAACGGGGGCGTCGGCCTCGGCGGACGGCTCGAGCGGCCGGTCCTGCGAATAGTCGATGCCGAGATGGCAGAATCCTTCGTCAAAGCTGGTCATGGCAGTTGCATCCTCGTTGATCGTCAGGCCGCGAGAGCGGACAAGTTCGGTTATAAGGGCGAGCCCGTCCACGAGCTCGGAGCGCCCCGGCGCGCACATTGCGATCTTGGAGCCGTGGCGGAGATAGGCGAATCCGGCGTCGCACATCGCGTCGTCGACGTCGGTCAAAGCGAGATTCTCCAAAAGAGGGCGTAGCGACGAGCCTTCAAGCACCCCTCGGAGCCTGTCCTCGGCGCCCGGCCGAACGCCTTCGAAGCGCGGCAGGCCGAGCAGGCAGAGGAGGTCCAGCGTGCGCTCGCAAGGCATGCCTCGGCGGAGCGTTTCTAAAGCGTCATCAAGGTCGACGCCGAATTCGCACCCCTCGATCTCCAGGAGGAGGACGTTCGCGCGCCCCTCGCTTCGCAGGCGGATGAGGCGGCTGACGACGGCGTCGATCCCGAGCCCGGTGCGCGCCCCGAAAGAGCTCGACGATTGGAGGGCCTCGGCGGCTGGGCCGACGGCGGCCGCAACCGCACGTTCGACTGTCCTGTCCCGCAGCGCGGGAACCCATAGAACCGACGACGGCGCAGATCGACTTGGCGCGGCGGCCCCCAGGCCCCGGCGCAGCGGGCCGAGCCTTTCGCGTTTGAGCGGATAGAGCGGGCCGGGCTTGTACAGCCCGGTTCGAAGGTCGGCGGAAATCTTGCCGAGGAAGGCGTCGAGACCGGCCGCCGTCTCTCTCGCTTGGCGGCGAAGCTGCTGGTCAAGAAGGTCCTCGGCCAGCACCGCGTTCCACGCGGAAGCCAGTTCTTCGAGCGAAGTCAAGCGCTCAAAGACGTCCCCGGGCCCGGGTGCGGGTGCTCCCTGGAAGGCGGATCCGGTTGGCGTTGGCGGACTGCCTTCGCCGTCAGGGCCCGAAACGGTCAAGCGGGGTTCCGGCGCTTTTTCGGCTCGTTCGGCAGTTCTCGCGGATTCAAGGATGCGAAGCGGGTAGCAGTCTTTTCCGAAGCCTTCCGATCTTGCAAGGATCGGACGACGCCGGAAGGACCCGCGCACTGGCAATTGTAGTGAAGCGTCCATTGCTTTCTGGCCTTTAATAAGTCTGGTATGTGTTTCTGCGCCGTTGACGCAGAGGAGCACCTAATCTCCGATCCTGTGTTATTGACTTTCGATGCGGTGCTTTCGCGTGATTTTGATTTCAGTGTAGACCTGTATTGGTTTTTCCGCTCGTAAAATGGGCACTACTTTTCAGCAAGTGATTCTGGACGGTAGGCAAGTGACTCTGGACGTTCAGCAAGTCGAAGTTCACTCTGGTGCATTCGCAAGGCGCCGATTTTTCGGCTCAGGTTCGTTGCAGGCAGGTTGGATTCGTTGTACACAGGTGGATTCGTTGTACACAGGTGGATTCGTTATACGCAGGTGGATTCGTTATACGCAGGTGGTGTACCGGCGGGTAGGGGATGTCGACGGCGCCTTGCGGTCGGTGAGCGCCGCGGTCGGATCGCCGCCTATCCGCGTTCAGCCGCTCATCCACATCCGGTCGCTCATTTGCGCCTGGCCGCCGGCTTGTAAGGCGAAACGGTCGGATCGCCGTCGATCCAGAAACGCCACGGGAAGGCCTCGCCGTCGCCGCCGGGTCCGGCAACGCCGACCCGCGGCCCGCTTCGCACCCGTTCCGCCGGAACAGCGCTGGCAGGCTCTGCCAGCTCAAGGCAGATCCGCGAACCCGCGCCGCCCAGCAGTTCGCCGTCGTCCTCGCGCGTCAACCCCAGCGCCTGCGTCAACCTGGCCGGCCCACGCGCCAAATCCCTGTCCCTCCGAGCGGCCGGCCGCCGCGCGCGTGCGATGCCGACGCCCTCCACAACCTCGCCGGCGCGCAGAAGCACCGCGCGCGAAACGCCCTCCGCCCCGCACACGACGTTCACGCAGTGGTGCATCCCGTACGTAAAGTAGACGTACACCCGGCCCGCCGCCTCGAACATCGAGGAGTTGCGGGCCGTCCTGCCGCGAAAGGCGTGCGACCCGGGGTCGATCTCGCCGGCGTACGCCTCCACTTCCGTCAGCCGCACGGACACGGCCCCCTCCGACGACGCCACCGCCAGCCTCGCTCCGAGCAGCGCGGGGGCGATCGCGACGACGTCGTCGCCCGAAAGCAGCTTGATGAGCTCGGGTGCGG
>CALIHR010000011.1 GCA_938020505.1 uncultured Actinobaculum sp. | reverse complement strand
GACAAAGGAGCAACTGACATGAGCATCGAAGCATCCGACCTCGGCGTGACAATCGCCGGCCGCAGGATCCTGGACGGCGTCACCCTGACGTGCCGACCCGGCCAGGTGATCGCCCTCGTCGGCCCGTCGGGCTGCGGCAAGACCACCCTGCTCAACTGCCTGGGTCTGCTTCAACGCCCCAGCACCGGCACCGTTTCGGTGAACGGGCACGACACGGCCTCGGATCGGGTACGCCGGCGCTTCTGGCGCAGGGAAGCGGCTTTCGTCTACCAGGACTACGGGCTGATCGAGGAGGAGACCCTGGCCTACAACGTCACGCTCAGAGCGCCCGGGTTCCTGCGGCGCCGCCCGCGCCCCGACGCCCGCCTAGACGGGATCCTGGAGACGGTGGGCCTCGCCGGGCGCCAGGCCGAGACGGCGTCCGTCCTGTCGGGCGGCGAGAAACAGCGGGCGGGAGTGGCCCGCGCCCTGTACAAGGAAGCCTCCTATGTCTTCGCCGACGAGCCCACGGCCTCCCTCGACCCGGACAACCGGCGCATCGTCACCGGCCTGCTGGAACGCGCGGCGAAAGCCGGTGCGTGCGTCGTCATCGCCACGCACGACGACGCCCTCGCCTCCCGCGCAGACGTCGTCCACTCCCTGGCGCCCGCGCGGGCGTGAAAGACCGGATCGTCGACGAACACCGCCCGCCGTGCGCCGAGTCCGGCTGCAGGCCGTTTCGAGCCGTGCGGGGAAACGCGCGACCGCCCGCTCTTCAGCATGCCGACGTGTGACGCCTCGCATGGGGGAGCCGACTCGCGCCACAGCACCATAAAAGCCGCCATCCCCCGATGCCTCGCATGGGGGAGCCGACTGACTGGCGAGGGGGAAGGATGTTTTGGCACTGAGGCCCTCGCATGGGGAGTCGGCCGTCGGCGAACGGGGCGCTGGGATACTTGCATCTCGCTTGGGAATGGACGATTCGGGGCGTCCTACCCTGTGGGGGACTTTTGGGAGTCGGAGTCATTGATTAAAGTGAGAGCGGAGGTTGGATATCTTGCGGAGAAGACGTTGAGGAAAGTGAAGACGTTTTGAAATAATTTAACTTAACGTGAAGAAAATCGAATAAAATTCGAGAAAGGGTATTCGTGGTGAAATCACGTTCAATTTGCGTTGTGTTGGCGATCATAGTTCTCGGATGGCTGTATTTCGTTCCACCATCATACGAACCGTTGGGGTATGACAAAGAACTCTCCTGCGCCCCTTTGGCATTCGACCATTCAGGCCACGGCAAGGGCGACGAGCCCGATTCCGACCTCGTCGAACGCCGGTATAGAAAGTATTACGGCTCCTCTGGCAGTTCCGACGTCGATCGCGACGACGACCTCAAGAAGGAAGCGGATTCGGTGGTCGAGGACTGGAAGGAGGGCTGCCGGCTGGTTCGCGAGGACAGGCAGGCCTTGCTGAACATGGCGTCGGTGCTGTTCGCCACGATTTTCCTCTCCCTGTCCATCTCCCAGCTGAAGGCGAAGCTGCCCGCGGAATCTTCGCGGGATGGCGCGGGCGCGGAGCCGCGGGATGGCGCGGATGGTGTGGCGTCCGCAGCGCCGCAGACCGCTGCGAAGCGAGCGGGGGCGGGGGCCGGAAGGTCGGGTTTCGTCAGCGCCGAGGCGGATCCCCGCGGCCTCGCGGACGTCGGTTCATCGCCGCGGACATCAAAGCCGGAGCCGTCGAAGACGCCGGTGAACGGCACCGACCCGTCGAAGGCCTCAGGCGAGAAGGGTGCGCCGGCGTCCGATCGCGGAGGGCAATCGCCGGACGGCGCACAGTAGGCGGGTCTCAGACGGGGCGCAGG
>CALIHR010000010.1 GCA_938020505.1 uncultured Actinobaculum sp. | reverse complement strand
GAAACCGTAGCCGGGAACGTCGGAAAGCACTGAGCACCAAAAGGTGCATTGAGACCGGAAAACCCCGGTTCCAACAGGACCGGGGTTTTCTCGTCGGAAAGCACTGAGCACCAAAAGGTGCATTGAGACGCCGAAGCGGTCATGAAGTTCGTCTAGGACGTCCTCGTCGGAAAGCACTGAGCACCAAAAGGTGCATTGAGACTCCACACCAACGAAGGTGACATTACACCCGTAGAGTTCCTGTCGGAAAGCACTGAGCACCAAAAGGTGCATTGAGACTATGCAACGGAGCCAAACCGGGCGTCCTGCTTTTTAACGTCGGAAAGCACTGAGCACCAAAAGGTGCATTGAGACCCCGCATTTTCCATGATATTGGTGGAAGATGCTATGGTCGGAAAGCACTGAGCACCAAAAGGTGCATTGAGACCTACACCGGCTCAAGACCACCTCTGAACCTCAGCCTTCAGTCGGAAAGCACTGAGCACCAAAAGGTGCATTGAGACCAGACCCCGGCGAGGCTGGGCGGGGGCGGGATGACGGTCGGAAAGCACTGAGCACCAAAAGGTGCATTGAGACCGCTGACGGAATTGCCGGTCACATGCCCGTCAATATGTCGGAAAGCACTGAGCACCAAAAGGTGCACTGAGACTAAGATGTGAGGATGACACACAAATACCCGTCTCGTGTCGGAAAGCACTGAGCGCCAGAAGGTGCATTGAGACCTCAGATCGCGGGCGACGTAGTAGGCGCCGATCCAGTCGGAAAGCACTGAGCACCAGATGGTGTATCGAAGTCCGCTCGCCGGAGCGTGAGCGGATTTATCCGACGTCGTGCGAAAAAGGGGCGTGCGCCTCAAAAACTCGAGGCGCACGCCCCCTTGATGGGCGTTTGTGACAGCGCGTGTGCGGCTGCCCGCCTGCCCGAAGGCCTGCCGTGTCCCAGGGGCGGCTTTGTCCGAATACCTGCCGTTGAAGGGCCACCTATACCCGCGTCGACTCCGTGGACTCCAGCGCTTCGCGCACCGCCTCCTTTTGGCGGGCGGAGGTCTGAACGCTCGGGTGCCGCGCGTCCCAGTAGGCAATTGCGAGGGCCACGCTGATGAACGCCGCGAGCAAGGAGCACCCGGCCACCATCGCCGTGACGTAGCTTTCCCCGGCGAGGCTGTAGAAGAGCCCGGTGCACGCCGCGGTCCCGATCGCCGTGGCGATGCGCTGGCCCGTCTGCATGATCCCCGACGCCGTCCCGCCGCTCTCCACCGGCACGTCGCGCAGCGAAAGCGCCTGATTGGGCGAGGTCACCCAGCCAATGCCGAAACCGACGATCGCCGCGCCGATCGCAAACCACCACACGCTCGCCCCGCGGCTCACGAACACCGCGGCAGTCGCGATCGCCACAAGGCCCACCACGTTGAGGAAGATGCCGACGATCACGATCCTGCGGCCCCACCGCCACACGAGCCGCCCCGCCAGAGGCGCCGAAATCACCTGGGCAGCCGCCGTCGGAAGGGCCAGCATGCCCGAAACCAGGGCGGTTTCGCCCATCCCGCGCTGCACAAAGTCAGAGAGGATCACGCCCATCGACGTCGAACCCGCGAAAAACGCCGTAATAGTGGCTGTGCCCAAGGTGAACGTGCGGATCCGCAGAAGACGCGGGTCCACCATCGGCTCCCCGCCGCGCGCATGCAGCCTGTGTTCCCACAGCCACCACAGGCCCACCAAGGCGAAGCCGGCCGGCAGAAGCCACCACGTCCACGGCATCGTCGCCGCCGCCATGAACGGCAGCATGATCCCCACGATGGCGACGGAGAGCAAAGCCGCGCCGACGGGGTCGAGCCTCCGCCACAGGCGGCCGCGGCTCGCGGCGTCGATCGGCTCGCGCGGAATCCACTTGAGCGCCAGCAGGAACACGGCCGCGGCCACCGGCACGTTGAACCCGAGGGTTGCCCGCCAGCCGACCGACTCCGGCAGCAGTTCGAGGAACACTCCGCCCACGGTGGGTCCGATCGCCACGGCGACGCCCACCGTCGCCCCGAAGATTCCAAAAGCCTTCGCCCTCTCCTTGCCGCGGTAGTGCTGCTGGATCAAGCCCCCCGTCTGCGGCGTGTAAATCCCCGCGCCGAAGCCCATGACGGCGCGCGCGACGTCGAGCATAAGGGCGTTCACAGCCAAGGCCGCCGCCGTCGACGCGAGCGCGAAAATCAACACCCCCGCTGCGAAAAGGCGGCCGCGCCCCAAAATGTCGCCAGCGCGCCCCGCCGCGACCAGGACGACGCCGATGGCCAGCGAGTACCCCGAAAGTGCCCACTGCATCTGGCTGGGCGAGGCGTCCAGCGCCGTTTTGATGGACGGCAGGGCGACGTTGATGATGCTCACCGTGATGAGCGAGAGAAACAATCCGCTGATGAGGACGAAAAGAAGGCGCGCGCGGGCACGCCCATGTAAAACAGGGGGTTCTGAAGGCATGATGTATAAGCATATGCCCGTTCGACGGCGGTGCATGCCCGTCTGCGGTGGGAACTTGGTCACCGGCGCGCGGGCCGCTGCCGCGCCCGCCTTAACTGCCGAATCCGCTAACTGCCGCGGCCTCGTCGTCGTAGCGCCGTTTTGCGCGTTCGCGGGCGTCCGGTTCGCCCTCGCACAACTGTCGGAGGGCTCGCATACGCTTGATGCATGGATGCCGATGCCGTCAGCGCCGCCGCCTTCGACGGGGCCGCCGCGCCCCTCGATGGAGCCGCCGCACCCTTCGACGGGGCCGCCGCGCCCCTTGATGCGGCCACGATTTTGCGGGAAGACCTGCGCGCGTACACCCTCGTCGCCGTCGAACAGCTGCTCGGCCCGGAGGCTCTAGCCGCGGTGCGTCGCGAGCAGCGCGTCCCGGCATTGACACGAGCGCGGGCGATTGCGGGGTGCGGGAGGCCCGCCGACGTCGTCGGCCCCGAAAATCGGAAAGCCGCCGGCCCGGCAGGCCCCGAAGACGGGGTCGTCGACAATGCGGACGATGCCCGGCTCGCCAATCTCGCGAGGCTTTTCATGCTTGGCGACTGTCTCGGTGAGGAAGAAATCGCGGTGGCCCTTCCGGCGACTTCGGCGCGGGGCCGCGTGGGGGCCGTCGTCGAAAATGGGCGCGCGCTCTTTCAGATCGTTCCTGCGCCGATTCCCGGGCATCTGGCAGTTTCCAAGCACCGGCAAGTCTCTGGATTTGGGCGGGAATCGGGGCATGCGTCGGAGTCCCCGTCTGCGCCTGGATCAGTTTCGGCTCCTCCGCTCGGCCGCACGTCTGCGTCTGAGTGTGCTTCGACGCCTTCGCTTCATCGTGCGGCTGCGCCCGCGGACGCTCGCCGGCGCGACGACGTCCTCATCGCCTCCGACTGGGGCGAGCTGGCAGGCGCGATTCCGGGCCCGGACCATGTCATGCCCGTCGGGGGAGCCACGCGGACCCTTGCGGCGCTGGCGGCCTACTGCGCGGGCGAGCGGGTGCTCGACGTCGGAACCGGCTGTGGATACCACGCCGTTCTCGCCGCACTGTGCGGCGCGCGAGTGACGGCCACCGACGTTTCCGCCCGCGCGCTCGACTACGCGCGATTCAACGCGGCCCTCGCGGGGGTCGCGATCGACTTCCGGCGCGGCTCGCTGCTGGAGCCCGTGCGCGGCTCGGTGCTGGGCTCCGAGGATTCTTCGAGCGCTGCTCGCGAGCGGTACGACGTCGTCGTCTCGAATCCGCCGTTCGTCATCACGCCGGAAGCCGCCCGCGCGGACGGCGTTCGCACGTATCGCGACGGCGGACGCGAAGGCGATTCGCTGCTTGCCGAACTCGTCGGCGGGCTCGGCGGCGTGCTGGCGCCCGGAGGCCGAGCGTGGATGCTGGGCAACTGGGAGATCAAGGCATCCGATGCAGCTCCGGATCGGTCGCGTGGCTCTGCTTCGGACGGCTTGCGCGACGCAGCTCCGGATCGGCCGTTTGACGCCGTTCCCGATTGGGCTCGCGGCCCGGCGGCCTGGATTCCCGACGGCCTTGACGCTTGGGTGATCCAGCGCGAGGTCCTCGCGCCGCCCGACTACGCGGAAATGTGGCTGCGCGACGGCGGCCAGACCCCGCGCGACCGCGGCTACGAAGAGGCCTACGCCGCCTGGCTCGAGGACTTCGCGCGCAGAGGCGTGGTCGGCGTCGGCATGGGGTACATTTCCATGCGCGCGCCGGAGGGGGCCGCGGGAGATCGAGACGCGGCCGGTTCGAACGCGGCGGATTCGGCGAAGCGCCGTCCGTGGCGGCGCTTCGAAGAGCTCTCCGGCCCTGCGCCGATCGACCTGCACGGGTACGTCGAGGGCGTCTGGGCTCACCGTGGCCTGCTGTGCGCCGACGACTCCGCGCTCCTCGCCGCCCGCCTCGCCTGCCGCGGCATCGAACACCGCCTCCACGCGCCGGGGCAGCCTGAGCCGTTCATGCTCAAACTCGCCCAAGTGGCCGGATTCGCGGCCGAGGTTCAAGTGACGAGCGCGGTTGCCGGCGTCGTCGGCGCGTGCGACGGCGAACTGACCCTCGGCGCCCTGTGCGACGCCGTCGCCCAGCTCCTAGACAAGTCAGCAGAAGACGCGCGTGCCGAGGCGCTCCCCGCCGTCCGCGAGCTTGTCGGCCTCGGAATCTTGGTCTCCGGAGAGCCTTCGACAGGGCTGGGATGGAGCCTTTGACAGGGCTGGGATGGAGCCTTTGACCGGGCTGGGATGGAGCCTTTGACAGGGCTGGGATGGAGCCTTTGACAGGGCTGGGATAGAGCCTTCGACAGCCCCGGAATTCTGAGTTTGACGGGATTTTGATTTCCGGAAGGCCTTCGATGGTCGCATGATCTAGAGCTCGACGTCGCAATCCTTGAATCGCGGTCTCGACTTCGTGGCTTTTAAATCGTCGCGGCTGCGGCGATTTCCGAGGGCCCAGTCAAACATCTCCGCCGTCTTCCGGCGCTTAAGCGGCCCTTGGCGCTTTTCCTGTGGCTCTAAGCGGGATGCCGAGGTGCGACGGCGGACCGGCTAGCCGCGCCGCCGATCTCGCACCAAAAGGCACGGCGACCAGGGCCCGGCCAACTGGCCCAGGGGCTTCGCTCAAGCCGCGCAGCCGTCACATGAAGGGCCCCGCCTAAACCGCACGACGCTCATACAAAGGGCCGCAGCGCCCCGCGCAGCTCGGCCAGGATGGCCGCGCCGGCGTCGGCGTCGGGGCATCCGATCCGGCGGAAAGTCTGGCCTCCGGCCTTGTAGAAGGCGTCGGCGTTGAGGACGTCCATCTCGTAGTTCGTCTCAAGGCAGTCGGCCATGAAGCCCGGATTGGCGACGAGCACGCGGCGCACGCCCTCGCGCGGGAGGCGGGCCATCGTGTCGATAGTCGCGGGTCGCAGCCAGCGGTCGGGCCCGAACTTCGACTGGAACGTCGAGCGCCACGGGACATTCACGCCGAGGTCCGCGAGGCGCGCCGCGATCGCGCGGGCCGTGGCCTCGCATTCGGCGGCGTATCGCTCGGGCTGGTGGGGGCGCCTGTCAGGCAGCCCGTGCCAGGAGAAGACGAGCATGTCGGCGTCGTCCTCCTCCAGGGCGTTCGCTATGCGCGTGACGTGCCAATCGACGTACCCGGGCAGCTCCGGCCACGACCTCGCCGCGCGGACCCGCGGCACGCGCCCGAAACGCTCGCGGGCGAGGCCCAGTGCGGCGTCGAGCCTGTCGGCCACCGACCCCACCGTGGCCGGCGCGAACTGCGGATACGTGGGAAGCACTGTGATCTCGTCCAGGCGCGAGGCCATCTCCGCGAACGTCTCGACGAAGCTCGGGCTGCCGTACTGGTATCCCACGCGCACCTCGCATTCGGGCAAAAGCTCGGCGAGCCTCGCGACCTGCCCCTCCGTGATCAGCCGCAGAGGAGAGCCGTCCGTCCAGATGTCTTCGTACTGTTCCAGCACCTTGCCCGGGCGGCGTTTGAGAATCGGGCCGCGCAGAACCGGCTGCCACAGGAAGTCCGGCAGGTCCACAACCCGTTTGTCGGAGAGAAACTCGCCCAGGAACTCGGCGATCGCGCGGGTGCTCGCCTCTGTGGGGGTCCCCAGGGCGACGACGATCACGCCTTCGTGTGTCGCGCCTGATTTCGGCGAGTTTTCGCGCATGTAAGAGTTTTCTCCTCGTGTGTGTCTCAAACCGCTGCAACAGTGTATCCCGTCATTGACGGCGTGGCACAAATGGCGGGGTGTCGGCAAATGGGGTTATGGTGGCGCCAGCAACCCCTCCGTCGTCCTGAAGGAAACAGCGTGAGCAAACTTGTGATCGTGGAGTCTCCAGCGAAGGCTCGCACCATCAGCGGCTATCTCGGATCGGACTATTCCGTAGAGGCCTCCGTCGGCCATATTCGCGACCTTCCCCAGCCCTCCGAGCTGCCGGCATCGATGAAAAAGGGCCCCTACGCGAAGTTCTCCGTGGACATCGAAGCGGGCTTCGAGCCCTACTACGTGATCGACCCCGACAAGAAGAAGAAGGTCGCCGAGCTGAAAAAGCTCCTCAAAGAGGCAGACGAGCTCCTGCTCGCAACCGACGAGGACCGCGAAGGCGAGGCCATCGCGTGGCATCTGAACGAGGTGCTCAAGCCGAAGGTCCCGGTCAAGCGCATGGTGTTCCACGAGATCACGCCGGAGGCCATCGCCAGGGCGCTCGACAATCCCCGCCAGCTTGACGCGCAGCTGGTGGACGCCCAGGAATCGCGCCGCATCCTCGACCGCCTCGTGGGCTACGAGGTCTCGCCCCTCTTGTGGCGCAAGGTCTCGCCCGGGCTCTCGGCCGGGCGAGTGCAGTCGGTGGCCACGCGGCTGGTCGTCTCGCGCGAGCGCGAGCGCATGGCCTTCGTCGCCGCCTCCTACTGGGACGTGACGGCGGTTTTCGCCAAGGAGAAACAGGACTTTTCGGCCAAGCTCACAGCCCTCGACTCCGTGCGCGTCGCCGCGGGCAGGGACTTCGACGACGACGGAAAACTCACCGCCAAGGCCGCCAAGGACGGCGTGCGCGCCCTCGGCAAGGACGACGCCGAACAGCTCGCCGCGGCCCTTGAAGGCGCGGACGCGACGGTCGCCTCAGTCGAGACGAAGCCGTACACCCGCCGGCCGGCCGCGCCGTTCACGACGTCGACCCTCCAGCAGGAGGCCTCCCGCAAGCTCCGCATGAGCTCGCGCGACGCGATGCGCACGGCCCAGTCGCTCTACGAAAACGGCTACATCACGTACATGCGAACCGACTCGACCAACCTTTCCGAGCAGGCGGTTTCGGCTGCCAGAAGCCAGATTCGGGAGATGTACGGGCAGGAGTCGCTGCCGGACAAGCCCAGGCTGTACGCGACGAAGTCCAAGGGCGCGCAGGAGGCCCACGAGGCGATCCGGCCCGCCGGCGACCATTTCCGCACGCCCGCCCAGGTCAAGGGCGATCTGACGGCCAGCCAGTTCGCGCTCTACGAGCTCATCTGGAAGCGCACGGTGGCCTCGCAGATGGCCGACGCCCGCGGCCAGACCGCCTCCGTGCGCGTCAACGTCGGCGTCGCCGGGGCCGCCGGAGCGCGCGAGGCGACGTTTGCGGCGTCGGGAACGATCATCACCTTCCCCGGCTTCATGGCTGTCTACCAGGAGTCGGCCGACGCGAAACGGTACGAGGACCGCGAGAATGCGCGCCTGCCTGAGGTCAAGGAGGGGGAGTCCCTGCGCACGCTCGAGGCGGCCGCGGACGGCCACGAGACACTGCCGCCGCCGCGCTACACCGAGGCCTCGCTCGTCAAGCGCATGGAGGAGCTAGGGATCGGGCGCCCGTCCACGTATGCCGCGACGATCTCGACCATCACCGACCGCGGGTACGTCGACCGCCGCGGCCAGGCGCTCGTGCCCACGTGGACGGCCTTTTCGGTTGTGCGCCTGCTGGAGGAGAACCTTCCCGAGCTGGTCGATTACGACTTCACTGCCGACATGGAGACCGAGCTCGACCGCATCGCCGCCGGCGAAGAGCGGCGGATCGAGTACCTCACGCGCTTTTGGAAGGGCCAGGAGGGGCGGCTCGGCCTCGAAGGCCAGGTCGAAAGCCTGGGGGACATCGACGCGAAGGCCGTCAACTCAATCGACCTCGGCGAGGGCGTGGTTCTGCGCGTGGGCCGCTACGGGCCGTACGTCCAGGAGGAGCGCGAGGGCGCGGAAGCCCGCAACGCCTCCGTCCCCGATTCCATCGCCCCCGACGAGCTGACTCCGGCCAAGGCCCGCGAGCTGCTCGACAAAAGCAGCTTCGACGGGCGCGAGCTGGGAGTGGACCCCGAAACCGGACGCAAAGTGTTGGCCAAAGCGGGGCGTTTCGGCCCGTACGTCACCGACGTGCCGAAAGAGGGCGAAGTGGCGCTCACGCCCACCGGCCGCCCGTCGAAGAAACCGCCGAAGCCGCGCACGGCCTCGCTTTTCTCCTCTATGGCGCTCGAATCGGTCACGCTCGAGGACGCGCTCAAACTGCTTTCGCTTCCGCGCGCCGTGGGCGACGACGGCGACGAGACGATCTTTGCCCACAACGGCCGCTACGGGCCGTACCTGACCCGCGGCAAGGATTCGCGGTCGCTGGCCAGCGAGGACGAGATCTTCACGGTCACCCTTGACCAGGCCAAAGAGCTCTTTGCCCAGCCCAAGCAGCGGCGCGGCGCCACGGCGAAGGAGCCCCTGCGCGAGCTGGGAACCGACCCCGTAGCGGGCGTCACAGTTCTTCTCAAGGACGGCCGCTTCGGCCCGTACGTCACCGACGGCACGACCAACGCCTCCCTTCGGCGCGAGGACGACCCGCTGACGATCACGCCCGAGCGCGCCTACGAGCTGCTCGCCGACCGGCGAGCCAAGGGCCCGGCGAAGAAGCCTGCCAGGAAAAAGGCCTCGGCCAAGACCGCGTCAAAGTCGGCGTCGAAGACTGCGCCGGGCGGCAAATCGGCTTCCAAGGCCTCCTCTGGCAAGGCGTCTTCGGGCAAATCGGCGTCGAAGGCCGCCTCGGGCAGCAAGGCTGCTTCCAAGTCCGCCTCGGGCACAACCGCGTCCGGCAAGACGGCGGGCACAGGCAAGACCCCGACGAAATCCGCCGCCAAGAGCAAGAAGTAGCCGATGTTCATCACCTTCGAGGGCGGCGACGGATCAGGCAAGACCACCCAGATGCAGATGCTTGCCGAATGGCTGTGCGGGCGCGGCTTCGACGTCGTCACAACCAGAGACCCCGGCGGAACCGAGCTCGGGCGCCATATCCGCAAGCTGCTCTTGCACGGCGGCGACGTCTCGCCGCGGGCAGAGGCCCTGCTGTACGCGGCGGACAGGGCGCACAACGTCGCCACCGTCGTTCGTCCCGCGCTCGAGCGCGGCGCGGTGGTTCTGGCGGACAGATACATCGATTCGTCCGCCGCCTACCAGGGCGCGGGAAGGACGCTCGGCGAGGACGAGGTGCGCGGCCTGTCGCTGTGGGGCACGGAAGGGCTCATGCCCGACCTGACCGTCTTCCTCGACCTTCCCGCCGAGGCGCTGGCCTCCCGGCTCGGCGGCTCTTTCGACAGGATCGAGGCGGCGGGCGCGCGGTTCCACGAGGACGTCCGCAGGGCCTACCTCCGATTCGCCGCGGCCGAACCCGAACGCTGGTTCACCGTGGACGCCACGGCGCCGCGCGAGCAGATCGCCGAAAAGATCCGCGCACGCGTGGCCCAGGCGCTGGGCGGCGACGGCCGCTTGGACGGGGGAGGCGAGCCGTGAGCGTCTTCGACGAGCTGGTGGGGCAGCGGGCCGTGCGCGCCCAGCTTGAAAAGGCCGCCGCGGCCGCCCGCGAGCTCGCCGGGAAGGCAGCCGCAGGGGCCGATTCGGCCATGGCCCAAGCCTGGCTAGTCACGGGGCCGCCGGGCTCGGGCAGGTCGGTCGCGGCAAAGGCCTTCGCCGCGGCCCTCGAATGCACCGGGCCGGAACCCGGGTGCGGCCAATGCCACGCCTGCCACACGGTCATGGAGGGCAAACACCCCGACGTCGAATCGGTTGCCACCCGCGGCGTTTTCATCACGGTTGAGCGCACGCGCGAGCTGGTCGGCAGGTCGTACGTCTCCCCGGGCAGCGGTCCGTGGCGCGTCGTCGTCATCGAAGACGCCGACAGAATGCTCGAGCGCACCACGAATGTGCTGCTCAAAGCGATCGAGGAGCCGCCTCCGTTCACCGTGTGGATGCTGTGCACGCCCTCGCCCGAAGACGTCATGACCACGATCCGCTCGCGCTGCCGCGAAGTCAGCCTGGCCGTGCCGAGCCCGCAGGACGTCGCCGATCTGCTCGTTCGCCGCGACGGCGTCGCCCCGGAAAGGGCGCTCGACGCTGCGCTCGCGGCTCAATCGCACGTCGGCCGCGCGAGAGCCCTCGCCACCGACGGCGAGGCCGCCCGCGAACGGGCCTACATTCTCACCGAGACGCTCTCGATCCGCGGCGCGGGCGACGCCGTGCTGGCTGCCCACCGCATTCTCAACTACAGTCCCGAGGCCGCCGAGGCGCTCCTGGGCCCCGCCGCGAGTTTTGACGCGGGTCCGCGTGCCGGGAAGGCCGGGCAGAACGACTCCGACGGCAGCGAATCGGGCGGGCGCGGCGGCGTCGATTCGGGCGGGCGCGGCCGGAACTCCGCGTCGGCCGCGAAATCGGGAAAGAAGCCCGCGAAAAAGAAGTCTGGGGCCAAAGCCGTCAGCGACGCCTTGGCCGCCCAGTTCGCGGAGGAGGAGGCCGAGCTGCGGCGGTCTCTCGGCGTCGAAGAAGGGGGGCGCGTTCCTCCCGCCGTGTCCGCGCAGATAACCGCCCTGCGCGAGGACCAAAAGCGCCGTGCCACCCGCGCCCAGCGCGACAGGCTCGACCGCGCCCTCGTCGACCTTCTCTCGCTCTACAGGGACGTCCTCACGGTCCAGCTGGGGGCCGACGTCGCCCTCGTCAACCGCGACTTTGCCGACCGGATCGCCGAGGTCGCCGCGAGCACCTCGGCCGAGCAGTCGATCCGCCGAATGGACGCGATCTCGCAGGCTCGCACGCGCCTGGCCGGAAACGTCGCGCCGCTGCTCGCGCTCGAGGCGATGACGGTCAGCCTCCGCCCGCAGGGCTGACATGAGCCGTCCCACACGTGCCGTGGCGCACGTTCGCGGTCAGCCTCCGCCCGCAGGGGCGACGCCTGCCGATTCTCCGCAGGGCTGACGGCCCGGCTCCTGCGCCCGCCCGACGGGCTGACACCTGTCACGATCTGCGGGGGCGACCCTGCCGTCGGACGCGGGGTCGATGCCCGCCACGGCGCGAGTTTCAGGTTCTCCGGCAGGCCTCCCGCAGCCGCGGCAGGGGCTCCGTACCCCTGCAAGCGGACTGCGTTTTCCAAGACGATCAGGTAGTTTAGGAGAATGAACCTTCGCAAGCCCATGGCGTCCTTCTTCGCCGCGGCCATGCTGCTCGCTGGCTGTTCGCTCGACCTCGGCGCCTCGAATGACAACGGCCCCACCGACGGCGCATCCCCGAGCGGAAACCAATCTCCGAGCGCAACCGCGCTCGACAAGCTGGAGGACTTTTACAAACAGAAGGTCGCATGGTCGAAGTGCAAAAAGCATCCGGCCAATGAATGCGCGGATGTGAAGGTTCCGCTCGATTACAAAAAGCCCGGCGGCAAGACGATCACCATCGCCATGATGAAGGTTCCCGCAAAAAGCGGCAAGCCGATCGGGACCCTGTTCGTCAACCCCGGCGGCCCCGGCGGCTCAGGAATCGATTTGGCGGCCAACGCTTCCGAGGCTTTCAGCGCCGCCGTTCGGAATAAGTACGACATCGTGGGCTTCGATCCCCGCGGGGTCGGTTCCTCGACGGCGGTCGATTGCGTGAGCGACGCCGAGCTGGCCAAGATCGTCGACACCGACGTCGACCTGTCAACCCCGGAAGGGCAGCAGACAGACAAAGCCTTCGCCGAGCAAAAGGCGAAGGGATGCCAGGAGAAGTCGGGCGATTTGCTTCCGTACCTCGGCACGGAGTCGGCCGCGCGGGACCTCGACATTCTGCGCGGCCTTGTGGGAGACAAGAAACTCAATTACGTCGGCTTCTCCTACGGAACCTCCCTGGGCGGCATGTACGCCGACCTCTTCCCGAAGAAGGCGGGCAGGATGGTGCTCGACGGCGCCGTCGACCCGCAGCTCGGCAGCGCGCGCATGGGGTACGAGCAGATAGTCGGCTTCGAAACCGCCTTCCAACATTACGCGCAGCATTGCGTGGACACCGGCCGCTGCCCGCTCGGAGGCTCTGTGGACGAGGCCAGAGCGAAGATGAAGGCGCTTTTCGACCAGGCTCTGAAGAGTCCTTTCCGTACGGCGAGTTCCGACAGGCCCCTCAATAGATCCATGCTCTACTCGACCGTGATCAGCATGATGTATCGCGAGTCGTTCTGGACCTATCTGGATCAGGCGCTTGTCCAGCTGGTCGAGCAGAACGACGGGTCGGTCTTCCTAAGGCTGTACGACCTGTTTGAGGAGCGCCAGGGCAACAGGTACAAGAACAACAGCAAGGAAGCCTTCTGGGCGATCAACTGTGCCGACTACCTGCCTTCGCCGAGCGCAGAGTATCAGCAGTACGCCGAAAAGCTGCGGGCGGAGGCGCCCGTTTTCGGCTCGCTCATGATGGAAGGAGTCGATGTATGCTCGCTCTGGCCTTACCATCCGAAGGCCAATCCCGGACCGTATGAGGCGAAAGGCTCGGCTCCGATCGTCGTGATCGGCACGAAGTATGATCCGGCGACGCCGTATCAGTGGGCGCAGACTTTGCACAAGACGCTGAGCAACTCGGTGCTGCTGACGTGGGAGGGCGACGGGCACACCGCCTACGGAAAGGCGGGTTCCTGCCTTAACGATCCGGTAGACGACTATCTCCTCACCGGAAAGGTTCCGCAGGACGGCCTCGTGTGCCCTGCGTCCTCGAAGTCGGGGAAGTGAGGCGCAGCTCGGGGAAGCGAGGCCGCAGCGAGGACCCGGCGATAGGCGCGCGAGTCGGATAAGCGAGACGCAGCAAGCAGCCTTTCCCGCCTGCTGACTTTTCTCGCCTAGTGGCTTTTCTCGCCTACTGACCTTTCCCTCAACGGGCACAGCAGGGCGGGCGCTGTGTGCAGCCTCTTGGGCCACGCGGCGCCCGCCCTGCTGTAAGCATGCGTCTTTATGCGTGCGTCCTGAGTGACATTTTGTTTGCCTTCTCTGCTTGTCCCGTTTAAAACATGTCCTGTGCGATATCATGTTCGCCTTTTGTGCTCGTCCTGCGCTGGCGCATTTCGTATCCTTTTGCCTTGTCTTCCCTCATGTATTAAATGATTATTTCTGTGCCTTTATTGTTCTCTCTGCCTCTTATCGCCTTTCTAGTCTTTCAGCGCCACTGCCGTCTCTTGTTGCCACTGCCGTCTCTTGTTGCCACTGCCGTCTCTTGTTGCCACTGCCTCCCCTTCTACCTCAAGGGAAGGCGTGGAAAACCCGTAGTTCGCAACCGTTCAATCCTGTAGGCTCAACCTCTAGAGAGATGTAGTGGCAAAGGCGGTGCATGGACCGAAGGCTGTTCGGCGCACCGGTCTCTCGGCCCGCGCTGAGCGCATCGGCGGTGAGCGCGACATTCGTGAATATCCCGAGAATTGGCGTGGGTTTCGGTTTTCTACCCGAGTGGGAGGGAAAATGAAAAAGAAAATGACGCGATTGTTGCAGCCCTTGGCTGCGCTCTCGGCATTGGCCTTGACGGCCGTCATTCAGCCTGTGGCGGCTCAGGCGGCGTCGGCTCACGTCGCCGGGCAGGCTCCGGCGGCGAAGTCGACTGCCAGCCCGACGAGTTCGCCTGGCGGTTCGATCGGCGCCCCCAAAGGGGAGGTTCCGGAGGGGCTCGAAAAGTTCTATAGGCAGAAGCTGACCTGGGCGCCGTGCAAGGACAAGCCCAAGATGCAGTGCGCGAACGTGAAAGTCCCCCTTGATTACAAGAAGCCCGGCGGCAAGACGATCACCATCGCCATGGCGAAGGTTCCCGCAGCGAACGGCAAGCCGATTGGGAGCCTGTTCATCAATCCCGGCGGCCCCGGCGGCTCGGGGATCGATCTGGCTTCAAACGCAGACAGGGTCTTCAGCAAGGCTCTTCGCGACAAATACGACGTCGTGGGTTTCGATCCGCGCGGGGTCGGTTCCTCGACCGCGGTCGATTGTCTGAGCGACGCCGAGCTGGGGAAGTACCTCGACTCTGAGTTTGACCTGTCCACCCCGGAGGGGAGGAAGGCGGAGAGGGCTCAAGCAGAAAAGTTTGCCAAGGGCTGTAAGGACAAGTCGGGCGAGTTGCTCGCGCATGTCGGCACGGAGTCGGCAGCGCGCGACATGGACATTCTGCGCGGCCTTGTGGGAGACAAGAAACTCAACTACCTTGGCTTCTCCTACGGCACCTCGCTGGGCGGGATGTACGCCGACCTCTTCCCGAAGAAGGTCGGCAGGATGGTCCTCGACGCCGCCGTCGACACGACGCTGGAAAGCGCGCGTTTCAGATACGAGCAGATGCTCGGCTTCGAAAAGGCCTTCGAACACTACGCGGAGTACTGCGTGAAGGGCGGGAACTGTCCGTTGGGCGCCTCGGTGGATGCGGCCAAGAAGAAGATGCGCGCCCTGTTCGATCAGGCCTTCAAAAAGCCGTTTAAGACGGCCGACCCCAAGAGACCCCTCAATCGGAACATGCTCATGTCGGGCGTCATTTCTGCGATGTACGACACCGCATATCGCCCCTATCTGGACACCGGACTCGATCAGCTGGTCAAGAACAATGACGGTTCGTTCCTTTTAAGATGGTATGATCTGATGAGCGAACGTGAGGGCGGAAAATTCAAGAACAACGGCAATGAGGCTATAGCGGCGATCAATTGTGCTGATTATCCGTCTTCCTCGCCGTCGGAGAACAAGAAGTATGCGGAGAGGCTGAAGAAGGAGGCTCCCGTTTTCGGCGTGGACAGCGGCGGAGAGGAGACTGACGTTTGCAAGCTTTTGCCGTATCGCCCGAAGTCGAATCCCGGTCCGTACAGGGCGAAGGGCTCGGCTCCGATCGTGGTGATCGGCACGAGGTACGATCCGGCGACGCCGTATCCTTGGGCGCAGGCTTTGCGCAAGAGTCTGAGCAACTCGGTGTTGTTGACGTGGGAGGGCGACGGCCACACGGCCTATTCGAGGGCCGGGTCGTGCATTCAGAGCCCGGTCGACAAGTATTTGCTGACCGGCGAGGTTCCCAAGGACGGCCTCGTTTGCCCCGTGGAACAGAAACAAGAAGCGCAAAAGCAAGGCGCCCTTGATCGGAAGGCTCCCGTGAAGGACAAGCTCTCCCCGGAGAGGCAACCGCGCCCCGCCGTCCGCTAGCGGGCAAGGTGCGTTCCGCCGTTGGTGCGGGACGCGCCCTCTTTGACTTTGGCTTGAGCTAAAGGCTTTTTCGCACGGTTTGCCCGGCTGAGGCGCCGGGTGGGGATATCCCCACCCGGCGCCTCGGGTTTTTGCGACTGTCGTATTGGCCTGGTGGCGGTATGTTCGCGGGCGGGCCGCTCTTGCCAGACTGGCGTTATGAGTGAAAAAACAACGAATTCAGCGAGTTCATGGCAGCGGGCGGGCAGGCCCGATGAGGCCGCACCGCGACGCCCGTTTTCTGGGGCGCGGTCGAGGTCCGCGCGGCTTGCGGAGGCCTCGCTTGTTGGATTGATCGGCGTCAGCCTCGCTTTGGGCGCGACGTCGGCGCAAGCGGGCACAGTCGCGTCGACGTCGGCGGCCTCGGCGAGCCCTTCTGCGGATGGGCGGAACGGCGGCTCGAACGGCGGGGCGAACAGCTCAAACAATGGCTCGAACGGCGGGGTGAACAACTCGAACCGCGGGCCGAAGGGCGCCGGTGAAACCGATGCCCCGAAAGGGCTGGAGAAGTTCTACAGGCAGAAGCTGACGTGGTCTGAATGCAAAGGCAAAGACCGTGCCGGCATGCAATGCGCCAATGTAAAGGTCCCGCTCGATTACAAAAAGCCCGACGGCAAGACGATCGCCGTCGCCATGCTCAAGGTTCCCGCCAAGAGCGGCAAGCCGATTGGGAGCCTGTTCGTCAATCCCGGCGGCCCCGGCGGCTCGGGCATAGAAGAGGCAGCCAGACTGTCGAAAAGCCTCAAGCCCGAAATGTTGGATAAGTATGACGTGGTCGGCTTCGATCCTCGCGGGGTCGACGCCTCCTCCCCGGTCAAATGCGCCGACACCGCCGCTTTGAACGCGTTCTTCCTCGATGCCGACTACGACCTTTCCACGGCGAAGGGCCGGCAGGAACAGCGGGATGCGGCCAAGAAGATCGCGGACGGCTGCGAGAAGCGGTCGGGTGAGCTGCTCCCGCACGTCGGCACGGAGTCGGCGGCCCGCGATATGGATGTTTTGCGCAGCCTGGTGGGCGACAAGAAGCTCAACTATCTCGGCTTCTCCTACGGCACTGAGCTGGGCGGGATGTACGCCGACCTCTTCCCGAAGAAGGTGGGCAGGATGGTGCTCGACGGCGCCGTCGACACCCAGCTCGGAAACGCACGCATGCTCTACGAGGGGACTCTGAGCGTCGACAAATCGTTCGGGCGATATGCGAAACGCTGCGTCGACGGCGGCAAGTGCGCTCTTGGAACCACCGTCAAAGCAGCCAAGAAGAAGATGCGCGCCCTGTTCGACCAGGCGTTCAAGAAGCCGTTCCCGACGTCGAACCCAGCTCATCCGCTCACGCGCTCCAATCTGATGGTGGCCGTGAGGTGGGCGATGTACAAAGACGAAGCTTGGCCTCGTTTGGATCAAGCGCTTGGCAAGCTGATCGAGAAAAACGACGGCACCGAGCTTATGGAGATGGCTGGCCCGCAAACGTCGGATGGCGAGAGCAATATGATGGAGTCGCTCGTCGCGATCAGTTGCGCCGATTACGCGAAAGAGCCGGAGTCCGTTTACGCCAAGTACAACAAAAAGCTCAAGAAAAAAGCTTCCGTCTTCGGCGGGTACGATCCCTGGATGACGAAAATGATTCAGGTTTGCACAAATTTGAAGTATCATCCGAAGGCCGATCTCGGCGCATTCAGGGCGAAGGGTTCGGCTCCGATCGTGGTCATCGGTACGAAGCACGATCCGGCGACGCCGTATCACTGGGCGAAGGCCATGCGCAGGACGCTTGAGAACTCCGTGCTGTTGACGTGGGAAGGCGACGGACACTTGGCCTATGGGCGGTCTGGCGCGTGCATCGAAAATCAAGTGAATGCCTATCTGCTGACCGGCAGGGTTCCGAAAGACGGGTTGGTCTGCCCGGTGGAAAGACGACGCTAGCCATCTCCCGGCGACGGGCTCAAATGTTATCGCTCGTTGGGTCCGAGCCTAGTCGTCAGGCTCGGACCCAACATCAAACGCATTCTTTAAAAATGTGCTTCCAGCTTTAAAAAGCTACTTCTAAGTACTCAAATTAACTCTATTCGGCATTCGGAGTCTATTCGGTATTTGAAAGGACAAAAATGAAACTGTCGAATCGCTTTCTGACATCTCTGGCGGCAGTGTCCGTCCTCGCGTTGGCGGGTGTCGGCAATTCCGTTCCCGCGCACGCTTCGTCGCTTTCGCCGGAGCCTGCGTCCGGTTCGTCCGAGCGAGCCTCCGATTCGTCGGAGGGCGTGCCCGACTCTTCGAAGGGCGCTCCCGGATCGCAGGAGGGCGTGCCCAAGGGCTTGGAACGGTTTTATAAGCAGAAGCTGAGGTGGTCCGAATGCAAAGGCAAAGACCGTGCCGGCATGCAGTGCGCGAATGTGAAGGTTCCGCTCGATTACAAAAAGCCCGACGGCAAGACGATCGCCGTCGCCATGCTCAAGGTTCCCGCCAAGAGCGGCAAGCCGATTGGGAGCCTGTTCGTCAATCCCGGCGGCCCCGGAAGCTCGGGAACGGGCTTTGCCTCTGCGGCTTCGTGGATCTTTAGCCTCGAGATTCGCGACAAGTATGACGTGGTCGGCTTTGATCCGCGAGGGGTCGGCGAATCGGCCGCGGTCGAGTGCGTGGACGACGCAACTCTCGAGAAATATGTTGACGCTGATTACGACGTTTCCACTGTGGCCGGGCGCAGAGCCCAAAAGGCGCAGGCAAAGAAGATAGCCGAGGGATGCATGAAACATTCGGGCAGGCTGCTGCGACATGTCGGCACGGAGTCGGCGGCGCGCGACATGGATGTTATGCGCAGCCTGGTGGGCGACAAGAAGCTCAACTACTTCGGTTTCTCCTACGGCACGTCCTTGGGTGGGATGTACGCCGACCTGTTTCCGAAGAAAGTCGGCAGGATGGTGCTCGACAGCGCCGTCGACACCGGCATGCGGGACAGCCGCAGAGCATACGAGCAGGTGCTCGGATTCGAGCATGCCTTTAAGCGATATGCGCAATACTGTGTGAACACGGGCGCGTGCCCGTTGGGATCGACGGTGGACGCGGCGAGAAAGAAGATGCGCGCCCTGTTCGATCAGGCGTTCAAAAAGCCGTTCCCGACGTCGAACCCGAATCGGAAACTCACGCGTTCCCTTCTGACGAGCGAGGTCAGGCAGCACCTGTACAGCGACACTTCATGGCCGGATCTCGATGAAAAGCTGAGGAAGCTGGTGAAGGAAAACGACGGTTCGGCCTTCGTGGAATCAGGGTCGGATTCCGGCCCGACGGCGTCCAGCAACGGAGCCGAGGCCCTTATAGCGATCAACTGCGCGGACTATGTGCTTGACCCCCAGTCCGAATATGCGAAGTACAGCGAGCGGCTCAAGAGGGAAGCACCGGTTTTCGGCGCAGAGGGCGTTGACACGAAGGACCGATACATCTGCGCCGGGCTGCGGCATCACCCGAAGAAGAACCCGGGGCGGTACGTCGCGAAGGGGTCGGCTCCGATTGCGGTGATCGGGGTGAGGCATGATCCGGCGACGCTCTACTCCTGGACTCAAACCTTCGCCGGAGCGCTCGACAACTCGGTGCTGCTGACCTGGGAGGGCGAGGGCCACGTGGCCTACACCAGGGCGGGTTCCTGCATCAAGGCGCCCGTCGACAAGTATCTGCTGACCGGCGAGGTTCCCAAGGACGGCCTCGTTTGCCCCGTGGAACGGAAACAAGAAGCGCAAAAGCAAGGCGGCGCAGCAAAGACAGCGCGGCCAAGCTCGGCTGCCCCGTGATCCCTTCAAGTTTGCGGATCCCTTCAAGTTCGCGCGGATAGAGCTCGGCCTGTCTGGCGCTCTGAGGAGCTGGGCCGGTTTTGCTGGCCCGGCCCCTGCCGGAGCATTGGTCTCGCTGACTGCCGGAGGCTTGCCCGATCCTCGGTTTGCGACACGGGTGAGCCTCCGGTAAGCTATTCAACGCTGTTGGCAAAGGCGGCGTGCCACCTTAGCTCAGTCGGCAGAGCGATTCACTCGTAATGAATAGGTCGAGAGTTCGATTCTCTCAGGTGGCTCGAGGCGGCCCCCGCAGACGCGGGGGCCGCGCCCGTCCGCAACGGCGCCGGAGCCCACGACCCGGCGCCGAGGCCCGTTGGTGTTTGGTTCCCGGGCTCGGTGTCCGGGTTCTCAACGGGCGGCCACCTAACGCTGTGCGATTGCAACGAAGACCATCTGAAGCTCCCCTCACCGCATGGGTCAGAATTGCAGCAGGCCATTCGGGTTTCGCCGACTGGTTGGTCTGCTGTGAGTCGTTGCCCAAGAAGCGCTGTCAACACCGCTAGGTTAGCGATTGCAAGGGTTAAGGCTTGGAGCTGCGCGAGCCGTGCCGCCGCACGCAGCTCCAAGCTCTTTCCTTGCCCGACGTCGAAGCTGCGGAGTCGCCCTCTGCGCCGGCCTTGTCTCCCTCCCGAGCTCGGAACCCGAGCAAAGAAACCCGGAATCTCTGTAAAGAAACATGAACGAATGTGGTCAATTGTCAAAGGATTTCGTTATTTCTGAAGTCCTTTTCTCATTTTTCATCTGAAAGAAAGAAACGTTTATTCTGCCCACTTTCCCGTCTTTGATCTTATTCAATTCGATCCTGAATCCTCGTTGGCCGGACATGTCAAGCATTGGCTTTTCAAACGTCTGATAGAACGCTCCTCTGTTCATTTTAGCCAGCTGGGGAATGAAGTTTAGATCTCTTTCAGCGCGCTCTAGCTTATCCAACGCGGCCTTTTCATCTTTGGAAAGCTTCCTACGTGCTTTAGCCCACGTCAGATTCGGATTCGCCTCTATCATTTCGCGCATTTTGTCGACTGCTGCGGCGGCCTCCGCATGTTGGCCAAGAAAAGCGGTGTTGACGTTGTATTTGGGGTCAAGAATGCGTTGGTGCACGGGCGCTAAGAGCTTGGAATTGACGATGTGTCCGGCGTCGAACTTCTCTTTCTTTCCGAAACGGATTCTTTCCATAAGCCCCTTATGGTCTCTTCGGTACTTCCTGCGGTCTATTGCGTCCATAGAGTTGAGGCGGCGTTTCCCTCGCGTGTCGCCTATGTTCGATTCGTCGAACCGGCCTTCAACGCCAATGAGAGTGCCGTTCGCATCGAATTGGTAAAAGACTCTGGCGTCATTGCCGTCAGGGCCCGCGTTGTAAAGCCAACGGCTTTCGACCCAGCCGCCCTCGACCCATGGCTTGGGACTCCACGAAGGGTCAAAGGGATTCTCCTCTTCATCGGCGGCTTCCTCGGAGGCGTTTTCTTTTGAAGCGTCGGGTTCTTTTGAAGCGTCGGGGTCGTTTTCTTCGGAGGGGGACGTGTCGCCGTTTTCGCCTGGTGCGGGCGCCTCGCCGGTCTCAGTCGGCGAGGCGCCCGCACCGTCTTGCTCTGCGGGTGACGCAGAAACTTCGACGTCGTCGTTTTCGAGTGCGGCGAAGCCCCCGTTGCCCAGAGCTTTGGCGCTCCTGCCGTTCCCTCCTTTCGCGTTTCGGCTCTCCGACCCTCCGGCGCCTCCGACGTTCAAGATGCGGCTCTCGATCTCTTGGCCGCCTTTGGAGTGCTGATCTAAAGCAAGGCGAATGCCATGCACGCACTCCAGGGCGCCCTTGATTTCCTGTGTGCAGACGCCGCCAAGTTTCTTCAGTGCCGAAGACAGTTCTTCGAGTGGACATTCGAGTTCCCGAAGCCCCTCCTTGACCCCTGCCCTTCCGTCGAGGATCTCTCGGCATTCGGCCAGCGCGTTGAGGACGCTCTGAAGGCTCTCGGCCATGGCAATCACCTTTTCGCATCATGAGCGCTTCGCCTTGGACTCCAAGGTGCGAAGTATGCTCGTGACTCTGCTTTCGCATGCGCTGAGGAGCGCCTGCGCTTGCGACAAGCTGCCCAGCATGGAATCCCCAATGGGGTGCCGTCCGACGCTTGCACTGCTCAATCTCTCGATTTCGCCGCAGGCTTCCTTTAGTCTTTGAATCCGCGACAAAGCGGCGTTGATGTTCGCCTTCGCCAATCGCAAGGCCGATTCGTCGATAGGGCCCTCAGATTTAGGCATCGTTGAGCGGGCTATCTCATGGCGTCTTCTATGAAGTCGCCAACGGCCTCGTTGAGCTGGCTGAGAATTGCGGCACATGCGCTGAGGGCGTTTTGGGCGTTGGCGACCTTGGCCGCCGCTTCCTCCCCGCTTTTCGAGGGAGCGCAAACGGCGGCGAGCTGCTGGTTTTGTTGGCCGAGCGACTCCGCCGTGGAGCCGACGCTCTGGGCGAGGGAAGCCGCATCGGATCCAATCTGCTGGGCTGCGTCTATGACTGCTTGGAGTTCGTCCATTGTGTTTCCTTTCTGCATCGATATGAGGTGATGCCGCTGATTTGGACGACGACGCCGGGAGGTGCCGCCGAGTTGGGCGACGCCGTTGCGAGGCGCCGCTGATTCGGGCCGTGAGGCAGGCGCCGCCGAGTTGGGCGACGCCGCCAGCGAAGGGGGACGCCGCCAGCGAAGGGGGATGCCGCCACAGCCGCACCGAAGCGAGGCTATATCGAGGCGACGACTGTCAGACTTTCACTGGCGGCGACAAGCGCGGTTTCGGTTTGAGACAGCTGCTCCTCGGCTTGCGACAGCGCAGCTGACATTTTTCTGTCATGCCCGCGCGCGCCGCCTGCCAATGCAGCCTGAACCCTGTTTATGTTCTCCGCATTGCTGGATTTGAAACTTGCGATTCGACTGAGTTGGTCGTCAATCTGGCCTTGAATGGATCGGACCATGGCGATTACTTCGGCTAAAGTTCCCATAATGGCTTCCTTTCTATTTTATGGGTATGTTTGCTTTGAAAGGCGTGTTTGAGACGTAAAGAGGCAAAACCATTTGATTGAAAACCCTATTCGAGCTTTCCATATGGAATGACAAGCCGAGGGCGGCTCATCGTGGCGGAGTCCCAGACCAGGATTCGGTTGTTCTTGGCAAGCCAGTGCAGCAGAGGCGCCTTGAAAACCTGGCGGGCTGAGTCGGGTTCCAGCTGCATCACGACTCTGATGTCGAAATCGTTGTCTCCGCCGTATCCGACGCAGTCTTTGAAGGAATCGAACTTGGTCCACCACAGAAGGAAGTGGACTCCGCCCGTGGCGGCGGCCTTGAACGCCTTTTGCAACGCAGAGCTTTTGGTGCGCCAACGTTCCATGCCGAATCCGAGCACGTAGAGAGGCTGAGGCCTCACGGCGCCCTCCTGCTCGAGCTGGGCCGCCAAATCGGCGACGAACTCGTCGACGCCGTCCTTGGGCACAAGCGTGTAGCTCTTGCCGAGATCACGAAGGCGACGCTCGAAACAGCCTCGCTCTTCTACAGACTGCCACGTTCCGACGAGGTCCAATACGGCGAAATCCGCGCGCGGCGCCCCGTGCGCCAACGAAAGCGCTATGCTCAGCAGCTCCGCATGGCCCTTCCCTGTGCCGAAAAGGGCCAGATTGCGGCCGACGTCGTGAGCGAAGGAGACGCTCAGCGGCGCACTGTCGACCGTGACCGGCAGGCCCAACATGGCTTCTCCGGCTTGCGCGCCCTTGCAGAAGCGCTCGTCGTCGGACAGCGACCGCACCCGCTCGCCTTCGAACACTTCCGGCGGCCGCGATGCGGCGGCTCTTTTCCACCAGATTTCGCGGAGGCCGCCCAGAACGGCCTCGTCGGCGTAGGCGATTCGCGTCTTGCGGTTGGCGGAGAGCTCGCCGTAATCGAGGTTGACAATCGCTTCGCGAGCCTTGAGGTGGCTTGCGGCGTCGTTCTTGAGACCGAGGGTCGCGAATGACTCCGTAAGCGAGTTCTTCAGGGCGATTCTCACGGGAACCTGCCCAAAGAGGCCTTCGCCCGTGGATCCTGCGAGAGACAGATTTCCGCCGATGGTCTGGGAGGAGAGGATGAAGTGGATTCCGCTTGCCCTGAAGAGCCTGGCGCCTTTGACGAGGAGGTCCGCGGCTTCGTCGGCGATGTCGTCCTTGTCGGCGAAAAGCATTTGAAATTCGTCGACGACGGCGACTATGCGAGGCATGACGGCTTCCGGATTCTTCAGCCGATACTGGCGGATGCTCTGCACCCCCGATTCCTTGAAGCGCGCCATCCGCTCTTTGTAGACGCGGAATAGGTGCTTGAGGACGTTGAGGCCGTACTCGCGGTCCGCATCGACGCCGAGAACCCGCGCGTGGGGGAGGAAGGTTCCGTTCTCCTGCGGCGCAAAGGTCTGAAGAGTCACTCCCTCCTTGAAGTCGAGCATGTAGAACTGGACCTCGTCGGGCGAGTAACGCTGACACAGGCTGTGCACGATCACCGATATGAGGTTGGACTTCCCTTGGCCCACGGCGCCGGTGATCAACGCGTTGTGCCTTTGATTGAGCTCGTCGCCGAGGGTCACTTCGATCGTCGTCACTCCGTAGGTCCCGACGGCGAAGGAAATGCCGTCGCGGCTAGACGCATGCCAGACGCGGTTGAGGTCTTCGACGTCGCCGAAGGCGACCGGCTCGATCGACGATCGGGAGAGTTCCAGGGCGGCGGCGCGGGAAAGCGCGATGAGGTCCTCGGCACTCCGAACGTCAAACGTTCCCAAAAGGTCGCCTTGGGCGTCCCTGACAGTCGTGTCTTCCAGGTAGCAGTGCTGGCAAAGTTCAAGGATGTACTCGTTGACGCCCAGAGACATGGAGTGAACGAGGAAGGTGACTCCGGCTGCGGGGCCGGCCTTCATCATGATTTTGAGTTTGTTCTTGATCTTGTCGTCAAGCAGGTCGTAATCGGTGGACAAAACGACGAGCTTGAATCCCTCGACCTGCGAATTGGTTGCTCGGCGAAACTCCAGAAGGCTGTCGGCACGGCCTTGAACGACGTTGAGGACGGCCTGAATGTGCTCGTTGAGGTGCTGAAGCGTCGCTTCGAGCTCCTTCTCGTCATTGACGTGCAGAAGGATCTTCTGGCCGCCGTTGTTGAGCTCCTGGAATGGAGCGGCTATGCCTCGGAGCGCGTCGTCAAAGACGACGATCTCCAGTTGCCCGCTCGCGGTGCCCTCGAGGGCTCTCGCTATCAAGGACTGGGTAAAAGCGACCGAGGCTTGTCCGATGAGGGAGTTCTCGACCCACACATTGCCTTTCCCGATGAAGTCGAGGCTTCTGTGGGCAAGACGGATCTGGTCGGCAGTTTTCTGTTTCATGAGATGTCCAATACTTACGGATACTTACGGAATGGCATTCAGGAAAAATACGTCTACCCCGTACTTTTCCTTAATTTCTCTGATGTTCGATTCTATATCGTCTAAATGACTTTGTGCGTCTCGATACAATATTTGTTTATTTTTATGCTCTGAAAGACGTTGTAGATAGTAAATGATCCAAATCAATGACGGAAAGAATACTATAAGAGAGATCGCATTGGGATGAAGCATGAAAGTGATGATGGCGATGGCGAGCAAAGCGAGTGGCCCCAGGGGCTCCTCCGGTTTGTCAGCGCTTCGCGGCTCTCTGATCATTTCTTGCCTAATTTTTTCTAGTTTTAAATCTATATAGTTTATAACATCATTAGATATATCTGGAAGGTTTTTAAAACTAAAAACATACTTTCGTAGTTCATAGAGTTTGTCCAGCTCTTTTTCAGGATTATACCTCTGAGAAATCTTGTCGACTAGGGGCAAGCACATGTTGATGAGGTCGGTGTGCAGATAGCTCGAAATTGCGGGGTCGCCTTCGAGGGCCAGAAGGCAGTTTTCAAGCGCCTTTTCGTGTTTGAGCTTTCCCTCGAAGCAAAGGGCAGCCTGATAGCGAATTGTGGGAATCATTGAATCGGGGGCGATCTGAAGTGCCCGTTCGAGGTTCGTAAGACCCCTGTCATAGTCTTTGATCGTCCGATAAGCGACTCCTCGAACTAGATATATGTCGACTTTGTCTTCGTTGTAATCGTTGAGGACGAAGGCTGTGTCGGCGTATTCTTTGGCACGTTTGAAATCGCCCTCTTTTAGCTCTACCCAAGCGGAGATTACGAAGGCAAAGGGGTCTTTGCTGTCTGCTTCGCGTGCCAGCCTTGCTGCGACGCCGGAGGCGCCATAGTCTCCGCCGAAATAATAGGACCATGCACGGCCGCGCCAATCGATCTCCTGCGGTTCGACCTCCGGCGCTGCGAGTAGCAACAGATCGTATTCCTCCCGAGTTTCGTCGTTCTCGAATACGGTCTCGGCGTCGGCGATCATTTTCAGTTTCTCCCGGGCCTCTTCGCCACGCCGTCCGGCCAAGGAAGCCCGCTCGCGCCACTGCATGCGAATCCTCTCGAGCTGCTTCTTAATCGTCTCAATCGAGTCTTCCCGATTGAGACGGAATTCCTCGTAATAGTTGGGGACTGAGGTCTGCTGGGCGCTTTTGCTCTCCGCATGTGCCGTCATTCGTGTTCTCCTTGTTCGGTTTAGTGCTAGGCCCGGCGAACTCGGTTGGACGTTCTGGCCCCGCCAGCCTCTCTTGGGGCTGGCAAGACGAGCCTAGGGCCGACCCAGGCCGCCGCACAGGACGAAAAATTAGACTGAGTTCTTAGACTGTTCAGCTTGGACATCCCGTAGTAAAACTGGATTGTTCGCTTTGAAAGGCGCAAGGTACTTTACTTTGGGTAGCTTTTCTGGCTTGTTTGTTGCAAAATGAGTGACGGGCACACAGCGCCTGGCGCGAGGCAAAAGGGGCTGCACGCTCTGGCGCTGTCCGCCCGCGAACATTTCATACGGGTTGCCTCATTGGTTCCCATTGGCGGAGCCTGCGCATTGAGGCGACCCTGAATACGGGAGGCGCAATAATGGATAAAGAACGGTCCGTGATCGTCGTCGACGATCACGAGATAATCGGAAAGGGATGCCAGGTCGCCTTTGAGGAAGCCGGCGTTCCCTGGAACGTGCGATACTGCGACGGCCTGCGAGACGTCGCCAAGGGGGTCGGCAAGACAGTGGTCGTCTTGGATCTCCGCCTCAAAGACGGCTCGACTCCCTCACAGAACATCAAGACGCTCGCCAGGCGAAACGTCCCAGTGGTCGTCTACACCTCGGCGGAGAATCCCGTGCTGGTGCGTGAAGCCATACGGGCCGGCGCTTTGGCCGTCATTCGGAAGTCCGGGTCCCCCAAGGAGCTTGTCGACGCCGTTGCCGCAGCCTTCGAAGGGGTGCCCACCGCCACCCTTGACTGGGCGGCCGCCGTCGACGCCGACGACGATTTTGTAGTGCAGCATCTGACGCCGACGGAGGCGAGAGTCTTGGCGTGCTACGCGAATGGCGCGAAATCCGAAAGAGTGGGGCGAATGCTGGGTTTGTCGGCTAACACCGTCAACACCTACGTGGCGCGCATACGCGATAAGTATCGAGCGGCCGGGCGCCCCGCAGACAACCGCGTCGACCTCTTCCGGCGCGCCGCTGAAGACGGCCTCGTCAGCTACTGGGAGCAGTGATGTCGCCGCGCCGTCTCGCCTTTGCCGGGTTTGTGAGGGCTCCGCGACGCCCCGGGGCCTTGCGTCGACTGTTCGCCTCTCGCCCTCTGCTCGCTTCGACGCCCGGTACATTCTCGCTTCATCTGTGCCGCTATGTCACCTTGTTCGTGGGGCTGTCGTCGTTTATCTACCTTTCCGTCAATCCGTCTGTTGCAATGAGCTCAATGACTGAAAGCCTTGCTGCGGCCTTCTGGTGGGTGATCTTTCCGATTGTAGTTGTCACCATGTTTGCGGGAGTGGCGGCTTTGGCGGCCATAGTTGAAGAAAAGCGTCAAGAACGGCACGTTTCCGGCTACTGGAGCGACCAAGGGAGCTATGTGAAATGGGATAGGATCTGGCGGGGAACTCTCATGGTTGCTACGCTTATGTTCTCACTAGTTATGTTACTAGTGTGTTTTTATTCATTAATGTTTGATAGAACGTCAAATTTTATTAAATTCATTGAATTAAATTCAACTTATTATTTTAGTTTAGGTGTGGCTGTTCCTTGTGTCGTTTCAGCTCCATTTTGTTTTATTTATTCCCTTTCCTTATCTCCTTCCCTCGTCTTACTATTTCCCGGATATGAAAGCTCATCGGTCCAGGCCTTTTTTGAGGGGATGTCTATCAACATCTCTTTTACGGCTGCTTCTCAGGCAGTGGTGTGCTGGCTCTTAGGGCAAGGGAAGGATCTGGATTGTGCGACTGCTGAGAGCAGGCGACAATACATCAGCGCGGCTGCGTCTCAGGCCCGTATGCGTGCCCGTCTCAGAGGCAACAGTTTTGTGCACGACAATATCCTCTCTCTTTTAGCTCCCGTTGCGAACGGGGTCGGTCAATCGGAACAGTTGCGAGCTAGTGCGAATGCAGCGTTGGAGGGACTTTCCTCGGCATTGACTGACGACGATTGCTCAAGATCGGTCTCTGTACTCTTCGCGAGACTGAAACGGTGGATCGATTCCGCAAGTGCCCCCATTGAGTTTAAGGTTGCTGTATGCGAGGATGTTTTGCTTTCTCCTGAAGTCTTTCAGGCGATCTATGACGCGACCCTTGAGGCGATTAAGAATTCGTTACTGCATGCCGCCGACAGCGATGCGGAATGCGCTGTCAGTCGAGCAGTTAAACTGACTAGTGCTGATAGGTTGATCTCAGTTTCTGTGGCTGACGATGGGCGGGGATTCGATCCGAGCGCGTTGCCAGAGGGGAGATTCGGAGTCGCCAATTCAATCATCGCGCGCATGCAGGAGGTTCATGGACATGCTCGGATCGTCTCATCGCCTGGCGAGGGGGCACTTGTGTCGATTTCCTGGAGCTCAGCTGAAACGAAACCTGAAACTGGGGACGGGGAGGCGAATCCTCGATATTCGAGGCGAGCCGCAGCGCGTGAGGAGAACCAAGCCATTGCGGTGGGATCGCTAACTTCGGCTCCTGAAACTATGATAGCTAGATTTAATGGCTTATTAATACTCTTAGCTCATTTTTATATTCTAATATCAGAAATACATTCGGGAGCGTATTCAAATGATCTGTCGGTTATATTTGGATACTTATTTATCGCTTCTGGATTCTTTCTTGTTCTTCGTTCCTGGAATAACTCCTGGATTCCTACTTGGGCCGCTTTCGTTGCAGCCACTATGGCAGGTTTTGCTAATTTTATAGTTCTTATGTCCATTGATGGTGTCGATTGGCCGGGAAATGCTTCATGGTCAATTGGTGTTAGTAACGTAATTAATTTAGGTCTTATGTTGCGTTATAAACTTTCAATAGCATGGATTGGTGTTTTTCTAATTTCTTTAAGTACTTTCATTTGGTCTCAGATTGATGGTCCTCCTTTACTTGTCTTAATAATGCTAATCTTGCCTCCTGTCGCCGAGGCTGCGATCTGGCACATTATGTTTCGAAGGTCCATGACGACAAGCACGATGCTTGTGCGCACCCAGGAAGCCACCACGGAGTTTCTTTCTCGACGTTCCGCTGACGAAGAGGCGAATCGCGCCATAGACCAGGTGATGACGTCGGTGAGCGAACGTGCTCGGCCGATCTTGACGGAGCTGGCCAACGGCGCTCCCATAACTCCTGCGTTGCGGCTGCGGGCGCGTCTGCTCGAAGCCGAACTGAGGGACGAGATTCGCGCGCGATTCTTCACCGGGACGGACGTCGTCGAAGCGGCGAGGGCCGCTCGGATTCGCGGCACAGAGGTCATTCTTCTTGACGACGGCAAAGCGGACGACGAGGCGCAGGCGACCCGGGCAGAGGCCGTCTCGACGAGTGCGCCCGAAAGGGCCTCGCACAGCGCTCCTATGGGCAAAGCGACTCCTATCGGCAAGACGTCAAGCGTGCGTGAGAACATCATTGAGAACGTGACGCAGATCCTCGAGCGAGACAGGAGCGAGCGGCTCGTCGTTCGCGTGCTTCCCCCTGGACGTTCCATGTCGGTGTCGATCGTCGGGGACGACGGAAGCAGCTTTCTCGACGCTGAGGGCAACTTGCTCGACGCTGAGGGCAACTTGCTCGACGCTGAGGGCAACTTGCTCGACGCAGAGAGCGACGTCGTCTTGGAATCCAAGCAATGAAAGGCTGCCGCCGCTCGGCTGCCTAAAACTGGGACGCGTGAATAGAACGCGTGTACGATTGGCCTATGGGCGATGAGCAATCCGCGTTTGAGGGCGGCGGCGCGCGTGAGAAAAGCTCGCGCGGGTGCCGTTTGCAAGGGCAAGAGCCGCGCGTGAACGGGAAGGACAACGCGCCGCGGAACGGCGCGCAGGGAAGCGGCCTGCGAGATCGGGCCCGCGGCATGCTCATCGGCCTCGCCGTCGGCGACGCGATCGGAATGCCCGCGGAATTCAAGGAACCCGGCGAGTTCGAGCCGCTCGGAGGCCTGCGCGCCGGCGGCCCGTTCGACCTTCCGGCGGGGCATTGGACCGACGACACGTCCATGGCCCTCTGCCTTGCCGACAGCCTTCTGGCTTGCGGCGGCTACGACTCCTACGACGTCATGGACCGCTACCGCCGATGGCGGCGGGAGGGGTACCGAAGCTCGACCGGCGTCTGCTTCGACATCGGCAACCAGGTGGCCGCTGCGATATCCGAATTCGAGGGCAACCCTTGGGTCCCCAGGGGCAAGCCACGGGTTCTG
Source organism: uncultured Actinobaculum sp. (assembly GCA_938020505.1). GTDB lineage: Bacteria > Actinomycetota > Actinomycetes > Actinomycetales > Actinomycetaceae > Peptidiphaga. The sequence continues at coordinate 32,473 of CALIHR010000010.1, read as the reverse complement.
TCGGCGGGCAACGGCTCGATCATGCGCCTGGCCCCGGTGATCGTCGCCGCCTTCGAGGCGCGCAGGCCGGAAAGCGTCGTCGAAGCGGCCGGAATCTCAGCGCGGGAAACCCACTATTCCGTCGAAGCCGAGGCGGGCGCGGAGTTATTCGCCGCGATGCTCGTGCGGGCAATGGAAGGAGCGGACAAACGGGAAATATGCAGCCCGCGCTCATTGAGCACGGGAAAGCAATTCGATGCGATCCTCGACCGCGTCGTCGGCGTCGAAAAACTTGAAAACACCGGCTACATCGTCCACAGCCTGCAGGTCGCAGCATGGGCCTTCGCCAGTCACGAGAGCTTTCGCGACGGCATGCTCGCGGCGGTGAACCTGGGCGGAGACTCAGACACGAACGGCGCGATATACGGCCAACTTGCCGGCGCCTACTACGGATGCGAGGCGATTCCGCTCCCGTGGCGGGACGGGGTCTTCATGGAGAGCGAAATCGCCGCCTTGGCCGACGATCTGCTCTCCATGAAGACCTGCCCCGTCTTGCGGACGCGATTCGAAGAAGACGAGTGAGGCGCACCCGCCCTCGAAACGTAGAATTCTCGCATGAGCATGCCGCCTGCGAGCATTGAGCTGACTCCCTGCGCCGCGAACGACGTCGACAAGCTGAGCGCCGTCAGCGCGGCGACCTTCACCGAGACGTTCGCCGAGTACTACAGCGCCGAGGACTTCGACGCGTTTCTCCGCAAAGCGTATGCGCCGGGGGCTCTTGCCGAGGAAATCGCCAACCCCGGTTCAACCTTCTGCTTTGCGCGCGTCGACGGCGAAATCGCGGGGTACGCGAAGATCAACGTCGGCGAGGCGCAAAGCGAGGACGCCATGCCCGCCGCTCTGGAAGTCGAGCGGATCTACGTCCTGAAGAGGTTCAAGGGGCTCGGCCTGGGCCGGCTCATGCTGGAGAGGGCCTTCGAGGAGGCCCGGGCGCGAGGAGTCGAGTTTGTGTGGCTCGGGGTCTGGGAGCACAACGACGCCGCCTTGGGGTTCTACGAGCATCTCGGATTCGAAGTGTTCGGGTCCCACGCGTTCCACATCGGCAAGACGCGGGACACGGACCTGCTCATGAGGCGCAAGGTCGGTCCGCGGGATTAGGCGGGCGGTGTGCCCGCCCGGTCGGTTCGAGCGGAATCGGCCGATAGGTTAGGGCAGAGCCGCCCGACCGGACCGATCCGCGCCGTTGGCCGGTCGCCGATGGCTCTGCGTCGTCGGCCGATCAGTTCGGTGTGTATCGGTAGATTGACGGCCCCTTCGCGTAGTAGAGGTTTCCGTCGGTTCCCCGCACCAGCCCGCTGACCCCTTGGGCGACGGGGGCGGAGGCTTTGAACGTCTGCGCGGAGACGGGGAAGAGCGCCGTTCCCGGCTGGAAAACGCCGTAAAGCGTGCCGGACTTGTAGACCAGCTGGCTGCGATTGTCCTCTTGGCCAGAGGTTACGTAGGCGCGCCTGACCACGTCGAGCGTGTTTGGATTGAGCTCGAAGACGTACCCGCCGGTCGCGCCGTACAGCTTGCCGTCGTCGCCGAACGTCAAAGCCGTGACGGCATATTGTTTTGCACCGGGCACCGGAACGACAGCCTTTGTGACCGTCTGCCTGGCGACGTCGAAAATGAACACCTTGCCGTCGGATTTGCTGGATTTCTCGTAACTCGAACCGCTCCCGCCGCGCGCAGTCGTCCCCACGTACAGCTTTCCGTCGCGATAGGCCATGGAGACGGGGGAGAGGCCGTCAAGCGAGCCCTTGAGGGCCGGATCGGCCACGGGCAGGTCTTTGAGCAGGTAGACGTGCTTCGCCTCCATCCGGTTGTTTGCGACGTCGTAGAAGCCGAGCGCTCCGCCGCGCACCCCGTAGCCGGGAACCGTTCCCACGGCCACGCGGCCGTTCGCGACGCTTGCCATGGCGAAGGGGCGGTCTTGGTTCTTTCCCTTGGCAACCTCGATCGGTTTGCGCGTTTCGCCGGTCTTCAGATTACGCGATTCGAGCATTCCGCCCGTGTAGAGGCCGGAAACCAGCCAGTCGCCGCTTTGGGCGAAGGATTCAACCTGCTTGAGGGACTGGGGGAGCAGGCTGTAGGAGCCCGACGCGGGGTCTATCCGCGCGATCTTCCGCGTGTGCATGAACCATGCCGTGTAAAGATTGCCGTCGCTGGGGGCGATCATCGACTGAATGCTGCGTGGAGCGATGTTCAGCTTGGCCTTGAACGTGGCGCCGGCCTTGGCCTTGGCGTCGTAGACCGTGATCCCGTCGCGATTGATATTGGTTGAAACGAAGACGTCGTGGGTGACCCAGGCGGACTTGCTCAGGTTGTCCGCGAACTCGCCGTTGGTGAAAACCGCGCGCTCCGAGCCGTCGTCGGGGTTGTGCTCCATCAGGTTCCGTTCGGACGCGCCCGTTTGCCGGTTCTTCGCCGTCGCGAAATAGTAGACCTTTTTAGCTTCGCTCGGCCTGGCGACGACGCGCTTGGTGAAGCTCCGCGCCTTGCCCAGCAGGGCTCCGGTGTTCGGATTCAGCGCGCAGGCGCCGTCGCAGATGAGATTGCCGTTGGCGTCCCGCATGTCCGACATGGTGGCGTACAGGCGGCCGCCTTTGGCTTCGAGGCTTAAGACGGAGCCGGAGCCTTTGCGCAGCGCGGCCGGGACGTTCAGGCGCTGCGCCCGCGGATTCGCCGTCGGAATCCTGTAGATCGACGGCTTCGTCATGCCCGTTCCGGCGTAGACGACGCCGTTCTCGTAGGCTATCGAGCGGATGTCGCGCTCCCCTTCCTGGATCTGGCTGCCGGTAAGATCGTCCCACCGGCCGCTCTTGGCGTCGTACGTGAGGACCCTGCCCCCGTGCCTCTGACTGGAGCTGGCGATGTAGAGCTTGTCGTGTTCGTCCGCGACCACGTCCCAATAGAAGCTGCCTTTCTCGGAGACGTCTTCGTAGTTCTTGTTCGACGAGCCGTCGTCTCCCAGCCGCTTCACCGCGTAGGTGTCGGGATCGATGTCGTAAAGCCTGCCGTTGCTGCACGCCGCTATGACGTGCCTGTTGCTGAGCGTGGCGTAGCCCCAGGTGTAGAGCTCGGCGCCGTCTTTGTCCAAGACGGCGTTCTTGACGTCGATCTTCCTCTTGTTCTTGAGGTCGATGACGTTGAGCGAGCCCCCGTAGCCCCCGGAGACGACGAAGGCCAGCGGCCTGCCGCCCTTGTCGGTTGTGGTCCCGTAACTGGGAATGTTCGGTTCGTCCGGGACGGGTGTGGACACGAGCTCCTCGTGTCCCGCCTGCGGCGCCGCCGGTTGAGGCAGGCGGGACGACGCGGCGCGGGGCGACGTAGATTTTCCGGACGCCGCCGATTGGGCTGCGACAGACGCGGAGGCGGCTTGATCGGCCTTGGACGCCGGCGTCTGAACGCCCGTCGACGCGGCCATCGACGTCGAAATCGTCGATGCTGACAGGGCAAGCGCCAGCCCGAATCCCAACGTCGTCCTGTGCCGACTCGGACGCCGGCCCGAATGCGAAATCGAGCTTCGACTCGGGCGTGGGCCGGAGCCTCGATTCGGGCGTCGGCCGTGCGTGAAGCGGATCGCGCGGCTGTTTTTCATCGTTTCTCCTTTTGGATGTTCCGGTTCGTCCGTTCGCCGGAATTCTGGGCGCCGCCGGCCGCGGCGAACCGACGATTAGTTGACAGCGATATTTTTGATTGTTCAATTACCTCTGACTGAGATCATTTCACAGCGGGGCGGCCAGTGGGAAGCGATTTCAAAAAATAATCCGAAGTTGGAATTGTTCAGTTCAGAAGATGCGTCCGCGTGGGCTAGGGCAGAAAATGCGCCCGCGTGGGCTAGGATCTTTCTCGAAAGGCAGGCTCTCGAACGACGAAATGCGGGGACCTATGGGCGGCGAATCTGAAGGCGAGTGCGTCTTCTTCCTCAGGGGCGTCAACTTGGGCGCTCGCAACAAGGTTTCGATGCCTCTGCTGTGCGAGCTCGTCGCGTCGAAATTCCGCCTGGAGCGGGTGCGCACACACCTTCAGAGCGGGAACCTGCTGTGCGCTCCGCCGGCGGAGCCCCAGGATTTCGCCGACGGCCTGACGGAGCTCGTCCGCGAATGGTTCGGCGTGGACAGCCCCGTCGTCTATCGCACCGCCGCGGATCTGCGGAGGGCCGTTGAGGCAGACCCCCTCGCCGCCGTCGCCGGAGACGAGGCCTTTTCCCACGTCATGTTCTTCGACCGGGAGGTCGATTCCTTCGACGGCCGGCGTTTCCGCGACGCCCTCAAGGAAGGCGAGGACCTGGCCTGGGCGCCGCGCGAACTCTATCTGTGGCACGGCACTCCGCGAGGGCTCCACGGCTCGCGCATCACCCAGGCTTATGCCGAGCGCCATTTGGGGGTCACGGCCGCGGCGCGCAACATGCGCACGCTGCGAAAGCTAGTGACGATGCTGGACTGAAGCATTTTGCGAGCCCTGCCCCGGCGTAGGCGCACGCGGACCCCGTTGTCTGCGCGCGGCCGCACCTTGGGGCGGGGCTCGCACTCGGCGGTCGAGATCAGATCTGCTCGACCACGACTTTCACCGCCCGCACCAGCGAGACTGCCCCCGGGTCGGGCGTTCCCAGCGACTTCTCGCCGAGGGGCCGGGCCCTGCCGAGCTTTGCGACAAGCTGCGCCGTGGACTCGGCTCCCGCCTGGCCCGCGGCCACGGCGGCCTCGCCCTTGGCCTTGAGGCCGCCGTCGGTCGAGACGAAGGCGTCGACCAGCGGAACGAGCGCGTCGACCATCGTCTTGTCGCCCACCTGTGCGCCGCCGAGCCTTTGCACGGCCGAGCGCCCCGCGATGACGGCGTCCGTGATCGAGTCGAGCGAGGGGGCCTCTTCGTTTCCGAGCGCCGCGCCGATCGCCGTCAGGAGGGAGCCCCACAGGGCGCCCGAGGTGCCGCCCGCACGGTCGGACCAGGCGTCGCCCGCGGCGCTCAGCGTGGTCGCCACGCCCGCGCCCTGATCGGCGATGGCCCGCGCCGCTTGGGCTGCGGCCTTCGATCCGTTCGCCATTCCGATGCCGTGGTCGCCGTCGCCCGCGATCGAATCGAGCTTGCCGAGCTCGTCCTTCGACTCCTCGAGCATCTCCGAGACCTTTTCGAGGAGCCCGACGACGACGCCCGCGGCCCTCTGCGAACTCTCCGAGCCCTTCTCGGTCACGACCACGGTGGCCGCCGCAGAGTTGAGCTCGGCGTCGTCGCGCTCGACCTCGCCGACGGAGCCCTTCCTGTAGGCGGGGGTGTCGCAAGGCGCGTCCCAGTAGGAGAGAAGCTCGTCGTCGACCCACACGAGGGTGAGTGAAATGCCCGCCATGTCGAGCGAGGTGACGAATTCTCCCGATTCGACATCGGCGATCTCCACGCCGGCGGCCTTCAGGCGGTCGACGACCGAGCCGACGACGACGAACAGCTCCTCGTACTTCGTGTCGCCCAGGCCGTTGACGATGGCAATGACGCGATTTCCCGCCGATTCGGGGCGGTCCTCGAGCAGGCCGTCCACGAGGGCGGCCGCGACGTCGTCGGCGGTTCCCAGATCGTCCTCGGAGACCCCGGGCTCGCCGTGAATGCCGAGGCCGATTCCCATCTTTCCTGCGGGAACGGTGAAAAGCGGGCCGTCGGCGCCGGGGAGCGTGCAGCCGGAGAAGGCGACTCCGAAGGAGCGCGTGGCCGCGTTCGCCTTGGCGAAAATGCGCTTGACCTCCTCGAAATCCCTGCCCGCCTCGGCGGCCGCCCCCGCGATCTTGAAAATGGGGAAGTCGCCCGCAATGCCGCGGCGCTTGTCGAGTTCGTCCTTGGCGCCGGAGGCGATGTCGTCGGTGACCACCAGGGTGTCGGCGGGGATTCCCTCGGAGCGCAGACGCTCGATGGCCTGGCCGAAATGCAGGACGTCGCCCGCGTAGTTCCCGAATCCCATGAGCACTCCGGCGCCGCGGTCGGCGGCCTTGAGAACCGAGTACGCCTGGGCGCCCGAGGGGGAGGAGAAGATGTTCCCGCACACTGCGCCGTCGGCGATCCCGGCGCCGACCCAGCCGGCGAACGCCGGGTAGTGGCCCGATCCGCCGCCGTAGACCACGGCCACCTTTCCTTGCGGAGTCGCGGTGGAGCGGACGACGCCGCCGTAGACCGGCTTGACGTAGCGCTTGTTGGCCAGGACGAACCCTCGCAGCGCCTCGGCGGGAAAATCCGCGGGTGCGTTTACTAGTCGCGTCATTGCGTGCCTTTCCTAGTCGCCGCCCGTCCTCGGGCGGCTGCGTGATGTACGTTGATCTTATAGCCCAGTGACTCGGTACACAATTTTGCAGGAAACATCGCGTTGGTTGAAGGCGACGGCGAGAATTCGGGCTTCTTACTGGCGCGTTGTTACATTTTTCGCTCGTCTTTGCACTGTCGCTTTGCGGCGACGCCGCCAAGCGGCGGAGGCGAGCTATCGGCTCGCGGACGGGGGAGGCCCGCCGGGCCGACGATGAAGCGGACGCCTCAGGCCGGCTCGCGGACGGGATCCGCAGGCCTTGCGGATGGGGCTGGCGGACGGGACCCATGAGGCAGGCGGAAGGCCGCCGATCGGCCTCCGGGTGCGGAAAGGCGGCGCCCGAGCGCGTAGGCTAGGCGCATGAGCATGAACGCCGCCGTTCTGCACGGCATCGACGACCTGTCCCTCACGCGCGTCCCCGTTCCAGAGCCCGGGCCCGGAGAAGTCCTCCTCAAAGTCGAGGCGAACACGATCTGCGGCACCGACCTGCGCATTGTCTCCGGCGCGAAAACCGCGGGAGTCCGCCCCGGAGTGATCCTAGGCCACGAGTTCGCCGGGAGGGTCGCAGCCGTCGGCGAAGGCGTCGAAGGGGTCGACGTCGGCGTGCAGGCGACGTGCTCGATCGTCCTCTCGTGCGGCCGCTGCCTCCAATGCCTGGCCGGCCGCGAGCACCTGTGCGAGAACTTGCGGCTCTTCGGATACGAGATCGACGGCGGGCTCGCCGAGTACCTGCTTGTGCCGCGCGAGGCGATGGAGCGCGGCAATCTTGTGCTCGCGCCGCGCGAACTCGAACCGACGGCGCTTGCGCTGGCCGAGCCCGTCAGCTGCTGCCTCAACGGGGCCAGGCAGTTTCGGGTGCGCCCGGGCGAATCCGTCGTCGTCCTGGGAACCGGGCCGATCGGACTGCTTCACGTCGCGCTCGCCAAGCTCGCGGGTGCCGTGCGGATCGTGGCCGTCGGGCGCCCCGGACGCCTCGATCCCGCGCTCGCCCTCGGCGCGACGCACGCCCTGGCCTCGCAGGGCGAGGAGCTCACCCGCGAGATTCTCGACGCGACCGGCGGCGGGGCCGACGTCGCGATCGTCGCCGTCGGCGACCCCGCGCTGGCCAACCAGGCGCTCGAAGTGGCGGCCGTCGGCGGACGGGTCAACTATTTCGCCGGTTTCCCCAAGGGGTCCACGGCGGTGATGGAGCCGAATATCGTCCACTACCGCGAGCTGCAGGTGACGGGCGGCTCGAACGCGCGCAGGGCCGACGTCCGCCGGGCCGTGGAGCTGCTTTCCAGCGGCGCCCTCGACGTCGGAAGCCTCGTGACCCACCGGTTCCCGCTGACCCAGATCGACGCGGCGATCGCCGCGGTGCGCGAGCGCGCGGGCCTCAAAGTGGCGGTGACGCCTGGCTGAGGGGCGCCTGCGCGCCGTTCCGCGCCACTGCCGCTGCCCGGGCGCGTGCAGCCGTCGCCGAAGAGCGCGCCGCTTGCGCGGGATTCGCCGGACTGTTGCGAAACTCGGCGCTCCAAGGCGCGGCACTCGCCATGCGCATGCACGGACGTCGCTCAAACGCGCGATTTGCCGGGCCTTTGTGGGGCTTGGCGCTCACTGGAAGGTCGGGGGCGTGAGCTCGCCGGCTATCGGCCGCCCGATCCACGTGGCCAGGTCGTTTCCCCGAAGCCCCTGAGACAGCAGGAAGACGATCTTGGAGTACACGGCCTCCAAGGTCATGTCGCCGGCGCCGACGGCCCCCGCCCTCGCGATGGCGTCGCCGGCCTCGTAGTGGCCAAGAAACACTTGGGCTTGATGGCATTGGGAGGCGACGACCACCGGGACGCCGTCGGCGATCGTCCGCTCGAGCGCCTCGGCCAGCCCGGGTTCGGCCGCGGGCACGTTGCCCACGCCGTAGGCGCGCAGCAGCACGGCCTCGGGGCGCGGCGTGAGAAGGGCTTCGAGCCGGGAGGCCGATATTCCGGGAGCGAGGTCGAGCACGACGACGTCGTGCCGCGCGTAAGGCGCGGGATCTCGCCAATCGGGTCCTTCGGCGCCCCTGGCGCAGCCGACGCCGTCGGCGGGCGCCTGCGCGGCTTCTGAAAGGGAAGCCGTCGCTCCGGAAACCGCCACACCGAAAGCGGCAGGCTCGGGCCCCGCCGTCGGCGAGACGACCTCGTCGGTGGCGTACCACCGCCAGGGCGCGCCCGTTCGCGCGAGCGGCGGGACCGACGGTGAGGCAAAGCCCTCGAAGGACCACGAGCTCGTTTTCGTCACGCGGTTGCCGGCCAGAAGATGGTGGCCGAAGAAAAGGCTGACGCCCTTCGCCCGCCCGGAGGACGCGGCCCGCAAAGCGCCCGCCACGTTCCCCGCGGCGTCGGAGCCGACGTCGCCCAAGGGATACTGCGCCCCCGTGAAGACGACGGGCCTGTCAAAACCGACGAGGGCGTAAGAGAGGGCCGCGCTCGAATAGCCCATAGTGTCCGTGCCGTGAAGCACCACGAAGGAGTCGGCCTCCTCGCGGTGGGCGCGCAGATCGTCGATGATCGCCTGCCACGATTCGGGCGTGGCGTTCGAGGAGTCGATGAGCGGCTCGAGCTCCGTCAGGCTCACCCGCCCCTCGAGCTCGGTCCCCGCGATCAGAGAGTAGAGCCATCCCTTGAGGTCGGCGCCGGGGACGAGGCCGTTGGGCGAGTCGACCATGCCGATGGTTCCGCCCGTGTACGTCACGTGTATGCGCATTTCTTCCTTCCTCGGAGTTTGTGCACGTCGAACAATCCTAGCCGCGGCCGGCTCGCGTCCTGCAGGCGGCTCAGCGTTCGCCGTCGGTCGAAAGGGCCGGATCGCCGTCGGCCGCGCCCTCCTCGTCGAGAACGCGGTCGAGAAGGGCGCCGTCCACCCGCCCGCGAACGAGGCGCCAGCCGCCTGCCATCATTGCGACCACCGGAACGAAGAGCGCGAGCGTCCACCGGCCTTCGGAGCTCGTGAGATTGGAGCCGACGACGACGGCGAAGAACGCCAGGGCGATGTAGTTCGTGGCCGGGGCGCCGGGCATCCGGTAGGCGGGGCGGGTCTCTTTGCTCGCTTTCACGCGCCTGAGGAAGGCGAGGTGGGTGACGAGGATCGAGGCCCACGTGCCGGCGATGCCGATGGCCGCGAGGTTCATGACGACGTCGAAGGCGTCCTTTTCGAGGACGACGTTGAGAAACACGCCGACGAGGCCGAGGGCCGAGGTGACGACGATGGCGCCGTAGGGCACGTGGTTCGCGTTCATGCGGGTGGCGAAGCGCGGGCCCGAACCGGCCACCGCCAAGGAGCGAAGCGTGCGGCCCGTCGCATACAGGCCGGCGTTGAGCGAGGAGAGCGCGGCGGTGAGGACGACCACCTGTATCACGCTCCCGGCGTGCGGCACGCCGATTCCCTTGAAGAAAGTGACGAAGGGGGATTCGTCCTTCGAATACGCGGTGTACGGCAGGACGACGGCCATGAGCGCCACGGCGCCCACGTAGAAGACGAAGATGCGGATGATCATCGAGTTGATGGCCTTCGGCAGAACGCGTTCGGCCTCTTTCGTCTCGCCTGCTGCCACGCCCACCATCTCAGTGCCGCCGAAGGCGAAGACGACGCCCAGGGTCAGCGCGAAGACCGGGGCGAGCCCCTTGGGGAAGAAGCCTCCCGATTCGGCGATGTTGTGGAAGCCCGCGGTGTGGCCGCCGACGTCGTGCCCGACGGCGATCGCCCAGACGGCTGCCGCCATGAAGCCCACTATCGTCGCCACCTTGATCGCCGCGAACCAGAATTCCGCCTCGCCGAACATCTTGACGCTCAGCAAGTTGAGGACAAAGACCAAGGCGAGGGCGACGAGGGCGATGAACCACTGCGGAATTCCTCGGAAGGCCGTCCAATAATGCATGTACAGGGCGACGGCCGTGATGTCCGCCATGACGGTCACCGCCCAGTCGAGGAAAAACATCCAACCCGCGATGTAGGCGCCCTTTTCGCCCGTGAACTCGCGCGCGTAGGAGACGAATGCGCCCGAGGAGGGGCGGCGGATTGCCAGTTCGCCGAGCGCCCGCACCATGAGAAACGCGAAAATCCCACAGATTCCATAGGCGACGACCAGCCCGGGGCCTCCCTGGGCGAGGCGGCCGCCGGCCCCGAGGAACAGACCCGTTCCGATGGACCCGCCGATGACGATCATCTGAATGTGCCGAGGCTTGAGCTCTTTGCTGTATCCGGTGTCGCCTTTGTCGTGTTTCGCGACGTTCGATGTAGGTAAGTCCGCTTCCTTCATCGTTCCTCCTGTCGTTGGCAAACGAGCGGTCGCGGGTGCGCAATTGTGGCAATTCTACGTCCGCAGCGGCTTGGGATTCGATCCGTCGACGGCGATTGCGCCGGCGATCCGAACGTCTTCGACGGCGCCCCGAACGCCCGTGGGACGAACGGTCTGGCGGGTTGCGGCTCGACATGGGAAAATTGGCATATGACATACACCCTGGTGCTGCTCCGCCACGGCGAGAGCGAATGGAATGCAAAGAACCTCTTCACCGGCTGGGTCGACGTGCCGCTGTCGGAGAAGGGGCGCGCCGAGGCCGTCCGCGGGGGCGAGTTCCTCAAAGAAGCCGGAGTGCTTCCCGAGAAGCTGTTCACATCGATGCTTCGCCGCGCCATCATGACGGCGAACCTTGCCCTTGACGCAGCCGATCGCCACTGGATTCCCGTGGAGCGCCATTGGCGCCTCAACGAGCGCCATTACGGCGCGCTTCAGGGCAAGAACAAGAAGGAGATCCGCGACGAGTACGGCGAGGAGCAGTTCATGCAGTGGCGCCGCTCCTACGACGTTCCGCCGCCGCCGATCGAGGCCGGTTCGGAGTTCTCCCAGGACGCCGACCCTCGCTACGCCGGCGAGCCGATTCCCGCCACGGAGTGCCTCAAAGACGTTCTCGAGCGCCTCCTTCCCTACTGGGAGACGACGATCGTCCCGGAGATCAAGACCGGCAAGACGGTGTTGATCGCCGCCCATGGGAACTCCCTGCGGGCCATCGTCAAGCACCTGGACGACATTTCCGACGACGACATCGCCGGAGTCAACATCCCCACGGGCATTCCGCTTGTCTACGAGCTCGACGAGGAGACCCTCAAGCCCGTCAAGAAGGGCGGCACGTACCTCGACCCCGAGGCCGAGGCGAAGATCGCGGCGGTGGCCAACCAAGGCAAATGAGCCTGGCCGCCGCCACTCGTCCCGAAGGCCCGGTCGCAGGTCGGAAGGAAACGCCTCCGCCTGCGTCTGGCCGGCCTTCGGGCTGGTGCGGCGCTTGCTCAGTGTGTGAGGATTGCCGCCCAGAGCGCTTTGTCGCCGCGAGCCGCGCCTGCGTCTTGCGAAGGGGCATAGGCTCTCGTCATATTCGGGAACCGGAAGGTTTCGAGAATCGGTTCTTGTTATACCCGAGAACTGGAAAGTTCTCGATAAAGGTTTTCGTCTGTTCAGGGTTTGCAGGCGGGGCGTGAACGGCGATCGGTTGGAATCGCGGCGCGAGGCCAGCTGCGGCGCGCCGTCGGCTGCCGACGGCGATCGGCGAAGGGCGGCAGAAAACTCCTGGTCGTCGACGCGGGGGACCGTGTCGCTTAACGCCTTTCGATCAGTTTCGCAATGGGGTACTAAAACCTGGATAAAAAGGCCGACATTACCGCCTTAATGATAGAATGTCTACTCGGAACCAGTCTGAGCGAAGGGAATGGGACCGCATGTCCTACACAATCGGCGAGACGGTCGTCTACCCGCATCACGGCGCGGCTCGCATCGAAGACGTCTTCACTCGCAAGATCCGCGGCGAGGAGAAGACGTATCTCAAGCTTCGCGTCGTGCAAGGGGACCTGGAGATCCAGGTTCCCGCTGACATGCTCGAGGACGTCGGTGTGCGCGACGTTTCCGACGACGAGCAGTTGAAGCAGGTTTTCACCGTCTTGAGGGCGGGGCAGATCGAAGAGCCTTCGAACTGGTCGCGCCGCTACAAGGCGAATTCAGAGAAACTGACGTCGGGTGACGTCATCAAGGTGGCCGAAGTGGTTCGCGACCTCACGCGTCGCGACGCCGACAGGCACCTCTCGGCGGGGGAGAAGAGGATGCTGTCGCAGGCCCGGCAGATTTTGGGGTCCGAGGTCGCGCTCGCGCGGCAGGTCTCCGAGGGCGAGGCGCTCAAACTCCTCGACGAGGTCCTCGGCGAATCGGCGCTCTAGTGCGAGTTGCCGCCGTCGTCGTCGCCGCCGGAAAGGGAACGAGGTTTGGCTCACGCGGCGCCAAAGCCCTCGAGCGGCTTTCCGGCGATCCTCTCCTCGTTCACTCCGCCCGCGCGATGGCCGAATCCGGCGTCGTCGATCGAATCGTAGCCGTCGCCCCCGCCGATCGAATCGAAGAATTTGAAGGGTTTCTTCGAGCCGTTTCCCTCGGGCGGGCGGCGGACCCACTCGAGGGGACTGCGGCGCCGACTGAAGGGCCCGCGGATAGCCTCGGGCGGGCGGCGACGCCGATCAAGGGCGCCGCGGGGCCGATCGAGGTCGCCGTCGTCGGCGGCGGGCGGACGCGTCAAGAATCGGTCGCGCGCGGGTTGGACCGCGTGCTCGAGGCGTACGGCTCCGCCGCGAGCTCGGATTGCGTTCTCATTCACGACGCAGCGCGCCCGCTCGTGCCCGGCGCGGTGATCCGGCGCGTCGTCGATGCGTTGGCCGCCGGGCATCCGGCCGTCGTTCCCGCGCTGCCGGTGGCGGACACGATCAAACGAGTCGAGCGCGTCGCCGCCGGTGAAGCGGGCGCCGATTTGGAGCGCGTCGTCGAAACCCACGATCGCGCCTTGCTGCGCGCCATGCAGACGCCGCAGGGTTTTCATCTTGACGCGATCCTCCGCGCGCACCGCGATTTCGCCGAAAAAGGAGAAGAAGAGGCCAGCGCCGCCCCCGACGACGCCGCCCTCGTCGAGGCGGCCGGGCTGCCCGTCGTGCTTGTGCGCGGGAGCGAGCGGTCGATGAAGATCACGCGGCCGATCGACCTCGCGATCGCGCAGCTGCTGGCCGACGACCCCTCGCTCGGCGCCTGAATCCGCGGAGGCCCCTTGGTTGGCGCCCGGTCTGCCGGGCCTCAACGCCGGAATCCGTCGATCTGGCTCCGCCTTTGCCGGCGCGCTCCGGCCTTCCCTCTCTGGCTGCTGGCCTGAGTGGCCTTTTCCTTCGTCGCGCAGGCGATCCACCGCCTTGTTCGTCCTTGTTCGTCGCGCAGGCCTTTAACGCTTTGTCGCCTATGCGTCACGAGTAGATAATTTCTGCATGGACATTCGCGTGGGAACAGGAATCGACGTGCACGCCTTCAGCGAAGACCGGTCCCGCCCGCTCTTCCTCGCGTGCCTTCAGTGGCCCGGCGAGCGCGGGCTCGAAGGGCATTCCGACGCCGACGTCGCCGCCCACGCCGCGTGCGACGCCGTCCTCATCGCCTCGGGAATCGGGGACCTCGGCACTGTCTTCGGCGCCGACCGGCCCGAATGGGCCGGAGCCTCGGGCAGCGCGCTCCTGGCCGAAGCCATGCGTTTGGCCCGCGCCGACGGTTGGGCGGCAGTCAACGTTTCGATCCAAATCGTCGGCCAACGCCCCAGGTTTCTGCCGCGCAAGGCCGAGGCGGAGAAAGCCATGGGCGCCGTCGTCGGCGCGCCCGTCAGCGTCTCTGCCACCACCACTGACCGCCTCGGATTCACCGGGCGGGGCGAAGGCTTGGCCGCGATCGCGACCGCGCTGGTTCATAGGATTTGACGCTGACCCGCAGGGTCTGACCTCGGTTCACGGGCGACGTCGGTTCGTGGGCGACGTCGGTTTGCGACCGCGCCGGCTCCCAGGGAGCGGCGCCGTTTTCGGCGGGGATTATGGGGTTCTCGACGAGGCAGCGCTCGCGGGCAAGCGGGCCCTCGCGCTCACGACCACAGGCGGACCCGAGGCCATGTGCTCCGAAGCCGGGGCGCTCGATCCGATCGAGAGGTTCCTCTTCCATGTCAACGAGGGAATCTTTCGGTTCGTGGGGTACGAGCCGCTCAAGCCCGTGGTCACCTACGGCCCTGCGCATCTGAGTGACGAGCAGCGTGAGGAGGCGCTCGGTGCGGTGCGGTCCGAATTCGAGAAGATCGACGAGCGTCCGCGGGCATGAGGCGCACGCGCAACGCCGGTGGGGCAGGCGGCCGCGGTCTCAGGCGGGCGCGCGGGCGCCCGCGCGATCGGGGCGTTCGAACGCCTCAGTTTCGGGCCGGACGGGAATGAACGTCGCCAGGCCGACGAGGAGAATGACGACTATCCCGAGGATTCCATAGATCGCCACGTCGTCTTTGGGCCGGCCGCTCGCCTTGCTCGCCAGCGTGATGGAACTCGAGTACATGACCGATGAGAGGAACGAGACGGCCCGGCCCGTCGTGGCGTACAGCCCGAACATCTCGGCTCCGGAGCCCGGCGGCGCGACCCGCGCCAGGTAGGAGCGCGAGGCCGCCTGCGTCGGGCCGACGAAAACGCACAGGGCCAGGCCGAACACCCAGAAGACGATCGGGCCTGCGGGCTTGCCGAAGAAGACGATGAGCGCGAGCGCGCACATAGAGGCCAGCGAGCCGACGATCACCTTGCGCGGGCCGATCCTGTCGTCCAACTGGCCGAAGACGACCGTCGCGACGCCCGCCACGAGATTTGCGGCGATGCCGAACATGATCACCTCTTCCCTCTTGAAGCCGAAGGCGACGCCGGCGAGCACCCCGCCGAAGGTGAAGACTCCGGCCAGCCCGTCCCGGTAGATCGCCGAGGAGACGAGGAACCACACAACCGAGCGGCTTTCGCGCCACAGGCGGGCGATCGAGCGGCCGAGGTCGGCGTACGAGCCGAAGATCCCGCGCGAGGGCTCGCCCGAGGGAGGGCGGTTGCGAGAGGTCAGGAGCAAGGGCAGGCAAAAGACGAGGGTCCACAGCGCGCACACCGCCATCGAGACGCGGATGTTCAGCGCGTCCTCGCTTGTGACGCCGAAAAGCCCCACTTCAGGCTGGATGAAGCCGACGAGCAGGAAGAAGAGAAGCAAAATCGAGCCGATGTAGCCCAAGCCCCAGCCGAAGCCGGAGACCCGGCCGACGTTCTCGGGAGTCGAAATGTCGGAGACCATCGAGTTGTAGATCACCGACCCGACTTCGAACACGAAGTTGCTCGCGGCGAGCAGAAGAAGGCCGAGCCACACGTAGTGCTCGCTGGGTTTGACGAAGAACATGGCGCCGATGAGCGCTGTGAGCGCGAGGGTCGCCGCCGTCAGCACGGTGTGCGTCTTTCCCGTGCGGTCCGCCCACTGGCCGAGCGCCGGGGCCGCCAGCGCGACGAGAATGCCCGCGAGCGCCGTCGTCCATCCGAGGTTCGCGTTTGCGGACGGCCCGAAGAGTTTCGGAGTGGTGAGGTAGACGGAGAACACGAAGGTCGTGACCACTGAATTGAATGCCGAAGAGCCGACGTCCCAGAACGCCCAGGTGACGACTTTGCGCGAAAGGAAGCCGGTGCGAGTCTGGCCCCCGTCGTCTGTGTGAGTACTCATGCCTTTTACTTTACGGTGCATTTACTTGCCGCGCACGCCGAGCGCGGGCGCAAACCCTCGGCCGCTGGCGTGCGGTGAGCCAAATCAAACCCTTTGCGGCGCTCATTGGATACCCTAGGGGGGTGAGCTTGAAGATCTACGATTCCGCTGCGCACTCGCTGCGAGATTTCGAACCGCTCGAACCGGGCCGGGCGGGGATCTACCTGTGCGGCGCAACCGTCCAGGGCGCCCCGCACATCGGCCATATGCGTTCGGCGCTCGCCTTCGACGTGCTTGCAAGATGGCTGCGCCGCAGCGGGTACGACGTGCGGATGATCCGCAACGTCACGGACATCGACGACAAGATTCTGCGCAAGTCCGCCGAGGCCGGCCGCCCCTGGTGGGAGTGGGCTTACCGTTACGAGCGGGAGTTTTCGCAGGCATATCGCACGCTCGGAGTCCTTCCGCCCACGTACGAGCCGCGGGCCACCGGGCACGTCGCCGACCAGATCGAGCTCATCCAGGCCATTCTCGACGCCGGGCACGCCTACGTCGGAAATCCCGGGAACGTGTACTTCGACGTCGCCAGCCTCCCGGACTACGGCTCCCTCACCCGCCAGTCGCTGGCGAACATGTCGGTGGACGAGTCCGACGTCGAGCCGGACAAGCGCAATCCGCATGATTTCGCGCTGTGGAAGGCTCCCAAGCCGGGCGAGCCCGAGACCGCGGCGTGGGCGGCGCCGTGGGGCAGAGGCAGGCCCGGCTGGCACATCGAATGCTCGGCCATGGCCGGCCGCTATCTGGGCGAGACGTTCGACATCCACGGCGGCGGGATCGACCTGCGCTTCCCGCACCACGAGAACGAACAGGCCCAGTCGCACGCGGCGGGGCGCGGGTTCGCCCGCTACTGGATGCACAACGCGTGGGTGACGATCGAGGGGGAGAAGATGAGCAAATCGCTCGGCAACTCTCTGACCGTCGAGGCCGTCGCGCGCGAGGTCCCGCCCGTCATCTTGCGGTTCGCCTTGGGAACCGTGCACTACCGTTCGACGGTCGCCTATTCGCCCGCGACCCTCGCCGAGGCGCAGGCCGTCTGGGACCGTCTGGCCGGCTTCGTTGCGCGCGCCGCCGAAGCCGAGGAGATCGGCCTCGACGAGGTGGCGTCCCTCGGCCCGGACCGCCTTCCCGCCGAGTTCACGGCGGCGATGGACGACGACCTCAACGTCTCCGGGGCGCTCGCGGCCGTGCACGACGCCGTCACCAAGGGCAACACCGCGCTGAGCGAGCGCGACCCGGGGGGCGTCAGGCGCGCCCAGCTCGAGGTCCGCTCGATGCTCGACATTCTGGGGCTCGACCCGCTCAGCCCCCAGTGGCGGAGCGGGGCCGGGTCCGGCGCCGTCCGCAAGGCGCTCGACGCGCTCGTGGCCGACATGCTCGAGCGCCGCGCCGAGGCGCGGGCGGCCAAGGACTGGGCCACGGCTGACGCGGTGCGGGATTCGCTGGCCGCGGCCGGCGTCGTCGTCGAAGACTCGCCCGAGGGCGCACGCTGGCATGTGGAGGGACGCTGATGGCCGACGGCAGGACGAAACGCCCGAAGGGCAAGAAAGGCGCCACCGTCGGATCCGGCGGAAACAACCGGCGCCGCCTTCAAGGCAAGGGGCCGACGCCGAAGGCGGAGGACCGCGTCTACCATCCCGCGCACAAGCGCAAGGCGGCGGCGGAGGCGGCGCGTCAGGAGCAGGCCAGGCTGGAGAAGGCCAATCGGCTGCGTCCGGAGCTGGACCTCGCCCCCGGGCATGAGCTCATCGCCGGGCGCAACGCCGTTCTCGAGGCGGTGCGGAGCGGGATTCCCCTCTCTCGCGTCTTCGTTTCGGGAGGCGTCGCGAGCGATGAGCGCCTCGGCGAGGTGGTTCGCACTGCGACAGCCCTCGGCGCGCCGCTTTTCGAGGCCTCGCGCACGGAGCTTGACCGAATGACCGACGGCGCGGTCCACCAGGGGGTGGCCATAGAGGTCCCGCCTTACGAGTACGCGCACGTCGAGGACCTCGTCGAGCGGGCAGGCAGGGGTGCGCGCGCCGGCAGGCCGGGGCTCGTCGTCGCGCTCGACTCGGTGACGGATCCGCACAACCTTGGGGCGGTCATGCGCTCGGCCAGCGCCTTCGGCGCGGACGGCGTCGTCGTGCCCGAACGGCGCTCGGCCGGCGTGAACGCCACGGTGTGGAAGGTCTCGGCCGGGGCGGCGGCCCGCGTTCCCGCTGCCCGCGTGCCGAATCTCGTCGCGGCCCTGGGCAAGCTGAAGGCCCGCGGGTACTTCGTCGTCGGGCTCGACGGACGCGGCGACACGGCGATCGAGGACATTTCCTTCGCCGACGCCCCCATCGTTCTCGTGACCGGCTCGGAGGGCAAGGGGCTCGCCCGGCTCACCCGCGAAACGTGCGACGCGACCGCATCGATCCCCATCGCGGCCGAGCTCGACTCCCTCAACGCCGCGGTTGCCACCGGAATCGCGCTCTACCAAATCGACCGCCTTCGGGCGCGCTCGCAGTAGGAGGAACAATGGTTACTTGGCGTCCCGTCAACGGCGACATTCTGCGACTCGATCCCGCACTCGCGTCGGTGAACGACATCGAGAACTTCCTCGCTGAGCGGCGGATCCCCGGAAGGGGCGCCGCGGCGGGGGATGACGGCTACCGCCTCGAGCTCGCGGTCACCGGGCGAAGGAGGCGCATCGCCGTCCTCGACGACGACGGCGCGGCCTCGCCCGGCCCGACGCTGGCCGAGTTCGTCGAGGAGATGGACGGGGCGCTCCGCAAGCTCCAGATCGACATGGGCGGGATCATCGCGTGGGGAGACATCGACCTCGGCGAAGTCGACGTCGAGGGCGACGACGTGGACGTCGCCTCCCTCCAGGCGCTCGAACGGCAGGCCGCCGACGAAGCCTGCGATGGCGCCGCCGAAGACGCCTGTGAGGAGGCAGGCGGCGAAGCCGGCGATGAAACCGGCGACGACATCCCCGAGTTCAAGGGACCGATGCTCATCGTTTCGGACATCGCCTTGGCGGAGATGCCCGGGCTCGCAGCCGCCAATCGGCGCTCCCTCGCCGTCTTCCGCATGGAGGGCGCGTGCGCCGTGGCGATGGAGCTCGACGGGACTGAGGACGCCCGGAGGGCCGGCAAGCCGGGCTTCGCGATCGCCTTGAGCACCGATCCGTCCGGCTTGGACGCCCCGGTGCTGTCCGTGCGTTGCCGCGGGCCGCGCCTCGTGTGGCGCTGGGACGACGAGCTCGAGCCCGTGCCGTGGGCGAAGGCCGACGCCGCCGCCTCCGATTTCGTCGCCCGAGAGCTGGGGTCCGGGGCCATCTCCCAGCGGATCGCCCAGACGGTCACCGCCGTCGACGCCGCGCGCATCGAGGAGGCACTGCACGCCGACCCGCACGCCGCCCCCGCGATGCTCGTCGCCGCTCTCGGCCTTCCGCAGGAGATCGCCGATTTCCTCTCCGGCCTGCTCAGTGCGACCGCCATTCCAGGCGCAATCGTATTCGAGCCGAAGCCCCTGCCCCAGAGGATTCAGACGAGCGTCGCCTACGGATCGGTCGGGGAGTCGAAGTCGAAGACCGGATACTGGCAGGCGTATCGCAGGCTCTTCGTCGACCGTCCGCGCGTGACGGAAATCGTTTCCTCGATTCAGGCAGGAGTCGGATCGGTCCTTTTCGCCGGCGGACTGCGCTCGTGGCGGCGAACAGGCGGGAAGGTCGCCGCGGCGGTCGGAGGCGCCCTCGTGGTCAACGCCGCAGCTCGAATCCTCACGATGCAGTGGATTCAAACCGCCCTGGAAACTGAAGGCTTGACGGTCGAAAGAGCGGCGGCCGAAAACGAGGCGGCCGAAGATGCGAAAGCCGAGGGCTTGGCGGTCGGGAACCCGACAAACGCATGCCCGTAGGAAGAAAGCCCCGCGAGCGCAAGCCCGCAGGTCAGACGATCCAACGCAGAAAGGGCTCTTATGAGCAGGAATGACAGCGAGGCCGCCGGACGGGACGATGTCGACCCCGGCCTCTCAGAGGAGGGCTCCGCAAACGACGCCGCCTCGGACCACGGCAGATCCTCGGACGGCGGAGCCCCTTCGGACCGCAGCCCCTCGGCAGAAGGCTCCGCAAGCGGCGCCGTCCCCGACGCCGAAACGGAGGCGGAGCTCGAGGCCTTCTGGACGCGCGCACGCAACGTGGCGGGGATCGCCCCGTTGGAGGCCGTCCTCGGCCAGGACGACGCCGCGTCTCTGAGGCCTCCGGCCTTCGCCTTCGGCGACAGCCCGGAGACGTCCGACCGCCTCGCCAAGCTGGTGCTCGACGGCGAAAAGAGCGCGACCTCCGCATGGCTCGCCTCCTACGAGGCGGAGGGAATCGACATCCCCGAGGTCGGCGATCTGTCCATCATGTGCGACGGCGCGGACCGGCCGCTCGCCCTGCTGCGCACCACGGATGTGCGCAAGATCCCCTTCGCCGACGTCGGCCCCGAGATCGCGCAGGCCGAGGGCGAGGGGACCCTCGACGAATGGAAAGCCGAGCACCGAGGCTTTTTCGCGCGAGAATGCGCGGCGTTGGGAATCGAGTTCGACCCCGGGGGCGACGTCGTGGTCGAGTTCGTCGAGGTTCTCTACCGCCGCGACGGCGCCTGAGCCTGCCGTTCGCGATAGACCCTCTCCAGAAGCGAGCACAGGGTCGAATGCTCGCTCGGCGACAGCGCGGCGAAGAACTTTGCGCTCGGGCGCCAACCTCGCGTGCAAGCGGTTCAACAGCTGTGAGCCGAGCCGCGAGATTCTGAGCGTCTTGGCCAGCCCGTCCTCAGGGTCGGGCTGGGAGGCGACCAGCCCCCGCTTGTGAAGCGCCCCGATGACGGCGACGGCGTTGCGCGGATCGATTCCTGCCCCGGCGGCGACGTCCGACTGCCGCAGGCCCTTCCGCGCGGGAAGAACCGCCAAACGGCGAACTCGCTTTGCGTCGGCTCATGGGCCTTCAAGTGACGATTCCGCTGCCTTTCTGCCGGCCCGCCCAGCCGGGCCAGAAGGAAACCAGCGCTGCGACGGCATTCGGAGAAGCCGCTGGAAGCTTTGCCGCCGACTGCGATAGGCGTGAAACAGGCCCGTCGGCGGGGCAAACGCGTCCGGCTGCCGGCATGCTCTACGCTAGATCGGGCACCCCATCGGGCGCCCGTGACGCGACGGGAGAGGACCCCATGGCTTTAGGTTGGAAACTGCACGGAAACGGCCGCACGATCGAGCCGGGGGAGGTGGTTCCCCCTGAGGAGCGGCTCTCGTGGCCCCGCACCGTCGGCATCGGCGCCCAGCACGTCGTGGCGATGTTCGGTCGGCGCGACCTTCCTGGTTCCCATTCTCACGGGCTTCAACCCTTCCACCACGCTCTTCTTCACCGGCGTCGGCACGATTCTCTTCTTCCTCATCACGAACGGGAAGCTGCCGAGCTATCTCGGATCCTCCTTCGCGCTCATCGCGCCCATCGCCGCCGTGACGGGGTACAGTTCGAAATCGGGGATGGCGATCGACTCTCACAAGATGGCGCTCGCCCAGGGCGGCGTGATAGCGACGGGCCTGACCCTCGCCGCCATCGGCCTCGTCGTGCATTTTGCCGGAACCCGCTGGATCGACAAGCTCATGCCGCCCGTGGTGACCGGAGCGATCGTCTCGCTCATCGGCTTCAACCTGGCCCCCAGCGCCTGGAACAACGTCAAGGAGGCCCCTGTCACGGCGATTTCCACGATCGTCGCGATCCTTCTGTTCACGGTCTGCTTCAAGGGGATCGTCGGCCGCCTGTCGATCCTGTTCGGCGTCCTCTTCGGATACGCCGTTGCGTGCGTGCGCGGCGAGGTGGATTTCGGCTCGATCTCCGGCGCCGGATGGCTCGGGCTCCCCGAATTCCACGCCCCCGCCTTCGACGTCGCCCTTCTGGGCCTCTTCGTTCCCGTCGTGCTCGTCCTCGTGGCCGAGAACATCGGCCACGTCAAGTCCGTTTCCGCGATGACCGGCCGGAATCTCGACGGCGTCACCGGGCGCGCTCTCTTCGCCGACGGCGTCTCAACGGCCCTCGCGGGCAGCGGAGGCGGCTCGGGAACCACGACGTACGCCGAGAACATCGGCGTCATGGCCGCCACCAAGGTGTACTCGACCGCCGCCTACGTGGTGGCCTCGCTCTTCGCCCTGGGCCTGTCGTTCCTGCCGAAGTTCGGCGTGGCGGTCGCGACGATTCCCGCCGGCGTCCTCGGCGGCGCCGCGACCGTGCTCTACGGCATGATTGGAATGCTCGGCGTTCGAATCTGGGTTCAGAACAAGGTCGATTTCTCCGACCCCGTCAACCTCAACACCGCGGCCGTCGCGATGGTGGTGGCCATCGCCAACTACACCTGGGTTGCGGGGGACATGGCCTTTGAGGGCATCGCCCTGGGCTCGTTCGCCGCCATTGCGATCTTCCACGCCATGCGCCTGCTCGCGTCCGTGTGCGGGACGCGTCAGGAGCCGGCGACGCCGGCGTCGGCGCCCGCCGGAGCTGAACTGGAAGAAGGGGCGCTGCGATCCGCCAGAATGCAAGGCTAGAGCCTCGGCGAACGCAGCGCCAGCAGGCGTTCGGCCTGTTGTCGGTCGAGTTTGCTTTGCGTGCCGCGTTCGGCCGCCCGACGTCGCCGCCAGCCGAGCGGCCAGGCCCGACGTCGTCGGCCGTCCCGCATCGTTGCCGGCTGGGCAGGCGGGGCCGACGCCGTCACTTGCCGTGGTTGCTGACCTGCACGCAGCCTTTGGCCGCCGTCAGCTTGCCTTTCGGGTTCTTGCTCTTGACGTCTTTTGCTTCGAGCACCTTGTCGTAGCCGACGCCGAGGACAACGGAGATCGTCTCGTCGTTTATCGAGGGATCGTAGTGGACGACGGAGTCCGGGATGTACTGGGCCGTCGTATAGGCGGCGTTGATGCCGCGAGGGCCGGTAACGATCCGAGCGGGCTCTTTGATCGCCGTTTCGCCGCCCCAATTCTCGGTTTGCGCCACGCTGAAGCCCGACGTTTTGAAAGATTTCGCGACCTCGTCCGCGATGCCCGTGCGGTTCGTCGCGTTGTAAACGTTGACCGTGATCGAGGAAACCTCGGTGGCCTTCGAGCCGTCGGCTATGCACGGCGTGACCACCTTGTTGGGGTCCTCGTCCCTCGCAAAGCTGGGCTCGAAGGGGAACGGAATGACTTTCGTCCAGATGAGCATGGCTATGACCATGATGACGGCCAAAGCGGCCGTCAACGAGCTGAAGAGCACCGTTTGGCGCTGCTGCATCTTGCGCCGGTAGGCGGCGCGTGCCGAATTGTCCTCACTCACAGGTTATACGGTAGTCCAGCGACGCCGAGGATGCATATGCGGGAACCGAATTGAGGCTTGGAGGTTCGCCACGTTGGCCTTTTCACGCTCAGACGCTGCCGGTTCTCCGGCTGAGCGCCCCGCAAAATCTGGGAGGCGCCCCGCGAGACTCCGCAAGGCGCATTGCAGGAGCCCCGCAAAAGGCGTCGCGTGGGAGTTTCGTGTGAGCGCCCTGCGCAGAGACTTCGAGTGAAAACCGCTCGATGCGGGAAGTGTGACGGAAACAACTAACGAAGCCGTTAAGTTGATTGTCGTGGGGTGGGTAACAGGTTTTGCTCCCGAGGGGCTCGGCGGCCGACGGGCGCAGCCGCAACGGGTGCTCCCCGAAAACGGCGTCACGACGCCGATTGGTCGAAACGCTGCGAAAGGGGCGAAGGTTGTGCGAGGGAGTGCATGATGTGAAAGCTGTGACGAAAGCGAATGTCAAGTTGGGCAAGATGGGTTGGAAGACCCATGCTTTCGACGTGCATAGTTGAACTTCTCCGCCTACGCTCATGTTATCGAAACGTTATAAAGACTGGTGGCGACGTTCGGGGTGCGTCGAAGGTCGTCACCTGTGGCGGTGAAGTCCACCACCGCCACATTCGGTCGGTCCTGGAAGTACATCGGCTTTGCGCGAAGCTGATTAGTCACCACGACCGCCATCCACGTCTACGAGGGCGTGAAACCGGGCCCGGGGGAATTCGTGTGGGGGTTCTCCCGGGCCCCTTTTATGTGCTGGCTGCCTGCTGATTGGCCTCCTTTTGGCCTCTTTCGGCCTGCGTGACTTCGGGTTCTTGATCCGTTTGCGGCTGCTGAAGGCGCTTGGGCCTGCGTGCGGCGGCTCCGGCCGGGGCGCAGGCCCCGGCGCTCCGCGGCGCGCGTCCGCCCGCCGCGGTCAGGCCCAGCGGACGATCTCTTCGAGGTCGCGCCTCGAATGCGCCGGCTGGCCGCCGGCTCGGTACCCCAGAGCGAGCATGACCACAGGCGCGGAGTCCGTGGGGTCGATGAGGCCTCGCTCGGTCAGGATCTCGCGCACGCCGTCGATCGAGAACCCCTCGATCGGGCACGAGTCGATTCCGCGCTCCGCGGCCGTCAGCATCGCCCCGCCGAGCGCGATGTACGCCTGGCGCGCGGCCCACTGATGCACGACGTCGGCCGTTATCAGTTTGAAGTCCCGCTCGGCCCACTTGTTCCAGAAGGCCTTGAAGTCGGCTGCCTCGTCGTCGTCAAGATCGCGGACGTCCCGCAGGATGTGGTCGATGTGACCGCCCTTGCGCGTGATCTGCAGGCCCGTCTTCGCGGTGAAGATGAGGAAGTGGCTGGCGTCGAAGCGCGCGGCGTTGTTTCCCGCGAACGCTTTTACTGCGTTCCTCAGGTCCTCGCTCTGCGCGACGATGACGTTCCACGGCTCGAAGCCGTAGGAGCTGGGGGCGAGGCGAATCGCGTCCACGATCAGTTCGACGTCGGAATCGGGTATTTTCCTGCTCGCGTCGAAAGCCTTGCAAGCGTGGCGAAACTCGAGCGCGTTCGCTATCTCGCTCCGAGGGATGTCGGGTGTGGTCATAGATATTGTTCTTTCGCTTGGCTGGTGCGGATTCGGTTGCCTGATTCAGTTGGTTGTATGCCCCCGCGGATCTCAAGCGGCGGGCCAGTGCGTGCAAAGCACCGCTGTCGCGTCTGGTGCGTGAAACACCGCTGCCGCGTACCGGCTGCGTGCTTAAGCGCAACTGCTTTTGTTGCCACCTACCCTACCTTAAATTGTGCGTGAATCTAAGCTCATTTCTGAGAGGCGCGCCATGCCCGAGGCCGCCCTGGAAACCGAAAGGAATCGGACTTGAGTACCATAATGCGTCAGAACGCAAACACGATAGCATTGTTCAGCGAGTTTGAGGGCGACATCGTGAAAAGGTTGCGCTCTCCGGGAGTAAGATGGGGTCTCTTCGCTTTCCGGCGGTCTGGCCTTCCGATGCCGACGGGCTTGTTTCTCGACGCCGCGCCCCAACCGTTTGGCATGCGGGAGCGCCGGGCGGGGGAGGTACGACGACGTCGCCATCCGTTGCCATTCCGCCCTTCAGGAGCTCAGCGCCCTCTCGTGTCGATGCCCGCGGGGGCGGCGCAGACGACGTCGGAAGCGGCCGCAATCAAGAAAGTGGTGTATGTCATAGGTGCGTCGAACTCTGTTGCGCGCATCGAAAGAAGCGGGGGCGGGGCAGGGTATTATGCGGTTGGCGCGCCTTCACGCGCGGCGTGCCGGCTTAGAGATCAGCGCCTGCGGTTCGTCTCGCTTCCTGCTCGCGGCTCGCGTCGCTTACGCCTGTGAATCGTTTGACTGTCGCGCGCAGGTGCTCCTGGCGGTCTGCGTCGGCGGCCTCGCTGTTGGCGTTCGCAGGCGTTGCTCAAGGCGCTCGCGAGCCTTGCGTCGGCGTCTGTGCGCCGCGACGGCTCGCGGCTGCGCTCGCCGCTGTGCACTTGCTGCTTCGAACTGGGAAAGGCCGCCCGAGGGACGGCTCCGAAGAAAGAAGGTCCAATGCCCTGGGAACGCGACCTCGAAACCCGCGGCCGCAGCCTCGAAACCCGCGGCCGCAGCCTTGAAACCCGCGGCCGCAGCCTTGAAGCGCGCGAGGCGGGCGAGCCCTTTGCCGCTCAGGTCGTGAATGTCCTTGCGGCCGCCGCGGCGAGCGTCGTGTGGGATTGGTCGAAGGTCGCGCTTGTGGCCAACGCGGACGGCGCCCTCCCCGGAATCCGGACCTACGCACTTCTAATCTGGAACGGCCGCGGCTTCGAAGGATGGATGCCCGCCGAGGCGGTTGAAGACCTCAATTGCGTGCTCGCCAGGTGGCGCGCGGGGCTCGAGCGCCTGTCGCGCCCGGGCTGGACGGCCCTCTTCGTCGGCGTCGTCAATGACGGCGGGCGACTCCGTTCTCGTTGGATCGCCGCCGACGACGGCGACTGCGGCGCCTGGCGGATCCGGCTGGGGGAGTCCAACGTGCCGATGGCCGAGAGAGGCCTTGCGGGCCTTTGAGGGCGTCATGCCGAGTGCCGCGCCGGAAGGGCTGCGTCGTGCTGCGCCTAACCTCTCAACCGAATCGGAGTTTCTGCGGCAAGCCTTGCAAGACCTCAGGTGGCCTGAGTCTCGCTGTCAAACTTCGTCGCACACCGTTTGGCAAAATTTACATCCGATAGTGTTGTTTTAAATTAAAATGATTTATCAACAAGTCTACAATTCTAAACGAGCTTTATCGTTAAAATTCGGGACGAACTCCCCTTTTCGCGCAGGGCCGCGAGAAGGGATGATTGAGGCACGGGAATGGAAGATTAGAGGCGAACGAACGCGCATTTCGACTCGCTCCCCGACGATGCACATCCTCATACGGCAAAGGAGAAATATAGATGAAGAGAAGGTACGTCGCACTGGCTGCCGCAGTTTGCGCAGCATCCATGGCTTTTCCGGGCGGCCCTGCAAGTGCGGGCCCCGCTGCCGGCTCCGCCCAAACTCAGGTGCGGCCGGCGGAAAACGGCGAGCCCCCTTACGGGAAGGCGTCCAAACTCAGGTGGGCTGGGCGTGACTGGTACGTGCGCGACAGCGCTTGGAACGACGGCGGCCCGATGCGGACTGACGAATGGTCCAAGGACAACGCCTCCGTTTCAGGCAATGATCTGGTTTTGAAGCTCAACTACAACCGCGGAAAGCGTTTGATGACCGGTTCGGAGATCGTCAGCGCCGACGCCGTCGGCTACGGAGACTACAGCTTTTCTTTCACATCGAACACTCGTGAATTCGACGAACATTCAGTATTCGGCGCTTTCACATATGACTGGGGTTCGAATGCCACGAAAGGCAATAGCGAAGTCGACCTCATCGAGACTTCGCGGTGGCACGAGAAAGACAACAAGATGCGGGCCAAGTTCACGTACTACAGGGACAGCGACAGCAAGTCGTTCGAGATCAGCCCCTACGTGATGCCCGAGGCCACGCGCACCTATCACATGGACGTCAAGTGGGAGCCCGGGAAGATCACCTGGCGTCTGTGGGACGGCAATCGCACCAGCCTTCTGCGGGAGGGGAGCCGCACCGAGAACGTCCCGGCGCCGACGGCGACCACGCGTATGCACCTGAACGCCTGGTGCTCGTGGCCGCAGACCGGGAACAAGGACGACGACGACAGGCTCCTGCACAGGGAGACCAAGCCCATCACGGTCAAGGTCCACGGTTTCGACTACACGCCGAAGAGGGCCGCTGACCCGAGGGAGAACTCGGGCTCCGGCTGGCACCGCCTGAGCAGCTGAAGCATTTGAACCCCGGGCGGCTCGGCTTGTGCGGCTGAGACACCCGGGTGATTGAGGTGCCCATGAATGCCTGGTTCATTGTCTGACGGATATCATGTGCCGCAGCGCGGAGCGCCTCCTGGACGGCGTAAAAGCGCGGGCGCGGCCGAAAGGGGGATTGACATGTCTGAGCCGCTGCTGGCGACACTCGATACAATCCGACGGCGCTCGGGAATTCTCGCTCCAGGGCCGATCGTCAGGGAAACCAGCGCCGATGGATCGGAAGTCAGAATCGTCTACAGCGCGTGTCCCGAGTCCACGCTGCCGGACGTCATCGGCCGCGAGATCTCTTTAGCGCGCGAGAGGGGCGCGCAGTTTGAATGGAAGCTCTACGGCCATGACCGGCCTGCACGGCTTGATGCGGCGCTGCTGGAGGCAGGGCTGATCGCCGGGGGTCGGGAGACGGTTTTGGCTCTCGACCTCCGCCGGCTCCCGGAAGCCGTGAGAGCTGGGATGGAGGCGGCCTCGCCGGCGGTTCGAGCCAGCGTCGCCCAACTCGCCGACTACGCTCGGATCTCCCGGGAGTGTGGCCGCAGCGGGGTCGACGCTGAGTGTAGCCGACTCGCCGCCGCCATGGCCGACAAGCCCGACCGCCTCCAAGTTCACATCGTCTACGTCGACGGCTCGCCCGTCTCAGCCGGCCGCCTTCTCGTGGACCGTTCGTGCGCGGCGGCAGAGCTGGCCGGGGGCCGCACCGCTCCCGCGCATCGACGGCGCGGACACTTCACCACGACGGTGCTCAGCCGCATAGCCGCCGCCATCGAGGCGGGGGCCGAGACCCTTTGGGTGGACGCGCTGCCGACCTCGGCGCCGATTTTGACCAAGCTAGGCTTCATCCCAGTGACCTGGACCCAACCCTATGCGGTGGACAGCGCCGCAGGCTTGGAGTGATCGCCTCTTGTTCTTGTGCCCTCACGAGGCCCTGGCTCGAAAACGGCCCTCAAAGCCCCGACGCTGCTTGGCCGGCCCTGACGCACCCAACCTTTCCATGCCTCAACTGATTGAGACGAGACGCCAAACCAAAACAACGTCAGAACCGGCAACCGCCGTCAGGCAACTAGGCCCCGCTAATTCGATGGTCTTACACCGATGGAAAAGCCAATGACAGTTTCGATGGCTGGAATGGTAATAAGAACTGCTTTAAACGTTATAATAAAGTCATTGCCCATGAAACGGATCATTCCCCGTGAAACAGAAACGGCGGAGGATGGGGGATTCGAACCCCCGAGGGCTTGCACCCAACACGCTTTCCAAGCGTGCGCCATAGGCCACTAGGCGAATCCTCCTGGCGCGCAATGCGCCCCACAAGCATAGCCGAAATTCTGGACATGCGCCGAATCATCGACGTGACCTCGAACGCACCGCGCGGTGCCTCGCGTTATAGCGAGCCCGCATGAGGAACAGGCTCGTTGTCGATTCCAGGTTGTCGCATTGGCGTCTGGCTGCTGCGCTGAAAGCCATTCGATGCTCTGACGCCTGGAAGGGCGTCAATGTGCGGTCGGCTGTCGCGTCTGCGCATTGCACCGGTCGGAGCGGTTCGTTGCTCCGGGGTGATCCGTTGCCCAGGCGCGGTTCGTTGCCCAGGCGCGGTTCGTCGCCCCGGCGCGGTCCGTTGCTGCACTGGCGCCTTCCCCGTTGGCGCGGATGCCGGTTGTGCCGTAGACTTGAGCGCGGCTCCTCATGCGGCGTCACCTCGCAAAACTCCCCCAGGGCTGGAAGGCAGCAAGGGTATGCGGGCTCTGGCGGGTGCGTGGGGAGTCCTTCATTCCGCCCAATGCGGAGGCGACTGAGTCTTGAGCGGGCGCACAGGAAATCCGGAGAGGCGAAGAGACCCGGGCAGGATGCCGGCCAATGCGGAGAGGCGATTTGATCTGAACGGGAACCGCGCTGCCGGGAGGGCGTTGAGGCTCGGAGGTCTGGCGGCGCTTCAAGCCGAGCGAAGGTCGATGCAGAGGCTGAAGCCGGCGGCAGGGGCAGACTCGGCAGGCGCGACAGCCCGAGGTCCGGCAGGTCTGCAAGCCCCGGGGACTTCGCAGCCCCGAGTCGGGCGGGGAAGTCCGGGCGGCCGGGTGACCAGCGGGACCGCAGCTTCGGGGGCTGCCCGTTTTGCGCGCCCTCGGGCCCGCGCCTCACTTCATCTTTGCGAGTTGGACGTAGCTGTTCGTGTCGGTCGTGATGAACTCGCCCTTGCGCAGCTCGATTGTGGCGGTGTTCTCGTTTCGGGTGCGGCCGATGTTCGTGAACCAGTAGGTGATAGCGGCCGAGCTGGCGACCATGACGTCGTAATACCCCCGCTCAGTCACGGTCACCTCGTAGGTTCCCTCCGGTATGTCGCTGCCGACCAGCAGCGAGGAGCGCGTCAGCTTTGCGACGTCGGCCTTCGGCTTGTCCGCGGGCACGAGCTGAAGCACCGGCTCACCCCTGCCCTGCTGGTGATAGGTGGCGCCGGCGTTCACCGCCTTCGCGTCGACGTTCACGCTCTGCCCGCTCACCAGATGGACGTCGGCGAGGTTCTCGCGGGGGATCGGCGAGCGGTCCGAGTTCTCCACAAGGATCCTTCCCAGCGCCTGGCTCCTGTCCTTGTGCATCGTGAACGTCAGGCTGGCCAGCTGTTCGGGCGCCACCGCCCGGATCTTGTAATAGCCGGACGGGATCTGATTGCCCACCCTGTAGGTGTCCTTGGCGTTGAGGGGGATCGGCGAGCCGGCCGCCCTCTTGGGCGCGGTGTCCTTCCAGCCGGGCGAGGAGGGCGACGCCGTCGCGTC
Source organism: uncultured Actinobaculum sp. (assembly GCA_938020505.1). Taxonomy (GTDB): domain Bacteria; phylum Actinomycetota; class Actinomycetes; order Actinomycetales; family Actinomycetaceae; genus Peptidiphaga. Next base: position 2,153 of record CALIHR010000010.1, on the reverse strand, counting down.
CGCGGCCTTGGCGAGCGTCAACTTCGCCGTCGGCGCGGAGCTCGGGTCCCCCGCGATCGGGTTGTAGGCGAGGACGTCGCCGTCGTCAAACCTCTGCCTGACGGGGGCCTCGTCCTTGCGCCCCAGCACCCCGCGGAACGTGCGCGAGCCGTCGGCCCTGTAGATCCTCGTCATGGACGGGGCGGAGGCCTTGACCTTGTAGCTGCCCGCGGGGAAATCGACGCCGGCCACCCACTCGCCGGGGACGGAAATGTCGTCGTGCTTGGAAGTCATCTGGGGTCTGAACAGCAGCTTGGCCCCGCCCTTGACGTTCACGGTGATGCGTTCGTCTTCGGAGATGTCCATGGTGTAGGCCGCCACATTCGGCGCGGACACCGCCGTCTGGGGTATTTCGAAGTTCTGCGAGTAGAAGGGCCGGGCCTCGGAGACGTCCGGGCGGGAGTCCAAAACGTTGATCGGCTCCTGGGGGCTGCCGCTGACGAAGATTCCGTACCTTCCCGGCGGAATGTCGGTGCCGCCGTCGATCCTCACCGTCTTGCCGTCCTGCGGCAGGTCGAAGCTCCTCTGCCTGGCTTTCCTGTTGCTCCTGTCTTCGACTTTCATCTTCGGGCCGTCGGCCGTGGCAGACGGCGAAGGGGAGGGCTCCGGGCTCAAAGTGGCCTGAAGACCGCAGCCCGACGCTGCGCACAGTGAAGCTAAAGCCAAGGCCAAGATGCTGCGGATCCTCATTGTTTCCCTCCGATAATCGATGAACCCGTGTTGTCGCTGGTTATAATCTTGCCGCATGCCGGCGTTGACGACCATACGCGTGCGCAGGGCGCCACACTTTCTTTGCGGGGGCGCTTTCGGTTCGCCGGGCGTCAGCTTGGGAAGAACGCTCCACGAAATGTCGGAGGGCGCCCGTAGACTTATGCCGTGAGCATGGCACTGTACCGACGCTACCGTCCGCAGACCTTTCAAGAGGTCATCGGCCAAGAACACGTGACGAAGCCGATCATGGCCGCGCTGCGCGCCGATCGAACGGCCCACGCGTACCTCTTCTCGGGGCCCCGCGGATGCGGCAAGACGACGTCGGCCCGCATCCTGGCCAGGTGCCTCAACTGCGCCGAAGCGCCGACGGACACGCCCTGCGGGGTCTGCGAGTCGTGCCGCGAGCTGTCGCTGGGGGGAGGGGGAAGCCTCGACGTCGTCGAAATGGACGCGGCGAGCCACGGCGGCGTCGACGACGCCCGCGAGCTCATCGAACGCGCCGCTTTCGCCCCCGCGCGCGACAGGTACAAGATCTTCGTCATCGACGAGGCCCACATGGTCTCGAATCAGGGGTTCAACGCGCTTCTCAAACTCGTGGAGGAGCCCCCGCCGCACGTCAAGTTCGTATTTGCCACGACGGAGCCTGAAAAGGTCATCGGGACGATCCGCTCGCGCACCCACCATTACCCCTTTCGGCTCGTCCCGCCGGAGACCCTCGAAAACTACATGGCGGGCATCTGCGGCGAGGAGGGAATCGAGGTCGGCGGCGGCGTGCTGCCCCTCGTCGTGCGAGCGGGCGGGGGATCGGTGCGCGATTCGCTTTCGGTGCTCGACCAGCTCATGGGCGGCAGCGACGGCGGAGAGCTCGACTACGCCCACGCCATCGCCCTGCTCGGATACACCGACGGCTCGCTTTTGGACGACGCCGTCGAAGCCATAGCCGCCAGGGACGGATCGACCCTCTTCTCGGTTGTCGAACGCGTGGTCCAATCGGGGCACGACCCGAGGCGTTTCGTCGAGGACATGCTCCAGCGGCTCCGCGACCTCATCGTCATCGCCCTGGCGGGAGAGGGGGCCGACGACGCCCTCGTCTCCGTTCCCCGCGACCAGTATCAGCGCATGGCCAACCAGGCCGAGCATCTCGGGGCGCGGGGGGCGTCCCGCTCGGCCGACCTGACGAACGAGGCGCTCAGCGGGATGGTCGGGGCCACCTCGCCGCGGCTCCAGCTCGAACTCCTGTGCGCGCGCCTCCTCCTTCCCGGGCCCGAGGCGCCCGGCGCTTCGGCCGCGGCGGAGGGCGAAGGGGGGCGCGCCGAGGGGAGCGTCGCCGGCTCCGGCGGCGACGCCGGTGAATCCCGACGCCCTGCGGGTCCGCCGGCCCGGCCGGTTTCCGCCCAGCGGCG
>CALIHR010000009.1 GCA_938020505.1 uncultured Actinobaculum sp. | reverse complement strand
TCCAAGCGCTATGAGGACCGGGGCGGATACTCTGACCGACGCGAAGACAGGTTCGCCGACGTTCCTCGCGGGCGACGTGATCCGATCGTTCCGGATTCGGTGTCCGAAAAGGATCTCGATGCCGAGTCGCGCCGTCGGCTCGCCACCCTTTCGAAAGAGAACTCGGAACGTGTTGCGCGCCATCTTGTTTACGCCGGATCGATGCTCGACGTCGACCCTGAGTTGTCTTACGAGCATGCCCAGGCGGCTTATCGCCGCGCTTCGCGCGTGGACGTAGTGCGTGAAGCTCTCGGGCTTGCGGCCTACATGACAGGAAGGTATTCCGAAGCCTTGCGCGAACTGCGCACCTACCGCCGAATGACGGACGATTACAGTCATGTGGCTATCGAAGCGGATTCCGAGCGCGGCCTCGGACGCTCTGAAAAGGCTCTTGCATTCATTTCGGAAATCCCCTTGGCAAGGCTCGACGCCGAATCGAAGATTGAGCTTGCCCTGGTGGCGTCCGGCGCCAAGGCTGACACAGGCGATTCCGAAGGCGGACTGGCCGTGATCGAGAAACTCGCGGTCGAAAACTTCGAAGAAAGTTTGCGGGCCCGCGTCGAGCTCATCCGGGCCGACCGCCTTGAGGAGCTCGGGCGTGAGGAAGAGGCCAACGAGCTGCGCGCTACGTGGGAGCCCGTTCTTTCCGACGAAGGGGAAGTCGACCTTTACGAGGACGAATCCGACGACGCTGACGACGCCGACGCCGGTTATAGCGAGTCGGATGGAGCCGACTCTGACGACGAGCCCGCCGATGCCCGTTATGGCGCCGAAAACGATGAATCTCGGTACGATGCGGAATCCGACGACGTCCAGTACGACGCCGAGGTCCACGATGACCAGTATGAGGCTGAGCCGGACGACGCTCCGTTTGATCGCGAGCGCGGCGAAGCCGGAAACGGCAGCGAATCTGACGAGTCTGAGGAGCCCAAAGATTCCGAGGCCGGGAGAGATTCCGAAGCTGGGGAGGATTGCAAGGCCGAGAAGGACTCCGAGGCAGCGGAGATTCCCAGAGCCGAAGGGCGCTTCGCATCCGGAGGAAGCCCGGAAGACAAGGGGCGCTTCGAAACGGTTGAGAGCCGGGAAGACGTTGAAAGCGGGGAGAGCGTTGAGAGCCGGGAAGGCAAGGCTCGCCCCGAAAAGGAGATCGATTCCGAGGGCGGCGATGCGCGGTGAGCACGTCGGATCAAACCCTCGCGGAGCGGTACGACGCCGGGCTCTTTGACCTTGACGGCGTCTGCTATCTCGGAAACGAGGCCATCGAGCACGCCCCCGAAGAAGTCGCTCGCGCGGTCGCGAGCGGATTGCGCCACGTCTACGTGACGAACAACGCCTCGCGCACAACCGGCGACGTCGCCCGGCACCTGGCATCCCTCGGCTTTCCAGCCGTGGCGGCGGACGTGGTGACCTCCGCGCAGGTGGGAGCGGACATAGCCGCCAAACGATGCGGAGAAGGCGCGAAAATCCTAGTCATCGGCGGGGCAGGGCTTATCGGCGCCGTTGAGGAACGCGGGCTGAAAATCGTGCACTCCGCGGACGACGGGCCCGACGCCGTCCTTCAGGGATTTTTCCAAGACGTGACGTGGCACGACCTTTCCGAGGCGGCCCTGGCCATCCGGGCGGGCGCGCTCTACATCGCCACCAACCTCGACCTCGTCATTCCGCGCGAGCGCGGGCTGATGGTCGGCAACGGCGCCCTCGTCGGCGCGGTTTCCCTTTCGACCGGCGTCAAACCGATCTCGGGCGGCAAACCCGAGCCGGAAATCTTCCTCGCCGCCGCCCGAGGGCTCGACTCTCGCAAGCCCCTCGCGATCGGCGACAACCTCGACACGGACATCAAGGGCGCCGTCAGCGCAGGCATCGACTGCCTCCACGTTCTCACGGGCCTCGCCAGCGCCCGCAGCATCTGCCTGGCGCCGCCCGAGGTCCGGCCGACCTTCCTTTGCGACGACATGCGAGGGCTCAACGAGCCGTATCCGGAGGTGCTCGTCGAAACCGGAGGCGGGCGCAGCCGCCAAACCGGAGGCGGGCGCGTCGACGGCGGGGAGGACGTCGGCTCCGGAGACGCCGCCAAGGCGGGAACAGTCACAGTCGGATTGGCCCAGGCCCGCTGGACCGAGAGCGGGGTCCGCCTCTTCGGCGAAAAGGAGATCGACGTGGCCGCGGGCGCAACCCTGAACCTCGACGAATATCGGGCCCTCGTGTACGCCGCTTGGAAAGCCGCGGACGCCGGGGCCGACCTCGACGCGGCGGTCGGCGAAATCACGGTGGTCCGTTGACTTCGCCCTCTCCGCGGCCGCCTGTTCCGCAAGCGCCTTTCGACCCGGAGGAAGCCTTGCGCAAGCTTGAAAGCGCGGAAGAAAGAGACCCGGATGGCAATGACGTCGACAAGACGATCGATTCTCTCGAGGATGTGCTCGAAGGCTTGAAGCGCACCCTTTCCTCGGCTCAGGCGTGAAGGAGGGAACATGGGGCGGCTGATCAGGGTCGACGCCGAGTTGGTGCGCCGCAACCTCGCTCCTTCCCGGCAGCATGCTCGGGAAATGATCGCGGCGGGGAGAGTGCTCCTCGGCGGCGAGGCCGTGCGAAAAGCCGCCCGGCAAATGGACCCCGCCCAGCCGCTGCTCGTCGTCGAAAGCGAGCGGGAGGATTACGTTTCGCGGGGAGCCTGGAAGCTGATCGGCGCCCTCGATCTGCTCGGCGAGGACGGCCCGGCGGTAGAAGGCGTCAGGTGCCTGGACGCCGGCGCCTCCACGGGCGGCTTCACGGACGTTCTCTTGCGGCGGGGGGCGGCGCACGTCGTCGCCGTCGACGTCGGCTACGGGCAGATCGCTTGGCGACTGCGGGAGGACCCGAGAGTCACCGTCGTCGAAAGGACGAATGTGCGCACCCTGGATCCCTCGCTGGTCGCCCCCGCGCCGGGCCTCGTCGTCGGCGACCTGTCGTTCATATCGCTCACGCTCGTCATTCCGGCGCTCGTGAGGGCGGCCGACCCCCGCGCCGACTTCCTCCTTTTAGTCAAACCCCAATTTGAAGTGGGCAAGGAGCGGCTCGGAAGCGGAGGGGTTGTACGCGACACGTCCCTGCACGCCTGGGCTATGCGCAAGGTCGCCGACTGCGCCGCGGCCGGCGGCCTTTCCGTCGTCGGCGCCGCGCCTTCGCCGCTGCCCGGGCCCGCTGGAAATGTAGAGTATTTCCTGTACATGCGGGCGGGCGACGCCGATTCTTCGTGCGCGAACGTGGACGCAGCGATCGAGCAAGCCGTGGCCCAAGGGCCTGCGGGAAAGAATGCGAGGAGTTGAATGGCGCGACGCATCGCCGTTGTCACGCATCGAAGGCGCGGCGCGGCCGCAGAGTCGTCGGCGAAAATCGTGCGTCTGCTCGAGGAGGCGGGGCTCGAGGCGGAGACGAATCCGACGAGGCGGAGCGTGGCCGACTGCGAGCTCATCCTCGTTCTCGGAGGAGACGGAACGATCCTCCACGCCGCAGAGCTCGGCCGGCCGGCAGGGGTGCCGATCCTCGGAATCAACTACGGACACGTCGGCTTTCTCTCGGAGGCCGACCCCGTCGATGCGCCGCAGGTGGTTCGCCAGATCGCGGAGCGTTCGTGGGGCGTCGATTCGCGAATGACGATCGACATCACGATCGTCTGCCCGGACGGAAAGGTGAAAAGAGACTGGGCGCTCAACGAAGTCGCCATCGAGAAAGACGCCGATTTCCGCATGCTCGAAGTGTCCATCGGCGTCGACGGCCGCGAAATCTCGGCATTCAAGGTCGACACCGTCCTCTTCTCGACCGCGACGGGATCGACGGCCTACAACTTTTCCGGCGGGGGGCCGATCGTGTGGCCCGACGTCGAAGGCATGGTCCTCACGCCCGTGGCGGCGCATGCCTTGTTCACCCGGCCACTCGTTGTAGGGCCGAACTCGCAGCTGGAACTGCGCGTCCTCGACGGGACCGCGCGGGGATGGTGCGACGGACGGCGAGATCTGAACGCCGCTGCCGGCTCGACGATCACCGCCGTCAAGGGAAAGCATCCCGTCCTCCTCGCCCGGCTCAACGACACGCCTTTCTCGGGAAGGCTCGTGACGAAATTCAGGCTGCCGGTGCGCGGATGGCGCGACCCCGCGCAGGAAGGCGTCCATGGCTGAGCGGGAGGGCGCCTGTGGCTGATCAGGAGGGCTTCAGTGATTGAGACGCTGACTATAGAGAGCCTCGGCGTCATCGCCGAGGCTCGGCTCGACCTTTCGGCGGGGCTCACCGCCCTG
>CALIHR010000008.1 GCA_938020505.1 uncultured Actinobaculum sp. | reverse complement strand
GCGGGGGCGCGGGGCGCGCCCGCCAGGCGGCAGCAGCCGCGGAGCAGACCCAGTGCGGCCGCCCGGGCCCGCTCCCGGGCGGCCGCCGAGAGGGAGCGCAGAGCCAGGGTCAATCGTCGCCTCGGATTCGGAGCGCTCGTCGCCGTCCTCGTCGTCGTGGTGGTCGTCGGCATGAGATTCGTCCTTGCCAGAATCAGCGAGCAGGACGAGACTGCCACGAAGGTTCCGACCAACGACTACAAACCGGTGAAGTGCACGTCCGAGCTGGTGCAGACGACGCTGACGACGAAAGGCGGCTCCGCCGGGCGGCCGGTGGCTTTTCAGGCGACGCTTCGCAACGCCTCCAAGTCCCATCCGTGTTACATCGACGTCGGATGGTCCAATCTCGACGTCAACATCACGAGCGGGTCGGCCCAGGTCGCCTCGATCGCCGCGTGCCACGGCGGCGCGGAGAGCAAGCGACTGCTGCTTGACCGCGGCTACACCGCAACCGTCTCGCTCACGTGGAATGGAGGAACGTCCGCGTCGGGCTGCGGAAACACCGCCAAAGGCGCCAAGCCGGGAACGTACAAGGCTGAGCTGAAGTTGAATGACAACGCAGCCGCCAAGGCGCAGGCAAGCTTTGCGCTGGAGCAGACTGCGCCTGCGCCGAGCGCGAGCCAGCCGGGGCCGAACTCGAGCCAGCCCGGCCAGCGGAATCCGAGCCAGCCGGGGCAAAACTCAGGCGACGGCCAGTCGCCGAACGGGAACCCGGGCGGCCAGAATCCGGGGAATGCAGGGCAGAATCCGAGCCAGCCCGGCCAGCAGGGCTCCGGGGGCTCGGGGCAGGCGCCGGGCGGCGGGCAGAGTGCGTCCGGGCCCGGGCAGTAGGGCTTCGGCGTCGTCTGACGCCCCGGCGAGGGCAGGAATCCCGGAGGCTCCGAGGCCCTGCGACGTTCGCGATGGGAATCCCGGCCTCACCGGCCTCAGGCGAGGCCTTCGCGGGCAGCGGCCTCAAGGATGTCGTCGCATTCGAGCAGCGCCAAGCCGTCGGGGGCCTTGACGTTCGCTTCGCGCGTTCCGCGAGGGACGATCGCCGCGCCGAATCCCAGCCTGCGAGCCTCGGCCAGGCGCTGCTGAAGCCCCGTGACCGGCCGCAGCTCGCCGGTGAGCGAGACCTCGCCGATCGCCGCGGTTCCGGCGGTCAGCGGTCTGCCCAGCCGCGCGCTTGCAAGCGCCAGAGCCATTGCGGCGTCCGTCGCTGGCTCGGACGAGCGGGCACCGCCGACGGTGGAGAGAAAGACGTCGCAGCGGTCGAGGTCGAGGCCGAGGCGCGATTGCAAAACGGCGATCGCCATAGCCGCGCGAGAAGACTCCAAACCCGACGTCGTCCGCCTTGGAGGCCCGGAGCTTGGAACGATAAGGGCCTGCACCTCGACCGGCATCGGCCGCCGCCCCTCCAGGGCCATCGTCACGCATGTGCCGGGCACGCTCTCGCGGCGCGAGGACAGGAAGAGCCCCGAAGGGTCGGCCAGGCCCCGAATGCCCGCCTCATTCAGCTCGAAACAGCCGACCTCTTCGGTGGGGCCGTAGCGGTTCTTGACGGCGCGGACCATGCGCAGGGGCGAGTGGCGGTCGCCCTCGAACTGGCAGACGACGTCGACGAGATGCTCGAGCGCCCTGGGGCCGGCGATCGAACCTTCCTTCGTCACGTGCCCGACGAGCAGCACCGGCATCGATCGGGTTTTGGCGTCGGCGACGAGCGCGCTCGTGACGCCGCGAACCTGGGCGACGCCGCCGGCCGCCCCCTCGATCTGGGAATCGGCCGCAGTCTGCACGGAATCGACCACGAGCAGGCTGGGCCGCACGGAGTCCACGTGGCCCAGAATCGTTGCGAGGTCCGATTCCGCGGCCAGGTGGAGGCGATCGTGGAGCGCGCCGATGCGCTCGGCGCGGAGCCTGACCTGGGAGGCCGACTCTTCGCCGGAGACGTAGAGCACCGGGGCGCGGCCGGACTGGGCCGCCGCCTCGGCGGCGCGCGCGGCGACGTCGAGAAGCAAAGTGGATTTGCCCACACCCGGCTCTCCCGCGAGCAGGACGACCGCCCCGGGGACGAGGCCGCCGCCCAGGACGCGGTCGAATTCGTCCACCCCCGTCGGCTGCTTGACCGAGGCCGTTGTGGGCACCTCGGTGATGGGCGTCGCGGGGCTCGCCGGAGCGAGGGCGGCTGCGCGCGTGCGCGGCGACCCGCCTTCCTCCAAGCTTCCCCACGCCTGACACTGCGGACAGCGCCCCACCCATTTCGAGGCGGCCCATCCGCATTCGGAGCACGTGAACGTGCGCGACGCCGCTTTGGCTGCCATGGACTGCGCCGTCCTTTCAGCGGTTGGCGAACTCTTCGAGGAGGGCGGAGTCGCCGGAGACGATGATGACGTCCTCGGGGCCGATCTTCGTCTCCTCGGTCGCGTACTCGAAGGGCTGGCCTGGCGCCTTCACGCCGATGATGGTCACGCCGAACCTCTCGCGCACCTTTGATTCGGCCATCGTGAACCCTTGGATGTCTCGCGGCGGGCGCATCTTGATGATCGAGAAGCCGTCTTCCATCTCGATGTAGTCGAGCATCTTGCCGCTGACCATGTGCGCGACCCGCGCGCCGGCGTCGTACTCGGGATAGACAACGTGGTGAGCGCCGATGCGGCGAAGGATGCGGCCGTGCGAGCGCGACGTCGCCTTCGCCCAGATCTGCTTCATCCCGAGGTCGGCCAAGTTGGCCGTCGCCAAAACCGAGGCTTCGAGCGAGCTGCCGATGCCGACGACGGCCACCCCGAACTCGCGCGCGCCCGCCTGTTCCAGGGCGTCGGCGCTGGTCGCGTCGCCCTCGATGATCCTGAACCTGTGCGACCACTGCTGAACCAGGACGGGGTCGCGCTCAATGGCGAGGACGTCGCGGCCCAGGCCGTCGAGGGTCGAGGCGATCGCCGTGCCGAAGCGGCCCAGGCCCACCACCAAGACGGCGTCGTCGTCGATCTGTTTCTTCTTCATCCGTGCTCCTCCGTCATCCGATCGTAGGCCACTCTTCAGGGTAGTGGATGACGCGGCGGCGGGTGCGCAGGGCAAGCGCGGCCGCGAGCGTCATTGTGCCCGTGCGCCCGGCAAACATGAGGACGGCGATGATGTACTTGCCCGCCGTCGGCAGCCCGGGCGTCACGCCCGTCGACAGGCCGCATGTTGCGAAGGCCGAGATAGCCTCGAAAAGGGCGTCGGCGAGCGGGAGGCCGGAGACCTCCATGAGCGCCGTCGTGCCCGCGGCGACGATGATCGAAGCCAGGAAAGTGGCCGCGATGGCCAGGCGCAGCACCTCCGAGGGCAGACGCCGCCCGAACGCCTGGGTGTCGCGGTCTCCCCGCGCTTCGGCGACGATCGCCAGGAACAGCACGGCCAACGTGGTCACTTTGATCCCCCCGGCAGCCGACGTCGACCCTCCGCCGATGAACATGAGCCCGTCGAGGAGGAGCCACGTCGATTGCGTCATCGAGCTTACGTCGAGAGTCGCCAGGCCCGACGATCGCGCGACGGTCGAATGCAGGAACGTCGCCTGGATCTGGTCGCCTGCGGAAAGGTTCGCCAGTGTTTTGGGGTTGTCCCATTCGAAGAGGAAGAAGAGCAGGGCGCCGAAGAGCAAGAGAACCGCGTAGGTGACGAGTGTGAGTTTCGTCGTAAGCGACCACTTCTTCACATGGCGTCGACGCCTCCACATGTCGAGCACCACGGGAAAGCCGATCGCGCCGACGACGGTGCCGAAGACAATGGGCAGGGTCAGCGTCCAATCGCCCGCATACGGCCCCAGGCCGTCGCGCATGATGACGAAGCCGCCGTTGTTGAAGATCGAGATGGACATGAAGGCCGCGTGCCACAGCGCGGAGAGGAGGGCGTCGCCCTCGCGGATGAAAAACGGCGTGAGGGTGAGGAAGAGGATCGCCTGCGCGCTGAGGGCGACGACGACGACGGCCCGCACGAGCAGGCCGACCTCGCCCAGGCGCGACTTCGTCTCTGAGGCCGCCAGGAAGCGCTGCGTCAGGCCGATGCGCCGCGACACCACGATTCCCAGGATCGAGGCCATCATCATGATGCCCAGCCCGCCGATCATCATCCCTATGGCGATGAAGAACTGCCCCAGCGGCGACCAGTAGGTGGCGGTGTCCACTGTGACGAGCCCGGTCACGCACACCGACGACGTCGCTGTGAAGAAAGCGTCGACGAAGGGGGCGCGTTGGCCCGACGAGGTCGACGCCGGCAGGGAGAGCAGCGACGTCTCGACGAGGACGATCCCCGCGAAGACGAAAAGTGCCAGGCGCGCGGGCGAATCGCGGGCAATGCGGTCCATTCGCTCCCGCGCCCGAAGGGAAAGCCCGGGCGCCGCGGACGGACGGCCCTGAGCCCGCACTCGCTTACGCACGATGGTCGCTCCTTACTGTTGCCTGTTTCACGTCTCGCCTTTTTCAGAGCTCGAGGGCTCTGAGAAAAGGAGTCGATTGGCCAAGACTATCGCCATTTGGTCCCTGTTGGCAGCGTCGGCGGGCCTGACCCGGGCGTAGAATCGCGCCGTCCGAAACGCCGAAATGTCGCGACGCGCCCGGGTGATGGCGCCCGGCTGCTGTGACTGATGTGAAAGTTCATGTACCCTTGCGGTGTGACCGCCGCTAGCCTGTGCGGAGAAGGTTCACCACACGTATTCGCAGGATGGGATTCATGACGCAGTTGCCGAACAAAGCGCCGCAGTTCTACACGGTTGCCGAAGTTGCCGAACTCACCCGAGTCTCGCGCATGACCGTCTACCGCATGGTCCACTCGGGGGAGTTGCCCGCGGTTCGCTTCGGCAGTTCATACCGGGTTCCTAAGTCGGCCATCGACGCCCTTCTAGGCGTGCAGGACGAACCGACCGCCCGCGCGGCGGGCGAGTGACGGGTTCGTTTACCGGTACGGCGCTCAAGGCGCTAGTATGTTCCTGAATATTTCGAGGGCACAAGCCCATTAGTTTCGGAGGTAACCTGTGGGTTCCGTCATCAAAAAGCGTCGCAAGCGCATGTCGAAGAAGAAGCATCGCAAGTTGCTTCGGAAAACTCGGCATCAGCGTCGCAACAAGAAGTGACCTAAAAGGCCCGGGCGGTTTCCGGGCCTTTTGTGTGGGAGGTGCGATGACTGACGTTCAGTGGCTTTCACCGGAGGAACAGAAAGCTTGGCGGGCTTTCTTGCGTGCTGTTTCCCTCGTGATGGAAGTGCTCAATCAGGACATAGAGAATGAAAAGGGTATATCCCTCAACGAATACGAAGTGCTTGCGCACCTTTCGGAGTCGCCTGGGCGGACGATCCGCATGTCCAATCTCGCGGACAGGCTCGTCCACTCACGTTCCCGGCTGACCCATACGGTGCGCAGACTTGAAGACGCCGGCCTGGTCAAGCGCGAGCCCTGCGCCGACGACCGCCGAGGCGTCAACTGCATACTGACTGAGAAAGGATTCGAGTACTTGGTTTCGGCTGCCCCTTCTCACGTGAATTCGGTTCGCCGCGTGCTCGTCGACAAGCTGGGCAGAGAAGACATGCTGGAGCTTGGGCGCCTGTCGAACATCTTGGCCGACGTCGCCAGCGAAGTGAGGCCCGTCAGGCCCGCGGACTCTCCGGCGGGGTCGGGAGGCTCCGCTGCCTCTCGCGGACCGGCTGGCTCGGTTGGTTCGGGAGGCTCAACTGGTTCGGAAGGCTCGGCCGGTTCGGCGGGGCCCCGAAGGTTGCGGCCTTCTGGCCGTTCGGCGGGCTCCGGAGGTCCGTCGCCGTTCGGCGAGTCGGAAGACGCGCCGGACTCGCGGGCGGGCTGAACCCCCCCCGAACTCCGGCGACGCTCAATCCATCAAACCGAGCTGAATCCATCAAACCGACGGCAGGCTGGACACATGAACGACAAACTCACGACCGTCCATTTCGTGCGCCACGGGGAGGTGGACAATCCCAGCGGGCAGCTTTACGGGCGGCAGCCGGGTTTTCATCTCACGCCCCTGGGGCGCGCCATGGCCGAGAGCGCAGCCGATTTCTTCGACGGGCGCGACCTGCGGCTCATCGTCTCTTCGCCGCTCGAAAGGGCTCGGGAGACGGCCGAGCCGACGGCGCAAAGGCACGGGCTGCCGGTTGTCCTCGACGAGGGCCTGATTGAGGCGGGAAACAAGTTCGAGGGCGTCAACGTCAACAGAAATCGGCTCATTCTTGCCCATCCGCGGTACTGGCCGTGGTACGTCAATCCGGCCGAGCCTTCCTGGGGCGAGCCTTACAGGGAGATCGTGGCACGCCTGTCCGGGTCCGTGCGCCGCGCCCTCCGTGAGGCCGAAGGCGGCGAGGCGATGCTCGTCTCTCACCAGCTCCCGATATGGACGATGCGCCGTTTCGTCGAAGGGCGCCCGCTCGCCCACGACCCGCGCAAACGGGAGTGCGCCCTGTGCTCCGTGACCTCTTTGACGTTTGTCGGGCGTCAGCTCGTGGGCGTCGGCTACGACGAGCCCGCCGCCGAGCTCGTGCGCCGCGCCCGCGACGTCACGCCGGGCGCGTCGGAGGCCGCAGTTCACACCGGGCTGTGAGGGACTCCGGCCGGGGCGTCCGCCTTCTGCGGGAGGGCGGTCTGCTTCGGTTCGTTCGGCGCAGCCGCCCGTGCGTGTATGAGGAGGCCGCAGAGAGTTTCATTGGACGAGGCAGAGGGTGCGCGAGGCTCCGGTCGCAAAAGGCGATTGGGTCCCTGCGCGTTGACGGCGGAGGCGGGCGTCTGTACAGGGCTCCGATGCCGGGGCAGGCTTCGCCTCCTTCATACCGTAAGAATATTCCATTCGGTCGGGATGGCTTCAGCGTCAATGTCGGGATGGCCCTACTTGCGCATTGGCCTGGCAGCCGGATGTCTGCGCTGCTCGGAAGCCGCAAGACTGGTTGGCATGAGCAAAACAACGAATAAAACAGTGAAATGGTTCCGTCGCGACGATTCCGATCGGTTTGCGGATCGCTCCATTGCAACGAGCGGCGCGGAAGGAAGCTCCGCGGACGGAAGTTCTTTCTATCCTTCGGTTGCGCCGCGGTCTGCCTCTGCCGGCCGTTTCGCATCTGCGCCGCGGGCGAGGTCGCTGCGGCTGGCGGCTGCCTCGCTTGCGGGGCTCATCGGCATTGGCGCGGCGTCCTTCGGCGCGGTCTCTGCGCAGGCGGACGAGGTTGCGCCGTCGTCGGCCTTGGTTTCATCCCAAAGCTTGGCGCATGGGGCGTCGGTCCTGACGCTGGATGGCCCGACGCCGTCGCCGTCGGGCCAATCGGCCAAGCGGGGGAAGTCGAGTGCGGCCCAGAAGCGGGATTTGAAGGCGACCATTCAAACCCTTGTGGATAACGGGTACCCGGGTGCGTTGGCTGCAAAGACCGACAAGGACGGCAATGCTGTCGGGGCGACGGCGGGCAAGGGCAACCTGGCCACCGGCGAGGCGCCTCCGCTCGACGGCGAGGTGCGGATCGGGTCGAATACGAAGACGTTCGTGGCGGTCCTTGTCATGAAGATGGTCGAGGAGGGCAAGGTCAAGCTTGACGAGCCGATCGAGACCTACCTGCCAGGCTTGATCAAGGGCCAGGGCGTGGACGGCAAGAAGATCACGGTGCGCCAGCTGCTCCAGCACACCTCGGGGTTGCCGGAGATCATGCTCGCTTTGCCGGACTTTTTCGCCATTCGCAACGATTATGTCTCGCCCAGGGACGTCCTCGATACGGCTCTGACCAGACCGGCACAGTTTGCTCCTGGGGCGAAGTTCCAGTACACGAACACGAATTACATCGTGTTGGGGCTGCTGGCCGAGCGCGTGGGCAAGCGGCCGATCGCCGAGCAGATCGAGGCGAAGATCGTCAAGCCGCTGGGGCTCAAGCACACCTACATGCCCAAGGACGGCGAAAAAGCACTTCGCGGCAAGCACCCCCGCGGGTACCACACGCGTGACAACAAGCCCGGCAAGCTTGTGGACATCACCGATTCCGATCCGTCATGGGCGTGGGCCGCCGGTTCGATGATTTCCACGCCGAGCGAGCTCAACAAGTTCATGCAGTCGGTCTTCGACGGCTCGCTGCTCAATCAGGCGAGCATTGCTGAAATGAAGAAGTCCGTTCCCGCGGGCGAGGACGGCGACGTGTATGGCCTGGGCCTCATCGGGCACAAGCTCAGCTGCGGCGTGGCCTGGGGCCATGGCGGAACCATTCCCGGCTACCAGACTGACAACGCGGTGGGACCCGACGGAACCGCGGCCGTCATCGCCACGACCGCAACTCCGCATACGAACGTCAAAGACACGGCTGCCGAGAAGACCGGAGGGAAACGGCTGGGCGTCCAGGCGCTGGACAAGGCCCTCTGCGGGAAGTGACGCGGCGGCTGCTTTCTGCGTGAGGCGGTGAGTCCGCCGGGATCGCAAACTCTCGATGCCTGGGGCGTCGGCATTTTGCGGGAGACGGTCTCGCTTGGTTCATTCTCCGCGGCTTCTCGCGGTGCGCGCGAAAAGGCAGCAGAGAGTTTCATTAAACCAGACAGGACGTGCGGGGCTCCGATCGCTTTTGCGATCGGAGCCCCGCACGTTGACGGCGAAGACGGGCGTCTGCGCAGGGCGCGGACGTCGGGGTGGCTTCACCGCCGGTTTCGGGACGGTGCGACGTGCGTCTTGGCCTGGCAGCGGGATGTTTGCGCGGCGTCGTTTTCGCGAGACTGGCGGCATGAGCAACTCAAAGAAAACAACAATGAAATGGTTCCGTAGCGGCGAGTTTCGCGAGGCAGCGGGCGACGGGATCCAGTCTGGCAAAACATCGGGAGCCAACGGGCGAACGGCCTCCGGTTCGGGTGCGCCTGGTTCGGCTTTCCGTTCTCGGGCCCTCCGTGGGCGCGGATCTGGAGTCGCGTCGTCTCGTCCGCCTTCGGTGAAGTCCGTGGCGGCGTCGCTTGCGGGGCTGATCGGGCTCAGCGTTGCGGCGTGGGGCTCGGCCGCTTCGGCGCAGGCGGACGAGGCGGCGAGATCGTCGATGGCGTCCGCGTCGACGGCGGCGTCGGCTTCGCTGAGATCGGCGTCGGGGGCATCCTCACAGCGGGTGGCCGCCTCGAAGTATGCGAGTCCTTCGAAGCACCCGGCTCCTTCGAAGCAGGCGTCTTCTTCAAGGCGAACCGGCAAGTCGAAGGCGGCCCAGAGGCGGGATTTGAAGGCGACTATTCAAACCCTTGTGGATAACGGTTACCCGGGCGCACTGGCTGCGAAGACCGACAAGGACGGCAATGCGGTTGGCGCCACGGCGGGCAAGGGCAACCTCTCTACCGGCGAGGCGCCTCCGCTCGACGGCGAGGTGCGGATCGCGTCGAATACGAAGACGTTCGTAGCGGTCCTCATTATGAAAATGGTCGAAGAAGGCAAGGTCAAGCTTGACGAACCGATCGACGCGTACCTGCCAGGCATAGTCAAGGGCCAGGGCGTGGACGGCAAGAAGATCACGGTGCGCCAACTGCTCCAGCATACTTCCGGCTTGCCAGAGTTTGGGGACGGCCAGTTGGATTACTTCGCGATTCGCAACGATTACGTTTCGCCGAGGGACGTTCTCGACGGTGTCCTGAGCCGGCCGGCGCAGTTCGCGCCGGGGGCGAAGTTCCAGTACAACAACGCCAACTACGTCATTCTGGGGTTGTTGGCCGAGCGCGTCGCCAAGCGTCCGATCGCCGAGCAGATCGAGGCGAAGATCGTCAAACCTTTGGGGCTCAAGCACACCTATATGCCGGGCCCGGGCGAGAAGGCCATTCGCGGCAAGCACCCGCACGGGTATCACACGCGTGACGGCAAGCCCGGCAAGCTCGAAGACATCACCGAGGCCGATCCTTCGTGGGAGTGGGCCGCCGGTTCGATGATCTCCACGCCTAGCGAGCTCAACAAGTTCATGCAGTCGGTCTTCGACGGATCGCTGCTGAGCCAGGCGAGCATCGCCGAGATGAAGAAAAGCGTTCCAGCGCCAGAGATGGGCGGTGAATACGGGCTGGGCCTCATCGGTCACAAGTCCAGCTGCGGCGTCGTCTGGGGCCACAGCGGCAACAACCCCGGCTATCATAGCCTCAGTGCTGTGAGGTCCGACGGGACCGCCGCCACGATCGTCACGACGGCCGAGCCTGCTGTGAACGCGAAAGAGGCGGAGACGATGAAGGCTGGAAAGTACGGGCAGGCTGTCTCAGCACTGGACAAGACGCTTTGCGGGAAGTGATCTAGCGGCTGCTTTCCGGCAGATGCGGCCTGTGGCGTTCTGCCGCGGCTAACGCATGGCATCTGTCTTCCGCGGAAAAGCGGTTTGGCGGGGATCGTCGGCATCCACGCTTCTTCGATGTCCGGGCCGTTGTTGGCGTCCGCGGTGGGAAACTCGTCGGCGGATCCGACGACGTCGAGGTCATCCCACCCGCGGTGTCACCTTTGCCAAACCATGCACCGCTGCGAGCCGCGCAGCCGCATCCTCCAGCGCCTTGGACGGCGGCGCCTGCTCGCCTGGAAACGGGGTGACGACAAGATCCCCGTCATCCATCTCCCAGACGCCGATGATCCGCCCTCCCTGGGTCAGGACGGGAGCGATCCAACCCGCAGCCTTGCTCAC
>CALIHR010000007.1 GCA_938020505.1 uncultured Actinobaculum sp. | reverse complement strand
TGACCTGGACGTTTCCGGCGTCGTCGACCCACGGCACGCGGAAGACGATCTGCCGTTCGGGCTCGACCAAGCGCTCCAGAAGCCCGTTCTCGGCGTATTGCGGCTGCTTCTCGATCACCGGCACGAGCGAGTCGAGGACCTCGCGCACCGCCTGGTGGAATTCGAGGTCGCCGCGGTTGCGCGCTACAACCTGCTCGTAGACTTTCTCAACCTGCGCATTCATTGTGGCTCCTATCTGCCGGGCGGCAGCGCGAACCGCGCGCCCGCTCCGGGTCGGTTTTACTTCGTCCATAATTATGCGCGGGGGTTTCGTTACCAAGCGAAGAAATTTCACTATTTGAGCGGGAAAATTACGTGTTTTTGGTCACGGTCTCTTGAAAAGTCGGAAAAGTCGCCGAAAACGGGCCAGCCGCCCGCGTAGCCGAAAAGGGCCAGCCGCCCGCGTGAATGAGCGGCTGGCCCCGGATCCGGCTCGGCCCGCGTCCGATGCTGCGACGTCGGGCCTTACTCCGGCCCCGCTCCGCCTAAGCCGCGGGCTTCGCTTCCGACGGCGCGGCGCGCAACCTCACTTTCGACGGCGAAGCGCGGCGGTCACCGCGAACAGGCCGACCACGCCCCACGCGGCGAGGAGGACCCACGAGCGCCCGGGAACCGAGAAGTCCTCGGAGGCGATGCCGCCCCGCATGACCTGCGCCATCGGCTCGAAGGGGAGCCACTGATGGGCCGTTTGGAGCCATTGCGGCAGCCTTTCGACGGGGAAGGTGATGGGGGCGAAGATCATCGAGACGAAGATGCACAGCTGGCCGACGAGCATCGCGACTTGCGCCTGGAGCAGAACGGCCGCCGTGTACCCGACGGAGGCCGCGATGAGTGAGACCAGCATGGCGCCGGGAACCGCCCACCACGTGATCGACAGGTCGACGTCGAAGCGGAGCGCGCCCACGCCCGCCCCGATCACGAGCCCGGGCAGCACGACAAGGCCCCACACCAAAAGGTCGCCGAGGACGAATGCGAGCCGTCCCAGGGGCAGAGTGAGCATCCAGTCGAAGCTCCCTTCGGTTCGGTACGTCCCGACGGCCTGCGTGGTCAGCGCAAAACCGAGCGTGAGGATGGACAGCGTGGGACCCGCCGTCAGAAGGTACAGGCTTTCCTGACGCCCGACGTCGCCGATGATGTAGCTGTATCCGAACACCACGGTGACGGCGATGAACAGCTGCAAAACGATGATCACCGGGATCATGACTGAATGGCGCCTGAACTGCCATTGCATAAACAGGCCGATCTGGCCTAAAGGCCCCACCGCGCGGTTGGCCGATGCGCCGGGCGCAATGGGCTTGCCCGCTGCGGCTTTCGAGGACCCTCCCGCGTTCGGACCGCCCGCGGAAATCGCGTTGCCCGCAGCAACGCCGCCTTTTTCGATCATTTTGCCTCCTCCGGTCATGCCGCCTTCTCCTCCGCGTTCGCCGCGCCGTCGGTCGTCAGCGCCACGTATACCTCTTCCAGCGAGACCGGTCCGATCTCGTACCTGGAAATCTCCCCCGCTTCGTGGGCTCTGACGGCCCAACCGGCGGCGTCGGCCACCTCGCTCTCATGGACTTTGACGCGGATGTGCGTCGGATCGACTTTCTCGACGGGCCAAGCCGAGGGGACGACCGGTTCGCGCCCGCGCTCGACGTCGATGTCTATGTACACCCCGTCGCCGAATTGGGAGACGACCGAGGCGGGCGTTCCCGAGGCGAGGATCTTTCCGTGGTCGAGGAGCACGAGGCTGTCGACGGCCCGCTCGGCCTCTCGGACGTTGTGCGTAACGAGCAGAACGGCCGCCCCGCGCTCGGCAACCCGGCGAACCTCGTCCCACAGCAGGCGCCTTCGCACGGGATCTACGTCGTTGGTCGGCTCGTCGAGGACGACGAGCGCCCCCGGCTGAGCCACCGCCATGGCAAAGGCGGCCAGGCGGGCGACGCCGCCGGAGACCTTCTCCGCGAGCTTGTCCGCCCACTCCCCCATGTCGAGGACGTCGATCAGTTCGCTGGCCCGGGCGCGCATCGCCCGGCGTCGGCCCCCTCGAATCCTTCCCGTCAGCTCAATCGCCTTGCGCGGGCTGATGCCGGTGATCGGCACGTTCGCCTGCGCCTGGACGCTTACGAGCCGCCTGGCAAGCTCCGGCTCGGCCACGACGTCGACGCCGCCGACGGCGATCGAGCCCGAGTGCGGTCTATACAGCCCGACGACCTGATTGACGAGCGTCGTCTTGCCGGCGCCGTTGTGGCCGAGGACTCCGACCACCTCGCCGGCTTTCACGTCCATCGTGATTCCGTCGTTCGCCCGAACCAGGCGCGAGCCGGAGCCGAAGCGCTTGTGCAGGCCGTGCACGGCGAGAACCTTTTCCATCGCCTTTTCCCTTCCTTTCGCTTTCATGTTCCGCAAAGCATATACCGTGCGGTATATGCCAAACAGACTATCACGAAATCGTCCGGACGCAAGCGAGCCGACGTCGCGAAAAGTCTCGAATCTCAACCCGAACAGGGCCTAAATCGCGAAGTTTCGCGGTTTAGGCGGCAAACCGGACGCGAGCAAGATTCGATTCCGAACGGTATGCTTTTGGTCGACGAAAATTGGATGCAGCCCCCAACTTAGGCGCAAAACAGCCCCCATCGAATCTCGCCCTTTCCTTCTAGAACTTCTCAACAAACGAAATCCATATTTCCCATTCGAACGCAACCAATCACATCTACATATGATTGAATTATTCATTAACTACCTTTTCGGCATTCACTGTTGGGGAGATCTACATTTCTGAATTACACGCGTAGCCTCGTAGAATGGTCTTGCCACCAATACAATAACTAAGAACCATAAGAAGGGAACGATGCTTCAAGAATTTTCAAGCATTGATCGCGCACAGAGCACGCTTGACAACAAAATGATCGAGGCACAGGAGAATTTCCTCCGCGCAAAAGATCTCATGCAGAAGGTAAACAAACTGGAGGGAAGCGCCGAGAGCAAGGACGGCAGGGTGTCCATAACGGTGAACAACGCCGGCGGCCTTGTGTGCATCGGGCTCGCCGACGACGCCGTGGAACTGAAGACCAGGGATTTGACCGCTCTCATCATGTCTACGTTCCGCGAAGCCCGCCGCAACGTGACGGACAACTACGCCGCTTTGGTCTACGACGAACTCGGCGAAGACTCCGCCGTCGCAAAAGAAGGCGTGCGGCAGATGCTCACACGGCTTGCGAGCAAAAGCAGCACCGACAACGACCGATTCCACAAAGCGATTTCGAATCTATGGAGGCAACGATGAATGTGAAAGTAGAGCCCGCCGTGCTGCGGGCCCACGCGGCGAAAGTCGCCGACATCAGCGACGGCGTGGCCAGCGCGAAGTCGGCCTCGGCGGCCACGAATCTCGGAGGGGGAGCCTTCGGCTTCCTATGCTCGTTCATGGTCCCGCCGCTGTCCGCCGTCAAAACGGTAGCCGACCTCGCAATCGACGCCGCCGCGGGGGCAGTCGAAAAGACGGTGGGCGATCTGAAGGCGGTCGCCGATTCCTACGAGGACGCCGACACGGTGAACTCGCAGACGATCAACCAGATCACAACGCTCATGGGAGGCCAGTGATGGCGGCCCAAGCGTCGGTGTCCGGCCCCGTGGAAGCGTCGCCGCTGTCGGGCCTCGGCCTCATCGAGGACGGACAGGATCTCAATGAAGCCATGGAAAGCAACTCCTGGGTCGCCGAATCCCTGGCAGTCTTCGGCACGTCCATGGACGTGCAGCAACTTGTGTCGGACCCGCTCCAAACCCTCATGTCGTGGGGAATCTCGTGGCTTCTCGACCACATGTCGCCGCTCAAGGACTGGCTGAACGAGCTCACGGGCAATCCGGGGGAAGTCCAAGGCTTCGCGGCCACATGGACGTCCACAGGCGAGTCGCTGCAAACCAACTCCGCCGATCTGGCGAGGTCCGTAACGAACGACCTCGAGGGGCAAGAAGGCATGGGAATCGCCGCCTACAGCGCCCTGCAAACCGACATCGCCAAGCACGTCGAACTCGCCGGAACCTGCTCGAACGCAATGTCCACCGCCCTGGGCGTGGCTTCGACGATCGTCCAGGTCGTCCACGACTTGGTTCGCGACGCGATCGCCGACATCGTCTCGTCCATTGCGGCGAAAGCCGTCGAATTGGCCATTTCCTGCGGCACCCTGGCCCCCAAGATTGTCACGGACGTCGCGTCTTTGGCCTTGGAATGGGCGGGCAAACTCCGCAGGTACGTCGACGATCTTCTGTCCTCGGGAAAGAGGCTTTCGAAGCTCTCCGACAATCTGTCGGGACTGTTTACGCGCCTGAAAGACGCCCTGGCGAAAATCAAGGGCGGGACAAAAGAGATCAAAATGCCTCCCAAACCCGATCCGATATCCCCCGGGGGGAGCGTTGAAAGACGTTGGACGTACAATGGTGGACCTAACGGAAACGGAAGTTATGTTGATGTATTTTTCGACGCCAATGGAAACCGTTTGCGAACCGAAGGACGATTCAATGACTCAAACGTGGTCAATGCCCGCGAGGACACAGTGCCCAGCGATCTAAACCACCACCTCGAAGGCGGGCTCCAGAAGGCGGACGAAGCCGATCGGTCGATGTTCGGAAGGAACCATGGACTCGCCCACTCTGGAGACGACGCCGGACACATGGCCAACGTCCAAGTGCTGCCGCCCACGCGAGCGCGCCTCCTTGACAAGGATTATCCTTTCACAGACGCTTTCGGCGGTCGCCATGTCGACGCACAAGATCCCCTGGCAAAAATGCGGAAGAATCTGGAGGACCCCAACCATCCCGCGCAAAATTGGGGAGATGCGCTCAAGAGCCTCTCTCCGAACGAAAGAACAGCTGTTAGGAATCTCGAACGCCAAGAAAATGCGCTGACCTTCGCTGCCCAAGAACACAGTCTCAATCGCGGCAGATTCTACACGGAGTACGAAAAGCCTATGCTTGAAGCCTCCGGGCAGCGCCGCTTCTCCGTCGAAGAGTCTGGCCACAATGCCCAAGGACGCCCCTCTGGATTCACTGTCTCGTGCGATCGCATCAACAGGCTGGGCTTGAGGCAAGCCATCGTCAACCCCAAGTATTACTCCAATTGATCCGCTGCTAGACTAATCCTCAACTTCATTCTGTTTAGGCTGAGAGCAGGTCAATGTCGGCGTCCGCCTAGAGCATGCCGACGTTGAAGCGGTTCGCACGCCAAAACACCGAATGCCCATTCCAATCGCGATCGCCGCGAAAGAAGCATATAAATAGAAAGAACGGCAAACTTCAATGACCGAATCTAACGCGAGCAACATCCCACCGTCACAGGACATCGACGACGAGTACACATTCAAGCTGCTCGGAATCCTCAGCCGCACCGCGGAGGAAGCCGCCGATGGCTGGAGCAAACTCGGACTGATACTCAATTTCGATCGCGACGCCGGCAGCCTGCTCACGTATTCAACCGTTATATGGAACGGAAAGCATTACGCCGAGTGGATTCCGGACCTAGAACAGCATGAACTGTCGACGGAGGCGCTCCTTTGGACTAAGAGACTCTCCGACGCCGGTTTCCCATGCTGGACGTCCATGTTCCTGGGGATGGGATCCGACAGGCATTTCGTCTGGATACCCAATTACGAAGCGGACTACGGCCCCTGGAAGTTGGACGTCGAGACCGACAACTGGCCGACCATGGAAAAAGCTCTGGAAGAGGTCTGACACAAGGACAAGACCCGCGTCTCATCACGGGAAACGGGCCTGTCTTTCGGATTCCGTTTTACGTGCCCATCGGCAGGAAAGCGAGTCGGATTCTGCTCGCCTCCGGCAGTCTCGGCGGTCTCATGCGCGAGCTGCCGGAGGCGAGCGTCCTTCTGCGAATGCTCTTTCTCAAGAGAGGAAGCTTCAAAGCCAGCGTCTCCAAGAACCGCAGTTCGCGGAGTCGCCTGCGGGCGGCGTCCCGTTTGAACGCCGCCCGCCGGCCTTCTCACACCCCGCGGCTGGCCAGAAGCGAGGTCACCTGCGCGGTGCGCTCGGCTGCGGCGTCGGGGCTGTAGCGGCCAAGGGCGACGTCGTCGGTTATCTTTCCGTCCACAAGCACAAGGACCCTGTCCGCCCGCACCGCGACCATCGGGTCGTGCGTGACGAGGACGACCGTCGTGCCCCGAGCGCGGATATCGCCCATGATGTCGAGAACCTGCGCCGCCGAGGAGGAGTTGAGCGCGCCGGTCGGCTCGTCGCCGATGACGATCTCCGGGTCGTTGATGAGGGCGCGGCAGATGCTCGCCCGCTGAAGCTGGCCGCCCGAGACCTCGGCGACGTCGCTCGACTCGAGCCCAGATATTCCCATGCTCTCCATCAGCCCGCGAGCGCGGGCCACGACCTCTTCGCGGGGCCTGTCCCCGGCGAGGAAGCCCGGCAGGGCGATGTTGTCGAGCAGGCAGAGGGTCCGCAGAAGATGCGGGTTTTGGAAGACGAATCCGAGGCGGCGCAGGCGCAGCGCCGCGAGGTCCTTCTCCTTCATCCCGGTCAGGTCCTCGCCGCCCGCCTTGACGGTCCCGCCCGTGGGACGGTCGAGGCCGGAGAGTATGTGGAGGAAGGTCGTTTTTCCCGAGCCCGAGGGGCCCATGATCGCGACGAACGATCCAGGCTCTATCGCTGCGTTCAGCCCGTGGAGCACACGGGAGTCGTAGTCCTTCGTTATGTCAATGGCTTCCAAGATCGGCATCGCCGTCTCCTTTCGCAAGTGCTTTGCGTGATTGTTCGCGGTCTGTTTGGTTGAGTTGTTTGAGTTTGTCCAGCCGTTCGAGCGTGATTGGGCGGTCATTCGGCGTCCGCCATCTCTGCGGTCCGCATGCGCCGCAGGGCCAGGAGAACCGCGCCGGCCACGGTCAGGGCGAGAACGCCGGGAAGGGCGATCCATGCGAGCCACGGATTCGCCACGAAGCTCAGGCTCGGGGCCCCGAGCATCCCGAGAACCGCGCCGACGGCCGCCTCGCCGAGCGTGAGCACCGCGAGCGCCCCCACGGCGACTCCCATGAGGAGCACCGTGCCGAAGCGGATGAGGTATTGGCCGCGCAGGCCGCGCCTGCTCGCGCCGATCGCCAGCTGGGCGGCGATCTGAGGCCTCTCGCGCTTGACGACGAGCACGGCGAAGAGCGCCGAGACGAGGAAGGCGAGAGCGGCCGAGACGACGCCCGCGAATACCGACACCGTGCGCATCTGCGAGATGGTGGCGCCCAGCGTTTGCGAGATGTAGTCCTGGATCTGCACGACGGTGACCCCGGGAAGCTTCGCGCGCAGGTCCGCCACGGCCCCGGCGGGATCGGCGTTTTCCTTGAAGTCGGCGTAGATCACCTGCTGGGCGGGCTGGCTCGTGTCGCCCGCGACGGTCTCCGCCGGCGTTTTGGCCGTTTTGCCGCCGTTGGTGATGTCCTGATACACGCCGGTCACCCGCAGCTTCCGCGAATCGGCGCTCCGCCCGGGCGCGGGAGCCGAAGGCTTGCCGCCCGCTTGCCGTTCGGGAGAGGCGCCGCCCGCCTTCGCCTGGGAGGACGGCCCGTCGCCCGCCCCTCCCCGGGGAACCGTGAGCGTCACTGTGTCTCCGACGTCGGCCTTGGCCTCTTTCGCCTGGTTCGCGGAAAGGGCGATCTCATTCGCGGCGACCGGGGCCTTCCCTCTCATGTAGTTCACCCTGAACGCAGTGTGATCGCCGCTTTCGACCAACGCCACGGTTTTCTTTCCTCCGTCGGAGGCCATGTCGTACCGATGGGCAGTCATCTTGACGGCCCGAGAGACGTTGGGATCGGCCTTGACCCGGGCGAAGGCTTGGTCCAGGCCGTCGCCGTCACCCTGCGAGGAGGCGATCTTCTTCACGTCCATGCGCACGTCGGCCCCGCCGATTCCCAGATATGCAGCAAAACCGGGGTTGTCCATCGTGGTGACGACGCACACCGGCAGGATCATGACGATCGTGCACACGCTGAGCACCCCGAGCAAAAGCGCGTAGGCGGGCCGGAGAGCCTCGCGCACGCCCATCCACAGGCACACCGGGACGCGCTTGAAGGACGTCAGCTTCAGGCGGTGGCGCTTGGGGCGGATCTTTCCGCTGACGCCGGTGCGCAGCGCCTGGACGGCCGAAAGCCTGTCGATGCGGCGCAGAATCAGACAGCAGAACCCGACCATCGCGAGCCCGAGCGCAATCGCCGCGGCGAGCGGGACGGCGACGTCCCACGCCCCTGCGGCGGGCTCTCCGAGGTAGAGGAGCACGGCCTCGTCGAGGGGCGCCGCAAGCGGGAAGGACAAGAGGCAGCCGACCGCCGTCCCCGCCGCCGTCAAAGCGAAGTACTTGACCAGGTAAAGGCGCTTGATCCCGCGCGGCGGCGCGCCGACCGCCTTGAGCACGCTGATCTGCGGGAGGTCGTCCTCCATCGCCGCGAGGAACGTGTACCTGAGGATGAGCGAGGCGACGATCACCAGCAAAACCGCGACGAGCAGCGCCACGGCGGCGATCGGCACCGTCGTCACGCCGTTCATCAGCTTGAGGATGGACGTGTCGATCGTGATTCCCTTGCTCGAAAGCCCGCTCGCCTCGAAATCGGAAATGAAAGACGAGGTCGGGGTCCCGGAGGCCAGGCGGAATTCCATGAGGTACTCGGGCTCCAAACGCTTGTCGAATTCGGCGAAGTCGCTGGGATGGACGACGAGCCGCTTGGACGTGACCATCGAGGGGTTCATCTGCGGGTCGCGGACGAAATCGACCACCTTGAGCTCGCGGCTCCACGAGCCGCTTTGAACGCGGACGACGTCGCCCACCTTGGCCATGCCCTCGGCCTTGTAATGGACGGGAAGCGCTATCTCCCCCGGCCCCGGGCGCACCGGCTTTCCGTTCTGGCCCAGGAGAAAGTCGAAGCGTTCGGGGGCGGTGACGAAGGCCGGCTCCAGCACCGAATCGGCCTGGCTCTTGCCCGCAATCGTCAGCTGCCGCACGGGCGCCGGCAGGGAGCGCATGAGGTGGTAGTCCCTGACGTCCGAGCGCCCGCCGACCCATTTTGCAACTCCCTTCGCGTCGGGCGTCCCGGTGTACATGTGCACGACGTCGGGCGGCACGGCCTCCCTCCACAGGGAGTTGACTGCGGAGCCGGCGCGTATTCCAAGCGCCGTGCTCATGGCGACGAGGGCGACGGCCAGAGACATGAGAACCGTCAGGGCGACGGATTGCGCGACGCCGCGACGCAGGTCTGCGCGAAGCATGCGGAGCAGCATCAGAAATCCCCCGCCTTTCCGCTCGATCCGGGCCCTCCGGTCCGAACGGGCCTTCCGGTCCGAACGGGCGAAGCCTGCGCCCGCCCCTCGGCTATGCGCACGGAGGCCTTCTCCGTTGATTTGTTCCGCGCGCCGTCGGCCTTCGGACCGTCCCCCTGCGCGGAGGAACCCTCGGTTCCTCTGACTATGTTCGCGCGCTTGGCGTGCACGGCGGCGGCGACGCCGACGAGAGCGATCCCCATGGCCGTCACCAGCAGGGCGGTTCCGCGCCCCTGCCCGGTTCCGAACACCGTTCCGACCGATCCCGCCAGGGGCCCGTCGGCGCGCAGCAGAGGTTCGAAAACCTTGTCCGCCAGCGGACCGGCGAGGACGAAGGCCGCGACGTATCCGAGCTGGGAGACCATGCCGATCGTTCCCCACGCCCGAGCCTGCTGCTCGTTGGGGATGGACGAGCGGATGATCACCTCGGCCCCCGCATTGCACAGGGCGAGCGAGGCGAAGAGGACGAAGCCGGCAGCCGCGGCCCACCAGGCGACAGGGCGAATCGGCAAAAGCGCCATGGCTGCGCCCGCGCCGAGCATGCCCGCGGCGAGCAGGGCCGCCGGCCGCGCATTCTTCGCCATGCCGACCACAGCGGCGCCCGCGAACATTCCCACGGAGGCGATCGTTTCGACGGTGCCCTCCGTTCTCGTTCCCACATATGGCAGGAAAATCGGCTTGAGAAGCGTTTGAAGGAAGCCGATGACGAAGACAGCCATCGTCATGAGGCCGAGCACGATGCGCACGTTCTTCCGCGAAGCCACCGCGCGCCAGCCGGCCATGAGCTGGGCCGCGAACCCCTCTTCCTCCGCCCTGCCGCCGGTGTTCCCGGCGGCTTTGCGGACGGCTAGGCTGCAGCCGACCGTGACCAGGCAGGTGCTCGCGTCGATCAGGAGCAGCGCCCGAAGCCCGACCGCGGGAAGCAGAAATCCGGCCAGCAGCGGCGAGATGAGGTACTTCGACGAGGCGGCGAGCTGGAGCATGCCGGACGCCCGCACGTATTCGTCCGGGCCGACGAAGTCATTGACGCTCGCGCGCAGCGCGGGCTCGGTGAGGGCCGCAAAGCACGAGGAGGCGACGATGCCGAGGCAGATGAGCTTGATGTCGGGGTCGTCGGAGGAAACCGCGGCGATGACTACGAGCAGGCCGCCCACGGAGCCGCCGTCGCCGAGGATCATCATGACCCGCCGGTCGAAGCGGTCCGCCAGAACGCCCGCAATCGGGGCGAACAGGACGATCGGGGCGAAAGAGCACAACTCAACGAGCATGACCGAGGAGGCCGTCCCATAGGTTTGGAACATGTAGATCGCCAGGGCGAATGCGCTCAGACCCGTGCCGACGGAGTTGACGAACGCACCCGCGAAAAGAATCGAGAAGCACTTCATCGCTCTCGCCCCTCACTGCATTGCTTCTCGCCGCTTTGCCTCCCGCCGCCTTGCGTCCCGCCGAGGGCGCTCAAAGCGCCCTCGGGGCAGCCGAGCAGGATTTCCGCCGCGCGCGTGACCGCCCCGGCGCGTCGGCCGACCTCCGCCGCGTCGCCGCCGAATATCCCGACATCGAGCAGGAACCCGCCTGCAGTCAGCAGAATCTCGACGGTTCCGAAGGGGTCGTCGGTGGTGAAGACCCCTTTCTCCGCGCCTTCGGAGACGACGTCGGCGAGGATCGGGGTCAGCCCCTTGACCATCTCCACAATCGACAGGAGATGGAACTCAGAGTTGTCCTGGGTGTGGAATTCCTCGATGAGCTCGGCGGACTGGCCCTCCACCTGAGCCGAAGCCACGACGGCGCCGAGCTTCTCGAGGGCGGACAGATCACTTGCGGCTATCGCCCTCGCGCGTTCGACCGCCTGGCCGACCGTGCGTCTGACCAAGCCTCTGAGGACCTCCTCCTTGCCGGAAAAATGATGGTAAAGGGTTCCTTTGGCGATGCCCACCGCCTTCAAGATGTCCTCGATCGTCGTCGCCTGATACCCCTTCGTGACGAACAGGGTCTGCGCGGCGTCGAGGATCTCGTCTTTGCGCTGCGCAGCGGGCTTGCTTACCCGAACCATGTCTATTCCTCGCTTTCTGTGCGAACTTTTCTCGTTTCGATCGAACCGACCGACCGTCGGTCTAATCATAAGCCCATCGAGATTCCTTATGTCAAGCGCTCGCGCGGGGAGTCCCCACGGGGGATTCGATCGAGCACAACGGAGGCGGATTCCAAGCGCTCGCACCGGGCGTCTGCTGGGAAAAGGGCAAGCGCTCTGCTCAAAGTCGCGCAGTTCGTCAGAGAGGCTGCCGCCGACTTTTGCCGTGAGTCGCTAAAGAATTGCCCATTTACGTGCGCAAACGTGGCTGAACGCGTTGGACTGGACGTAAGAGCTTAAAACGCGAGCGCACTTCGTCGTAGAGGTTGGATTCCTTTGATTTGCTGATCACCGAGATGAGGAGTGCGAAAGGAATCGCGGCGGACGAATCGTCAAGAGAGCCGCCCCGCCGCGCCAGGCAGGATACTTTTAGCCAAGGATTCGCCACTTCCTCCGCGCGCAACGGCTGCCTGTAATGGCGTATCGTCTCCCACTTGCCGGCTTCCCTCCGATCGACTTCCGGGTCCGTTTTCTTTGAGTTGCTCAGCGGTTTCGTTGCAGATTCATCGCTCATCCCCCATCCACGAGCGAGCAGATCGAGTGCCTCATTGCTGCCGAGAATGCACTTCTTCGATTTTTCTTCCGAGTCTTTATCCGGTGGTTTAAAAGAATATGTCTGACGGTGGGGATGGAGATTGAGTGTGAGCGACGCGTTGGTGTATTCAGTTGGCTGCGCAGGGTCGACCGGCGAGGCGTATGCGAGAGTTATGCGAAGTTCGATATCGGATGTCACCTGATCCGGAACCGGGATCTCGTAACCGAGAAACTCGTCGCGACGAATCTCGTCAGCGTACAAGACGTGAACTTCATGAGGCCCGCACACAAGACAATCGGCGAAACTGAGCGGATGGCGTCCGTAACCGACTTCGTCGCGAAGCTTATGGTGTCGGTTTGGCCGTTCCGCAAAATGAACGGCGAAAGCCCGCAACACGCTGGCGGTGGCGCGAGGCAGACGGGTGACGAGCTCCGCGAGAGCGTGCGTTGTCACCGGCGCGGAGAAGCTTGTGCCCATTGCTTCGAGAAAACTGCCGTCAGCTCGAAGGACGTTGAACGCCTTACGCTCTGTTCCACCGAATTGAACGCCCAGCGGTTGGACGCGTGAGCCATGCCGCCCTGGCCCCATCGACGAATAGGGCGCCCTGCCCCAAGGGCGCTTAGGGAAGGGCTCGTCGCAGGCTCCCACTGCGATCCCGTTGACCATGTCGGCTGGCGCCTGCACGCGGTGCAGGCCTGCAGCTCTGTCCCGCTCGCCGTCGTTTCCCGCCGCAACGACGAAAAGCACGTCTTTCTCCCACGCCAGCCGGTCAAGCTCACTTGTCCACCGATTGGGCTCCATATCGTCCTCGACGGCAATCGAGGGGCCGACGCTGAGATTGACGATGCGACAGTTCCCGCTTGCAACCGTCTCTTTGATGCGGTCCAAAACCCAGTAGCCCTCAAGATCCCCCTCCGCATGCGGGGCCGGAAGCACGCGATAGCTTTCAACGGGCAGCGGCGGCGTCGGAGCCCGCTGTCCTGGGCCGACGAGGCCATAGAGAACGGCTCCGGTCACGCCCGTGCCGTGATCAAGGCATTCTTGTTGTGGGGGCTCCGGAGTCAGGTCATAATCGGAGATGTCAAAGAGCGAGCCGTCGGCCGTTTTGGCGGCGTCGACTCCGCCGTCGAAGACGGCCACTGAAACGTCTGAGAGAATAGGCCGGCCTGTCGCCGGGCCTCTGAGGCTGAGAAGACTGCGGGCGCCAAAACGAGGGCGCGGCCGTATGGAAGGCATGGGGCGCAGCACGCGCAGCGGATTGAATCGAGCAAGAGCAGCCAGCCTTTTGCCGTCGAGCCTCACCGGCATGAACGTCAATCCGCCGACCCGGCGAATGTAGTCGCGGTAAACCCTGCCGCCCTCGTCGGCAACTAACGCAAACCACTTTTCAAGCGTCTCATCGTCAACCGCCACAGGCTCACCGTGGCGGGAAGCGCACGGATGCAAAACGGCTTCCCATGTCCGCGGGGCAGACGGCCTCGCCCCGTCTTCAACCTGTCGCACGCACAAGATGTCCGACTGGCGAGGAGGGGCGATCTCATCAATTTCTCGGATCTGCTCGAACGCCTTTTTCCCGCCCTTGGAGCCCGCGGGGACGCCTTCGGCGACAATTTGCCGCAGCTGAGAGACCCCTTCATCTGGGACGGCGAGAATGAGCCGCCGTGTCAGTCTGTTCTCGGCAGGCTTGGATCTGCGGATGTAGGTTCCGACGTCTGTTCGAGATCCGACATGGGTCGCTCGGATCCATTCCACAAGCTCCGTAGGAAAATAGGAAGGCGCTATATAGTTTGGCAATAGTTTCAATTCAATGTAGACGCGGTCTTTCGCGCGAAGGCTTTGCGGCAGACGAGCGACAAACTCGTCTGCTTCGACGACTTGACGCGCAAGCATCGCCTGCGCCTCTTCGACAGTCCGCGGATGAAACTTGCCGCCTCCGCCGGAACGCGACGCTTTGGCGTCAAATCTGAGCGCTTCGCCGTTGACAAGAAGGGGGCGAAAAGCACTATCGCCCTGCTGATCCAACGTGAGCCCCCTCCGCCCGTTTAATGCCGGCCGCGACTGTCGGATGGCTGACTCCGAGGGCGGCAGCAATCTGCCGGTTGGACATTTCCAGCCTTTCCCGCATTCTCAAAAAGACCTTGTCGCGATCGGGACCCGAATCATCGACATGGCGCGCCAACTCGCCGACCAGCTCATTGGCTAGAGACGAATCGTTGAGGATCGACCGGCGGTGGGCCAACGACCACGCCCGCGCCAAATCTGAGCTGGTCCAACCCGACGTGAGCTCAGTGGCCAGAGCGAGAGCCTCGCCGTCGACGCCGCTGACGTTGGCGGCAAGACTATCGAAAATGGCCCGCCTCTGCCTGCCAGCAGGAAGCGAAAGAACGAGGCGCCGGTCGAATCGTCGCTGGATCGCCTTGTCGAGAAGCTGAGGATGGTTAGTGGCCGCAATCAACAGACTCGTATCCGGCCACCGGTCGAGCTCAACCAAGATCACGTTCACGATGCGTTTGAGCTCGCCGATGTCAGAGTCGTCGTCCCGTCGTTTCGCAATGGCGTCGAACTCATCCAGAAGCAATACGCACGGCCCGCTTTTGGCATAGTCCACAACCGATTTGACGTTCCGACCCGATGTGCCCAGATAACTCGACACAACAGAGGACAAATCGAGAGACACCAGCGGCAATCTCAACGACTGCGCCAACCAGTGCGCTGTCATCGTCTTCCCCACCCCCGGAGGCCCGCTCAACAACAGCGTGCGCGTCAACCCCGCGCCCGCCCGCCGCAGATCGTCGGCGCGACGACGCTCCAACAACACTTCGTTGAGCTCGCTCATCACTGCGTCGTCAAGAACAAGACCGTCTCCGCTCGGCAAAGGGTCGACGTCGACCAACGGCCGGGCGCCGTCGGCCTCCATCGGGACGGAACCCGACGCATAGCGCAACTCGGCCGACCCCGAGCCGTTTGCCATCGCCTGATGGACCGCGTCCCTGAACGATTCGACGTCCGCCACACCGGCCGGAACCGACCGTATGAGGCGAGAGGCAAGCTGACGCACGCCAGCCCCGTGCCCCTGAACGCCGACGCGCACAAGATCGACCACCGCTCGCTCAAGCCCGTCCGAACCGTGGTAACTTTTACTCGACTCAGCCGTCACGCTTACCACTTTAGCGACTTAACCCTTGAATTTCCATGAAATAAAACGGTAAGTCTCGCGGACATTTCCACTGTCTTTTACCAGCGTCAAGATTCGAGCGCACATGTCCGCGTCTCGCCTTCGGCCTGCAAAAGAGCGCAGCGGCGCATCTTGAAAGTTAGATCGCATAGACGGCCAAACCGACTTGGCGTTCGTCAAGGAACCGCCCGGCGATGCGCAGCCCCTTAAGCCCAAAGGGGCTTTCACTCTCGCGAGTTTCAATTTCGACGCCTTCCCAAGAGGCAGGGCGGCTCTCCAACAAAGATGCGGGGACCGCCGAGGAAGCCTCAGACATCGCCGCAAAGCCAGCCGTCGGTTCCCCCAAGAGGCTGGGCCCGCCCCGCCGTTGCGGTACTGTGGATCCATGGCCACGGAGAAGGACAAGTCGGACGGCGAGCACGACCTCGCCTCGGCGACGAAGGCGCTCACCGCCGCCCTGAGCAATCTCACCCGCGCGGTGACGAAGGAGACGGGCAAGAACCTCTCGAGCACGCTGCGCAAGACGTCCGAGCAGCTCTCCTCGGCCGCGGCGAAGATCGAGTCGACCGCGGAAGACATCCGCGACCGCGGCAAACGGGGCCGGACCAAGGCCGAACGCACCCGCGCTGAGATCATTGAGGCGGCGCGGCGCGTCTTCGCCAAGAAGGGGTATGAGGGCGCCGCCGTGGCGGACATAGCCGCAGAAGCCGGATTCACAAAGGGCGCGCTCTATGCCAATTTCCCCTCGAAGGAGGCGCTTTTCCTCACGGTCCTGCGCGATCTTGAAAGGCAGCAGGACGAGCTCGTCGATGAGTATCGGCAGGCCAACCGGATGCCCGACTTCCTATGCGCCGGCGACTATTCCGAGACGGAGAGGGAGATCCTCCTCATCAATATGGAGTCGTGGATCTACGCCGTCCGCCACCCCGAGGCCCGCGAGGAGCTGGGGGCGATGCTGTCCAGGACGAAGGACGGGGTGGCCGAGCTCATCGCCCGCAGCAAAGGCAGAAGCCAGGCCACGGAGGAAGACGGCGACGCCGCCTACGCGGCTCTCTCCATCAACGTGCTTTCGAGCGTTGCGGGCACGATGCTCGGCTCCGAAGAGGTGCGTGCCACCTCCGCCAGGCTGTTTTCGCAAATACTCGGGAGCGACGGCGACGCGCCCCGCGAGGGCGACGGCTCGGCGCCCGACGTCGGCAAACCGCGCAGCGGCGCCGAAGGCCCGACGGACGAAACATAGCTGAGACGCCGCCTCCGCGAGGGCCAAAACACGGCGCGCCCGGCCCGCCTCCGGGCGCGCTGCAGCGCGCCGAACAGTTCGCGCCCCGCCGCGCGGCAGGGCGAATCACACCCGCCAGTCGCCCAGCGCGCCTTCGAGGGCGCCGAGCGCGGCGTCGATGAGGGCGTAGCGGTCCGTCTCCGGGCAGCCGGCGCGCACCCAGGCCAGGCAGGCGCCGTCGAGGAAGCCGAAGTATCCGGAAACCGCGTAGGCGTGCCGCTTCCAGCCGGAAACGCCCAGCGTCTGCGACAGGGCCTCGACGTAGGATTCACGCGCCCGCGCGCGAACTTCGATCGCCTCGGGCGGCTCGTGCCCGCCCAGGAGCGGCGCGGCCCACGCCTCCGGATGGGTGCGGATGTGCTCGAGGTAGACCTCCAAGCCGGCGCGGACCCTGTCTCGCACGCTGACGGACGGGCCGAGCAGCTCGACAGCTTCCCTCTGAGCGCGGCCGAGCCCCTCGATCGCCTCGCCGACAACGGCGGCGTACAGCCCCGCCTTCGAGCCGAAATAGTGGAAGATCAGCCCCTCGGAGGCTTCGCAGCTTTCGGCGAGGGCCGCCGTGGTCACCTCCGAGTAGGGCGCGGCGGCGAAGGCCCGGCTTGCCGCGGCGAGCATCGCCTTCCGGCGTTCCTGCGTGGACATCCGGCGGCGTCGGGGAGACTGTGCTTGCGTCACACGCCCATCGTATCGCCGCCGACGGGCACGACGACGACCTCCGCGCCCCCGGCCCGCAACATGTCCACGTGTTCGCGCTTCGTCCGGCCGTCGACGAGGATCGTGTCGAATGCCCTCAAAGGAGCGGTTTTCTGCCAGGCCCGCCGCTCGAACTTCGTGCTGTCGACCAGGAGGACGCGGCGCGAGGATTGTCTGAGCATCGCGCGTTTGAGTTCGACGACGACGTCGACAGGGTTGTACACGCCGTCGCCCCACACGGCGGCGTCGGACATGACGCACAAGTCGGCGCGGACGCCCTCGACGAACGAGGTGGCCAGGCTCCCGTAGAACGCGTCCGCCCACGGAAGGTAGCGCCCGCCGATCAGGACGAGCTCGGCCGTCTTGGACTCGGCGAGCGCCCGGCCGACGGCCATCGAATTCGTGACGACGGTCAGCGGGTAGGTCGACTCCAGCTCGGCGACCATGGGAAGGACGGTGGACGAATCGTCGATCATGAGGACGTCCCCGGGCGAGACGAGGCTCGCCGCCGCCCGGCTCAGGGCCGCTTTTTCGCGCGGCGATTTCGTTCTGCGAATCCCCGGGGGAAGTTCGGCCGTGGAGGAGGCCCTGGGGCGCAGAACCCCCTTCGACCGCTCGATCAGGCCCGCCCCTTCGAGGATCTGAACGTCGCGATAGACCGTGACGACGGAGACCCCCAGGCTCTCCGCGACCTCCTCGATTCGCACCTCCTCGCTTGCGAGGACCTCGTCGACGATGAGCGAGCGGCGCCTGTCAGGCGCCACCCTCCCGCGCGGAGTCCGCTCGCCCGCGCGGTCCCCGGCATGGCTTTTGGCGCGGTCCCCGGCATGGCTTTCCGCTTGGATCCGGGCTTTGTTGTCGGCTTTCACTGTCCGCCTCGCACCTCGCTTCGTCTGGCTGACGCACGCCTCGTCGGCTCGATGAAAATTTTTCATATTCTACGCAATTTTCAAAAAGAATTCTCAAAAATATTGACAGGCTGGCCGTTCGCGGATACGTTGTAGACGTCACGCATAGGCTTCGGTCGTTTGCGCTCCAAGGAGGGATGCGCGAAAAGCGGAAGCCGCACAATTCACAGCTTCGGCGCCCGCCGCGGAAACGACGTCGGCAGGCGCCGCCACATAGTTCTCAACGAGGAGAAGTCAATGAACGACGTCGTCATCGGTGTCGACGGAGGGACGACGGCCGTCAAGGCCGTCGCCTTCGACCTGAACGGGCAGATCAAAGCCTCCCATCACGAATCCGTCCCGGTTCGCTACGGCGCAAACGGCGAGAGCGAGCAGGACATGGCGCTGCTGTGGGAGGCGGTCGCCTCCTGCCTGCGCAGCGTCGCCGAGCAGGTGCGGGGATCGCGGATCGTCGGCATCGGGCTGACCGGGCAAGGCGACGGCGTCTGGCTCGTCGACGCCGACGGCGAGCCCGTGCGCCCCGCAGCCAATTGGATGGACGGCCGGGCTGCCGGCCGGGTCGACGACTGGAACCTCGACGGCCGCGGCCGCGCGGTGCTTGACGTCACAGGCACAACCGTTTTCGGCGGGCTTTTCCCGGTTCTCTACGAGGAGCTTGCCGCCGCGGAGCCGGAGGCCGTCGCCCAGGCGACGAGCCATCTCAACTGCAAAGACTGGATCCGTTTCAAGCTCACCGGCGTTCGCGCCACGGATTTCACCGAGGCGTCCCGCACCTTCCTCGACGTCGCCACGACCTCGGGGTACAACGAGCCGCTGGCCGAGAAGCTCGGCCTGAGCGAGGCGCTCAAGCTCCTTCCCGAGATTCGGCGCCCGGCGGGCGAAGCTTCGCCCGTCACGGAAGAGGCCGCCGAGGCCACCGGGATTCCGGCGGGGACGCCCGTCGGGGTGGGGATGATCGACGTCGCCGTGACCGGAATGGGCCTGGGAAGGATCGCCGACGGCGACTCCTGGCTCATCCTCGGAACCACCGGCTTCGTCGGCACGCTCCTCCCGAGCGTCGCCGAGCGCAGATCCGACCTGTCGATGGTCCTGGCGACGGGCGAGGGAACCCAGGTCCTCGAATTCATGGCGCCGATGACCGGCACCCCCAACCTCGACTGGATCCGCTTGACCCTCGGCCTCGAAGCGCAGTCGTGGAGCGAGATCGAGAAAATGGCCAGAGCGGCGGGGCCCGGCTCCCACGGGGTCGTCTACCTGCCCTACGCCTCGCCCGGCGGCGAGCGGGCGCCCTTCCTCGACACGAACGCATCCGCGTCATGGCAGGGAATGAGCCTGACGAGCACCCGCGCCGACATCCTGCGCGCGGTCTACGAGGGCGTGGTCTTCTCCCTCGCCGAATGCCTCAACGCGCTGCGCATCACGGGTCCCATCGTCGTCTCCGGAGGCGGATTCCGCTCCGACCTCCTGTGCGAGATCCTCGCGGACGTCACCGCGCAGCGAGTCCTGCGGCAGGACGCGCCCGAAGCGGGCGCCCGCGGGGCGGCCGTCCTCGCCCTCGTCTCGGCCGGAGCGTTCCCGGACGTCTTCTCGGCTTCCTCGGCTCTCGGCGCGGCCCTCGAAACCTTCGACCCGAATCCGGACAACATCCATATCTACTCGGAGGCGCGGGTGGCGTTTTACGACGCCCGCGAGGGGGCCCGGCGCTGCTGGCGCACGCTCCGAAAGCTCCGCTCGTCCACGGGAAAGGCTGAATCGTGAAAGTCCTCCTCGCCTCCGACGGCTTCGTGACCGACGCCGTCCTGCGCACCGCCCTCGCCCGTGCGCTTCCCGACGTCGAAACGGCCTCGATCGCCTCGACGTGGCCCGTCCCTCCCTTCCGAGACATCGGCGACGTCCGCGAGGCGGCCGGCGACGAGGACGAGCTGATCGAAGCCCTCAGCGGCTGCGACGTCGCCTTCTCCCACACCTTCCCCTTCACGGAGAAGGTCATCGCGGCCTCGCCCTCGCTCAAGCTCGTCGCCATTTGCCGGGGCGGCCCCGTCAACGTCAACATCGAGGCCGCCACTCGGGCCGGGGTGCTCGTCTCCTACACGCCGGGCCGCAACGCGACGGCGACGGCCGAGCACACCGTGGGGATGATCCTCGCCAGCCTCAGGCAGATCCCCCAGCGCCACCGGGAGGTCGTCGACGGCCAGTGGCGCTCGGACTATTACATTTTCGACAACGTCGGCGCGGAGATCGGCTCCTCGACCGTCGGCGTCGTCGGATACGGCGCCGTCGGACGGAGGGTCGCCGCCGTCATGGCCGCCTTCGGGGCGCGTGTGCTCGTCTACGACCCGTGGGCGGGCGAGCCGGCCGAAGGGATGACCCACGTCGATTCCCTCGGCGAGCTTCTCGCCGGCAGCGACGTCGTCACGATCCATGCGCGCGTCACGCCTGAAAACCGCAGGATGATCGACACCGACGCGCTCGCGCTCATGCCGGAGGGCTCCGTGCTCGTCAACTGCGCGCGCGGCGAGCTCGTCGACTACGACGCGGTGTGCGACGCCCTCGACGCCGGCCGCCTTTTCGCGGCGGGATTCGACGTGCTGCCTCAGGAGCCGCTGCCGCCGGGCCACAGGCTCCTGAGGACGCCGCGGGTCACGATCACCCCGCATCTGGCGGGCGCCTCGAAGGAGGCCGCGCGCATCGCCGCCCGAATCGGGGCCGAGGACATCGCGGCCTTCGCCGCCGGCCGCCGGCCCCTCCACCTGGCCAATCCGGAGGCGCTCGAGGCCCGAGCCCGTCTGTTCCAAGCCGGCGGGGCTCCGTCCGGAACCGGCGGGAAGACGCCAAAGGTCGGCGCGGCTGAGCCGGAAACAGGCGAGGCATCGTCTGGAACCGGCGCGGCTGCACCGGAAGCCGACCCCAAAACTGCCAAAGACAACGACCAAGCATTCGGAAAGTAGGCCACCATGCTTTTAGAGAAAGAACGCCGCGACGTCGTCGAGACCTGCCTGTTCATGCAGAGCAGCGGATTGATCGTCGGCACCGCCGGAAACGTCTCGATCCGCGTCGATGACAAGGTCGCGATCTCGCCGTCGGGAGTGCCCTACGAAACGATGACGGCCGAGGACGTGGTTGTCTTTTCGATGGACGGGGAACGCGTGGACGGGATCCTCGAGCCGTCCTCCGAGCTTCCCCTCCATCTGAGCGTCTATCGCGAAACGGCTGCAAAGGCGGTCACGCACAACCACGCGCCGGCCTCGACGGCTCTGGGGCTGGTGGTCGACGAGATCCCGCCGTCCCACTACTATTCGGCGATGCTCGGCGGGATCATACGGGTCGCCCCGTACGCGGAGTTCGGCACGGACGAGCTCGCGCGCAACGTGACCGACGCCCTGAAGGACCGCAGCGGGGCGCTGATGAAGAACCACGGCGCCATCACGATCGGGCCGACCGTGAAGAAGGCGGCGGGACTCCTTCCGATCCTGGAGTACGTCTGCGAAATCCACCTCCGGGCGATGGCGACGGGCGCCCCCATCGCGCTGCTTTCGCCCGAGCAGATGGCCGACGCCAAGGCCGCCATCGCCGACTACGGAAAGCAACCGAACAAGAAGTGACCGGGTTGGTCTAGGTGCCCGCAGCGGGCGCGCCGATCCGACGCTCTGCGGCCGAGCCCACGCCTTCCGGGCCCGGCCGCTTTTGCGCCCGCGGCGGGTTCGCTTCCATTTGCCGCCGTCGAGGCATATACTCGATTTCGTTATTGAGCGTCACTCAACAAGGGGCTCGGCGGGGCGGTCCGTCCGTCCGACGTCGCGATGCCGTGAAAGGAATTCGAATGTCTTTGCTCGACGACGCCATCTGGTGGCACGTCTACCCCCTCGGAGCCGCGGGCGCTCCGATCCGCGGCGATCAGGCGCGAGAGGCGGCCGATCCGGGCGAGCGTCGGCTCCTGAGGCTGGTCCCCTGGCTCGACTACGCGGTGGAGCTCGGATGCTCCGGCGTCCTTCTGGGCCCGATCTTCGAATCGGCCTCCCACGGCTACGACACCCTCGACCACATGGCGATCGACCGGCGCCTGGGCTCCGAGGAGGATTTCGAGGCCTTCATGGCGGCGTGCCGCGAGCGCGGGCTCAACGTCATGCTCGACGGCGTTTTCAACCACGTCGCGGCCAGCCACCCGCGCGCCGAGGAGCTTGCGCTTCGCCTGCCCGACGGCGGCCTGGCGTGCTGGGAGGGGCACAGCGAGCTTCTCACGCTCGACCATTCCAAACCCGCCGTCGTCGATTTCGTCGCTGACATCATGCTTCACTGGCTGCGCAAGGGGATCGCCGGGTGGCGCCTCGACGTCGCCTACGCCGTGCCTCCGCGCTTCTGGGCCGAGACGGTCGGCCGCGTGCGCGGCGAGTTTCCGAACGCGCTTTTCCTAGGGGAAGCAATCCACGGAGACTACGCGCGGATCGTCGCCGACGGCCGCCTGGACACAGTCACGCAGTACGAGCTGTGGAAGGCGATCTGGAGTTCGATCAAGGACGTCAACTTCTGGGAGCTGGCCTGGGCCCTCGACCGGCAGACCGAACTGTGCAGAGGCTTCGTTCCGCAGACTTTCGTCGGGAATCACGACGTCACCCGCATAGCCTCGCAGATCGGCGAAACGGGGGCGGCGCTGGCGGCCGCCATACTTTTCACCCTGCCCGGGATGCCCTCGATTTACTACGGCGACGAACGCGGCGTGCTCGGCGACAAGGGCGAGGGGATTGCGGCCGACGACGGGCTTCGCCCGGCCCTGCCTCCCGAACCGGGCGAGGGCGACAGGCCGTGGATGTACCGCCTTTACCAGGAACTCATCGGCTTGCGGCGGCGCCACCCGTGGATCGCCCGCGGCGAGGTCGCGGTGCTGGCCAAGGACAACTCCTGGATCGAATACGAGGTGCGTCCGGGCGGCGAGGGAGGGCTTGAAGGTGCGCCGAACAGCGGCCGGGACGGCGCGGGCCACGCGAATGGCGGCCGCCCGAAGGCGGGCGACGCACTGCGGGTGCGAATCGAGCTCGCCCCTCGCGCGGCCGCGCGGGTCACGGACGCCGCCGGCAACGGGCTGTTTGACTGGCGCGGGCCCGACGGCCCAGCCTGAGCCGAATCGCGCAGCGCTTGGGCTGGAGCCGTTCGCAGCTTTACACGCCTGATGTCCGAAGTCGGCGACGGACTGAGGCTCGTTTTGAACCTGTAACGCGTTCACCGGGCAGCGAAGCCGTGCCTCTCATAGATTCTGCGAGCCGCGGCGTTCTCGCTCTCTACGCGCAAGCCCACCTCCCGATCGCCGACCGCGGCCAGCGCGGCGTCGACGAGCGCGCCTCCGATTCCCCGCCCGCGTTTGCCGGGGGCGACGAAGAGATCGATGATGAAGATCAGGCCTTCGACGTCGTCCCACGGCGGATTGTCCGTCACGAGAATCGCGCCGACGGGTTCCCCGCCCTCCTCTGCAACTAGGCAGGCCTCGGGAACCCACGTGCCGTAGTCGCCGGCGCTCGTGGCTTCGACGTCGGCGACGGCTTCTTCGCATGTCCCGGCTTCGCCGTCGGGATACGAGCGGAAGTACAGGCGTCCGATCCTTTCGATCGATTCGCGATCCTGAGAAATCCGCCGGATGCAAACGCCTTCTAGGCGCTCCGGCGGTTCGGTGCGCGAAAGACCCGACAAATCGGTGACGCCGCCGGGTCCTGCCGGGCAGCCGACGGGGCCCGCGGAGCGCCCGTCGGTTGTCGCAGGGCGGACGAAGGTAAGCTGCATCGTACTCCTTTCCGAGGCGTTTGCCTTCAAGATTCTAACCGTGAGGCTCGCATCGCACACACCGCGTGAAAAGCCCGCGTCTAAGCTCTAAACAACTCCGTCCGAACAACATACCTTTCCAGATTCAACTATTGATCTCCCAGAGAATTCTGGTTAGACTCATGGTATCAATAGAATCACGCCAAAGGACAGCAAATGACCTTGCTTAACGACCTTTCCATGATCAGCAAGAATCCAGGTCACCACGAGGAGCACGAGCAGCATCGCCGCGGCAACCCGAAAGAACCCGACCGGCGCAGATCGAAAGCGCGTCCCAAGCGTCAACGCCGCAAAGAGCCCTTCGACGCGAGCGTAATCGGCCCCTGCATCGCAGTCTGCGCGGCAGCACTGGCATTCGGTCTCTTTTTCTTCCCCTGGATCGGCGAGCATTCGGGCTGGGATGCGGCTGACGCCTTCGAAAGGTCAGCTGAGGGCGCAACAAGCCGGTCTTCCCTGGGCATCGCGAAATACTCGATGCTCATATCGACGCCCTGCTCAATGCTCGCCGGACTCATTGCGATTGACAGGAAGACGTCGTTCGCGGCGCCGCTCTTTATGTTCATGGGCACATCGGCTGCGGCGCTCTTCTCGATTCCCGCAGTCATTGCGGTCTCTTCTGCAACGAAATTTTCTTTGTTTTCGGGGGAAGACCCCGGGAAGGAAGTCCTCGCGGCTCTGACGCCGATAGGGGTTCCTCTTTTTCTCACGATATCCGCATGCGCCGCGGGTTTCGAACTTGAACGAC
Organism: uncultured Actinobaculum sp.; assembly: GCA_938020505.1. Classification (GTDB taxonomy): domain Bacteria; phylum Actinomycetota; class Actinomycetes; order Actinomycetales; family Actinomycetaceae; genus Peptidiphaga. The sequence continues at coordinate 2,039 of CALIHR010000007.1, read as the reverse complement.
GCAGCGAGAATCTGCGCACGCAGATTGACGATCTACGGCGAGAGCTCGACAGCCTGTACACCGACGACGATTCGTGTCCCGAGGGCGACAACGACCTGCACTCCGAGGACGACGATCTCTATCCTGACATCGAGCGCAGAATCAAGGAACTGCACTCCCTCATTCAAAATCTCGAACTGAAGGCGGGAGTGCAAAGGCCGGATGACGCCCGGCAAACGCAGGGCGACGGGGTCGAATCCCGTCAGCAGCCGAACGCTTTTTCCAATTCAGGGCAACCGTCTGACGAGTCCTCCGATTCGCCGCAAACGCGAAGAGAATCCTCCGAGACGGAAGGAACAGGGAAATGACCGGCGAACCCGATGTCTTCGACTACTACAGCGACTCAGAGTCGGAAGCTTTTTCGAAAACCAACGCCAAGCCGGCATTGCTCATGCTTATTCTCCTGACTTTGGCCACTGCAGCCGTGTCGATTCAGGCCCACTGGCTCGACAATCACACCTTCTACAGTTCCGCCGAAGCCGCCGATATCGAAGGTTACCTTCTGTCGCTCACCGGACGGCCGTTGATCGTACTGATTCCTTGCGCATACATCCTCGCAATCGTGACTTTGGCGAATCGAACCGTTATCGCGTGCTCTATCCTGTCGGTCGTCGTCAACGCCTTGGCCCTTGTTGCCGCGGTTCCCCTAGCGGTTTACGTATCGAGAGGGCACGAGTGGATCGTGATGTTTCCACTTCCCCCCGCCCTTTTCGCTTTGTCCGTGGCCGCAGCGAGCGCCGACCTGCGAAACAAGATCAAGTCCGCCCATGAACTGTTTTAAAGCGCGAATGATCTCAAGTCCGGAGCAGAAAGGGACGTGAGCAAGAAAAGTACCTTGCCACATTATAAGTTCCAAAATTTGGTCCTGATCATGCAGCAGGGAACTTTTCATAGGCGGATCGCACGACGGCGAACCGCACGACAGGATGCCACGCGATCGACCCCAAATCGGGCAGAAATCCCCCAAATCACCCGGAAACCGAGCCGAAGCGGGACGGTTTAATCGAAGAGACTGCGCAGCACCGCGTCGGACGCGGCAGCGAGTTCGGCGACGTCGAACACCAGCATATCCTCGGAGCTTCCCGCCAGGTCGGCAGCCTCCGACCCGGCGGCCGATGCCGCAGCGAGCGAGCCGGCAGCGGCAGCAGACGACTCGGCAGGCAGGTCGGCAGCCTCCGTCGCGTCGGCGTCGGCGCCCGCCCCGTCGGGGGGCCACAGCTCGGCGGCAAGCTGGATCGCAAGCAGCTCCCCGCCAGTCGTCCCCAAGCGCACGGCCGCAACGCCCTCGGCCTCGGCCGCGCGCAGCACGAGGTCGAGACAGCCTTCGGGCACTGCGAGCACCGCGCGGGCCTGCGACTCCGAAAAAAGCGCGGTGAAGCTGTCGATTCCCTCGCGCGAGGCCAGGTCCGTCAGATCGATCGATGCGCCGACCCCCGCCCGCACGGCCATGTCGGCGAGCGCCTGGACGAGGCCCCCGTTGGAAACGTCGTGCGCCGCGGCCAGGACGGGCCCGAGATCGCCGGTGTCGGCGTCGTGCAATGCCAAAAGCACGCGCCCCAACGCCATTTCCGCCTGAAGGTCCGCCTTCGGCGGCCTCCCGCCGAGATGCCCGTGGATCGCGCGCGCCCAGGTGGAGCCGTCGAGCTCGTCGCGGGTGCGGCCGAGCAGCACGACGGCGAGGCCGTCCTCCCTCCAGCCGGACGGCACGGCGGTGCGCACGTCGTCCATGACTCCGAGGACGCCGACGACGGGCGTCGGGTTGATCGACGAATCGACGCGGCCCTTCTCCTTGCCGTGCGAGTTGTAAAGCGAAACGTTTCCGCCGGTCACGGGCACGCCCATCTCCCTGCAGGCGTCCGCGAGCCCGGTTATCGCCTGGACGAGCTGCCACATGGCGTCCGGATCCTCGGGCGAACCGAAGTTCAGGCAGTCGGTGACCGCCAGGGGCTTCGCGCCCACGGTGCAGACGTTGCGGTACGCCTCGGCCAGCGCCTGGCGGG
>CALIHR010000006.1 GCA_938020505.1 uncultured Actinobaculum sp. | reverse complement strand
CCTTCTTCGCCGTCTTGGCGAGGACCTTCACGTCCGATCCGGTGACGGTGATCTGATTGACGTTCTCCTTGACGTGGACGGTTCCGCCGGAGCTGGTGACAACCGCGTTCCCGCCGACGACTGCGGCCACGGTGGCGTTCTTGTCGGCCGCCGCCTCCTTCCAATCGTCGTCGTCGACCGTCGTGCCGCCTTCCGCGGAGGCGCCGCCCTTCGAGGACGAGTTCGCCGACGAGCCGCCCTTCGAGCTGTTCGACCCGTTGTTGGAGTCGATGTTCTGCTCGGAGTCTTTTCCGTCGGCCTTGTTGGAGGCCCCGCCGGTGGCGGTGACGTTCTGGTCGTTGTTGCCGGTGACAGTCACGCCCGGGCTCTTGCTCGCGGCGTCGTCCTTGACTTCAGCCTGGCAGGCCGCCGTGGCGAAGGCGAGGCATGCTGCGAGCGCGAGTCCGGTGGTCTTCCATGTTTTCATCGAAGTTTCCTTTCGTTTGGGAAAGTCTCCCGTAGTGCCGCTGCCGTCGATGCCGACGTCGCCGACGCGAAGGCAGCCTGCGAATTATATTGAGTTGTGATTGACGGCCGCTACTTGCGATTCGTTGGGAATGCTTGCGTAGCGTATCGGGCCGATGTGGCCGCACTGGTAGAAGGGCGTTACTGTCATGGTCGTTGCGAAGTGTGCGTGAGCCTCGCAGAGACTAGTGTAACCTGGCGGTAAGGCAGGTTAGCGACCTGTGGCTAACGTGCGGGCGCAGGACGCGCTCGGCGGATTTCGTTCTCCGCACCGTTGTCGGTGACAGAGGGCATGGCGCCGTCGGTCCAGCGCACGTCGTTGTCGGACCCGTCGAAGTGGACGGACGAGACTCTTCGGACGAAGACGTCCACGTCGGAGCCCGAGACCCTCACCTTGGCGGCGGAATCTGCGACGACGTCGACGTCGGAGCCGTTGACGTCGATTTCCTTGACGTCGCCCTCGACTCTCACGGTTCCTCCGCTGGAGGAGATGCGAGCGACGCCGTTGCGGGCTTTGACGACTGCGACGGGGTCGTCCTCGCCGATGAGCGTCCCATCGGGCGCGACGATTTCGTCGTCATCGTCGTCGAAGTAGTAGTTGCCCGAGGCCGACGCCGCGTCGCCTGAGGCGTAGGGGCCGCCTCCGTTGCCAGCGTCGCGGCCGTCCGCGTCGGCGGCGGCGTTCTTGGATTCGCATGCCGTCGTCACGAAAGCGAGGCAGGCTGCGAGTGCGAGTCCGCGGATCTTCCACGTCTTCATTGCTTGTCCTTTCCTTGGGAGCCGTGACTCCGATCGATGTTCGCGAGGGCCGCCGCCCTGCTGTGCTTCAAGGCTATCGGGGCGATGTGGCAGGGAGGTCGCCTTGGTGTCGCAGTTTGGAGACACGCAGGAAAACGGCGAAATATCAGGGAAAACAGGGGGTGACAAAAGGACACGAACCTCCGAAGGGCCTTGCCGACAGGCCAAGCCAGGTGTAGAGTGTCATGTATACATGTTTTACATGTAATAGACTCATTGTTTTGACGAAGGCGGCGTCGCGAGGTTCGACGGGGCCGAACGGGCCGCGAGTTGAAAGCGTCCCTCGGAGGGGCCCGAGGGTCATTGCCGAGAGTCACTGCAATGCAAAACCGCAAACCTCCCCGGCGGCGGGCGATCCGCACGGCGGGGATCCGCATAGGCACAAGAGAAAGAACTGTTATGAGTCCTGTCAACACGAGCTCTTACGGGCCCGGGGGCCGCGGCTTTCACGGGGTGGTGACGGTCGGCCAGCGCGGTCAAGTCGCCATTCCGGCCAAGGCGCGCAGAGACCTGGGAATCGAGGCGGGGGCGCAGCTCGTCGTTCTGACCGACCCGAACGAAGGCATCGCGCTCATTCCGCTCGAGCTCCTTTTGAGCAAACAAGACCATCCCGTGGCGAAACTGGTCCGATCGACGCTCCCGGGGGTGACGCGGCCCGACGGCGAAAACGCGGACGACGACGCCGGGAGGCGTGCAGAGGACGCCGCAGGAAAGCATGCAGGCGACGCTGCAGGGAAGGTCGCCGACGGCGGCCGCGATTCACGATGAGCGTGCGCATGTCAACCGATGCGCGCGGCTCAGCCGGCGCGCCGGCAGTGGCGGTCGAATCCCTGACGAAGCGGTTCGGCGATCTTCTCGCCGTCGACGGCGTCTCCTTCGACGTCGCCGACCGTGAAATCTTCGGAATCATCGGCCCGAACGGGGCCGGAAAGACGACCCTCATGGAGTGCCTGGAGGGGCTCCAGCGCCGGACGTCGGGCGCCGCGCGGGTCCTCGGCGCCGATCCGGACGTCGCCGACCGCTCATGGCGGGCGCGGGTGGGAGTCCAACTCCAATCCTCGGCTTTGCCGACGAAAATGAAAGTCGGCGAGGCCATCGACTTGTTCGGATCCTTCTATGACAATCCCAGGGGCGCCGACGAGCTCATCGCCGAGCTCGGACTGTCCGGCAAGAAAGACTCCTACGTCGAAAAGCTATCGGGAGGCCAGCGCCAGCGGGTGTCGATCGCTCTCGCGCTTGTGAGCCGGCCGGAGATCGTCTTCCTCGACGAACTGACCACGGCGCTGGACCCGCAGGCGCGGCTGGCGATGTGGGACGTGGTCCGCTCAATCCGGGACGCCGGGTGCACCGTGGTCATGACCACCCATTACATGGAGGAGGCGGAGGCCTTGTGCGACAGGGTCGCGATCGTCGATCGCGGGCGGATCATCGCGCTCGACACCGTCGCGGGCCTCGTCGCCGGGTTCGGCGGAGCAAGCCTCGTCACTCTGAAGACCAACCGACCGGTCGGCCCTGAGATATTCGCGAACGTCGCCGGGGTCTCGAACGTAGCGATCGACGGCCTCACCGTGAGGCTGCATTCCACCGGCGGATTCCCCGGCGAGGCCGTTCGTGCGATAGAGGGCGCGGGCGCGGCGGTTGAAGAGATTGAAACGTCGAAAGCCTCGCTAGAGGACGTCTTTCTCGCCCTGACGGGCCGCGCGATGAGGGAGGGGAACTGACATGCGCGTCTTCATGAAAGTTCTCAAGACCACGGCCCTGCGCACGCTTCGCGAGCCGGCGAACGTCGTGTTCATGATCGCCTTCGCTCCGGCGTTCATGCTGGTCATGGGGCTGATATTCGGAAATGACCCGAGGAAGGAGTTCGGCGGCCAGGGCTTTCTCGACGCGAACGTCACGGCCTTCCCCGGCATCGTCGTCGCCATCGCGGCGATCATCATCCTTCCCGTCGACCTCGTGACGCAGAGGGAGACGGGGGTTCTCAGGAGGTTTCGCGCGACGCCGCTTCGCCCGGCGGTCTACATGTCGGCCGATCTGACTGTTCGCGTGGCTCTGAGTCTGCTGTCGATAGCCTGCCTTTACGCGGTGGCGATTGCGGGATTCGGCGTCGGCGCCGATACGATGAGGGTGGTGAACGTCCTTCTGGCCACGGCGCTCGGGCTGTGCTCGTTTATGGCGCTGGGATACCTGTTGGCGGGGTTCTTGCCCTCCCAGGGCGCGGCGCAGGGGATAGGGAACATCCTCGTCTACCCCCTCATTTTCCTTTCGGGCGCGGCGGTTCCCCTTTCCCAGCTTCCCGAGGGAGTGGCCGCGGTTGCGAGGTTTTCCCCGCTCACGCAGCTGACCTTTCTGACGAAGGGCCTGTGGGAAGGCGAGGGGTGGATCCGACACTGGGGATCCGCAGCCTCGCTGATTGCAATGGGAGCGCTGTGCGGGGTTCTGGCGGCGCGGTGTTTCCGTTGGGAAAAATAACAGAAACGAAGACAGGGGCAGCGAAAACCGCTGCTCCTCGTCTATGCCCCGACGCCGGCTACTTGGCCAGCTTGGCCACCTGCACCGCGAGCTTCGACTTGCGGTTGGCGGCCTGGTTCTTGTGAATGACGCCCTTGGAAACCGCCTTGTCGAGCTTCCGGGTGGCCACCCGCAACGCCGCTTCGGCGGTCTCGACGTCGCCGGCGGCGACGGCCCTGCGCGTCTTGCGCACGTAGGTCTTCAGCTCCGACTTGACGGACTGGTTGCGGAGGCGGCGCTTCTCATTTGTGAGGATGCGCTTCTTCTGCGACTTGATGTTTGCCACGTGTTCTACTTTCAACTCAATCGCCGTCGGCGATAAATCGTCATGGTCGGCGAGGAATCCGCCTTCGACGAGACTGGGGAAGCAGGCCCTGGAGAGCGCCGTCGGCAGGACTCATCACCCGGCCGGTGTAAAGTCCATCGGGTAGTTTATCAGAAGCTATCGATGAAAACGGCGTATAGCGGCCACAACTTGTGTGAACCGCGTTTCATCGAGGCTTCCGCCTTCGCGCCGCATCTGCTCGGGGGCCACGCACAGAAGCCTGTCGATTCGCGCCTCGGACGGGCGGCCCTTGGAATCCCATCCGCCCGAGCCGACGTCGATCCAGAAACGCCCGTTTCGCGCCTCTTGCTCGGCGTCGCGGTCGTGGTCTTTCGAGGTCAGCTGGGTGAATACGATGCATCGCTCGATCTCGGCCAGCACCAAGACCGGGCGGTCCTTGCCCTGGCTTCTATCCTCTTCGTAGGGAACCCACGTCCACACCACTTCGCCCGGATCGGGGAAGTCGTCCTCCCGGGGAGAGTAGTCGAATTCGGGCAGGCCGAGGTCCGAAACGGAGTAGACCTTCGGCGCGTCCCCGATTCCCGGGAGCTCGGAAAGCGAGCGCGCGACCAGGGTTCCGCCGGTTTCGCCCGAGCGGCGTGCGGGCTCGGTGCGCCGGCCTCGCCCGCCGCGCTCGTTCCGCGGCTCAGGGGATTTGCGCGACGTCGATTTCGAGGTCAGCGATTCGAAAAGGCCTGCCGCCAGCTCCTTGAGGAAACGAGGGATCGCCATCAGACGCCTGGAGTCCGGCCCGGGCGGTCCTCGTCGGCTTCGACTGCGGGCGCAGCGTCGCCGCCTCCGAAAAGAAGGTCGGTGAGCATCACGTGAACCTGCTCGGCGTTGGGAACGTCGCGGAGGTAGAGGGGCTCGTCGGCGGAAGTCTGCAACTCCAAGGTTCCCGCCTTGAAAAACCTGTCGATGAGGTCCCTCTCGTAGGCGACGTTGGAAATGCGGCTGAGGGGGATGTCGTGGCCGGATTTCGTAAAGATTCCCGTGCGAGTGATGATTCGGCGGTTGGTCACCGTGTATGTGTCGGTGATCCATCTCAACCACGGCCAGCCGACGAATGCCGCGAGGCCGACGAGGAGAAGGACGAGCAGCGTCCATGTTCCCGCGGGCTTCCAGCTGTCGGGCATGTAGACGAAACCGGCGACGCCGAGGACTATGAGGACGATTCCAGCCGCGATATTCGGGATCAGCCGCTTCACATGCTCGTGCATGTGAAGGATGATCCTCTCGTTTTGGCTAAGGAGCTTCTGTGAAAGTGCCATGAGCCTATCGTGCCACACGATTGGCCGCCGGGGAGGGCTGCGTCCGAGAACTTCGGGCCGCAGCCTAGAAGACGAGGGTCAAAAACGCCACGAACGTGAAGAAGACTCCCAAGGGAATCGACAGGAGGGTGAAGATTCCGGACAGGAGGGTGACCCGCAGATCGTCTTTGAGATAGGGCGCATTGACGAGCCCTCCCGCGGCGGCGATCGCCGAACGCTGGGCGGCCTCGATGCGGGGCATCCACGTTTCGCGCAGCTGGGCGGCCTCGGCCGCGGCGTCGTGCAGACGGTCGCGCTCGATCGTCTCTTCGGAGTCCGCGAAGGCGTCCTTGGGCGGCGGCGATTCCCGCCGTCCGCTTTGATCGATGACGACGATCTCCCGGGAAGGGGAGTCGCCTTCGCCGACGCCGCCCGAGCCGTTCCGGCCTTCGTCGGCCTTGCCTTCGGCTGCCTCGGGCCGGGAGTCTGAAGCCGACGAGACAACCTGGCCCGAGCTTTCCTGCCAGCGGTCGACGGCGTCTTTGAGCCTCTTGCGGCGCCAGGCGAAGACAAGCGCCGAGGCCAGGCCAAACGCGGAGACTCCGCCCAGCAGGGCCGTGAGGAACGCGCCGGCGTCGCCGCCGAGGGCGAAGACGAGCGCGACGAGGAGCCCGTTGACGACGAGGGCGTTGCCGACCAGGCTGCGGCCGGGCCCGCGGGTGATCCGTTCGATGAACGGCAGGAGGTCTTTCAGCGAACCGGGAGTGAGGAACATGAAACCATTGTCGGGCCAGACAATTGGAATCTCCTGCAGACGGGCCGGCGGTTCCGCGCAGGGACGAATTTCGAAGGCGGGCCGCCCGCTCTCGAGGGCGCCAGCCGCTTTTGGCGGAACTTGCGAGTCGGGACGGATTCCGGGCGCCTCGGCGAAACTCACACATCGCTCCCACGTTGCGAGGCCTTGCGAAGGCCGACGAGCACTACACTGGTGGAGACTGTTCGACAAAGGAGCACTGTGCCCGCATCCCTTCCCAGCGAGATCGCCCCCGCTTCGACGGCGCCGTCGCGCATCCGCAATTTCTGCATCATCGCCCACATCGACCACGGCAAGTCGACGCTGGCCGACAGGATGCTCCAGCTGACGGGAATCGTCGACGAGCGCGTCATGCGAGACCAGTACCTCGACCGCATGGACATCGAGCGCGAGCGGGGGATCACGATCAAGTCCCAGGCGGTCCGCCTGCCATGGACCGTCGACGGCGAAGCCTATGCCTTGAACATGATCGACACTCCCGGGCACGTCGACTTCTCCTACGAGGTCAACCGCTCGCTCGCCGCGTGCGAGGGGGCGATCCTCCTCGTCGACGCGACCCAGGGAATCGAGGCGCAGACCCTCGCCAATCTGTACATGGCGCTCGACAACGACCTCGCGATCATCCCCGTGCTCAACAAGATCGACCTTCCCTCGGCGCAGCCCGAGAAGTACGCGGAGGAGCTCGCCTCGCTCATCGGCGTCGATCCGGGCGAATGCCTCGCCGTGTCTGGGAAAACCGGCTTGGGCGTGGCCGAGCTGCTCAACAGGATCGTCGCCGAGGTCCCCGCGCCCGAGGGCGAGGCGGACGGCCCGACCCGTGCGATGATCTTCGATTCCGTCTACGACACCTATCGAGGCGTCGTCACCTACATCCGCGTCAAGGACGGCAGGCTCACACGGCGCGAGCGCATCCAGACGATGTCGACGGGAGCGACGCACGAGCTCCTCGAAATCGGCGTCATTTCGCCCGAGCCCACGCCGACAGAGGGCCTGGCCGCGGGCGAGGTCGGCTACCTCATCACCGGGGTGAAAGACGTGCGCCAATCCCGGGTGGGCGACACCGTGACCTCCGCCAAATCCCCCGCGGACGAGCCGCTGGACGGCTATCAGGACCCCAAGCCCATGGTGTTCTCCGGCGTCTATCCGATCGACGGATCGGACTATCCGGATCTGCGAGACGCCTTGGACAAGCTCAAGCTGAACGACGCCGCGCTGTCATACGAGCCCGAAAATTCGGTGGCCCTAGGCTTCGGCTTTCGATGCGGGTTCCTGGGACTGCTGCACCTGGAGATCATCCGAGAGCGCGTGGAGCGCGAATTCGGGATCGACATCATCGCCACGGCGCCGTCGGTCGTGTATCGGGTGGTGACCGAGGGCGGCGAGGAGGCCGTCGTGACGAATCCGTCGGAGTTCCCGGAGGGGAAGATCAAGCAGATATTCGAGCCGACGGTGCGGGCCACCGTGCTCACGCCCTCGGACTGCACGGGGACCGTCATGGAGCTCTGCCAGCAGCGGCGCGGCACGATGCTGGGCATGGACTACCTGTCCTCGGAGAGGGTCGAGCTCCACTACATCCTTCCCCTCGCCGAGATCGTCACCGATTTCTTCGACCAGCTCAAGAGCAGGACGAAAGGATACGCCTCCCTCGACTACGACATGGCCGAGGAGCAGGAGGCCGACCTCGTCAAGGTCGATGTGCTGCTCAACCACGAGGTCGTCGACGCCTTCTCGGCGATCGTCCACAGGGACAAGGCATACTCCTACGGGGTTGAGATGACGAAGAAGCTCAAGGAGCTCATTCCCCGTCAGCAGTTCGAGATTCCGGTCCAGGCCGCCGTCGGCAGCCGAATCATCGCCCGCGAGACGATTAAGGCGATGCGCAAGGACGTTCTTGCCAAGTGCTACGGCGGCGACATCACCCGCAAGCGCAAGCTGCTGGAAAAGCAGAAAGAGGGAAAGAAGCGGATGAAGTCGATTGGCCGCGTGGACGTGCCGCAGGAGGCTTTCGTGGCTGCGCTCACCTCGGACGCTCCGAAGAAATGAGCGCGGCCTGCGCCGCCTGGCGGGGCCGTCTTCTCCGGGAAGGCGGGCCGGGCCCGCCGGACCGGAAAATGCCGGCCTGGACGAGAAGACGCCCGTCGGCCTGGACGAGAAATTGGAAGGTTGAAAAATGCCCGACGTCGAGACGATCGAGGTAACCCGAGCCGTGAGCGAGCCCGCGATTGCCGAGGGCGCATGCATGGACGTGGTGGCCGTGTGCACGATGGCGGACGTCCACGCCGACGACGGCGCCGTCGGCGTGACCGCGATCGACAAGCGGCCCGCGACTCTGCCCGTCACCGTCCACACACTCGGAATCCGCGGGGACATCCAAGCCGACCGGAAGCATCACGGGGGAGCCGACAAGGCGCTGTACGCTTTTGCGCAGGGAGAGGCCGACTACTGGTCGGCGATTTTGAAACGTGAGATTCCCTGCGGGCTTTTCGGTGAGAATCTGCGGGTGGGGGGATCCGTCGACGCTTTCGAATTCGGCGCGCGCATAAGGCTGGGCGAGGTCGAAATGGAGGCGACGGGCCCTCGCACGCCCTGCATGACATTCGCCAGGTGGATGGGGCGCCCGCGTTTCGTCAAGGAGTTTTCCCGGCGGGGAAGGCACGGCGTGTACTTTCGCGTTCTGAAAGCGGGAAAAATCGAAACGAAGGACAGGATCGAAGTGGTCTCGACCCCCGGACACGGCGTGACCATTGCCGATTGGGTGGCTGAGCCCACAGCCGAACGGGCGGAAGCGCTGCTTGAGAGTCAGCGCGCAGGGCGGCTGTCAATCGCGGATTACGTGGCCAAGCACGTGAACGCCGCGGCGAGGCGAAGGAATGCGTGACGTGGCCGGCGGCGATTCGGCAGGCTCAGCGGCAAATCCCAAGGGCTTGGCGGCAGATCCCGAAATGCGGCGCTGCCCGGCGCGCATCAAGTCTTTCTCTCGGCGAGGCGGCCGAATGGTGCGCCAATACCAGGCGGTGCTCGACGAGCACGGCCCCTTCTACATCCTCGACCTGCCAGAGGGCGATTCGCCGACGACGATCGCGCCGAATGCGCGAGTGGATCTGCGGGCCGTCTTCGGCAACGACGCGCCGATCGTCGTCGAAATAGGGCCCGGATCGGGCGAACAACTCACTTCCTATGCGAAAGAGCATCCCGATCGAAACATTCTGGCCTTCGAGGCCTGGCACGTCGGCGTCGCCCGATGCGTCGCGAACGCTGTGCGCAAGGGCGTGACGAACGTGCGGATCGTCGAGGCCGACGCCGCGCAGGCCCTGCCCGTGATATTCGCCGACCCGGAGGCCCCCCGGGCCAGCGAGCTGTGGACGTTCTTCCCCGACCCTTGGCGCAAATCCCGCCACCGCAAACGCCGTCTGATCGCGGGCCCGTTCATCGCCGAGGCGGCGAAGATCCTGGAAGTCGGCGGCCTGTGGCGGCTCGCGACGGATTGGGACGACTACGCCTGGCAAATGCGCGACGAACTCGAGGCCAGCGATTCCTTCGCCAACCTCCACGCGGGGGAGCGGCCCGACCCGAACGACCGCGAGCCTGCCCGCGGAGGCTTTGCCCCGAGGTGGGACGAACGCGTCATGACGCGCTTCGAGCGGAGGGGAATCGAGGCCGGCCGCACGATCCACGACCTGGCTTTCCGCCGTGGCTGACCTTCCCGACGGAGAAGAGGCGCCGAAGGACGGCGCCCTGCCGGACCCGGATGTCTCCGGCGGGCTGAGCGCCTACGTCCACGTGCCGTTTTGCGCCGTCAGATGCGGGTACTGCGATTTCAACACGTACACCAACCTCGACTTCGGGCCGGGGGCCTCGACGTCGGACTTCCCCGAATCTCTGGCGGGGGAGATCGCCCTGAGCCGCAGCGTCCTTCGCGGCGGCGAGGCCGCGCCGCTGATCGACACCGTGTTCTTCGGCGGCGGGACTCCCACGATGCTCGACCCCGGGCAGCTGGGGTCGGTGCTGGCCGCCCTCGACGCCGCCTTCGGCCTGCGCGAGGGAGCGGAGGCCACCACCGAGGCGAATCCCGAATCGGTGGATCGCGAGAGCCTCTTTCAGCTGGCCGACGCCGGGTTCACGAGGGTCTCCTTCGGCATGCAGTCGGCCGTCGAATCGGTGCTCGCGACGCTTGACCGGAGGCATACGCCCGGGCAGGTCGGGCGCGCGGTCGGCTGGGCGCGCGAGGCCGGGCTCGATGTGTCCGTCGATCTCATCTACGGCGCCCCGGGCGAGACGATGGGGCAGTGGCGGAGGTCGACAGAGGCGGCGATCGCGCTTGAGCCGGATCACCTGAGCGCCTACGCGCTGACCGTCGAGCCGGGGACCAAGATGGGCGCGCAGGCCGCGCGGGGCGCCATCCGGCTTCCCGACCCGGACGAGCTGGCGGACAAGTACGAGGCCGCAGACGAGGCCTTCGAGGCGGCCGGATACCGCTGGTACGAGATATCCAACTGGGCCCGCGGCGGGCGCGAATGCCGCCACAATCGGGTGTATTGGGGCGGCGGAAACTGGTGGGGCTACGGCCCGGGCGCGCATTCGCACATCAACGGGACGCGCTTTTGGAACGTCAAGCATCCCCTGGCCTACGCCCGGCGGGTCGCCGCGGGGGAGAGCCCGGCGGCGGCGCGCGAGATCCTCACGGCGTCCGAGATCGCCGACGAGGCCGTCATGCTCGGCGTCCGCATGCGCGAAGGCATCGAGATCCCCCGGTTCATCGGCGCACGGACGACAGCTGGCCTCGTCGCCGACGGCCTCCTCGACGGCCGCGCCGCAATTGCGGGCCGCATCGTCCTCACGCTGCGCGGCAGGCTTCTCGCCGACGCCGTCACGAGGCGCCTGTGGGAGGACCTGGAGGGGTAAAGCCTATCTGCCCGAGTAACCGGTTTTTCGGCCAGATACGACCTCAACGTGTCACCCTCAAGCCTGAAATACCTGGCCGAAGCACTCCAAAGGCCGCATACGAGCTGCATACGATGAAACTAAGATGCTTAGAAGGTGTTTGTATATAAAAAGTTAGACATTGACGGACTTAAAAAGAACAATGCAAGATTATCTAGAAAGATCACATAGGATCTTTTATATTCTGCAAAACTTACGTACTTTTGAATGAAAGGAAGAATCATGGCTATTGGTCGTGAAACAACTAATTTTATTACCAAAAATCTATCTCAATCCAATATTCGAAATATTCTGCGAGAACCCTTGCGAAAAGCAACGATTAATCCAATCGAATATGATGCGTTGGCGGAACGGGACGATATTGGAATAAATGCGGACGAAAAAGCTATTTTCGGGACTTTTGGAGCAGTTCAAATTACCGTTAACGCAGATGTAGAGGAAAACGCTAATATAATTAGTTTAACAGCAATTTGGTATGGAATGAAAGAAATTTTTATTGCTTCTTACACTAAAGATACTCATTATTCAAAACGTTCTAGTTTGAAGCTCAAGGGAAGGATTGAAGACGCGCTCAGAGCGGCAGATCCGGAACTTCGCGAAATCGCGTTTTGAGGGTCAGGATTAGGGGAACCGCATAGTCAAATGTGAAGGGCGGCGTGAAGAAGAGGGGCTTTGCTCGATGTGTATTGCATAAAGCGGAGCCCCTCGCGTCCCAGGATCGGGATTCTCTGAGCGGCGATTTTTCCTGAACTGACGCCCCGCCTAAACCGACACCCCGCGGGAGGCCAGCTCCTTTCGCTTGGCGAGGTACCGCCGGCGTCGGCGGAAGATCTCTCCCACCTCGTCTTCGACCCCCTCGAGGAAAATTTCCCGTCCCTCCGAGGAGCTCATCGTCGCCACGGCGAAGTTGACGGTGGCGACGAGGGCCAAGAGCAAGGCGATGTAAAGGCCGGAATCAGTGAGAAGATACGTCTCGCCGTCGTAGACGAAGGTGTCGATCGTTTCGGGGCGGAGATCCCACGTTTTGTACATTTCGCTGCTTATCGTGAGCACTGAGACCGTGGCGAAAAGGGCGGCCGAAACCACGAAAATGAGGGCGAGCTGGAGCAGCTGCCGCACGATGAAGAGGATCGTGAGATTCGAACGCTGAAGCCGGGTGAGCCGCTCGTCTTCTTCCAGAAGGTCCTTCTGCAGCGAAGCAATGAACCGCGGAGCGCCCACGAGCACCGTCAAAATCGCGATCGCGGCGAGCAGTTCGAGGAGCAGCTCGATCCGGCGGTAGCTCGAAAACGTGACGAACTGCCAGAACTCCTGGGTGAAGAAGATGAGGAAGCAGAAGAGAAAAATGGCCGCCGTCTGCCGGAAGACGATGACCAGCTGGTCCCACAGGTCGGACAGAATCTTCAGCAGGGCCCAGGCCAGCGTCTGGGCGAGGCCCCATCCGATGACGCCGACGACGAAGGCGCAGACGCAGACGTTGAAGGCGACGTGCCGAAGCGCCGGGTAGACTCCCACGGCGGAGTTGATTCGCATGAGCGAGGGCACGATAACGAACACCGCCGCGCTCCACCAGCCGACCCTCGCAGGGGCCGAGAAAAGCGAGCGGCCCGCACGGCGGTTGCCGCGGATCCATATTGCGAGCGCGGCGGCTGCCGATGCGACCAGCACGATCGCCGCCAGCCCGGGCTTCCACGACGTCGCAAGAGAGCGTGTCACCTGGACCGCGAAAAGGACGCCGAGCCAGGGCCAGGCGCGCGTCAGAACGTCTTCGGTGGCGGAATAGTCTTCAATGAGCGTGGGAAGCCCGCGACGGCGGAAGTACCGCTCGTCCGCGAGGAGCGAGGCCTCTGCTTGACCCAAAGGCTCTAGACCCCGGGCTGAACGGGGGTCTTCTGGAGGTGTTGTCACGTCACCATTGTGCCAGGGTCTGGCTTGCAACGGCCGCCGGGTTGCGCCGCCTAGTCACTCCGCCGAACCCTCGGTCACGAAGTCGATGAGCTCTTCCATGCGGCCGAGCAGGCTCGGCTCCAAGTCCTTGTACGTCGTCACCTTCTCCAGTATCCGCGCCCAGCCAAGGCCGACGTCCTCGGCGTCGGCGTGCGGCCATCCCAAACGCCTGAGCGTGCCGACCTTGATGTCCTCCCCCCGGGGAACCTCCGGCCACTCGCGCAGCCCCAGAACCGCCGGACGCACCGCCTGCCACACGTCCACGTACGGGTGGCCGAGGATGAGGACGCCGGGAACGGCAGAAAAGCGCTCGGCGATCCGCTGCTCCTTCGAGCCTTGCACGAGGTGGTCGACGAGCACCCCGGCCCTCCTTGCCGGCGACGGGGAGAACTCCGCCAGGCACTCCTCGAGCCGGTCGACTCCCCGAAGCTCCTCGACGACGACGCCTTCGAGGGCGAGGTCCGCGCCCCAGATCTTGGCGACCAGCTCGGCGTCGTGCTTGCCCTCGACCCAGATGCGCGACTCGCGGGCCGTGCGCGCCCTGGCGCTGACGTGGAAGGAGCCCGAGGCGGTGCGGGCTCTGCCCGCCGGAGCCTTCGCCTGCGGCCGTATGAGCTCCACGGGGCGCCCGTCAATCCAGAATCCGCGGCCCAGCGGGAAAGACCGGCGCACGCCCTTGCGCCCTTCGAGCTCGGCCTGCCATTGGCCTGCGACCTTGCCCACGCGCACGATCTCGCCGACGAAGCCCGTGTCGACGTCCTCGACCACGAGCCCGCGGCGCGCCTCGACCGGCCGCGACTCCGGGTTGTGCGCGAAGTCCCCGCGCCGGTGGGGGTTGGAACTGAGAACGTCGTTTCCGTAGCGGTCGAATGAAGAGCTCATCGCTCAAGGGTATGCCGGCAAACGCCCTCAGCGTAGAATTGGCACTCTCGCGAGTCGAGTGCTATATGCTGTCAAGTGGCCCAATGAGGGTGGAAGCCGACGGAGAGGAGGCGAGCATGGGCAGCAGCGAACGCCGCGCGAAGGTCCTCGAGGCCATCGTGCGCGATTACGTGTCCACACGCGAGCCCGTCGGCTCGCGCAGCATCGTCGAACGCTACGACCTCGGCGTCTCGCCGGCGACGATACGCAACGACATGGCGGCCCTGGAGGAGGCCGGCCTCATCCATCGGCCCCACACGTCGGCCGGACGCGTGCCGACCGACCAGGGGTACCGCCAATTCGTCGATTCGCTTCAGTCCATCAAGCCTTTGTCGCCGCCCGAACGCCGGGCGATGCGGAAGCTGCTCGAAGGCGCCGTCGATCTCGACGACGTCGTCGAGCGCGCCGTGCGCGCGTTGGCCCAGGTCACCCGGCAGGTGGCCGTCGTCCAATACCCCTCGCTCCAACGGGTGTCGCTGCAGCACGTCGAGGTCGTCGCCGTCGGCGTCCGATACGTCATTCTCCTCATCGTGACGGAGGCGGGCAGGGTGGAGCAGCGAAGCCTCAGGCTGGAATCCGAGGTCGATGTGGAGGACCTCGCCGACCTCGGCCGATGTTTCAACGCCCAGTTGGCGGGCCTGCGCCTGGCCGACATCGCCCCGTCCCTGGAGGCGCTCCTGACCGAGTCGCCGGAACGGCTGCGGCCCGTCGCCGAAGCCGTGGGCGGCGCCATCCTCGACGCCTTGCGGGCGGACGGCGAGGAGCGCATAGTCATGGCGGGCGCCGCCAACCTCTCGCGGCATTCCTTCGACTTCGCCAACTCGATCTCGCCGGTTTTGGACCTGCTTGAAGAGCAGGTCGTCCTTCTGCGCCTCCTCGCCGCGATGCAAGACGGCGTCTCGGTGTCGATCGGGGAGGAGAACCGGTACGAGGAGCTGGCGGAAGCGTCCGTCGTCTCCTCGACGTACGACGTCGCCGACCAATCGGTGGCGCGCGTGGGGGTCGTGGGCCCGACGCGCATGGACTACCCCGGAACGATGTCCGCCGTATACGCCATCTCCCGGTACCTGTCCGACATCCTCAGCAACCGCTAAAGAAGTAAGACAAATTGGCTGACTACTATCAAATTCTCGGTGTTTCCCGCTCCGCCTCGCAGGAGGAGATCAAAAAGGCCTACCGCAAGCGTGCGCGCAGGCTTCATCCAGACGTCGCAGGCCCTGAAAAAGCCGACGAGTTCAAGGCGGTCAACGAGGCCTACGACGTCCTTTCCGACGCCGAGTCGAGGAGAATGTACGACCTCGGCGGCACGGACGCTCTGCGCGGCGGCGGATCGGCCGGGGGCTTCGGCGGCTTCGCCGACATTTTCGAGACCTTCTTCGGCGGAATGTCCGGCGCCGCCCGCGGCCCGGCCTCCAGGGGAAGACGCGGCCAAGACTCCCTTGTGACCGTGACGCTGTCCCTGCGCGACGTCGTCTTCGGCGTCGAACGCGACATCACCCACACCCTCGCGGTCGAATGCGAAACCTGCCACGGGACGGCGGCCGCGCCCGGAACCGAGCCCGTCACCTGCTCGGAGTGCGACGGCGCCGGCACGGTGCAAAGGGTCGCGAACTCCATCCTCGGCCAGATGGTCACGCAAATGGCGTGCCCGACCTGCCACGGCTTCGGCACCGTCATCCTCACGCCGTGCGCAGACTGCTCCGGTCAGGGCCGCGTCCGCGGAACGAGCACCGTCCACGTCCGGATTCCGGCGGGCGTCGAGGACGGCATGCGGATTCGCGTCGCCGGCAAGGGCGAGGCGGGCGTCGAAGGCGGCGGGCCAGGCGACCTGTTCGTCGAGGTGCGCGTGGGCAGGGACAAGGTCTTCCGCCGCGACGGCGACGACCTGGTGTGCGAGCTCGAGATACCCATGACCGCGAGCGCGCTGGGCTGCTCGATTGAGATCGAGACGTTCGACGGCCCGGTGACGGTGGACGTGCCCGAGGGGGCCGACGCCGGCCACACGATCAAGCTTTCGGGGCTGGGCGTCGGCAGGCTCCAGAGGGAGGGACGCGGCGACCTCAGGGTGGTCCTCGACGTCAAGACCCCCACGAAGCTCGACGACGCCCAGCGCAGCCTCCTCGAAAAGCTCGCGCGCATGCGGGGAGAGGAAATGCCCGCGGCCCGCCTCGTCCAGCAGGGCGGATTCTTCTCCAAGCTCCGGGACAAGCTTCGCTCATGACCCGCCCGGTCTACCTCGCGCCCGGCGTCGGAGTGCGCTCGGGCTCGACTCCCGGCCGCCGGGACGGGTTGCCTCCCAGACGCGGCGGCATGACCTCCGACTCCGCCCATCCGGCAGACTCCCGTAATCAGCCGCCCGGCGAGCGCCGCCCGCTGCCTTGCCGGCCCGGGGATCGGTTTGTTCTGGCGGGGCCGGAAGGCCACCACGCCGCAACGGTCAAAAGGGCGAGCCCGGGGGAGGAGATCGACGTCGTCGACGGGCGCGGGGGCAGGGCCCGGTGCGCGGTCGTCGGCGTGTCGAAGGGGGAAGTCGAACTGGAGGTGCTCGGATTCGAGCGCGAGCCGGCGCCGTCGCCCCGCATCACCCTCCTCCAAGCCTTGGCCAAGGGCTCGCGGGACGAGCAGGCGGTGGAGACGGCAACCGAGTACGGGGTCTGGCGCTTCGTCCCCTGGGCGAGCGCCCGTGCCGTGGCCAATTGGAAGGGCAAGGAGGAAAGGGCGCGGCGGCGCTGGGAATCGGTCGTTTTGGCGGCTTCCAAGCAGTCGCGGCGGGCGTGGATTCCCGAGGTCCTCGACGTGTGCACGACGCCGCAGGCGCTTCGGCTCGCATCGGCGGAAGGCGCCGATCTGCTCGTGTGCTACGAGGAGGCCGACGTGCCCATCGCGAGGGCGGGATTGCAGGGCTCGGAGAACCTGTGGATCGTCGTCGGCCCGGAGGGCGGCCTGACGCAAGAAGAGATCGGCGCCTTCGAGCGGATCGGAGGGCGGACGGCGCTTTTGAGCCCCAACGTCCTGCGCTCGTCCAGCGCCGGCCCGTTCGCCGTCGCGGCCCTGTCGGGCATGCGCGGCGCGGCCGGCTAGAAACGGAACCCGGCTAGAATCGGAGGCATGGCTACGTCGACGCGAACGATCTCCGTTCCCGCGCACATCTCGATGATCAATCTTCTGGGATACCGGGACGAAGTGCTGCGCGCGCTCGAAACCGGGCTCGCGCCCGTGACGCTTCACGTCCTCGACCACCAGATCACGTTGGCGGGCGAAGAGTCGCGCCTGGATTTCGCCGAGGCGCTCATCGGCGAGCTGGTGGACGTGGTCCAGTCGGGCCAGCATTTGACCCTCGACGCGGTCCAACGGGCGATCGCCATCTCGCGCGACGGCGTCATGCGCCCCTCCGACATGCTCACCCACGACATCCTGTCGGCGCACGGCAAGACCATCCGCCCCAAAACCCTCGGCCAGAAGGCCTACGTGGACGCGATCGACGAAAACACCGTGACCTTCGGGATCGGGCCGGCCGGAACGGGAAAGACGTATCTGGCGATGGCCAAGGCCGTGGACGCCCTCAACAAGCGGCGGGTCTCGAAGATCATCCTCACGCGCCCGGCCGTCGAGGCCGGCGAGTCGCTGGGCTTCCTGCCGGGCTCGCTCACGGACAAGATCGACCCGTACCTGCGCCCCCTGTACGACGCGATGTACGGGATGCTGGACCCCGAGTCGATCCCCAAACTCATGGCCGCCGGAACGGTGGAAGTGGCGCCGCTGGCCTACATGCGCGGCAGGACTCTCGACGACGCGTTCGTCATCCTCGACGAGGCCCAGAACACGACGCCCGAGCAGATGAAAATGTTCCTCACCCGCCTCGGCTTCGGCTCGACCATGGTCGTCACCGGCGACGTCACCCAGATCGACCTTCCCGGGAAAACCGAGTCCGGCCTTCGCCTCGTCAGGCGCATTCTTCGCGACATTCCGGGGATACGCTTTTGCGAGCTCAGCTCCGCCGACGTCGTCCGCCACAGGCTCGTCAGCGAGATCATCGACGCCTACGCCCGGTGGGACGAGGCCCGCGCTTGCGATCGTGAAGAGCTCGGGGCGGGACGCGGGGACGGACCCGGCGCGGATTCCCGCGAGCGGCGCGGCGGCCTTCGCGAAGGGCATCGAGGCTTCCGCGGCGGGGACGGCGAAGGCGTCGGCGAAGGGCTTCGCAACGACGGGCGCCTCCGAAGGCGCCTCGAAAGGGAAAACAGATGAGCATCGACGTCAACGACGAATCGGGTTTCGCTCCGGGAATCGACCTCAAGGAGGTCTCGGACCTGGCCAGGTTCGTCCTGGACCGCATGCGCGTGCATCCTGCCGCGGAACTCAACGTCCTCTTCCAAGACGAGGAGTCCATGGCCAGGCTCCACGTCGAATGGATGGACCTTGACGGGCCCACGGACGTCCTCTCGTTTCCGATGGACGAGCTTCGGCCGGCGCCGATAGGGGAGGAGCCCCGCGAAGGGGTGCTGGGGGACATCGTCGTGTGCCCGCAGGTCGCCGCCAGGCAGGCCTACACAGCCGGGCACGCCGTCGCCGAGGAGGTCCTCCTCCTCGTAACCCACGGGATCCTCCACCTTCTGGGGTACGACCACGCCGAGGAAGACGAGCGGCGAGAAATGTTCGACCTCCAGCGGCAACTGCTGCTCACCTTCCTGGCCGGCAGGCGAGCCGACCCCGTCGCGCCCGAACCGACTGAAATATGAGCGGCTCCAACGTGCCTCTCGCGGCGCTCGCCGCGCTCGCGTTCGTGTGCTATAGCATCGGCGCTCTCTTTTCCGCGGGTCTGACCGCGCTGGGCCGGATCACCCGGGCCGAGGCGGCGGACGCGCCGAAGGCCTCGAAGAGAATGCTCTCGATCGTCTCCAGGCGGCAGGCGGCCATCACGGGGCTCATCTCGCTGCGCGTCTTCTTCACCTCGCTCGCCGCCGTCCTCGCGGCGCTTGCGCTTGCCTCGGCGTTTGACGAGTGGTGGGAGGCCGTCGGCGGATATCTCGCCCTGACAGCCGCTGTCTCTCTGATGCTGAGAGTCGTCTCTCCGACGTCGATAGGAGCGAGGCGGCCCGTCGAAACGCTTGCGCTCATTTCCCTTCCGGCCGCCCTGGCCACCTCGGTCGCCTCCTCGGTGGTGCGCGAGGGGGAGGCCGACGACGAAGAATTCGAGCAGCTGCACGAGGATCAGCTGGCCGTCATGGTCGAAAGGGTCTCGGACTCGACGGTCCTCGACGAATCCGACCGCGAGCTTCTCCAATCCGTGTTCGACTTCAACCACACGCTCGTGCGCGAGGTGATGGTCCCCCGCACCGACATGGTCTCCATCGGCGTCGACGCACCGTTGGACAAGGCGATGTCACTGTTCACGCGCTCGGGCTTCTCGCGTGTCCCCGCGGTCGGCGAATCCGCCGACGATCTGCATGGAGTCCTCTACCTCAAGGACGTCCTGCGCCGCTGGCTGCGCGGGAACACGGAGTCCCTCACCGTCGCCGACCTCATGCGCGAGCCCGTTTTCGTCCCCGAGACGAAAGTGGTCGACGACCTCATGCGCGAAATGCAGGCCAACCAGGTGCACATCGCGCTCGTCGTCGACGAGTACGGCGGAATAGCGGGCCTCGTGACGATCGAGGACCTCGTCGAGGAGCTGGTCGGCGAGATCTCCGACGAGCACGACCGAAGCGCCCCCGAGGTCGACGTCGTCGAAGAGGGGGTGTACAGGGTCCCCGCCCGCCTGCCGATCGCCGACCTCGGCGAGCTCTTCGGCGTTAAACTCGACGACGACGACGTCGACACCGTGGGAGGCCTCTTCGCCAAGCTCATCGGCAGGGTTCCCATCGCGGGCAGCCGAGCGTCCATCGGCGGCATCAGTCTGACGGCCGACCGATTCCAAGGCCGCAGGAGAAGGCTGTGGACCGTCCTCGCCCGTCGAGAAGACGAAGGAGAATCAGATGAATGACTGGCCCGAGGGCTTCAGAGCGGGGTTCGTGTGCGTCGTCGGGCGGCCGAACACGGGAAAGTCGACCCTGACCAACGCACTCGTCGGCCAAAAGGTCGCAATAACCTCGGACCGCCCCGAAACCACCCGGCGGGTTGTCAGAGCCGTCGTCAACCGCGGGGGCGGCCAGCTCATCCTCGTCGACACGCCTGGCCTGCACCGCCCCCGCACGCTGCTGGGCGAAAGGCTCAACGACATGGTCCGCGACTCCCTGAGCGACGTCGACGCCGTCGTCATGTGCCTTCCCGCCGACGAGGCGACGGGCCCCGGCGACCGCTTCCTCCTGGGCCTCGTCTCGAAACTCGCCTCGAAGAAGGCCTCGATCGTCGCGGCGGTGACGAAATCCGACCTCGTCGGTCGCGCGGCCCTGGCAAGGCGGCTCCAGGAAGTCTCCGAGCTGGCCGACTTCGCGGAGGTCGTCCCCGTCAGCGCGGCAAAGGGGGAGCGGGTCGAGCTTTTGGCCTCGCTCCTCGTCGAGAGGATGCCCGAAAGCCCGCCCCTCTACCCTCGCGACGCCGTGACCGACGAAAGCGAGGAAACGCTGATAACCGAGCTCGTGCGTGAGGCGGCTCTGAGGGATCTGCGCGACGAGCTCCCGCATTCCCTGGCCGTGACGATCGAGGAGGTCGTCGGCGACCGCATCCACGTCAGCCTCCACGTCGAACGCGATTCCCAGAAGGGCATCGTCATCGGCCGAGGAGGGGCCCAGCTCAAACGCATCAGAGTGCGCGCCCGCAAGGCGATCGAGAGGCTCCTGGGCAGGAAAGTCAGCCTCGACCTCCACGTGAAGGTGACGAAAGACTGGCAGCGCGACCCCAAGAAAATGGGACGGTTGGGCTTCTAGATGGCCGCCCGGAGGAGAGCCGCGGGCGAGGCCTCGACGTCGCACGCCGGGCGGCGTGAGGCGCGAGCGCTGCCCGCGCGCCACCCGAGGCTCCTCGCGTGGATTCTCGTCGTCTTCCTTCTCGGGATGTGGGGAAGCTGGGCCGGCCCGCGATGGAATCCCGAGCCGATGCGCTCCGTCGTCGTCCCGGAGACGTCGGACACCGCCGTCGTCGGCAAGGCACCTTCGCCGCCTGTGGGCACGTATCGGATCGAAAAGCGGCAGGTGCAGGTGCGTCTGAGGGACGGAACGTCCATTCCCGCGCAGCTGACGACTCCCGTGGGTGTGCGCGGCCTCGTTCCGGGAATCGTCTTCGTCCACGGCACGGGGACGAAAGGGACGAACGACTTTGACGAATCCACGGATCTCATCTCCTCAGCCGGCATAGCCACCCTCGTGCCGATGAAACGGACGGCGAACTATTCGACGACGCACCGCGACTACCTCGCGCTTGCCGACGACTACGAGGACGCGCTGTCCCACCTGCTCGACGTCCCGGGCGTCGATCCCAAAAGGTCCGGGCTGTACACGGTTTCGGAAGGATGCTTCATCGGGCCCATCATCGCGGCGCGCAACCCCTCGGTCTCCTTCGTCGTCCTCGTCTCGGCCCCGGTTCTGCCCATACGCGTGCAGGGGGCGCTGGCGGCGGACGCCTACCTGCGGCGGCTCGGCGCGCCCAGCCAAATGAGAGAGGTCGTCTCCAAGCTTGTCGGCCAGCAGTTCGGCGAGGATTTCCGGTACATCGACTTCGACGTGTCGCAGTACCAAAGGAAGATGACGATGCCCGTCCTCATGGTCTACGGGACGGACGACATGTCGATGCCCACGGTCCAAGGGCCGGTCATCATGCGCTCGGACCTCGAAAAGGCGGGCAACAACTCCCTGACGGTCCGCTACTACAAGGGAGGGCACGGGCTGAAGGTCGACGGCGTCGCGCAGGCGGCCCCCATGAGGGACGTCTCCGACTGGGTCAACGGCCTTCCCTCGACTGCCTCGGCCGAGCCCAGGATCGCCGGCGAAAAACCCGTCCAGGCCTACAAGGGAAAGACGATGGCCTCGGCGCCCAAATTCGCCTCCGGAAAACAGCTGATGCTCACGCTGGGGGCCGGAGCGCTCGCGCTGATCGTTTCGTCGCTGCTTTTGGCCGTCGGGCGCATGCGAGTGCGCGGCAAGAGGCTCATTGACACGCGCGGAATGGGGGCCTGCGTCGTGGCGTCTTCGGCCGGGATCATCGTAGCCTGGTGTGTCCTTGTGCTGTACCTTGTCGCCCTCGCCTACTATGCTGTGTCGTACCAGCGGAATCTCATCGTCGTTCAAGGCGGGTGGATCGCTTGCCAGGGAGCCGCGCTCCTTTCGGCGTGGCTTTTCGTCAGAGTTCCGTTCCGCTGGCACGAAAAGAAGCCTAAGATGCGTGCGGGCGCCACGGCCGTCGTCGGTGCGGCGCTCGGGGGGCAGATCGTTCTTCTCCTCATGCTCGCTTACTGGGGACCCTTCCCCTCCTTGAGGTGAATCGTACCCATTCTCAGGGTTGGCTTGAAAAACTGTCGTAAGGTTATTCGCATGCAGATAACAGTGGCTGGAGTGACCGATCCCGGAAGAATCCGGTTCAGGAACGAGGATCGGTACCTCCTCCACCCACCCATCCTGGCCGTCGCCGACGGAATGGGCGGCCACCTCGTCGGTGACAAGGCGGCCCAGACGGTCATAGACTCCTTGGCGGCTGTCCCGTGGGACGGCGTCGAAGGCGCGGACGCAGTCGCGAGGCTGCAAAGGTGCGTGGACGAGTCCAGGGCGAAGATCGTCACCGTGATCAAAGAAGGCAAAATCGAGGAGACCGCGACCCGCGTGGGCGCCCAGCCCGGAGCCGGCACCACCGTCGCCGGCGCCGTCTACATGGAGGAAGAGGGGAAGTGGCTTGTTTTCCACATCGGCGACTCGCGCGTCTACATGTGGCGCGACGGGCGGCTGCGGCGGCTGACCCGCGACCACTCGCTCGTCCAAGAGCTCATCGACGAGGGCGAGCTGACGGAGGAGGAGGCCCGAGTCCACCCCCGCAAGGCGGTCATCACCCGGGCGGTGGGCAGCTACGGCGAATCCACCCTCGAGACCTCTTACGTGGACGCCCGCGAGGGAGATACGATCATCGTCTGCTCTGACGGGCTTTCGGACGAATTGGACGATTCGGACGTCTCTTCGGTTATTGTGGATGTCGAGGATGGCGAGGATGAAGTCAGCCTCGACGCTGTCGCATTCGCTTTGCGCGATGTAGCGTTGACTCGCGGCGGGCGCGACAACGTCACCGTGGCATTGATGAAGATTGGGGTTTCCGAATGAGCCTATCCCTTGAATTCTGCGGCGAGTGGTTCCACATCGATCCGGGCGAGCCCTTCCTCGTGGGCCGTGAAGGCCCGCTTGAACTCGACGACAATCAGTACCTCCATCGCCGGTTCCTCGTCATCTCCCACGTCGACGGAATGTGGTGGATCGAGAACATCGGCGCGCGCCTGTCCGCCACCCTGGCCGACGCCGAAGGCGTGACCCAGGCGTACCTGCAGCCGGGCGCCCGGCTGCCGCTCGTCTATGCGGACACGACGCTGCTGTTCACCGCGGGGCGGACCACCTACGAGATGCGGCTCGTCAACAATCAGCCGGCCTACGTCCCCTCCGCGGTGTCCGAGACGAGCGAATCCGGGGCGACGACGATCGGCCCGATTGAGCTGACAAACTCCCAGCTGCTCCTCGTGCTCGCCCTGTCGGAGCCTGTGCTGACGGGCCGGGGGACGACCTCCTCCATTCCATCGTCCCAGAACGCCGCCGACCGCCTCGGCTGGCCCATCACCCGTTTCAACCGCAAGCTTGACCACGTCTGCGACCGGCTCACCCGCTACGGCGTGCGCGGCCTGCACGGCGGCCCCGAGAAACTGGCCGTCAACCGAAGGGCGCGCCTCGTCGAACACGCCGTCGCCACGCGGCTGGTCACCCCCGACATGCTTTACCGGCTGGAAGACCCAGCGGCCTACGACGACGCCAACTAGGCCATGGACACCGGCAACGCCTTCGACAACACCCAGGTCTGGGCCCAACACGTGGTCCGCTGGGGCACAGCGACCTCCGGCGACGCAGTCGCCTCGGGCGACGGACTCATCGCCCAGATGCCGGTTTTCATAGTGACCGACCCGCACTCCGACGTGCTGCTGGCACGCGAGGTTTCGTGGATGATCGTCGACGCCTTCTCCGCGTTGCGGGCGGCGCACCCCGACGGCCCGCTCGTGCGGCACGTCCACGACCTGTGGCGCGACATCACCAGAGGCATCGCGCGCAGGGTCGCCGAGGCGACGATTCTCAAGAACGGGGGAGGGATCGGCGACGTCGACGACGTTAGGCTCGCCGGGCTCATCGCCACCCGCATCGAGGATCGCCCGACCTGGATCGCCGTCTCCTCCGGAGGAATGGGAATCGTCACAGTCGACGAGAAAGGGGCGGCCGAGCCGCTGCCGCAGTTCGACGATGTAGGATATGACCTTCCCGGCGACCTGTGGACGATTCCGATGGAGGCCGGCCAGCGCTTCGTCGTCGCGACCGAGCGCGTTCGGGCCAAGCTCACGGGCAACCAGGCGCTCGTCGCCCTCGGGCAGCTCAAGCGCGCCGAGCGGGCCGCCTCCACCGTGCTTTCTCAGGCGGTCGCCGGAGCGGGAACCGGGGCGGACCAGGCCATCCTCGTCATCGACGTCCTCACTCCCGAAGACGAGGCGGCCCTCGCCTCGCCGCCGACCCTCGAAGGGGAGGCCGAGCCTGAAAGCGACCTGCCGGCCAGCCAGCTGAGCGGTTCGTGGGGCCTTGAGGCTCTCGGCATCGACCACAGCCTGCGCCCGCGCGCCCCCCGCCGCTCGCACACGGCCCCTCCCGTGCTCGACGACTTCCATTTCGTCTCCTATCTCGGCTCCGGGGGGTTTTCCGACGTCTACCTGTACGAGGAGCAGCTGCCCAAGCGGCTTGTGGCGATCAAGGTCCTCTCCCGCACGGCGCTGGGCGAGGGGGACTCCTCGCAGTTCCGGGACGAGGTCGACCTCATGGCCCAGCTGTCCGGGCATCCCTCCGTCGTCGAAATACACGACGCCGACGTGGCCGAGTCTGGCCAGCCCTACGTTGTCATGCAGTACTGCCCGATGCCCTCCCTCGCCGAGCGCCTCGCGAACGGGCCGCTGGCGATCGAGGACGCGCTGAAGATGGGCGTGCAGGTGGCCTCGGCGGTGCACACGGCGCACGTCATGGGAATCGTGCACCACGACCTCAAGCCCGCGAACGTGCTGTATTCGCAGTTCGGGCGCCCGCTTTTGGGCGACTTCGGGATTGCCACCCTCGTGGGCGCCACGAACCAGGACGTCATGGGCGCCTCGCTTCCCTGGGCGGCCCCGGAGGTGCTTCTCAACCAGCAGGCCGACGCCAGGGCCGACGTGTATTCCCTCGCGGCGACCGTCTACACGGCGCTCAGCGGGCACGCCCCGTTTGCGACCGACGACGCCCTCACAAGGCGCGAGTACATCACCCACATGTTCGCCACCCAGCTCGCCCCGCTCTGCCTCGGCGAGGGACGGCCGCAGGGGGCCGACGCGCCCGAGAAAGCCGCCGCCTTTGAGCGCCTGGACGAGGTGCTCATGGCGGCGATGGAGCGCGAGGTCGACAAGCGCACGGCCACCGCCGTCGAATTCGGCCGGCAGCTCCAGGAGGTTCAGACGGCCCTCGGACAGCAGCCCACGGATCTGGAAGTCCCCGAATAGCGGATTTGAAGCCCCCGAACAACGGATTCGAGGGTTCGTGGCATTCTTCTCATCCGCTCCCGAATCGGCGTTTTCTTCGCCTCCGCCCGCCAGTGCGGCTAAGATGGGCCACATGCTGACGGCCTTCATCCTTCTTATCTGCCGCGGCGAGGCGGGCTAGACCGGCTCCTCGCCGCGGGTTTCGCAGCGCCGGTCGCCTCAACCCGCGCACTGTCAGCAGGAGAAAAGCAATGAAAACCCAGGGCCGTTCCAGCCGCCAAAATCCATCCGGCATGCCGATCGCCAAGTATCGGCATTTTCTCGACGTCAATCCCGTCTCGCTTCCCGACAGAACGTGGCCGGACAACCGCATCCTCAAAGCGCCCCGGTGGCTCTCCACCGACCTCCGCGACGGAAACCAGGCCCTCATCGAGCCGATGGACCCCGCCCGCAAAAAGCTGATGTTCGAGCTGCTCGTCGAGCTCGGACTGAAAGAGATCGAGATCGGCTTTCCCGCCGCCAGCGCGGCAGACCTCGAGTTTTGCCGCAGCCTGGTCGAAGAAGGCCTCGTGCCGGAGGACGTGACGATCTCCGTCCTCACCCAGTCGCGGCAGGAGATCATCCACAAGACCGTCGACGCCCTGGAGGGCCTGCCGCGGGCTGTCGTCCACCTGTACAACGCGACCTCGCCCGTCTTCCGCCGCGTCGTCTTCCACAACGACAAGGAGGCGACGAAGCAGCTGGCGGTGACCGGCACGCAGGAGCTCGTCGCCTACATGGAGAAGACGCTGGGCGACGACGTCGTCGCCGGATTCGAATACTCGCCCGAAATCTTCGTGGACACCGAGTTGGACTTCGCCCTCGAGGTGTGCGAAGCGGTCATGGACGTGTGGCAGCCCGGACCGGACCGCGAGATCGTCATCAACCTGCCGACGACGGTCGAAAGGTGCACGCCCAACGTGTACGCCGACCAGATCGAGTACATGAGCCGAAACCTCTCGCGGCGCGAGCACGTCGTGCTTTCGGCTCACAACCACAACGACCGCGGCACGGGCATCGCCACGGCGGAGCTGGCCATGCTGGCCGGCGTCGACCGCGTCGAAGGCTGCCTCTTCGGCCAGGGCGAGCGCACCGGCAACGTCGACCTCGTCACCCTCGCGCTCAACCTCTTCAGCCAGGGAATCGACCCCGAGCTCAACCTCTCCGACATCGACCGGGTGCGCCGCGTCGTCGAGCACTGCACGCAGATGGACGTCCCGCCGCGCACGCCCTACGGCGGCGACCTCGTCTACACGTCCTTCTCGGGCTCACATCAGGACGCCATCAAGAAGGGCTTCGCCGACCGCGCCCGCAGGGTCGCCGAGAACGGCGGCGACGAGAACGCGGTCACATGGGACGTTCCCTACCTGCCCGTCGATCCGAAGGACGTGGGCCGCACCTACGAGGCCGTGGTCCGGGTGAATTCGCAGTCGGGCAAGGGCGGCGTGTCCTATCTGCTGTCGACCACCCGCCACCTGGACCTTCCCCGGCGCATGCAGATCGAGCTGTCCGGCATCGTCCAGCGGCACGCCGACAAGTTCGGCGGCGAGATCACCGCCGATCAGCTGTGGAGGATCTTCGCCGACGAATACCTTCCGCACACCGAGGCCGACGGCCTCTCGCCGTGGGGGAGGTACCGACTGGCTTCGGCCACGGTCAGCGCCGGCGACGGATCGTCAACGGCCCTCGAGGCGAGGGTCGTTGAGCGCATCGAGGGAAAGAAGGACAAGCGCCACCTCATCGAGGCCTCGGGCAACGGCCCCATCGACGCCTTCGTCACCGCGCTCTCAACGATCGGAGCGGACGTCCACGTCCTCGACTACGCCGAGCACGCCCTCGCCTCCGGGCGGGACGCGACGGCGGCGGCCTATGTCGAGTGCGACGTCGCCGGCCAGACGCTGTGGGGCTGCGGAATCGATCCGTCGACGATGCGGGCGAGCTTCAACGCGATCATCTCGGCCGTCAACCGAGCCGCGCGCTGAAGGCCGCGCCTGATTCGTTCGGCGCGAAAAGCCGGTTGCCCGCCTTTTGCGATGCGCGGGCGCCGGCCGGGTTCGAACATGCGATAATTTACGGGTGAAGCTTTATCGCGACGAAGCCATCGTGCTGCGCACCCACGACTTGGGCGAGGCCGACAGGATCGTCACCTTCTTCTCGAGACGGCACGGAAAGATGCGCGGGGTGGCCAAGGGCGTCCGACGCACGAAATCCAGGTTCGGAGCCCGGCTGGAGCCGTTTTCCATGGTCGACCTCCAGCTCTATGAGGGGCGCACGCTCGACGTCGTCACGGAGGCCGCCACCCTCAATCCCTACGGCCGCTCGATCGGAAGGGACTATGACGCCTACACGTGCGCCTGCGTGATTGCCGAGGTCGCGGACAAGCTTGCGGCGATCGAAGAGGAGCCCGACCAGGCCCACTACCTGCTGCTTCACGGCGCGATCCACGCGCTCGCCACCGGCGCGCACCGGCCCGCCCTCATCGTCGATTCCTACATCCTGCGGGCGATGGCGCTGCACGGGTGGGGGCTGTCCCTCTACGAATGCGCGGTGTGCGGGAAGGACGAAGGCCTGGCGGCCTTCCACCTGCAGTCGGGCGGAGTCGTGTGCTCGGACTGCGCCCCGCGCGCCGCAGCCTACCCGGCGCCCGAGACGATCGAACTGCTCGGCTCGCTGGTTTCGGGCCGCTGGGACGTCGCGGACGCCGCCGCCGAACACGACCGGCGGGCGGCCTCGGCCATCGTCGCGGCCTACCTTCAATGGCACATCGAGCGCAAGGTGCGTTCGTTGCGGATCGCGGAGTCGGCATGATCGGGGAGACGGCATGACGCGGCCGGCAGAAGGGCCGAAAGAGCCGATCTCTCCTCCTCCCCACCCGTCGGGCGCCCGCCCGCCCAAGCTGCCCATAGTGCCCGGGCACGTCGCCGTCGTCATGGACGGCAACGGCAGGTGGGCCAACGCCCGCGGCCTTCCGCGCGTCGAGGGGCACCGCGTGGGCGAGGCGACCCTCATGGACGTCGTGGCCGGGGCCCTCGAAATCGGCGTGAAGGAGCTCTCCGCCTACGCCTTTTCGACCGAAAATTGGAAGCGGAGCCCGGCGGAGGTTCGCTTCATCATGGGCTTCTCGCGCCAGGTCTTGCGAGCCCAGCGCGACGACCTCAACGCCTGGGGCGTGCGCGTGCGCTGGGTCGGGCGCACGCCCAAGCTCTGGGCCTCCGTCCTGAAGGAGCTGCGCGCGGCCGAGGAGCTGACGCGCAACAACACGAAGCTCACCCTCAACATGTGCATCAACTACGGCGGGCGGGCGGAAATCGCCGACGCCGCGCGCTCGATCGCGCGCGAGGCCGCCGAGGGGCGCCTCAAGCCCGGGGCCGTCAACGAAAAGACGATCCAGCGCTGCCTCTACGCGCCCGCCATGCCCGACGTCGACCTGTTCATCCGCACGAGCGGGGAGCTGCGGACGTCGAATTTCCTCATGTGGGAGTCGGCCTACGCCGAGCTGTACTTCTCGGACCTGGCGTGGCCGGACTTCGACAGGCGGGAGCTGTGGAAGGCCTGCGAGGCCTATGCCGAAAGGGACAGGCGGTTCGGCGGCGCGCAGGACAGGGTCTCTCGCGCCTGAAACGCCCAGTTCCCGACCGGGCCTTCTAACCCGCGGCAGCGAGCTCGGACGCCGCCCATTCGCTGAGGGCCGCCGCCAGCGCACGCACGTCGACGTCGGCGGGCACGTGCAGAAATCCGGCTTTCCCGCCGTACCGGCCGGCGGATTGCACGGCCGTGTAAAGCGCCGTGTTGCAGACGTAGGTGCCGGCGTGCCAAGAGATGTCCGTTCTCAGACCCCGTTGCGTCAGAAAGCCGCTCAGCCTGGCCGTGCCGATCGTGGCGAACAGGCCGTCCGTTCCCGCGGCGTCCACTTTGCCGCCGGAGGCCGTGAGAGCGTCGTTGTCGGTTCCGGCCTGCTCGTTCACGGCGATGCGCTCGGCAAGCAGGCTGCGGGCCTCGGCGGAAAGGCCGGTGCACAGCACAATGCGGGGACGAAGCTGCGCCGCCAGCCGCTGTATCTGGGCACGGGCGCGAGTGAACGAAACAGGAAGAAGCTGCGCTCGCAACCCGCCGTCTTGTTGCGAAGCCCCGTAGGCAGCCGAAAGAACTTCTACAAGCTTTTGCGTGGGGTTGGTCGCATTGCCGCCAAAGGGTTCGAATCCGGTGATCAGAACTTCCATGCGCTCCAAAATACACCGATTGGAAGGGCGGCAATACACCGATTGGAGAAGCCGCTGGAAAGGCCGCCCCGTTTGGAAAGGCTGCCCCGGTCGTTTCGGGCAGCGCAGCCTCAATCATCTAAGATTGGTCAAGGCCGTCTATGATTGGCCACGGCGTCGCGCGTCCAAACGGGCGAGCGGCCGGACAAGGGGGCTCTATGAGTACGATGATCAAGCGTTACGCGGTGCTGACGCCCTTCGACCGCCCCGAGGTGGTCGCCGGAATTCTGGCGCTCAACCGCATCGACGCCGCCGTCGTGATGACGGGCAGCGGGGCGGTGGTCGTACGCGAACTCGCCGCGCCGCAATACGACGAATGGGACATCCGCAACATCGTCGGGCCGGACGAATTCGAGGAGGAGGACCCGGAGGCCGACCCCTCCGACAGCGCGCCCACGGTCGCGGCCTCGCTTTCGAAGCTCTCGCGCTTCGGCGTCGTGCTGCTCGACGTCGACCTCGGCACCGACGTCGGAATCGAGGCGGGCGTTTCGGGAACCGTGCGTGCTCGCCGTTTCCTCTCCGGCGAGGCGGGAGAGGAAATCTCCGCCGGGGCGCTGCTCAACGTCCTCGATCCGCTGGTGGAAAAGCTCATCCTCGGCCAGGAAAAGCCGGAGGACCACGATGCGATCCTTTCGGGCGAGGTGACGACTGCCATGATCACGAAGATGACGCGGGCAAGGAACAGCCGCGGCGAGGGCAAGGGAATCGGCGGGCCTCTCACGGAGGAGGATTTGGAAGGCGAAGGCTCCGACGGCGATTCCCCGGATGGAGGCAAGCCCTCCGGCGGATCCGAGCGGCGCGAGCGGTAGACCGGGGCGCAAGGGCCATATGACTTTGCCGCTTCAGCTTCTGCCCGCCGTCGACGTGGTCGATGGCCGATCGGTGCGATTGACTCGCGGGGAGGCTTCGTCCGCGCGCTCTTTCGGCGACCCTAGGCGGGCCGTCGCCGACTTCGCCGAGGCCGGCGCCGCGTGGATCCACCTCGCCGACATCGACGCCGCCTTTGGGCGCGGCTCGAACCGAGCGCTCCTGGCGGAAATCGTGAGGGACGCGCAGACGCGGCGCGGGGTGCGCGTCGAATGGTCCGGGGGAGTGCGCGACGAAGAGAGCCTGCTCGCGGCGGTCGCCAGCGGCGCCGCTCGGGTGAACCTGGCGACGGGCGCCCTTGCCGACCTCGAATGGGCGGCAAGCGCGATCGAGCGTTTCGGCTCTCAGGTGGCCGTGTGCCTTGACGTGCGCGGCGACGTTCTCGCGGCGCGGGGCGAATCCGCCGAAGTCGGCAGGCTGTGGGACGTCCTCCCCGCGCTCGAAGAGGCGGGATGCGCCCGGTACGTCGTCACCGACGTGGCGCGCGACGGCGCGATGAGCGGGCCCAACACGGAGCTGCTCCGCGAGGTCGCAGCGGCTGCAAGCGCCCCGATCGTCGCCTCGGGCGGAGTTTCGAGCCTTCAGGACATCCGCAGTCTGCGCGGGCTCGCCGCCGTCGGCGTCGATTCGGCGATCGTCGGCAAGGCGCTCTACGAGGGGGCGTTCACGCTGGCGCAGGCCATTGAGGCGGCCGGGAATCAGAACATTGAGCGCGCCGGCGATAAGAGCGCCGGCGCGCTCGGAGGCGAGAGCGCCGAGCTCGCCGCAGACCGGGAGGAAAGCCGGGGCGGTGGCCGAGTCGGGCAAACCGCGAAAGAGGCCGCGGTCGCCGAGGCCCCCGCAGGAAGGACGGATTTGTGATCGACCGACGCGTGCACGCCGGCGCGGGAGACGCCCCCCGCGCGAGCGCCGCGAGGCCCGGGCGCGTCGACGCCGGGAAGCTGGAGCGGCTGCTGCGTCCCAATCCCTTCCCCGGGGACATGGGCGAGATGAGCCCCGACATGGCCGCCGCCCAGGCGAATCCCGACCCCGGGGCGTCGCTCAAAGGAATTGTCGCGGCCCTCGCCGCGGGGCGGGTCTTGGTTCCGGCCCTTCCGCACGAGCATCCCGGGAGGACCGACGACGGCGGCGTCGCGGACCACGAATCCGAACCCGACCCCACCGCGGACGCGGCGGCCCAAGCCGCGACACTCTCGGTCCGGATCCCCGGAGGCCGCTTTGCGACCCCGGTCTTCTCCTGCGCCGAGCGGCTTTCGGCCTGCTACCCGGGGGCGCGCCCCATTCCCGTCCTGGGCCCGAACGCCGCGGCGCGGGCGCTGACGTTCTCCGGCGTCCTCGCCCTCGACCCGCGGGAACCAAGCGGGCAAGGCTGCATCGCCCTGGGCCGAAGCGCGGTCGCCGCCGTCGCAGCCGGGGAAGCATGGGCGGCGCCGTGGGACAGCCCCCGGGTCCTCAAAGGTTTCGAGAAGGCGCTCAGCGAAGGAGGCCATTCCGCTCGAGTGAGCCTCGCGCCGATGCACAGCGGCATCATCAGGCTGTACGTCGCGATCGACGCCGCATCGGGGGCAGACGCGTACCGCGCGGTCGCAGCAGTGGTCGCAGCCGCGGAGGGCGACAAGTACCTGCGGGCACACCTTGACGTCGTCGAAGTCGTTCCCGTGAGTGCAAACTCACACGCGTGACGGGCGCGAAAATCCGAGGCTTTCTCGCGGCACAGCCGGCCGTTCTGTTATAGTTTCAGGCGACCGACCGGCACAAGCCGGAACGCAAGTGGAGACACTCCCACCTGATGCCTTCGAATCTCGCGATCGAAAGGAATCGGGTCAGATCGGGCTCAGACCCTTTCCTTCGGGCAGTTCTCCGTGCGCGTGCACGTCGAGGAAACGAAGGAATAGCCATCAACAACGAACCACGAGTTAATGAGCGCATCCACGTGGACAGGGTTCGCCTTGTCGGCCCGGGAGGCGAGCAGGTCGGCGTCGTCCGCGTAGAAGACGCGCTGCGCCTGGCTCAGGAGGCGGGACTCGACCTCGTCGAGGTCGCGCCGAACTCGAACCCGCCCGTCGCCAAGCTCATGGACTACGGGAAGTTCAAGTATGAGTCGGCCCAGAAAGTCCGCGAAGCGCGCCGGAACCAGTCGAACACAGTCATCAAGTCCATCCGCATTGGTCTGAAGATCGACGAAAACGATTACAGAACCAAGAAGTCCCAGGCGGAACGCTTTCTCACCGGCGGGGACAAGGTGAAGTTCGACCTTCGGTTCAAGGGCCGTGAGCAGTCCCGCCCGGAAATGGGCGTCCGCCTGCTGCGAGGCTTGGCCGACGAGCTGGCCGAGCTTTCGACGATTGAAGCGGCGCCGCGTGCGGAAGGGCGCAACATGTCCATGGTGTTGGCGCCGCTGAGAAAGAAATCCGAAGCCAAATCCGATCAGCGGCGACGCCGCGAGGCCGAACGCGAGTCACGCAAGGCACGCGAAGCCGAGCGCGCAGCGCGTTCGAACGGATCGGAGGCGCGGGAGGACGTCGAGTCCGACGAGACCGTCGACTGACACGCGCCAATGTAAGAAACGCCGCGCGCCCTGCGCGGCCAGACCGAGGGGCAAAGAAGAATGCCGAAGAACAAGACGCACTCCGGTGCGAAGAAGCGCTTCCGTGTGACAGGGAGCGGCAAGCTCATGCGCGAGCAGGCCAACAAGCGCCACCTGTTGGAGCACAAGTCCAGCCGTCGCACCCGCCGCCTGGCTATGGATCAGCCGGTCGACGCCGCGAACCTCAAGTCCGTCAAGCGCCTGCTGGGCCGCTGAAGCTAGAAGGAGAAAGCCATGGCACGCGTCAAGCGCGCAGTCAACGCCGCCAAGAAGCGCCGCACCACACTCGAGCGCGCCTCGGGTTATCGCGGGCAGCGCTCCCGCCTCTATCGGAAGGCGAAGGAGCAGGTCACCCACTCATTCGTATACAACTACCGTGACCGCAAGGCCCGCAAGCGCGAATTCCGCAAGCTGTGGATCGCCAGGATCAACGCCGCCGCCCGCGCCGAAGGGTTGACGTACAACCGTTTCATCCAGGGTCTGACCCTCGCGGGAATCGAGGTCGACCGTCGGCAGCTCGCCGAAATGGCGGTCAACGACCCCAAAGCCTTCGCAGCCGTCGTCGCCGCGGCCAAGAAGGCCCTTCCGGAGGACGTCAACGCTCCGAAGCAGGCCTGATCGAGGCTCGGCTGAAAGGCCCCGGTTGTTTCCGGGGCCTTTTCCCGTGAAAGGGTGACTATGAACCTTCGGACCAAAGAGGCCTCGCGCAGCCAGCTCCAGCGCGCGCAGAGGCTGCATCGCCGAGAACAGCGTTCGCGGCACGGCCAGACCCTCGTCGAGGGGCCGCAGGCCGTGCGCGAGCTCCTCGCCTGCGCCCCCGGCCTGACACGCGACCTCTACGTCACCGAGGAGGCGGTTGAACGGCACGTCGACGTCGCCGAATTGGCCTCCGCGGCCAGAGTGTGGACGCACGTGCTCGCCGCGCGGGACATGCGCGACCTTTCGGCGGACGCCCAGGGCGTCGTCGCAGTCATCTCGACGCCGCAGGCGCCCGATCTGAATTCGCTTCTAGGCGAGGCGTCTCTCGTTGTGGCGACCCTCGACATCGCCGACCCCGGAAATCTGGGAACCGTCATTCGAACGGCCGACGCCGCCGGGGCCGACGCCGTCGTCGTCGGCAAGGCCAGCGCCGAGCTCTATTCGCCCAAGGTCATGCGATCGGCGGCAGGAAGCCACTTCCATGTGCCGTGCGTCGCGGGTATCGAGGCATCGGAGCTCGCCGCGCGGGCGAGGGCGGACGGGCTCCAGGTCCTCACGGCCGAGGGAACGGGGGAGTGGGAGCTGCCGGTCCTCATCCGAGAGGCGGCCGAGGCGAAAATCCTGGGCGCCGCGCCGAGCGGACCCGATCTCAGGCGCAGGGCGCTCTGGTTCGTCGGCAACGAGGCCCGCGGATTCGCCGGATACGATTTCGACGTCGACGCGCGGGTGGCCGTTCCCCTCTACGGGAAGGCCGAATCCCTCAACGTCTCCACCGCTCTGGCCGTGTGCGTCTACGCAAGCGCCATGGCCCAAAGGGCGGATTGAAGACGGCAGGAGTCGGCGCAGCCGAGAGCCAGGAGGAAGCGATGCGTGCAAGCCGCGCGGTCAAAGCCGCTGCCACCGTGGGCGCCGCCGCGGTCTACCGAAAGATGCGGACCCCCGTCAGGCAGAATTCGCCCTTCCGCAGGGCGTGGGAGCTCAATCTTTTTCGCTCGCTGCGCGAGCTCGAGGAACTCGCGGCGGGCGCAGATTCGCCGCCGCCATATGTGGACGGCGATCCGGCCTTGCGCGACGCGGCCGGCCCCGGCCGAGCCTCCGCGGCCCCAGGCGAGGCGAAGCCTCGGCCCTTCGTCTACGCGGCGCTCGGAGACTCCGCAGCCCAAGGCCTCGGGGCCGCGTCGATCGCCGAGGGGTACGTTCCGAGGATCGCGGCGGGCCTGGAAGCGGCCCTGGGCCGCAGGGTCATCCTCCTCAACGTCTCGCTTTCGGGAGGCACAGCCGAATCCGTGCTGACGTCGCAACTGCCGCAGCTGGCGGGTCTGCGCGCGGGCGCAGCACACGTTGTCCCCGATCTTGTCACCCTCGACGTCGGCGGCAACGACGTCTCGCTTTCCCGCCTGAGCGTCGAAGACTTCGCAGGACTCATGGACCGCGTCTGCCGCGAGCTTCCCGGACCCGCCGTCGTCGCGAACATACCGACGTTCAAGCCTTTGGCGAGCGCCGAAAGGGCCGCGCGGCTCTCAGACGCGATCGACGCAGCCGCGAAAAGGCACGGATGCGGGCTGGTCGACCTCTTCGACGTCTCCGAGGCGATGTCGACCCGCGAATACATCGTCACGCATCACGCCGCGGACCTGTTCCATCCCAGCTCCGCCTGGTACAGCCGATGGGCCAAGCTGTTCATGGAGCAGATTGCGCAGATCTTCGGCTTCGCCCCTCCCGACATGGCCGAAGTTCCTGCGTGGAGCGGCGCCGCCGGCCTCCGCGTCGAATGACCGCTCGGAGGTCCGCCGCGTCGACCGGCCGAAGGGCGCAGCCGGATCTCGCATAGGAAGACACGGTCAGATCTTGCTCCAAAAGGCCTGCGTCAGCTGCTTGCGGTTTCCCATAGACGTCTTGTGAAGGATGTTGTGGACGTGGACCTTCACCGTGGACACGGAAATGAAAAGCTCGTCGGCTATCGCCCGGTTGTCCTTGCCGTCGAGGACGAGCCGCAGCACCTCCTCCTCGCGGCGTGACAGGCCGTTGACGTTCGAGTAGCTCGCGATTGACTGGAAGACGAAGGCCTCCCGCTGGTTGGTCACGCCCGCCGGCGGATCGACGTACCGCATTCGCAGGGTTTTGTAGGCGGAGACGCATACGAACGAGGCGATGCAAAGAAGCAGGGCATTTTCAGCGAAGTTGCGCTCCGGCAGGAAAGACAGGTCGCCCGGTCGGCTGTCGCTGTAGTCCAAGCCGAGGATGAAGACGACGTTCCACGCCGTCGTCGCGACGGTCGCGCCGAGGACGGCAAGATAGAAGCCTCTGTGATGAAGCAGGCGGCGCCGCTCGCCGAGGTCGTCCGTTCTCAGAAAATGAACGAGGATCGCCACGAGCAACGCGAGTATGAAAAGCGACCTCACGCTGAAAAAGGCGAATTCGCGCCACTTGCCGACGCCCAGAAAATTGAAGGAGGCGTAGCTGACGGCCAGAAAGGACAGGGGAATCGCCCACAGCGCCCGCTTTCTTTTGCCCAACCCGAGATACTCTCTGCAGGCGCACCAGAAGAACAGGACGAGGAAAGATCCGAGCAGCGCCGATTCGACCGGCCCGTTGATCTCGTATACGGCCAGTTTCCCCGGTTTCCTGCCGACGATGTCGGTTCTGAGAACCAGTGCGACGTCGAAGAAGTAGACGAGGAAGGCGAACGTCGTGAACAGGTAGGGCCTTTGGCGGTTGACAAGATAGACGGAGAGGCAAACCGCGGCCGTGAGGATGCTCGCCAAGAGGACGGTCAATGTGTAGTAATAGAGGGTTACTGACACCTCATCCCCTTTTTCGGTTGCCGTGACGATCCCCGTTGACGCCGTCGCTCATGATTATCTCAGCATTCGCCGTCAGATTCCACGTCCGCATCGTGGAAAAAAAGTTCCGCGATGCGGAAAGTTTAGGTAGGATGTAGTCGTGGAATCTAGAAATAGTCGGTTGTACGCCTCTCTTTTGTACCGGCATAACTCTTGAAATGCGTCACACTTAGACGGACTATGGAGTAGCGCCGGTATCGGCGTCACGGGATCGGTTACGATACCGAACTCACCGTAACGATGCGAAAAAGAAAGGAATGACATGCCCATCAGCCTCAGCGGACGCAACTTCCTCAAGCTGCTCGACTACACGCCGGATGAGATCCGCTACCTCCTGCGCTTGTCAGAGCAGTTCAAAAGCCTTAAACTCGCCGGAACGCCACACAGGTACCTCGAAGGGAAGAACATCGTTCTTCTGTTTGAGAAGACCTCCACCCGCACGCGTTGCGCCTTCGAGGTCGCCGGCATGGACCTCGGCATGGGGGTCACCTACCTCGACCCGGGCAGTTCGCAGATGGGGGCGAAGGAGTCGATCGCCGACACTGCCCAGGTTCTGGGGCGGATGTACGACGGCATTGAGTACCGCGGCTTCGCGCAGGAAATCGTCGAAGAGCTTGCCGAGAACGCCGGGGTGCCCGTTTGGAACGGCCTGACCACCGAGTTCCATCCGACCCAGATGATCGCGGACATGCTCACCGTCAAGGAGAACTTCCCCGG
Source organism: uncultured Actinobaculum sp. (assembly GCA_938020505.1). Classification (GTDB taxonomy): domain Bacteria; phylum Actinomycetota; class Actinomycetes; order Actinomycetales; family Actinomycetaceae; genus Peptidiphaga. The sequence continues at coordinate 89,007 of CALIHR010000006.1, read as the reverse complement.
CGGCCTCAAGGGCCTGAAGTTCGTCTTCATGGGCGACGCCCGCAACAACGTGGCGAACTCCCTCATGGTCGTCTGTTCCAAGCTGGGCCTGCATTTCGTCGCCTGCGGCCCGAAGGACCTCATGCCCGAGGAGTCGCTCGTCGCCCAGTGCCGCGAGATAGCCGAGGAGACGGGCGCGACCGTCACGCTGACCGACGACGTCGACGAGGCCGTCTCCGGCGCGCACGTGGTCTACACGGACATCTGGGTGTCCATGGGCGAGCCGGCCGAGCTTTGGGAGAAGCGCATCAAGCTCCTCGAACCGTACCGCGTGACCGCGCAGGTCATGGCGAAGGCCGACGCCGAGGCAATTTTCATGCATTGCCTTCCCTCATTCCACGACACGAACACGACGATCGGCGCCGACATCGCCGAAAAGTTCGGCGTGACTGAAATGGAGGTCTCCAACGAGGTCTTCATATCTGCCAAGTCCAAGGTCATGGACGAGGCGGAAAACCGCATGCACACCATTAAGGCCGTCATGTACGCAACACTGTCGTAGCTGCATGGGGCGCCGCTGTGGCGTGAACGAACAGTCCCGGCCCCTCGCGGGCCGGCCCTTACAAAGGAGTATGAATGCAATCAGACAAGCGCATGGTCATTGCCCTCGGAGGAAACGCGCTAGGAAAGACCCCCGAGGAGCAACTCACGCTGATCGGCGCTGCCGCCGAGGCGATCGTCGACCTTATGGACGGCGGCTACAACGTCACGGTCACCCACGGAAACGGCCCCCAGGTGGGGATGATCAAGGTGGCCACGGACGTCTCCGCGGACAAGGGCGGCGGAACGCCGCTCATCCCGTTCGCCGAGTGCGGCGCGATGTCCCAGGGGTACATCGGCTATCACCTCCAGCAGGCGATCGGAAGGGAGCTGAAGAGGCGCGGGTCGGACAAGCAGTGCGTCTCGGTCGTCACGCAGACCGTCGTCGACGTGCGCGATCCGGCCTTCCAGAATCCCACCAAGCCTGTCGGTGCATTCTTCAGCGAGGAGCGCGCCAAGGAGCTCATGGCCGAGACCGGAAACACCTATGTGGAAGACGCCGGCCGCGGCTGGAGATGGGTCGTTCCCTCTCCCTTGCCGTCCGCGATCGTCGAAGCCGCGACGGTCAAGACGCTCATTGACGCGGGCGCCGTCGTCGTCGCCTCCGGCGGCGGCGGAATCCCCGTCATCGAAGACGGCGACGGATACATGGGGGTCGCGGCGGTCATCGACAAAGACCGCTCGGCCGCTCTCCTGGCTTCCGACATCGGTGCGGAACTGCTCGTCATCCTCACGGCGGTCGACAGGGTCAGCCTGAACTACAACACACCCGATCAGACAGACCTGGAGTCGATGACCGTCGAGGAAGCCCACAAACACATCGACGAAGATCAATTCGCCAAGGGATCGATGCTTCCCAAAGTCGAGGCGTGCTTGAACTTCGTCGAGGGGGGTGAGGGACGCAAGGCCCTCATCACCTCACTCGTGAGGGCAAAGGACGCCCTCGCCGGACGAACTGGCACATATATAACGATGTAGCGGCGAGAAGTTCGTCGCTGCACGGTGCGGGCCGGGAGGCCGGCCGCCGGCTTGTCAACCGCCGACCGGCATTTGGCAGGCCGCCAATTGACGGCCTGCAAGCCCGCTCGGTCCGCACCGCCCATGAAGGGAACTTCATCATGTCGACGACGACAAACGACGTTGTGGAGACCACAACGAAAAAGAAAAGGGGAAAGTGGACGTTCCCCGGTGCATTCACCATTCTTTTCGTCCTCACCATCCTCACGGTCCTGGCGACGCACGTCGTCCAGGCGGGGTCCTATTCCAAATTGGAGTACAAAAAAGACACGTTCTCCATCACCGAGCCGAGCGGCAAAGTCGACACAATGCCTGCCACGCAGGAGACCCTCGACAAACTCGGCGTGAAGATCTCCCTCAAGAAATTCGAGAGCGGGGCTCTGACGAAGCCCGTCTCGGTTCCAGGAACGTACAAGGAGCTCAAAGGCCATCCCGCGGGCGTTCAGGACGTGACCAGGTCGATGGTCAAGGGCACCATCGAGGCCATCGACATCATCGTGTTCATCTTCGTCCTGGGAGGTTTGATAGGCGTCGTCAGAGCGGCGGGGGCCTTCGAATCGGGCCTCTTAGCCTTGACGAAGAAGACCAAGGGGCGCGAGTTCGCCCTGGTCTTCGCCGTGTCCGCGTTCATGGTGGTCGGCGGAACGACGTGCGGATTGGAGGAGGAGGCCGTCGCCTTCTACCCGATCCTCTGCCCCGTCTTCATCGCCCTGGGATACGACTCGATCATATGCGTCGGGGCGATTTTCCTTGCGGGGTCGATGGGAACGACGTTCTCGACCATCAACCCGTTCTCCTCGGTCATCGCCTCCAACGCCGCGGGCATCCAATTCACCGACGGCATCTGGTGGCGCGCGGCGGGCTGCCTCGTCGGCGGCGTCGTGGTGGTCCTCTACCTCTACTGGTACGCCAACAAGATCAAGAAGAACCCCGAAGCCTCTCTCACTTACGAGGATCGGGAAAAGTTCAACAAGCAGTGGGCCGTCGACGTCGGCGAGTCCGCCGGCGACTTCACGTGGCGCAAGAAGGTCACCCTCATCCTCTTCGTCTCGGCCTTCGTCCTCATGGTCTACGGAGTCATGCAGCTCGGCTGGTGGTTCCCCGACATGGCCGCGTCTTTCCTGGCGATCACGATCGTCATCATGTTCATCGTGACGACGGGCAAGGAGCGGCTCAAGGAAAAGCAGCTGGTCGACGCCTTTACCGACGGCGCCTCCAGCCTGGTGGGCGTTTCGCTCATCATCGGCCTGGCCCGCGGCATCAACACCATCATGAACGAGGGCAAGATTTCGGACACGCTCCTCGAAGGCGCCTCCAACCTCGTTCAGGGCATGAACGGGCCCGTGTTCATCATTATGATGATGCTCATCTTCTTCGTCTTGGGCTTCGTCGTGCCGTCCTCTTCGGGCCTGGCCGTTCTGGCCATGCCGATTATGGCGCCCCTCGGCGACTCGGTGGGAATCGAGCGTTTCATCATCGTCTGCGCCTACCAGTGGGGCCAGTACGCGATGCTTTTCCTGGCGCCGACCGGACTGGTCATGGCGACGCTGCAAATGCTCGACATGAAATTCTCGGCCTGGCTGAAGTTCGTGTGGCCGATGGTCGTCTTCGTCCTCGGCTTCGGCGGGGTCATGCTCGTCACGCAGGTGCTCGTGTACTCCTAGGGCCGCCGCTCCCAAGGCTGCCGCGATCTGAAAGCGGGGCGGGCCGCCTTTCCGGATCCGTCTCGGCATTCGGCACGGCCAGGTGAGAAGCGGAGGCGGAGGGGACGCCCCTTCCGCCCCCGCTTTTCCCGTGTTGCGAAGGAAACGGGGGCGGCTTCGCCGCACGGACCGTGTGAACGCCGAGGCAGGCGTGACGTACAATCTTCAGCGGAAACCTAGGGAAAGGCACTCATGTCCACACAAGCTCTCAGCCCGTTGGACGGGGCGGGCGTCGCCGCGGCCGTCGACGCGGCCCGGCGGGCTTTCGCCGAGGCGTCCACGCTCGAGGAGCTGAAATCGGCCCGGCTCGCCCATTCCGGCGACGCCGCTCCCGTCACTCAGGCGAACGCCCTCATCAAGGGATTGGACAAGGCGGACAAGCCTGTGGCGGGCAAGCTCATAGGCGCGGCGCGCAAACAGATTCAGGCAGCGTTGGCCGAGGCGACGGCCAGGCTCGAGGCCGAAGAGGCCGCGGCCGCCCTGGAAAGGGAGAAAGTCGACGTCACCGTCCCCACGCGCCGCAATCCGCGGGGGGCGCGCCATCCGCTCACCGTGCTCGTCGAGGACGTCGCCGACTTCTTTGTCGGCATGGGCTGGGAAATCGCCGAGGGCCCCGAGGTTGAGCACGAGTGGTTCAATTTCGACGCCCTCAATTTCGGGCCCGACCATCCGGCTCGCCAGATGCAGGACACCTTCTACGTTTCGGGCGTTCAGACCGTCGGAGGCTCTTCGGCCGACGCCGCGGGGGCCGCTGACGGCCAGAAAACGGGCGCCGCGGAGGGTGCGGGTGCGGCCGACAAAAAGGAAACGGCCGGCCGGACGGGCGACGTCGAGGCTCAGCCCGGCCTCGTGCTGCGCACGCACACGTCGCCCGTGCAGGGGCGCGAGATGCTCAAGCGCGGCGCCCCGCTGTACATCGCCTGCCCGGGTAAGGTCTTCCGAACCGACGCGCTGGACGCGACGCACACCCCCGTCTTCCACCAGGTGGAGGGCTTGGCCGTGGACAAGGGCCTGACGATGGCCGACCTCAAGGGCACGCTCGACCATTTCGCCCGGGCGATGTTCGGCCCCGAGGCCAGGACGCGCCTGCGGCCGTCGTTTTTCCCGTTCACCGAGCCGAGCGCCGAGATGGACCTGTGGTTCCCACAGAAGAAGGGCGGCGCCGGCTGGATCGAATGGGGAGGCTGCGGCATGGTCAACCCGGAGGTTCTGCGCAACGCCGGGATCGACCCCGACGAGCACACCGGCTTCGCCTTCGGCATGGGCCTGGAGCGCACCCTCATGCTCCGCCACGGAATCGCCGACATGCGCGACATGGTCGAGGGAGACGTGCGCTTCTCCCTCCAGTTCGGAACCACAGGAAGGGGCAACTGAGATGCCGCTCGTACCCACGCAATGGCTTGCCGAGCACGTCGAGATTTCCGAGGGCCTGACCGCTCAGGAACTGGCTGCGGCGCTCGTCAAAGTCGGCCTGGAAGAGGAGACGATCCACTCCGCGGAGGTCACGGGGCCTGTCGTCGTCGGCAAAGTGCTTGCCCGCAGCCCCGAAAAGCAGAAGAACGGCAAGGTCGTCAACTACTGCCGGGTCGACGTCGGCGAGCACAACGACGCCCCCGGAACAGGCAAGGAGCCGAGCGACCTTCCCTCGCGCGGAATTATTTGCGGCGCGCACAACTTCGACGTCGGCGACTACGTGGCCGTCTCACTGCCCGGGGCGGTCCTTCCCGGAGGCTTCGCCATCTCGGCGCGCAAAACGTACGGGCATCTCTCTGACGGGATGATCTGCTCGGCGCTCGAGCTCGGGCTGGGCGAGGACCACGACGGGATCATTGTCCTCGCCGCCGCGGGCGACGAGGAGGCCGCCAAGGGGCTTCCCGGCGTCGGCTGCGACGTTCTGCCCTACCTAGGAATCGGCGGGGAGACGCTGGAAATCAACATCACCCCCGACCGCGGATACTGTTTCTCCATGCGGGGCGTGGCGCGGGAGTACCACCACTCGACGGGCGCCGCGTTCACCGACCGGGGACTGCCCGAAAGCCGCCAGAACTTCCTCGATCCGGGGGAAAAAGCCGATTCCATCCCTTCGAGCACGGAGAACGGATTCGCCGTCGAGGTGCGCGACGAGTCCCCGATTCACGGCAACGTCGGATGCGACCGCTTCGTCACGCGCATCGTCAGAGGGATCGACCCGAAGGCCGAAAGCCCCAAGTGGCTGCGCGACAGATTGACGGCCGCCGGAATGCGGCCGATCTCCCTGGCCGTGGACGCGACGAACTACGTCATGCTCGACCTCGGCCAGCCTTTGCACGCCTACGACCTCGACAAAATGCGCGGGCCGATCGTCGTTCGCCGCGCGAGGGCGGGGGAGAAGCACACGACGCTCGACGACGTCGAACGCACCCTCGACCCCGAAGACCTCCTCATCACCGACGCCACCGCCGAGCGCGTCCTCGGAATAGCCGGCGTCATGGGCGGCGCGGACACCGAGATCACGGGCGAAACCGTCAACGTGCTAATCGAGGCCGCGCATTTCGACCCGGTCTCCATCGCGAGGTCGGCCCGCCGCCACAAGCTGGCGAGCGAGGCGTCCAAGCGCTTCGAACGAGGCGCGGACCCCGAGCTGCCGCCGGTGGCCGCTCAGAATGTGGTGGATTTGCTCGTCGAGTACGGCGGCGGCACAGCCGGCGACGAGGTTTTCGACCTGCGGACTTTCCCTGCGCCCGAAGCGCAAGATTTCCGGCTGTCGGAGGTGGAGCGGCTGACCGGACTTGGCCTTTCCGACGAGTGCATCATCGGCGTCCTGAGGGAGATCGGCTGCGAGGTCGAAGTTCCCGGTGACGGAGCCTCCGGCGCCTTTGGCGAACCGAACGCCAATCGCCCTGCGCCCGCGGGCGACGGCTCTGTCGATGGCTCCGGCGCCGCCGAAGGATCTGACTCCGAAAAATTTGCCGCTGAAAAATACGAGAGCGGCGCTTTGAAGGGCGCGGAAACGACGGTGCGGGTCACGCCGCCGACGTGGCGGCCCGACCTCGTCGGCCCCGCCCATTTCGTCGAGGAGGTTGCCCGGCTCGTCGGCTACGACGAGATTCCCGTTCGGCTGCCCCGCGCGAACGTCGGCCGTGGGATCACGGCGGTTCAGCGGGCGCGCCGGGACGCGGCGCGGACCCTCGCCGAGCAGGGCTGGGTTCAGGTGCTCTCCTACCCCTTCGTCTCGGCTGAGGCGTTTGAACGGCAGGCAATTGCCGCCGGCGACGAGCGCCGCCGTCTGCTCCGCCTCGCCAATCCGCTGCAGGAGGATGCGCCGTGCCTGCGCAGCTCGATCCTCGACTCCCTGCTTGAGACCGCCCGGCTGAACGTCTCCCGCTCCAACCCGTCCGTCGCGGTTTTCGAGCAGGGGCTCGTCACTCGGCCCGACAACCTCGTTCCCGCCGCCCCTGCGGGCGTCGGCGCACGGCCGAGCGACGCCGAATTGAAAGCCCTCCATTGCGCGATTCCCTCCCAGCCGCATCACGTCGCCGGCGTCGCCTGCGGCCCGAAGACGCCGGCCGCCTACGGCTACACGCCCGAACCCTGGGACTGGCGAGATGCGATTGAGGCGGCCTTCGGCGTCGCAGCCTCCGCCGGGGTCGGCGTGGTCGCTGTGGCCGCCGAGCGCGCCCCCTGGCATCCCGGCCGGTGCGCGCGCATCCAGTCGAAAGACGGGCGGACCGTCGGCTACGCCGGCGAACTCGCGCCCGCCGTGTGCAAGGCGTGGGGGCTGCCAGCCCGATCGGTCGCCTTCGAAGTCGACATGGACGCGCTCACGGGTGCGGGGAACGGAGACGATCAGGCGGCCTCCAACGCCGCGCCGCTCGAGGTGAGGCCGGTGACCACCGCCCCGCCGGCGAAAGAGGACATCGCCCTCGTCGTCGACTCCGACGTCACGGCCGCCGAGATCGAGAACGTCATCCGCAAAGCCGCCGGGGACCTGCTCGAAAGCGCGGTGCTCTTCGACGTCTACACGGGCGACCAGGTGGGCGAGGGCAAGAAGTCTCTCGCTTTCGCGCTTCGCTTCCGAAGCGACCACACCCTGAGCGCCGAAGAGACGGCGGCCGTGCGCAAACGCATCGTCAAGGCGGCGCGCAAGAGCGGGGCGGAGCTGCGGGCGTGAGGCCGAGCGAGCGGATCCTCGTCACCGGGGCCTCCCGGGGCATCGGCCGCGCCCTCGCCGCCGGTTTGGCCGCCCCCGGGCGCAAGCTCGTGCTTGTGGCGCGAAAGGTTTCGAATCTTGCGACGGCCGCGGGCGAATGCGAGGCTCGCGGCGCGCGGGTGTGCACGGTGGGGGCCGACCTTTCCAAGGCGCGCGACGTCGAAGCGATGCTCGACGTCGTCCTTGCGGAAGGCCCCGTCGACATGGTGGTCAACTGTGCGGGCGTCTCCGGCGGCGAGGCCCTTCCGTGGGAGGCCGACCCGCAGGAGTGGTGGCGCACCCAAGAGGTCAACGTGCGCGCGCCCTTTCTCATCCAGCGCAGGGCCGTCCCCGCAATGATCGCGGCCGGCGGCGGACGCATCCTCGACATCTCCTCCGGCGCGGCGGTCAAGGACAATGCGGAGGCGTCGGGATACTGCGTCTCGAAAACGGCGCTCATGCGGCTGGGCGGCTGTTTGGCCGAGGCCGGCCGCGAGCGCGGGATCGCCGTGCTCGAGCTCGCCCCCGGAGTCGTTCAGACGGACATGACGGCGGGCATGGCGATGCACGCCGGGCGCACGGAATGGACCGACGTCGCCCTCTCCGTCGAAATAGCCTCGGCTTTCGCCGACGGCCTTCTCGACGGGCTTTCCGGCTGCCAGGTGCGGGCGGGAAGCGACGATCTCGCCGACCTCGTCGAGCTCTCCAAGCGCGGCGCGGGCCCAGACGAGAGGCGGCTGCGCCGCACCGAATTCTCCGGTTGACGGGCAGATCGCAAATCATCCCGCGGTAGGTTAAGGCCTCAGCCGAAAGTATTGCATTTTTCGGACCTAAAGTATGAGAAATCGGCGGCAAAAGAGAAATTTCTCAGAATAGACTGTAGCGCGTCAGGCCTCGTTGCGAGCGATCGGTGGCTCTTACCTCATGCGTTCGCCTGCCGCGAGGCGAAGTAATTCGAGGCGGGTTGCGATTGCGCAGCGCGTCTTGACGCCGAAATGTGACATTTTGCCGTCAATACTGGGAAAGATGTGCAATGAAGAAAGTCCGCGTGTCTTCACGACGTAAAAACGCCTTGTCACGCCGTAAAAAGCTGCATGCGCTCGCCGCAATGGGATGCGGCTTTTCTTTGATTTTCAACTCTGTCTTTTCGCAAGGCGGCGCCGGGCAAGCCAAGGCGGACATCGTCCAGCAGGGGCCGATCCTTCCGGCGGTCTTCGCAACCGGCGGCTCGGGCCGATACGTCGATTCGATCCAATGGCTCCAATGGGCGGATTACTCGAAGTTTAAGAACAACCCGACCCCCAACGTCCCCGTGCTCAACTACGGGCAGACGAAGAACTTCGTCAACAAACGCGACCTGGGCGACGCCGGCGAGCTCATCACCACCTGCCAGCTGTCTAATTACAGGCACCTCGGGCATCCGAGCGACGTCTCCGACCAGCAGGCCAAAGGCCCCCTCGTCGCGACGATTCCCGGCGCGTGGGCCGGCGACGCCCTTGACAACCTTTACAACATCGGCGGCCCGGGCCAATGGAAAGACGGCAGCGCCGAGTGGCACGACGGGCTGACCTATCCCGCCGACTACGTCAACAAAAACCAGATGGCCATCGGCTTGGCCAACGGATACGCCTACAACGGGGCGAACACCTGGGACGGCAAAAAGTGGGGAACCCCCGGCTCGAGCACCGAGCCCACCGGCTACGCGGCCCGCGTGAGCGTCGACTACTCCTGCAAGGTCGAGCTGCACACCCGGGAAGGCGCGGTCAAGGAGGTGCCGGTTCAGGGCCTCGTCTTCGCCGACGCCGAAGCCTCGTCCAGGCGGTACGGGATCAAGAGCTGGGCCACGAACGAGTGGGCCGACGAATGGGTCCAGGCCAGCACCGACCAAAACGTCCGCTGGCGCGTGCTTGACACGCTGCGTTCGAAGACGTGCGTCTCGAAGGCCACCGGCAAGCTGGTGACGACCGACGCCGAGATGTCGAACGCCGGCAAGACGCTGCGGCTCATGCCCTCCGACGAGGAATGCGTCTACCAAAAGGGCGCGGGAGGGGCCAACGGCACCTACACCCGGCCCAACGGCCTGGGCGGGCCTGACGCGGTCATGTTCATGGAAGGCGTGACCAAAGCGACGATCACCCTGCAGGGCTCCGGCTACTCCGCCGTCGCGCTCGGACTCATCGTCGCCACAGACTTCGGCGACGCGCCGAAATCCTACGGCTACGCCGGATCGACCTTCCAGCCGACGTGGAAGGGCGGAGAGGTTCCCAAGGCCGGCAACACCGATCTTTTCGCCTTGAGCCCGCAGGCGCAGATGTCGATGGGGCAGGGTGCCCCCCGCCTCGGTGAACACATCGACGCCGAGGGCTACCAGAAGTTCAGCGACGACGCCCAGGGCGACGACAAAAACGGCCTGTTCGACGACGAAGACGGAATCGACACGACCAAGTGGGACGGCGGAATCCGAACGTTCCCCGGCGACACCCATGCGGAAACGGTCAAATGCGCCGGCGTCGGCAAGGTCGCTGGATGGATTGACTGGAACAACAACGGCACGTTCGATTCCCAGGAAAAGAGCGGCGAGGTCCCCTGCACGGCGGGCGAGGCAAAGCTGACCTGGAAGGTGCCGAACGACGTCACGAGCTCCGTGCGAAGCGTCGACGGCGAGCTGGGCTCGCATCCCGACAGCTACATGCGCGTGCGCATCACGAACGACAACGGAGGCAACAACCAGAAGCCAACCGGCATGACCACCACGGGCGAAGTCGAGGACTACAAGGTCTCGATCCGCGTTCCCACGCTCCAGCTGACGAAGAAGGTCGACGGATCCTACGCGAGCAGCGAGGTTCCGGCGCTCGGCGCCGATCAGTGGACGCTCGAGGGCAAGGCCTCCGACGTCGTGATCTCCGGCAAGGGCAAAACCGGAAACGCCAAGGGAAATCCGCAAAGCATGCGGCAAGGGCAGGTCGCCCTCTCCGAGACTTCGACCAACCCGGCGGCCGCCGGATACGAGAGCGGCCAATGGACGTGCTCGGAGACTCCTGGCACGAAGGCTGAGCGGTATTCGTCGCGGGTAGGCCCGACGACCGGCGGAAAGGCCACGCTCACGCTCAACCGGCAGGACCGGGTGAGCTGCGAGATCACGAACAAATCCAAGCCCGGATCGCTCGTGTGGGGCAAAGTGAGCTCCGTCGACAAGGCGCCCCTCGGCGGCTCCCGGTGGACCGTCACGGGCCCGAGCTACCCGGGCGGCGCGGACGTCGCCGACTGCGTGAGCGACGGCGTGTGCACGGGGCTCGACAAGGACCCCGCAAAGGGCAAGTTCAAGCTCGTCGATCTCAAATGGGGAACCTACTCCCTGAAGGAGGCCAAGGCGCCCGAAGGCTACGTGCCGACGGACAAAGTCTTCTCCTTCGAGAAGATCACGCCGACCAACCTGACGGCGAAGCTTCAGGATTCCGGATCCGTGGCCAATCAGATAGTCGACAACGCCATCGTGAACGAACCCTACAAGGGGACGGTCTCGTGGAAGAAGGCCGACGAAGCCGGCAAGGCCCTCGCCGGCTCGGAGTGGAAGCTGACTGGCCCGGGGATTCCCGCCGAGACGGTTGTCGAGGACTGCGTGGAGGCCACGGCCGCGCAGTGCACGGGCGGAAAATACAAGGACGTCGATCCGCTTCCCGGATCGTTCAAGGTCGAGAACATCGGCCTGGGATCCTTCAAGCTGACCGAATCGGCCGCCCCCGCCGGGTACAAGCTGAGCACCGCGGCCCATGCCTTCACGATTTCCCCGGCTGCGCTCAACCACGTCTTTTCCGCCGCCTTCGTCAACGAAAAGGCCGACGTTCCTTCGCTGCCGCTGACCGGAGGGGCGAGCGCGGACTCCTTCCTTCTGTGGGGCGGAGGGCTCCTGGCGCTAGCGGGCGCCGGCGCCTTCGTCCGGCGGAAAATCCGACGCGGGAGAGGAGAAATGCCGCCTCGCCGATAGACCTGCAGATGTATCTAGAACCTGCACACCCAGATTTTTCAACAGACCCGAGTCCGGCCGATATGCGTCGGTCTCATCAGAAAAGGAAAACAACCAGATGAGCACACACACACAATCCGCCAGGCGGCGTGCGAGTGCCGTGGTCGGAGCGCTGGCTTTGGGCATCGCCGGCCTCGCAGGCGCAAGCGCAGCCTTCGCTGACCAAGGCAACATCGATCCCAACGCCACCGGATCGATTGTCATTCACAAACACGAGGCCGGTTCGCAAAAGGCCGACGGCACCGCCGACGGCCAGACCGACACCCAGGGAGGCGCCGGCGTCGCGGGCGTCACCTTCACGGCCTTCCCGATTTCCAACCTCGACCTGAAGACCCAGGCCGACTGGAACAACCTCAAGAACTGGAACATTCCCGCCGACGCCTGCGGCACGGACTTCAACACGCCGAAGCTCACGCTGCCCAGCGGCGCGGCGGCTGCGTTCGACGCCGGGAAGGTCAGCAGTCCCACGAACGGCCAAGGGGTGACGACGATCGGCAACCTGCCGGTCAAGGCTTACCTCGTATGTGAGACCAAGGCCCCGAGCACCGTCAAGAAGAAGGCCGCGCCCTTCCTCGTGACGATTCCGTTCCCGAACAACGCGGCCAACACCGCCCACGCCGACGGGAACTGGCTCTACAACGTCAACGTCTACCCGAAGAACACCGTTGTGGTCGCACCCACAAAGGGCGTCGAGGTCTCGAAGAACGGCATCAAGACGGCCGATCAGGTCACCTTCCCGGTGACGGCGAAGATCCCGAGCATCGCCGCGACGGACAGCTTCAAGCACTTCGTCGTCTCCGACCCCCTCGATTCCAACCTCGAGGAAGGCAAGGTCGCTTCCGTCAAGATCAAGGGACAGGCCGTCGACCCGTCCTATTACGTCGCCACAGGCGGGCAGAGCCCCAGCGTCGGCTTCACCAAGGCCGGCCTGGCCTACCTGCGGACGGTTCCGAACGAGACGATCGAGGTCGTCTTCACCGCCAAGGTCAAGACAGTGCCCGCGGGCGGAGTCATCGAGAACGTCGCCAACCTGTACATCGACGTGGTTCCGGGGTCGACCCCGCCGGACAATCCGCCGACGACGCCTCCGAGCGAGCCTCCCACGCCCACGAACAAGGTCGTCACCTCGTGGGGAGACATCACGATCAACAAGACCGACGCCGACAACGAAAAGACGCTCGCCGGCGCGAAGTTCAAGGTCTACAACGCGGCTGACCCCTACGCGGCCTCCTGCGAGGGCGCCGTCAAGAGCGGCGACCCGATTTCCGTGGGCGGGGAGGACACTTTTGCCTCCGCGGCCAACGGCGTCGTCTCCATCGAGGGCCTGTTCGTCGACAAGAAGCAGGGCGCCCCGGACGCCCAGACCGTCACTCCGGATCACAGCCAGCGCTGCTACGTGATCGAAGAGGTCGAGGCGCCCGCCGGCTACACGCTTCCTTCCGGAGGCAAGGAGCTCACCGGAATCACGGTCAAGGCCGGAAAGACGACGTCGGCCGCGGTGACCGTAAAGAACTCCAAGCAGGATGTGCCCGGCCTGCCCCTGACCGGTGCGGCCGGCAAGCTCATCATGATGCTGGGCGGCGCCACCCTCGTGGCCATCGCAGTCGGCTCCGTGTTTGTGGCCCGTTCGCGCCGCAAGCGTCAGGCGGCAGCCCTGTAGCTCCGCGGGATGCCGCGTTCATGCGAGCCATGAGCTTGCGGGAGGCGGCATCCTTGCCCCGAGGCGTGCGCCGTTCCGCGGAACGGCGCACGCAGCCTGTGGCGGCAGTGCGGGCGGGCGGCGTCGTGCGGACGCGCGCAGAGCGTCTGGCGCGGATGCGGACGGCGCCCGCAGGAACCGGCATCGATTTCCGTTGCAATACGGGCGGCCTCTTGCCGAAACGTGCACGGTGTGGCGGGGGAGTGAAGGCTTCTCCGCCACAATTGCGCTTTTGTACAAACTCTCTCGCGTCAATCTCTTTTCGGGAAACGCCTTTGCTTCGGAGGCTCCTCGGGAAACGCCTTCGCGCCGAACGCTTCTTACGAACTTGTACAGATCCCTCCCGAACATGACTTTCGCGTCAAATCCCCCAAACAACCGGTCCTCGCACGAAACGCTTTCGCGCAAGGCGCCCCTGCGCAGGAAACACCCCTGTGCGGCAAGCCGCGGCCAAGGAAGAAGACATGACATTCAAGCGATCACGCCGCAATCGCGGGCGAAAGGGCAAGTGGAAGCTCGCGCCGTCCGCGCTGGTTCCCGCCCTCATCGGGGTGCTCGGCCTCGGCATTTTCCTCTATCCGCAGGCGGCCAGCTGGGTCTCTCAGCTCAACCAGTCGAAGATCGTCGACAATTACGAGAGGCAGGTCAACCGAGCCCATCCTTCGGCCGCCGAGCAGATCAAACAGGCCCACGCATACAACGCCGCCCTGAGCGCGGGGGCCGTGTACAAAGCCGACACGAACATTCCGACCGGGGCCGGCAAAAGCTCGAACGGCAAACTCGATTACAACGCCATCCTTCGCACGGACGAATCGGGTTTGATGGCGCGGCTGCGGATTCCCGCGATCGACGTCGACCTCCCCGTCTACCACGGGACGTCGGACGCCACCCTTCTCCAGGGGGCGGGGCATCTCGAAGGAACCTCTCTGCCGGTCGGAGGCGCGGGAACCCGATCGGTGATCACCGCGCATCGGGGGCTCGCCAACGCCACCATGTTCACGAACCTCGACCGGGTCAAGGTCGGCGACACCTTCACCATCGAGGTGTTCGGCAAGGTGCTCGCCTACAAGGTGAGGGAGACGAAGGTGGTCGAGCCGACCGAGACCGAATCGTTGCGGGCGATTCCCGGCAAAGACCTCGTCACCCTCGTGACGTGCACGCCCCTGGGCATCAACACCCATCGCATTCTCGTCACGGCCGAGCGGATCAAGCCGACCCCGGCCAAGGATCTGGCCAACGCGCATGCCGCATCGGACCTGCCTCGTTTTCCGTGGTGGGCCATTTGGCTCTCTGCCGGCCTGCTCGTCGCGGCCGCGTACGTATGGCGGTCGGGGTACCCGGCTAAGGCGCAGACGGCGGAAGCGCAGGCCGCTGAGGCTTAGCCGACGAGGGCATAGACGCCGAGCGGCAGCCGGCGAAGGCCTACCCGCTTAGCCGACGAAAGCGCAGGCCGGCTTTACCTGTGCCCGCGGCCCGCGCGGCCGCGACGATCGTGCTTGAAGCCGCGCTCGTCGCGGGTGGTGCGGTCGTATCGCGACCCTCGATCGCCGCGGCCGCGGTCGGAATAGTCAGATTCCCGGCGGGGGCGGCCCCGTCCGGCGTCGTCGCGGAAGCTTCCCGGGCCGCGGTCCTCGCTGATCCTCAGAGCCCTGCCCGAAACTCGGGCCTGGGAAATGCGTTTGCGCGCCTCGGGGGAGAGCGGCACTCCGATCTCGACGAGGGAGAAGGTCGGGAAAATGTCGATGTGGCCGAGGTCGGAGCCGCTGAGTCCGCCTTCGTGCGTGAGCGCGCCGACGATGGCCCCGGGCTTGACCCGGTCTTTGTGGCCGACCTCCACCCTGTAGCGAACAGAGTTCTTCATCTGGCGACGCGGCTGACGCTCCTTGCGGGGCCGTCCCTCGCGCTCCGGGCCGAAATCCTCCGTAAGACGCTCGGGCTCTTCGCCCGCCACCGGGCCGGGGTCGCGCACGGCGAGGGCCAGGAGCGCCATCGTCAGGGTTTCGAGGCTCACCGGACCGGCCTGCGCGGGCAGGTCGGAGTGTGAGCCGGAATCGAAGTGTGCGTGCGAGTCCGGCTGTGCGCCGGGGCCGGGCTGCGCGGCTGCCTTGGCCTGCTCGGCGAGGAAATCTTCGAGGATCTCTTCGTAGACCCACAGGCGGCCCTTCGCGACGCGGGCCATCGCCTGCTCCACCGTTCTGCGCGCGCGCAGCTTCGAAACCTCTGCGGGCGTGGGCAGCTCGATCTGCTCCATGCGCGAGCCCGTTTGCTTTTCAATGCGGCGCAGCCGGGGGCGCTCTTTCGGCGTGACGAACGTGATCGACTCGCCCGTGCGGCCCGCCCGCCCGGTGCGGCCGACGCGGTGGACGTACGTGTCGGTTTCGCGCGGGACGTCGAAGTTGACGACCAACCCGATGCGGTCGACGTCGAGCCCGCGCGCGGCGACGTCGGTTGCCACCAGCACGTCCAGCGTGCCGTTGCGCAGGCGCGTGACGAGCTTCTCGCGTTCTTTCTGGACGACGTCGCCCGAAAGCGCCGCCGCCGC
Organism: uncultured Actinobaculum sp.; assembly: GCA_938020505.1. GTDB lineage: Bacteria > Actinomycetota > Actinomycetes > Actinomycetales > Actinomycetaceae > Peptidiphaga. Next base: position 73,275 of record CALIHR010000006.1, on the reverse strand, counting down.
CACGCCGCGGGCGCCGAGCTCGATGGTCAAATCCTCGGCCGTTGCGCGGGTGCGGACGAAAACGAGGGCCGCTTGAGCCTCCGTGACGGCCAAAACCCGCGCCAATGCGCCGATTTTGTGCCGCTCGGGCACCACGGCGTACATCTGCTTGACCGTCGAGACCGTGGTCGCGGGCCGCGAGATCGTCACTTCTTCGGCGTCGCTCAGGTGGCGTTCGGCTACGCGCCGAATCGGCGGCGGCATCGTCGCCGAGAAAAGTGCGGATATCCGACCCTCGGGAACCTCGGAGGCGATTTTCTCAACGTCCTCGGCGAATCCCATTCGGAGCATTTCGTCGGCCTCGTCGAGCACGAAATAGCGCACTGCGTCCAAACGAAGGGCGCCGCGGTCCATGAGGTCCATAATGCGCCCCGGGGTGCCGACCACCACTTGCGCCCCGCCTTCGAGCGCCCTGAGCTGGGGGAGATAGGAGGACCCGCCGTACACGGCGGCGACGTCGACCCCGCGCGATTTCGCCGCGAAAGACTCGATTGCCTGCGCGCCTTGCATCGCCAGCTCGCGCGTCGGGGCGAGAACGAGGGCCTGGACCTCGCGCTTGTCGGGGTCGATATGGGCGAGGAGGGGAAGGGCGAAGGCCGCCGTTTTGCCCGTTCCCGTCTGGGCGACGCCGACGACGTCTTTTCCCCGCAGAAGAATCGGGATGGCCGCGGCCTGAATCGCCGTGGGCGCCGAAAAGCCGAGCTCCTTCACCGCGGCGAGGAGATCCTCGGGCAGTCCGAGGTCGTCGAAAAGGACGTCGCTGGAATTGACGTCGCCGGGCTTCTCGGCTGCGGCGTCGGTTCTAGGTGCGACGTTGTCGTTCTGGTTTTGGCCGTTGCCGCTCTCGTGCGAGGCGCCGCCGTTTTGGTGTGAAGCGCCGCGGTTCCGGCTCTGGCCGTTGTCGTCCTCGGGGGAGGCGCCGGCGCCCTCGTGCAGGCTGCTGCCGTCTTTACGATCGGCGGCGTCGCGGTCCGCTGCGTCTTCTTTGGGCGCTGAGGCGCCGGAGCCCTCGTCGTTGTGATAGTCGTTGTGATACGCAAAGAGGCCGTCGATGCTCTCGTCGCTCCGGAACGGGAAGGAGTCGTTGCGCGGCGCAAGGGCGCCATTGGGAGGCGTGAGGGCGTCGTCGGTTCCCTCGTCGAGCGAGGGCGCATTATATTCGGTCATGTTCACCTGTCAGTTGTCCAGCGCGCGCCACGAAACCTGATAACACCGCGCGCTCGCCTAGCAACCGGCAGGCGAAAAGCTGGGGCGACGATGCGCCTAGAGGAGTCTAGTCCTTCAAGCGTGAAATGTTTGCTTTTGCGAGGGTGAGATGTGGCACGGCGAATGGGCGGCGTTCGCAGCGGTTCGCAGAAACCGGCGCGAGGCGGGATCGAGAACGCTGAGGCCGAAAAAGAGGACGCGGCTTTCCCCGAGGACGGGTCGGGAATGCGTGTGGCCGGTTGGCTGTCCGACGAAAACGCGGCGCCGGCGGACACCGCTTTCGGCGCTCTCACTGGCCGCAAGAGCGCCGACGACGCGCGGACTTTGCCGCAGCGGCGAGCCGAAGCGCTTGTCCAATCGGCCGACGCGAAGCTCGACGAGGGGAGCCTCGGCAAGGGCGTGAGGTCTCGCAGGCATTGCTCCGTGCGCACGCGCGATGCGAGGCGTGAGTGTCTAAACGACGGACTCGATTGTGCGCGCCGAAGCCTCGAGCTGGGCTTCCTCCTCGGATCCGGGGTGGGGAACTGTCCTTCGCACGATGATTAAGGACACCGCGCTCAACAGCGCCATCGTTCCGACCGAGGCTGCGAAAGCCCACTCTTGGGCGGGCATGACGATGGCATAGACCAAGCCTACGACCGCGACGCAGAAGGAGAAACCGAGGGTGTCGGCGAGCTGGATGGCCGACGACGTCGTCCCCTGCCTGCGTTTGGGAGTCATGGCCAACGCGTGAACCGCCATGGCCGAAAAGACCAATCCCATTCCCAATCCCGCCAAGCTCCATCCGGCCACGACGAGCCACGGGGAGAACCGATAAAAGCTCGCGGGAACGACGACGAGAATGCCGCACAGCTGGAATGCCGTTCCGAGAGAGGCGATCCTCCGTCGAAGATCGGGGGAGGAAACCCGCCCCTGGATCCACGAGCCCAAAGCCCACGTGATCGAACCGACCGTCAAGATGAACCCGGCCTCGGTGGGGCGCCAGCCGTGGATCTTTTGCAGCAAGAGAGGAAGGAAAGCCTCGGTGCCGAGCAGAGTGCCGCTGCTCAAGCCGCGCATGAGAATCGTCGAAGCGAGGCCCCGCCGCGCGACGTACGTGCCGCGCGGAAGCAGAGGGCGAATGAAAACGAAAGTCAAAACGCCGGTGAGAACGACGGCGGCGTACACCGCGGCGGTGAACTTCTCCGGCGGAGTCCCCGAGAGGATTTGAAGCCCCGCGATGGATGCGCCCGTGAGGACGGAGGGGATCATGATTGCCGTCCAGCCGACGAGCGGGCCGGGGTCCGTTTTCGGCAGGCGCTTGACGACGATGAGCAAAAGAGGGAGGCCCAAGAGGAAAAGGAACGGGACGCATCCGAAAACGGCCCTCCAATTCAACGATTCGACCATCCAGCCTGCCACGACCGGCCCGACCATCGACGGCAGAACCCAAGCGCCCGAAATCATGGCGAAAATGCGACCCTGACGATCGGGGCGGACGTGGCTGCCGAGAATCGAGTACAGCGGGACTATGCACATGCCTCCGCCCAGGCCCTGAACGGTTCTGCCGACCACGAACAGCTCCATCGTGGGGGCGGCCGTGCATGCCGTCAATCCCGCGGAAAGGACGCCGAGGCCCGCGAGCAGGCACGCTTGGGACGAGCGGGCGTCGCACCACAGCCCGGCAAGGGCCGTTGTGACGAGTTGCGCGGCAAGGGGGATGCCCATGGCGAGCGCGTAGAGATTCTGCCCGTCGAGCCTGTCTGCGACGGTGGGCATGGCCGTTCCCACCGCCACAGCCTCGAAAGCAATCAGCGAAACGCAGCCGACCGTCAACCAGGTGAAAAGCCTCTCGACGCCCGGGCTCAAATAGGCGTTCGCGAGAGACTGCGGCGTTTTCGTGTCCCCTTTTTCCATGTGCCCTTCTCTTCGTGGCGAGACTATTCGTGCCGGTGAGACAGCATTCTCTCACCGCGACGACGATCCGCGGCAATGCGGCGTGGCGGCTGCGGCGCGGAGGTCCGATGCGGCATCGCGAACCGGTGCGGGGGTCGTTTTGCGACCCGGTGTGGAATCGCGACTCGGCGCCGGGGTGTCCGCAGCGCGTCGCGAAGCAACTATCATTGAGCAGTGGCTGCCGTTCGTCTGGCGGGGCCGGGCATCCGCGGCGTCCCGGATCGAGAGGCGGCGGCCCGGATCGAAAGGCGGCGGTTCAGAAGCGGTCCAGATCGAAAAGAGGTAGAACGTGCTCCGCACACGCATGGCCGGTTCTCTCCGGTCGGAAGACATCGGCTCGTCGGTCACTCTGACCGGATGGGTCGACCGCCGTCGCGACCATGGGGGAATCGCATTCATCGACCTTCGCGACGCATCGGGGATCGTCCAGGTCACCGTTCGCGAAGAAGTGGCGCACGAGCTTCGCAACGAGTATTGCCTGCAGATTTCTGGAGTCGTGCGCGAGCGGCCGGACGGCAACGCCAACGCCGCGCTGTCAACGGGCGAGATCGAGGTGGAGGCGGCCGACGTCGTCGTCCTCAATCCCTCCGCCCCGCTTCCCTTCCAAGTCTCCGAGCACGCCGACGAGCAGGCAGGCGAGGAGGCCCGCCTGAAGTATCGATATCTCGATCTGCGGCGGGCCCCGATGCAGCGCGCCGTCCGGCTGCGGTCCGAGGCCTCCCAGGCGGCCCGCAAGGTTTTGCACGGCCACGATTTCGTGGAAGTGGAGACGCCGACCCTGACGCGTTCGACGCCCGAAGGAGCGCGCGACTTCCTCGTTCCCGCGCGGCTGAACCCCGGATCGTGGTACGCGCTGCCACAGTCGCCCCAGCTGTTCAAGCAGCTGCTTATGGTCGCGGGAATGGAGCGCTACTACCAGATCGCGCGCTGCTATCGAGACGAGGACTTCCGCGCCGACCGCCAGCCCGAATTCACGCAGCTCGACATCGAGATGTCCTTCGTCGACCAAAACGACGTCATCGCCGTCGCCGAGGACGTTCTGCGAGAAGTGTGGGCGCTCATCGGATACGATCTCGAAACGCCGATCCCGCGCATGACATATGCCGACGCCATGGAACGCTACGGCTCTGACAAGCCCGACCTGCGCTTCGGCCTCGAACTCGTCAACCTCACCGAGTATTTCGAGAACACGCCGTTCCGGGTGTTCCAGAATCCCTACGTGGGCGCGGTCGTCATGCCCGGCGGCGCGTCTCAGCCGCGCCGGGCCTTCGACAAGTGGCAGGAATGGGCGAAGGCTCGCGGCGCAAAGGGCCTCGCGTACGTGACGGTCGCCGAGGACGGGAAACTCGGCGGCCCGGTCGCGAAAAACATCTCGGAGGCGGAGAGAGCGGGGCTGGCAGAAAAGGCCGGGGCCAAGCCGGGCGACTGCGTGTTCTTCGCCGCGGGTTCGCCGATCGAGGCGCGCGAGCTGCTTGGCGCCGCGCGTCTGGAGATCGGCAAGCGCTGCGGCCTCATCGACCCGAAGGCGTGGGCGTTCACGTGGGTCGTCGACGCGCCGCTGTTCAAGCCCTCGGGGGCGGCCGCCGCGGAGGGCGACATCGCGCTCGGCCATTCGGCGTGGACCGCCGTCCACCACGCATTCACCTCGCCCAAACCCGAATGCCTCGACTCCTTCGACGTCGACCCCGAAAGCGCACTGGCCTATGCCTACGACATAGTTTGCAACGGAAACGAGATCGGCGGAGGGTCGATCCGCATCCACAGACGCGACGTTCAGGAGCGGGTTTTCAAGGTCATGGGGATCTCGGCCGAGGAGGCGCAGGAGAAATTCGGCTTCCTGCTCGACGCTTTCAAGTTCGGCGCTCCGCCCCACGGCGGAATCGCCTTCGGCTGGGATCGAATCGTCTCGCTCCTGACCGACGCCCCCTCGATTCGAGACGTCATCGCCTTCCCGAAGATCGGCGCCGGCTGGGACCCCCTCACGGACGCGCCCGCGCCGATCACCGCGCAGCAGCGCAAGGAGGCCGGCGTGGATGCGAAATCCCGCGAAACGGAGCCGGGCGAGAAGCCGGGAGAAGCGGGCCGAATCTGAATCTCGGGCGCGGCGGAAACCGGCGAAAGAGGCAAACGGGAGGCGAGTCGACCCGCGTCGAGGAAACGGGGCCGACGTCGAGGACGCTGCCTCACCCCCGCCTGCGCCAGTAGCCGACCAATCCAACGGTCAAGGCGAAAGGCCATAGAGCCGCCGGACCGTACGCGGCGACGAAAACCGCGCGCTGAGCCGAGTTCATGCCCGCCATCGGAGTCCAGCCCTCCCAAACTCCCGCACTCACGCCTATGATCCGCACCGCAATCACGCCCACGACGAAGTAAAGGCAGAGCGCCCCGGCGCCGCCGACGATCGCAGCGAGGCGACGGTGGACGGTCTTTCCGCCCAGGCGCGGAACCCACTTCGGAACCTTTTCGCCCCAGCCGTAACACAAACCCAATGAAAGCGCTGCTGCGCCCACTTGCAGCGCGTCTAAAAGCAGAACATAGAGGGCGCCCGACGCGCTCGAGCGGTAAATGTCGGCCTCCGCGAAACCTGTGTCGGCTCCGGCGAGCATCGCGGTGCGCCAGCAAACGGAGGGCAGGGGGCTGAGGAAGGCGATCCAGCAGGCTGCCTTCGCCCACCGTTGGGGTTTGCGGCCGACGGCGCCCGGGGAAGAAGCAAATAGATGCGGGAATCTAAAACTCATGGCCTCAATATACCGCTATACTCAGATGCCATGGCGCGTCCGGTGAAGTACAGCCTCGACCAGATACTCGACGGCGTCGCGATTGCGGCCCGCGAGCGGGGGATCGAGGTTTCGATTGCGGACATTGCAGCCGCGGCGAACGTGCCTTCGGGCTCGATATACCACCGCTTTTCCTCACGGCGAGAATTGCTTGTGCAGCTGTGGCTTCGCTCGATTCGCCGCTTTCAGGAGGGTTTTGTTCGAGCGCTCGACGGCGACCCGCCGGAGCGCGCCGTCGTCGCCGCGGCGCTTCACACGCCGACGTTCTGCCGGAGCAACCCGATGGACGCCATGGGAATGACGCTTTTCCGGCAGTGGGAGCTCGTCGATGACGCGCCCGACCCCTGCGCCGAGGATGTGCTGCATGTCAACGACGGCATCGACGCCGCCACGGCGAGGCTCGTTGAGCGTCTGCGCGGTTTCCGCGACGAGCGCAGCTACGGGCTGATCGTGGCGGCGACCCGCACGTGCCCGTACGGCTTGGTCCGTCCGCACGTCGGGTGTGAGATTCCCGAGTGGATCGACGAAGCCGTGGCCGCCAGCGCCGCGGCGATCGCCGGTCTCGCCGCGCAATAAGGGCGACCTGCCGGCGAGTTCGCCGGTCACGCAGCGCGACGGGGATCAAAACGAGAATCGTGCGAAGCCGCGAACGCCGAGCTCGCCGAGGTCGGTCATTCCCACGCTTCGATAGAAGGAGGCGGTTTTCTCCTCGTCGTCGGTGATGAGGACGATCTGGGGCACGTGCGCGAAACGTTCAAGCGCCGCGGAGGCCAAACGCGCGCCTATGCCGCGGCGCTGCATGTCGGGGCGCACCAGAATGTCCTGTATGTAGGCGATCGAGGCGTCGTCTCCGACGGCGCGGGCTAGGCCGACGAGCTCGCGGCCGTCCCACACGCTCAATTTCCACAGTGAGTTTTCGACGGCGCGCTGCAGCAAATCTGGGTTTCGGGTGTAATTCGACCATCCGACCGATGTGTAGAGGCCGATGAGGTCGCCCTTCGCAATCGGGCTGTTCTCCGAATAATCCAGTGCGCGGTCTGCGGCGAGGCGTTCAGCGGAGCGGTCCGGTGCCATGAGACTGACTTTACTCTATTTCTCAGTCGCCGAGACCCGCCGCTCGACCGTGTTTGCCGCTCTCGACCGGGCTTGCGGCCGAGTGAAGCGCCGCTAACTCGCGATTTTGAATTGAGCGGCGCGCCTTCCGTCCCCGCCGCCGAACAGAGCTCCGTTTAGGCCGCCGACAGCGCTTCGAGCACTTCGGGGAGCTCGGTGACGCCGTCGGACGCGAGAAAATGGCCGGCCCCGTGCACGGTCAGCGTTCTAGCGCCGATTCGCGACGCGAACTCCTCTGATGCCCCCGCGGGAACGAACGGATCGTCGTCGGAGCGAATCACCGTTGCACGGCCGAAAACACGCGGATTGGGGAAAGGGTTCTTCGAAAGGAAATTAGGCAGCTGCGAGAGTACGAAGCGGTCGACGTCGTCGTCCCCGGCAAGCGGAAGTTCGCAGGCGAAGGGCGCGACGGCGACGAGTGCGCCGAGCTGGGCGTCGCAGGAGGCGCCGCCGCGTGCTCGGGCCTGTGCGACGCCGCGTTTGACGAGGCGTTGGATCGCACGCAGCGCGGCAAGGCCGCCGAGGCTGTGGGTGACGACGGCCGTCTTCCGCGACAGTGGGCCGATTGCATCGGTTGCGGAGAGAATCCACGAGGCTGCCTCGGGTGACTGGGGGCGGGGGAGCTCCACCGCCTCGGCGCCGGGAACGGCCCGCGTCAGCCAAGGAAACCAGTGGTCCGCGGGCGTGGCGCCGTAACCGTGGAGGATCACGACCCGCTCGAATGGAATTCCCCGGACGGAATCGCCCAAGGGGGAATCGGCGCCTTTCGCAAATGAATCGGCGTCTCTCGCAAATGAGTCTGAGTTTTTCATAGCTGAAATGCTATGGCTTGACGCTAGCGTGAAGGTCAAAAGGGCATTGCGCCGCGTGATGGCTGCGCGGCGCCAAAAGGGCATCGCGCAGCTTGGCGGTTGCGCAATGCGTAAAGGAGGCTGCGCAGCGTCGCCTAAGCGATCGCGCCGCAGTTGCGCACCGTCGGAAAGCGGCTGCAGCGGCGAACGAAACTCTGCGAGAATGGTGGCCGATCTCGCGGAGGACGCGAGAATGCGGACGATGCGTGAGGAAGGGACGTGAGACATGCGAATCGGCGAATTCGCGCGAATGGCCGGAGTGAGCGCCAGAGCCCTGCGCCACTACGAGACGGCCCGGCTGCTCGTGCCCGCGCGCACGCCTGGCGGATATCGCGACTACACGGCCGAAGACCTTGACACGGTTGAGAGAATTCGGCTGATTCTCGGCACCGGACTGAGTGCGGCGGCGGCCAGGCGCTATCTCGATTGCGTGCGCGCCGGAAGCGGCGAGGCGACGGTGACGATGTGCCCGAATCTTCGGCGCGAACTTTCCGAGCTCGAGGATCGGTTGCGGCGTCGCAGTGAGCAAATAGCGGCGGAACGCGCCGCGATAGCCCGTTTTGTGGCGTCGTCCCACGGCGAAGGCGTCTGATACCTTTTCGTCGGACGATCGGCTTCGCCGCGCGCCGGACGCCGTCGACGAGTTCCGTGGCGGAAGGCTGGCCGTCGGCCCCATGCGGGCGCATGCGTTGTCTTGTCACGCTGCGGCTCGCGAGTGTGAAGACGATGCCGGGCATGCGGGCAGGCGATCGCCGTCGCCCATATGGGCGGGCATGCGCGCAATGTCGAACGCTACACGCGCAAGGCGCTGTCCGGGGCCGCCCTCGTCGCCGAACTTGAATGGCAGCGCGCCTCAATTCCGGCGCGGCCGCGCCAGTACGTCTTCGGCGACGCTTCTTGAACCTTGGTTCTTGTCATGTGGATTCTAAAGTCTGGGAAAACTCGCGGCCGAAAAATCTGTCGGAGGGGCCCGATAGCATTGACGGCATGGACCTTTTCGATGCGATGGGCACGGACGACGCCGGAATTCCGGACGGAACAACCGGCCCCCTTGCCGCGAGAATGCGCCCGCGAACTCTTGACGAGGTCGTCGGGCAAGGCCACCTGCTGGCCGAGGGGTCGCCGCTGCGTCGGCTGGCGGAGGCGAGCGGCGGAGCGCCGTCGTCGGTGTTCTTGTGGGGGCCGCCCGGAACGGGGAAGACCACCTTCGCCTATCTCATCGCGCGTGCGGGAAACAGGCATTTCGAAGAGGTGTCGGCGGTTTCGGCCGGGGTGAAGGAGCTGAGGGCCGTCGTCTCGGCGGCGCGCCAGCGTCTGGCCACGAGCGGCCGCGAAACCGTCCTGTTCGTCGACGAGGTCCACCGATTCAACCGCGCCCAGCAGGACGCCCTTTTGCCCGCCGTTGAAAACGGCTGGGTCACGCTGGTCGCCGCGACCACTGAAAATCCCTCGTTCACCGTCGTCTCTCCGCTTCTGTCGCGCTCACTGCTCGTCACGCTCAAAGGGCTTGCCGAGGAAGACATTCGCACGATCGTCGCCCGCGCGCTCGAAGACGAACGCGGCTTCGCCGGACGCCTTTCGATCGCGGCCGACGCGCTCGACAATCTCGTCCGCATCGCCGGGCGCGACGGAAGGCGGTCTCTCACGCTTTTGGAAGCCGCCGCCGAAGGGGCGCGAACGCGCGGTGAAACGACGATCGAACTGGCCGACGTCGCAAAGGCCTCCGACGGGGCGACCGTGCGCTATGACAGAGCGGGCGACCAGCACTACGACGTCGTCTCCGCTTTCATCAAATCGATCAGGGGGTCGGACGTCGATGCCGCAATGCACTACCTCGCCAGAATGCTCAGCGCGGGGGAGGACCCTCGTTTCATCGCGCGCAGGCTCATGATCAGCGCGGCCGAGGACGTCGGCATGGCCGATCCCTCCGCCCTGCAGACGGCCACGGCGGCGGCGCAGTCGGTCGCGCTCGTCGGAATGCCCGAAGCGCGGATCATCCTGGCCGAAGCGGTGGTCCACCTCGCCACGGCGCCAAAATCGAACCGGGCGTACATGGCCGTCAATGCGGCGATGTCCGACGTCGCCGCGGGAAAGGCGGGCCCCGTTCCCGAGGCGCTTCGAGATGCGCACTACGCGAGCGCAAAGGAGCTGGGACACGGCGAGGGGTACAAGTACGCCCACGACTTTCCCGGGGCCGTCGCGCCCATGAGATTCATGCCGGAAGGGCTCGAAGGCGTCCGCTATTACAACCCCAGCGATCGCGGCTACGAGTCGCAGATCACCTCCCGGCTTGCGCGGATTCGGAGAGTGCTCGAAGAAGATAGCTGATACAATTCCATGGTTGCCCACCCGGGCAGCGTCAAACCTGGGGCCTCAGCCTTTTGGTCGGCCCCGCAGCCGCACGCGGCTGCGCATATAATATCGACAGGAGAAATTGCATGGCGGGAAACCGTTCTCGTAAACTTGTGCGTCAGTCCCGATCGCTGGGCATCGCGCTGTCCCCGAAGGCCGAGCGCTACATGCAGCGCCGTCCGTACCGCCCCGGCGAACACGGCCGAGGCCGCACCAAGGACTCCGATTACTCGGTCCGTCTGAAGGAGAAGCAGCGTCTTCGCGCCCAGTATGGAATCCGCGAGGCGCAGATGCGCCGCGTGTGGGAGGAAGCTCGCCGCGCCGACGGCCTGTCGGGTGAGAATCTCGTCGAGCTGCTCGAAATGCGCCTCGACGCGCTCGTTCTTCGCGCCGGATTCGCTCGCACGATCGCGCAGGCGCGCCAGGTCGTCGTCCACCGTCACCTGCTCGTCGACGGGAAGATCGTCGACCGCCCCTCCTTCCGGGTCAAGCCCGGTCAGATCGTCCAGGTCAAGCCAAAGTCGCAGACCTCGCCGCAGTTCCACGTGGCTGCCCAGGGCGCGCATCGGGACGTGCTCCCGCAGGTTCCCGCATACCTCGACGTCGATCTCGAGAAGCTCCGCTTCACTCTGACTCGGCGGCCCAAGCGCGCCGAGGTCCCGGTCATTTGCGACGTCCAGATGGTCGTTGAGCACTACTCGCGTTAATCGAATCCAAGAACGCGCCCCGCGGGGCGCGTTCTTGGCATCCTGCGGGCGCGGGCAGTGCCTGCCTGCGCCCGTGAAAAGCACGGGCTGCGGCCCGCGTATGTGAAAAGCGGGCGCCGCGCCCGCCCTAGAAAAGGTCAAAAATGCGTACCGCCGAAATCCGCCAGCGCTGGCTCGACTACTTCGCCAAGCACGATCACCACATCGCGCCCTCGGTGTCCCTCGTTTCGCCCGATCCCTCGATCCTCTTCACCGTCGCGGGAATGGTGCCGTTCATCCCCTACATCCTGAACACCGAGCCCGCCCCGTGGCCGACGGTCGCATCCGTTCAAAAGTGCATCCGAACGAACGACATCGACAACGTCGGCAGAACCACGCGCCACGGCACGTTCTTCCAAATGAACGGCAACTTCTCCTTCGGCGACTACTTCAAAGAAGGCGCCATCGACCTCGCGTGGGGCCTCCTGACCTCCTCGGTTGCCGACGGAGGCTACGGGCTCGACGGCGACCGCCTGTGGATGACGATCTGGGAAGAAGACGCGGTTTCCTACGACTACTGGACTCGCGTCGTCGGCCTTCCCTCCGATCACATTCAAAAACTCCCGTTCAAAGAGATCTCGTGGTCCACCGGCCAACCCGGACCGGCAGGGGCATGCTGCGAGATCCACTACGACCGCGGCCCCGAGTACGGCCCGGACGGCGGCCCCGCCGCAGACGCCCAGGGAGACCGCTTCCTGGAAATCTGGAACCTCGTCTTCGACGAATTCATCAGGGGCGAAGGCGAAGGCCACGATTTCGAACTCGTCGGCAAACTCGAACGCACCGCGATCGACACCGGCGCGGGCCTCGAGCGCATCGCCTACCTCCTCCAGGGCAAAGCCAACATGTACGAAATCGACGAGGTTTACCCGGTCATCCAGGCGACGGAGGAGATCGCCGGCAAGAAATACGGGGCCGACGCCGAAGACGACGTGCGCATGCGCGTGGTCGCCGACCACGTCCGCTCCGCCCTCATGCTCATCGGCGACGGCGTGCGGCCCGGCAACGACGGCCGCGGCTACGTCCTGCGGCGGCTCATCCGCCGCGCGGTGCGCTCCATTCGCCTCCTCGGCGTCGACGACGTCGTCCTTCCCTCCCTCGTCGCCACGTCCAAGGACGCGATGAAGGACTCCTATCCCGAGCTCGAAACCGAATTCGCGCGGATCCTCGATGTGGCCTCGGCCGAAGAGGCCGCCTTCCGCAGGACTCTGACGTCGGGAACCCAGATCTTCGACCTCGCCGCGTCCAAGGCCTCCGGCGGAAACAAGGTCCTCTCCGGCAAGGACGCCTTCGCCCTCCACGACACCTACGGCTTCCCGATCGACCTCACCCTCGAAATGGCCTCGGAGCAGGGGCTCAAGGTCGACGAAGCCGAATTCCGGCGGCTCATGCAAGAGCAGAAGGACCGCGCCCGCGCCGACGCACGGGCAAAGAAGACCGGCCACGTCGACTCGGCCGTGTACAACGAGATCCTCGACGAAAGCGGCGGCTCCACACGGTTCCTCGGATACTCGGAGACCGGGGCGGAAGGCAAGGTCGTGGCCCTGCTCGTCGACGGCGTCTCGGTTCCCGCGGCCACGGCCCCCGCGGACGTCGACGTCGTCCTGGACCAGACGCCCTTCTACGCGGAAATGGGCGGCCAGCTGGCCGACCGCGGAACGATAAGCGTCGAGGGCGGCGGCCTCGTTCAAGTCGACGACGTCCAGTCGCCGGTCAAGGGCCTCAACGTCCACCGCGGAACCGTCAGCGAGGGCACGATCGCCGTCGGCGAGAAAGTCTTCGCGCAGATCGACGTCGACAGGCGCGGCCAGATCGCCAGGTCCCACACCTCGACGCACATGATCCACAAGGCGCTCCACGAGTTCCTCGGGGAGCAGGCGACCCAGGCGGGATCGGAGAATTCTCCCTCCCGGCTGCGCTTCGACTTCCGCCACGGCGAGCAAATCCCCGCGGACGTCGTCATGGGAATCGAGGGGCGCGTCAACGGCAGGCTCCGCGAAAACCTTGAGGTCACAGACGAAATTATGGACCTCGACAAGGCGCGAGCCGCCGGGGCCATGGCTCTTTTCGGCGAAAAGTACGGGAAAGAAGTCCGGGTGGTCTCGATCGACGATTCGTGGTCGAAAGAGCTGTGCGCGGGCACGCACGTCGCCTCGACCGGAAAGATCGGATTGGTCTCCATCCTCGGAGAGTCCTCGATCGGGTCGGGAGTGCGGCGCATCGACGCCCTCGTCGGCGAAGGGGCATACGCGCACGGCGCGAAGGAGCACGCCCTCGTCTCTCAGCTGGCCGGGATCGTCGGCGCGCGGCCCGAGGAGCTGCCCGAACGCATCGACGCCGTCCTTTCTCGCCTGAAGTCCGCCGAAAAAGAGATCGCGGCCCTCAGGCGCGAGAAGCTGTCCGCGGGAATCGGGGACATCCTCGGCGGGCGCCGTCGCATCGGGAAGTTCGACCTTTACTGGGCCGGTTTGGGCGAGGTCGCCAGCGGCGACGACGTCCGCGCCGTCGCAACAGACGTCCGGGGAAGAATCGACGATTCGGAGACTGCCGTCGTCGTCGTCGGCGGCGTCGTCAACGGCCGCCCGTCCGTCGTGGTGGCGACGACGTCCGCAGCGAGGCAGGCCGGCGCCAGGGCCGGAAAGCTCGTCTCCTCGTTCTCGAAGATCCTCGGCGGAGGGGGAGGCGGCCGTGACGACATCGCCCAGGGCGGAGGCCAGGACTCGTCCAAGCTTCTGGAGGCCCTCGAGGGCCTAAAGGCGCAGCTGAGCTGATGCGCAAAGGCAGACGCGTGGGATTCGACGTGGGGCGGGTTCGAATCGGGGTCGCCCAATGCGACCCCGAGGGCATTCTCGCAACCCCCGTTGAGACGCTGTGGCGCGGGGAGTCGGACATCGACGACGCCGCGCAGATCGTGCGGGAGTGCGAGGCGATGGAAGTGATCGTCGGGCTTCCTCTCAACATGGACGGCACCGAGGGCGCATCGGCGCTCGACGCTCGCGCCTGGGCGGCCGAGCTGGCCGAGTCCGTGGCGCCGGCGCCCGTCAGGCTCGTCGACGAAAGGCTCTCCTCCGTGACCGCCCACGGGCAGCTCATAGCGGCCGGACGCAACTCACGCAAGCATCGCTCGATTGTGGATCAGGCCGCCGCTGTGGTTATCCTCAATACAGCACTTGAGATGGAACAGCGCACAGGCAACGCACCCGGCGAGTGCGTCTCCATCGCGCAGGAGGCACAACAATGACCGATTTCTTCGATCGCTCGGCGAATCAGAGGCGTTCGCGAAGCGGCCCGTTTGCAGACCAGCAAACGGCGTCGCGCAAGCGCCGCAAAAAGCAGCGAAGGCGGTCGTTCGTCATCTTGGTGATGGCCATTGCCTTCCTCTCCGCCGTGTCGGTGATCTTCATCCCCGAGTTTTTCAAGGAATCCAAAGTAGTCGAGGACTATCCCGGGCCGGGTTCGGGAAAGGTCTCGATCGTGATCCCGGAATCCGCGACGGGCAGAGAAATCGCCGCGATTCTAAAGGAAAAGGGCGTCATCGCCAACGCGCAGCCGTTCATCGACGCCTACAACAATGACAAGAGGGCGCAAAGTCAGATCAAGCCCGGCGTGTACGAGCTGAAGAAGCGCATGTCGTCGGCGGGCGCTCTGGCGTCCCTGCTCGGCCGTCAGTCCACGGAGGTCAGGGTCACCATCCCCGAAGGCTGGACGAAACAGCAGATTTATGAGCGGTTGGCGGACAACCTCAACGTGCCCGTCACCGACGTGCAGAAAGCGGCCGAGAACACGGCGGCCATCGGGCTTCCCAGCGAAGCCGACGGCAACCCGGAAGGATGGTACGCCCCGCTCACGTACTCCTTCCCCAAAGACACGAAGCCTGAAGACGCGCTCAAAAAGATGGTCGAGTCGCGGATAGCCCAGCTCAAGAAGCTCAAGATCCCCTCCGGGCAGTGGCAGAACGTCCTCATCAAGGCGTCGATCGTGGAACGCGAGGTCAACAAAGGCGAGTACTATCCGAAGGTCGCCCGGGTGATCGAGAACAGGCTCACTGACAAAGGCCAGGTCAACGGCCTGCTCCAGATGGACTCGACCGTTCTCTACGGCCTCGGGCATCGCGGCGGATCTCCCACTGCCGCCCAAACGCGTGATGCCAGCAACAAGTACAACACCTATCAGCACCCGGGTTTGCCGCCCACGCCGATTTCCGCTGCGGGCGACGCGGCGATCGACGGAGTGCTCCACCCCGCCGACGGAAACTGGCTTTATTTTGTGACCGTCAACTTGGAGACGGGCGAGACGAAGTTCACCGCTGACTGGGATGAGCACCTCAAGAACGTCGACGAGCTCAAGAAGTGGAACAAGGCCCATCCTCGCCCGAGCGCCACGAGCGGCGACGCGGCGGGTGGCCAGAAGGACACGACCGGCGGCCAGAAGTCCGACAAGGAATCCGACAGGCAAACCGGCGGTTCCACCGGCAAATGACCGGCATCCTGTGGGTCGGGGAGGACTCGGTCCATTTGCGGCTTCTCGAGGCGTCCGGAGCCGCCCGGGTCGAGCGGGCGGCCAGCGTCGAGGAGGCGTGCGCCCGCCGAGCCCGCGCAGCCGCGGGCGGGCAGACAGAGCCCGCGTGGGCCGGAGTCGCCGTCGACGCCGCGCACTACGCCGCCGCGATGCAGACCGCCGAGCTTCGCGACGGGCTCGCCGCGGCCGTCGGATTTGCCGACACGCTTGCCTTCGCCGGCCCCCTGCCCGGGGCCTACGCTTTCTGCGCGCGAGTCGGGGGAATCGTCGCGGCCTTCCGCGAGGCCACAGGCAAGCCTCGCGCCTCGGCCGACGGCGCCCTCGTCGGCTCGGGTCCCGAGGCATGGGCGGGGCTCGCCGCTTTGACGCAGCTGCGAGTCCGCCGCCTCGTCGCCCACACCGAACCGTTCGACGCCGCCACGCCGGCCGTGGCCCACAGGCTCGGAATCGAATTGGCGACCGCCGACGCCGCGGCGTTCGCGGACGCCCCCGTCGTCTATTCGGCCCGCGAGCTCGCCGCTATCGTCAATTGCGAGGAAAGAGGCCTCATCGTCAATGAGGCCGTCGCCTTGCACACAGCCGCGGCCCAGATTCGCCTCCTCACGTCGAAAGAGCCGGATCTGGAGGCGATGCGAAGCGCCATGCGATCGGCTCTTTGACTTGGGCGCTTCGACCCCGACAGTTTGACCCGAGAGCTTCGACCCCGGCGCCGCTGTGGAAAACCCGGGGGCCGGCGGCCGATTCGCCCTAACGTTGCAGCATGGATTTTTGGTCTCGTGAGCGCATCCTTCGCGGCGTCCTCTCGCCCCTCCGCGCGGCGGCTCTGTGGGCGGCCGCGGCAATCCTCCTCGGCGCAGCGCGTTTATTCGCGGCTTCGCCGCATCCGGGCGCATCGCTCCGCTCGGGCCTCGCGTACGCCGAACTGGCCTGGGGAGCGGCCGCCGCGGGATTTCTTGCGGTAGCCGCCTACGTCGACGCCGCGCTTCAGATCCTGCCAGACCCGCTCGTCGCCTCGGCCGCCGCCGCGGCGTCACTTTCGGCGGCGTCGCGAGGACTTGACGAATTTCTTGCCTCCGCCGCCGGCGGCGCCCTTTTCTTTCTCGCAGCCTTCGCCCTCACGCTCGTGACGAGCCTCGGCCGCGGCGACGCCAAGCTGACCGGCGCGCTTGGCCTGTGGACCGGTCAGCCTCAGCCTATGCTCTTCGGCTTGGCCGTCGGCGTCGTCTGCGCCGGAATCGTCGCGTGCGCGCTGCTTGCCGTCGGGAGAATAGACCGCCGAACTCGCATGGCCCTGGGGCCGTGGCTGGTGGCGGGCGCTTCGGTCGCGTGGGCGGGGAACTGCTAGCGGAAGGAGGCAGACTGCGAAAATCAAACGGGAACCAAACAAGAAGCTTGATTGCGATCCGAACCGTGGGACAATGATGGGCATGTTCTCTTGGTCAACGGCGGGGGAGTCCCACGGACCGGCCCTCATCGCACTCATGGAAGGCGCTCCCGCGGGGGTGCGCATTTCCTCCGCGGACATTTCGCGCGCGCTCGCCCGGCGGCGGCAGGGGCACGGGCGCGGCGCCAGGCAGAAATTCGAGCGCGACGAGCTGACCGTTCTCTCGGGGATCCGCCACGGCAAGACGATCGGCTCTCCCATAGCCCTCCAGATAGGCAACTCCGAATGGCCGAAGTGGCGGGCGGTGATGTCCGCGGACCCCGTCGACCCTTCCGAGCTGACCCGGGACGCGGGCACGGGAGACCCGCGCGAAATCGCGAGAAACAAACCCCTGACGAAGCCGAGGCCCGGGCACGCGGACCTCGTGGGGATGAACAAGTACGGCTTCGACGACGCCAGGCCCGTGCTCGAACGCGCTTCGGCCCGCGAGACGGCCGCCCGCGTCGCCCTCGGCGCGATCGCCGCGGCCGTCAACAGCCAGGTCGCGGGAGTGTCCGTCCTTTCCAGAGTCGTGAGGATCGGAACGGCAGTCGACGAGGGCGCCCCTCCGGGGCCCGACGCCGCCGAGGCCCTCGACTCGAGCCCCGTCAGGTGCCTCGACCCTGCTGTGGAGGCCGCGATGGTCGCGGAGATCGACGAGGCGAAGAAGGCCGGCGACACCCTCGGCGGCGTCGTCGAAGTGCTCGTCTACGGAGTTCCCCAGGGGCTCGGCACGTACGCGACGCCCCTGGGCAGGCTCGACGCCAGGCTCGCCGCCGCGGCGATGTCGATCCAGTCGGTCAAAGGCGTGGAGATCGGCGACGGCTTTGCCGGCGCCGGACGCCGCGGGAGCGTCGCCCACGACGAGATCGTCCGCGAGGGCGCCCTCAGGCGGCTGACCAACCGGGCCGGAGGAATCGAGGGGGGAATGTCCAACGGCGAGGCCATCCGCATCCGTCTGGCCTTCAAGCCCATCTCAACCGTTCCAAGGGCGCTTCGCACGATCGACACGTCCACGGGAGAGCCAGCGACCGCGCTCCATCAGCGCTCCGACGTCACGGCGGTCGTTCCGGGGGCCGTCGTCGCCGAGGCCATGGCCTCGCTCGTCGTCGCGGAAGCCCTGATCGAGAAGACGGGAGGCGACTCCGCGGACCAGATGCGCGAGTCTCTCGCCGCCTACCTTGCCTCCATACCGGAGGTCCGCGCATGAGCGCGAAAGCCGTGTTCGTCGGCATGCCCGGAGCAGGCAAATCCAAGGTCGGCAGGCTCGTAGCCGAGGCGCTCGGCTGCGACTTCCGAGACTCTGACGATCTCATCGTCCAGGCCGAAGGGCGCAGCATCGCGAGCATTTTCTCCGACGACGGCGAAACGCGGTTTCGGGAGATCGAAGCGGAGGTCGTCTCGCGCGCCCTTCTCGACTTCGACGGCGTGCTCTCCCTCGGCGGAGGGGCGATTCTCGCCGAATCGACGCGGAAGGCGCTCAGGGGGCACCCCGTCGTCCTCATCGACGTCGACGACGCCGAACTTGTCAGGCGCGCAAAGCAGTCTTCGGTGGTCCGGCCGCTGTTGGCCGGCGACCCCGCCGCCAAAATGGCGGAGCTGCGCTCGGAGCGCGACGCGTGGTACAGGGAAGCCGCACGCCACACCGTGACGTCCGACGACGGCCCCGTCCAACGGGTCGTGGCCGAGGTCCTTCGCCTTCTCGGCGCCGGCTCGGAGCCGCGTCCGTGAGCCTCGCGATCCTCCTTGGGCCGCCGGGCGCGCTCGTGCCCGAGTGCGCGGAGCGGATCTCTGCCGCGAGCGGCCGCAGTTGCCTCCTTGTGGACGACGCCGTGGAGGCCGTCGCGGGGGAGAGCCCCGAGCAGATCGTCACGACAAAAGGCGCGCGGGCCCTGAGGGCCGTCGAGCGCGAGGTCGTGGGCGCGATCCTCGATTCGGTCGACGCCGCGGACAACAGGATCCTCGCGTTGAGCTCGGGATCGCTCGGAGACGGCGAGGACGACGGGGATTTCGCCCCCGTCAGGCGGCGAATCGCAGAGTTGGCGGGGGCGGGCGCCGTCGTCGTGCATCTGACGGGAGACCTCGCGACCCTCGTGAAGAGAACCGGCATCGGCGGGCCGCGCCTGGCCGCCGTCGAATCCCCCCGAAAAATCTTCTACCGGCACCTTTCGCGCCGCCAGCCGCTTTATGCGGCGGCCGCCGAGGCGACGGTCGACACCTCGGGAATGGACGTTCCTGAGGCGGCAGCGCAGGTTGCCCGCCTCATCCGTTTCACGCAGTGAAGGGGTGCCCGGTGTCATACGGACCGTTTGCTCGCCGACGCGAGCGAACCTGTATTCTAGGGACGGCGCGCAAAAGGCGCGAAAGACGACAGACAAGGAGCCCTTGTGGCAAGCACCAACGACCTGAAGAACGGAATGGTTCTGAACATCGACGGCCAACTGTGGAGCGTCGTCGAGTTCCAGCACGTCAAGCCGGGCAAAGGCCCCGCGTTCGTGCGCACCAAGATCAAAAACGTCCTGTCCGGCAAAACGGTTGACAAGACGTTCAACGCCGGAGTCAAGGTCGAGACGGCCACCGTCGACCGCAGGGACATGCAGTACCTGTACAACGACGGCACGGATTTCGTATTCATGGATCTGGAAACCTACGAGCAGATTCCGGTCTCGCCGGAGATCGTCGGGGACGCCGCCAATTTCCTCCTCGAAGAGCAGCAGGCCATCGTAGCCTCGCACGAGGGGCAGGTGCTTTTCGTCGAGCTTCCGGCGTCGGTGGTCCTCGAAGTGACCTACACCGAGCCCGGCCTTCAGGGCGACCGCTCCAACGCCGGCACCAAGCCGGCCACGATTCAAACCGGCTACGAAGTCCAGGTGCCCCTTTTCCTCAATCAGGGCGACAAAGTCAAAATCGACACTCGCACGGGCGAATACCTCGGCCGAGTGGCGGACTGATGGACGGACAATCCAAGCGCCGACGGCGCAAAGACGGCTTCACCGCGCGGACCAAGCAGCGCAACCGCGCTCTCGACGTCGTTTTCGAGGCCGACGAGCGCGGTCTGCTCGGCCAGGGAGACCTCCTCGCCCTGCTTGACGAGCGCAAGGTTATGTCGACCTCGCAGTCGCCCATCGGCGAATTCGGAGCGAGCATAGTCGAGGCGTACGCGGAGAACGCCGACGACATCGACACGATCGTCGAGGCGGCGAGCGAAGACTGGGCGATGAGCCGCATGAACGCCGTCGACCGCTCCATTCTTCGCGCGGCTGCGGCGGAGCTCGTGTATGTGGGCACCGACCGCTTCCACGTCATCCCCGAATGGGCGGGTTTGGCGCGCGAATATTCGACGGAGCGCTCGGTGGGCTTCGTCATGGGAGTCCTCAACCGCGTCGCGGACATTCGCGCGCGCGAGCTTTCAGGCGGCCGCGAGCTTTCCGAAAGCGAGGATGCGGGCGGCCGGAAAGAGGATGCGGGCGGCCGGAAAGAGGATGCGGGCGGCCGGGAAGCAGACTCGTAATCGCGAGCCTTGTTGCGCCCGGCGCCGTCGAGGGCTACCGTAATCGATGGAACCCGCCTTGGTTCCGATTTCTTTAAGCCCGTCCTGCGAGGCGGGGAAGGAGGCCTGCATGGCAGACAAGGCGCGCGCCCGCGTGGTGCTTGACGCCGATGACATCGAGCGGTCGCTCAAGCGCATCGCTCACGAAATTCTAGAGCGCAACAAAGGAGCCGAGAGCCTCGTCCTTCTCGGAATTCCGACTCGGGGGGTCCCGCTGGCGCGGCGGCTTCGCGACGCTCTTCGCGAAGCGGGAGGCGTGGAGGTCCCCGCCGGCTCGCTCGACATCACGATGTATCGCGATGACCTTCGAAGCAATCCCATTCGCGTTCCCCATCCGACCAGCATTCCCGACGGCGGGATCGACGCCGCAACGGTTGTGCTGGTCGACGACGTTTTCTACTCAGGCCGTACGATTCGCTCCGCTTTGGAGGCAATCGCCGACATCGGGCGGCCCGCCGCGGTTCAGCTGGCGGTCCTGGTGGACCGCGGGCATCGCGAGCTGCCGATTCGCGCGGACTACGTCGGAAAGAACCTGCCGACGTCGCGCACCGAAAAGGTGCGGGTGAACCTCGCCCCTGTCGACGAAGCCGATTTCGTAGCGATTGAGGAGGCCTGACATGCGGCATCTTTTGGGAACAGACGACATGACGCACGCCGAGGCCATCCAGATTCTGGACACGGCCGAGACGATGGCCGCGACCCAGTCGCGCACGATCAAAAAGCTCCCCGTTCTGCGCGGGCGCACCGTCGCGACGACGTTCTTCGAGGACTCGACCCGCACCCGGCTGTCCTTCGAGGCGGCCGCCAAGCGGCTGTCGGCCGACGTCATCTCCTTCTCGGCGAAGGGGTCCTCGCTGTCGAAGGGCGAGTCGCTCAAGGACACGGCGCAGACGATCGTCGCGATGGGGGCGGAGGCCCTCATCGTGCGGCACAGCGCCTCGGGCGCCCCGCACAGGCTGGCCCACTGCGGGTGGATCGACGTTCCGATCCTCAACGGCGGCGACGGCACCCATCAACATCCCACCCAGGCCCTGCTCGATTCCTTCACCCTGCGCCGCCACTTGCACACCGGGCGGGACAAGGCGGCCCCGGAAGGCTCCGACCTGGCCGGCGCGCACGTCGTGGTCGTCGGAGACATCCTCCACTCGCGCGTCGCCCGCTCGAACGTCGATCTCCTCTCGCTCCTCGGGGCGAAGGTGACTCTGGTCGCCCCGCCCACCCTGCTGCCCGTCGGCATGGAGGACTGGCCGTGCGAGGTGTCCTACACGCTTGACGACGTCCTCGCCTCCAAGCCCGAGGCCGTCATGATGCTGCGGGTCCAGCGCGAGCGCATGAGCGGCGCCGGCGGCGGCTTCTTCCCCTCGCCTGAAGAGTACTCGCGCCAGTACGGCCTGAACGCGGAGCGCCTCTCGGTGCTCGGCGACGACGCCGTGCTCATGCATCCGGGCCCGATGAACCGCGGCCTGGAGATTTCGGCCGACGCGGCCGACTCCGCCCACTCGGTGGTTCTCGAACAGGTGGCCAACGGAGTGTCCGTGCGCATGGCCGCCCTCTACCTTCTTCTGGCGCACGGCGAGGAGATTTCGGCATGAGCGAGTACATTTTCAAGCGGGCGAGGCTGCTGGGCAAGGACGTCGTGGACGTCCACGTCCTCAACGGCATGGTCGCCGCGGTGTCGGGCGACGAGATTTCCTCGGCGAACGCGACGGTCGTCGACGCCTCGGGCCTCGTCGTTTTGCCCGGGCTCGTGGATTCGCACACGCATTTGCGCGAGCCCGGCCTGGAGGACTCCGAGACCGTTCTGACCGGTTCGCAGGCCGCGGCCGCGGGCGGCTACACCTGCGTCAATGCCATGGCCAACACGACGCCCGTCCAAGATTCGGCCGGCGTCGTCGAACAGGTCATGCGCCTGGGAGAGATCGCCGGATACGTGGACGTGCGCCCGGTGGGCGCCGTTTCCTCCGGGCTGGAGGGCAAGCACCTCGCCGAGCTCGGGGCCATGGCCGCCTCAGACGCCCAGGTCCGCTACTTCTCCGACGACGGAAAATGCGTTTCCGACCCCGTGCTCATGCGCAGGGCGCTCGAATACGCGAAGGCCTTCGACGGCGTCGTCGCCCAGCACGCCCAGGATCCGCGGTTGACGGAAAGGGCGCAGATGCACGAGGGCGACGTCTCGGCCGAGCTCGGGCTGGCCGGCTGGCCGGCGGTCGCCGAGGAGTCGATCATCGCCCGCGACGTGCTTTTGGCCAAGCACGTCGGCTCGAAAGTCCACATTCTCCACGTTTCCACGGCCGGTTCGGTCGACCTCGTCCGCTGGGCGAAGGCCCAAGGCATCGCCGTGACGGCCGAGGCCACGCCTCACCACCTGAGCCTCGACCACACGGAAGTCCGCTCCTACGATCCGATGTTCAAGGTCAATCCGCCGCTTCGCCCCCGCGAGGACGTCGAGGCGCTGCGCCGCGGCGTCGTCGATGGGACGATCGACGTGATCGGAACCGACCACGCGCCGCATCCCATCGAGGAGAAAGACTGCGAGTGGGCGGTCGCGGCCAACGGAATGATCGGCCTGGAGACGGCGCTTTCGGTTGTTCAGGGCTCGCTCGTGGACGCCGGGCTCATCGACTGGGAGGACGTGGCCAGGCTTATGAGCTACGAGCCCGCGCGCATATGCGCCAGCCCCGACCAGGGCCGCCCGGTGGCCGCCGGGGAGCCGGCGAACCTCTGCTTCGTCGATCCCGATGCGAGGCGGAAGATTTCCGGGCGGGCCGGCCGCTCGAAGTCGCACAACACCCCGTGGGAGGGCCGCACCCTTCCGGGACGGGTGATGTACACCGTCCACCGGGGCGTGCCGACCGTGTGGGAGGGCGGGCTCCGCTCCCACGAGGACGTCATGGCCGATCGTGCGAAGCTCGATCGCGTCGGCCGGCTGACGGTCTGAAAACGCTGCAAGTCTGAGACTCTCAACGTGCGGATGCGGTTGTCCGATCGCATCCGCACGCCTCATGGAGATACGTCTCACAAAGTTATGTCCCGTGGAGGAAAAATGACGACGTTCGGCGAGCGCCTGCGCCAATCCATGGCGGCCCGCGGGCCGGTGTGCGCGGGGATCGATCCGCACGCGGGCCTGCTGCGGCAGTGGGGGCTCGAGGACAGCCCGGCCGGCGTGCGCGAGTTTTCGCTGCGCACGATCGACGCGCTGTACGACCGCGCGGCGGCGTTCAAGCCGCAGTCGGCCTTTTACGAGCGGCACGGCGCGGCGGGGGTCGCCGCGCTGGAAGAGACGCTGCGCGCCTGCCGCGACGCCGAGGTTCCCGTCATCGCCGACGTCAAGCGCGGAGACATCGGCTCGACGATGGACGGATACGCCGACGCCTACCTCAGCGGCCCGCTCAAGGCCGACGCATTCACCGTCTCCCCGTATCTCGGCCCCGGATCGCTCGAGGCCACGGCGCGCCGCGCGGCCGAGCTGGGCGGCGGCCTGTTCGTCCTCGCCCTCACATCCAACCCCGAGGGCGCCCAGATCCAGCACGCGGGCTCGCCCTCCGTCGCGGGCAGGGTGGTCGATGCGGTCGCCGCGTGGAACGAGGACATCGCCCCGGGGTCCTTCGGCCTTGTCGTCGGCGCGACCGTCGGAGACGGCGCCCGCCGGCTCGGCATCGACCTTCCGTCCTTCCCGGGAATTTTCCTCGCCCCAGGAATAGGGGCGCAGGGCGCGGGCGCCGACGAGCTCCGGCAGGTCTTCGGCTCGGGGATCGCGCGGGTCTTGGCTTCGGCCTCCCGATCGATCCTGGCCGGCGGCCCTGCAACGGCGGGGCTGCGCGAAAGCTTCGCCCGCACGCTGGCCACGGTCGAATCCGCCCTCGGGCAGCCGCAAGCCAGGTAGCATGGAGCGCATGGACAACCGCGCTTTCGTCGTCGTCGGGCCTTCGGGCGTGGGCAAGGGGACGCTGCTCAGAGAGGCTCTGGCGCGGGCGCCCGAATGCTGGCTGTCCGTCTCGGCCACCACGAGGGACCCCCGGCCGGGCGAGCGGGAAGGCGTCGACTATTTCTTCGTCAGCGACGAACGCTTCGACGAGCTCGTGGAAACGGGGCAGATGCTCGAATGGGCCTTGGTCCACGGAGTCAACCGGTACGGCACCCCGCGCGGGCCCGTGGACGACGCCGCAGCCCGCGGCCGCATCCCCGTGCTCGAACTCGACCTCGCGGGTGCGCGCCAAGTGCGGCGGTCGATGCCCGAGGCCGCGCAGATATTCATCGCCCCGCCCGCGTGGGAGGAGCTCGAGCGCCGGCTGCAGGGCAGAGGAACCGAAGGCCCCGAGGAAATCGCCCGCCGTCTGGAGACGGCCCGCGAAGAAATGGCGGCCGTGGAAGAATTCGACGTCGTCGTCGTCAACGATTCCGTGGCGCGCGCCACGGAAGAGCTGCTGCGCATTTTCGGAGTCACACGCTAAAATAAGCCTCTGGACGTCTAGTTAAGAGGGAAGAATGTTCGGAACAGTTCCTGAGCCCGAGGGCATCACCAATCCGCCGATCGACGAACTGCTCGAGAAGGTGGATTCGAAGTACGCCCTGTCGGTTTACGCCGCCCAGCGCGCCCGCCAGATCAACTCCTACCGTCAGGAGATGACGCGGGGCGACGGCAACATCACCACCTTCGGCCCTCTGGTCGAGGCGAGTCCGGAGGACAAGCCCCTGTCCATAGCCCTGGAGGAAATCCGGGAGGACAAGGTCGAGTGGACGACGGAAAAAGACTGACCGCTCGAGGGGCCTTCCGAAAGGAGGGCCCTCTTTCTATCGTCGTCGGCGTCTCCGGCGGCATCGCGGCGTACAAAGCGTGCGCCGCCGTTCGTCTGTTCAAGGAGGCGGGGCACCGCGTCACCGTCGTCGCCACCCGCGCCGCCCTCGGCCTTGTCGGCGCCGTCACGTGGGAGGCGCTGTCCGGGCGCAGGGTCTACTCCGACGTCTGCGAGGACGCGGCCGACGTCGCCCACGTGAGGCTGGCCCGGGAGGCCGATGCGATCGTGGTCGTCCCGGCCACGGCCAACACCCTCGCGAAGATTCGCGCGGGAATCGCCGACAACATGCTGACGAACGCTGTGCTGGCCGCGACGTGCCCGGTATTCGCCGCCCCGGCGATGCACACGGAGATGTGGCTCAACCCCGCCACACAGGAAAACGTCGCCGTTTTGCGTGAGCGCGGCGTGCGCTTCATCGGCCCCGCCTCCGGGCGCCTGACAGGCGCGGATTCGGGCGTCGGGCGCCTGAGCGAGCCGGGCGACGTCGTCGCCGCCGTGCTTTCGGCCATGCGCGAATCGAGCGGGCGGCGCGATCTGCACGGCCTGACCTTCGCCGTGAGCGCGGGCGGCACGCGCGAGCCCATCGATCCTGTCCGCTACCTCGGCAACCGCTCCACCGGGCGTTTCGGAACCGCGATCACACGGCTCGCGGCCGAACGCGGCGCGAAGGCGATTCTCGTCGAGTCCAACGTCGCATCCGACGTCCTCCGCGGGGCAGGCGACGCGGAGATCCGCCACGCCCCGAGCGCCCTCGAGCTGCGCGACGCCATGGAGGCCGCCTCACTCGAGGCTGACGTGCTCGTCATGGCCGCGGCCGTGGCCGATTTCCGCCCCGCGAAGGTCAGCCCCACAAAGCAGAAGAAGACGGGGGAGGCCTTCCTCCCGATCGAGCTCGTCGAGAACCCGGACATCCTCGCCGGGCTGGCGGCTGCGCGCAGACCGGGCCAGACGATCGTCGGATTCGCCGCCGAAACCGGCGACGAGCGCGGCTCGGTCGAAGACTACGGCCGCGAGAAGGCGCTGAGAAAGGGAGCCGATCTGACCGTCGTCAACGGCGTGGGGGAGCGCGTCGGCTTCGGCGACGTCGATTCCCGGATCGTCGTGCTCGACTCGAAAGGCGACGTCGTGGCAAGGGCTGAAGGAAGCAAAGAAGAGCTAGCGCGCGTCATCGTCGACGCCGTCGCGCAGCTGCGATCCTAAGGAGAATGGAATGCACCGCCAACAATTCACATCCGAATCCGTCACCGAGGGGCACCCCGACAAGGTCTGCGATCGGATATCGGACACGGTCCTCGACGCAATGCTCGAGCAGGACCCCTCTTCCCGCGTGGCGATCGAGACGATGGCGACCACCGGCCTCATACACGTCGCCGGCGAGGTGACCACGTCCTCCTACGTCGAGATCCCGCGCCTGGTCAGGCAGACGATCCGCGACATCGGCTACACGTCGTCAGACATCGGCTTCGACGGCGCATCGTGCGGCGTGACGCTCTCGATCGGCCAGCAGTCCGCCGACATTTCCGAGGGCGTCACAACGTCTCTGGAAATCCGCGAGGGAATGCGCTCCGACGACGCCTTCGACCGCCAAGGCGCCGGAGACCAGGGGCTCATGTTCGGCTACGCGAGCAACGAGACGGGCGAGCTCATGCCCGCTCCCATCGCCCTCGCCCACCGCCTGGCCGAGCGCCTCGCGAGGGTCCGCAAGGACGGCATCGTGCCCGGCCTGCGCCCGGACGGAAAGACTCAGGTGACGGTCGGCTACGAAGGCCTGCGGCCCGTCAGCCTCGAAGCGGTTGTCATTTCAACGCAACACGACGAGGGCGTCGAGAGGCCTTGGCTGCACGAGGCCATGAAGGAGCACGTCCTCGACCACGTGCTCCAGGCCGAGGGCGTCGATTTGGACGTCTCCGAGCTTCGCCTGTTCGTCAACCCGTCCGGGAAGTTCGTCGTCGGCGGCCCAATGGGCGACGCCGGGCTGACCGGCCGCAAGATCATCGTCGACACCTACGGCGGAATGGCCCGCCACGGGGGAGGGGCCTTCTCGGGGAAGGACCCCTCGAAGGTCGATCGGTCGGCCGCCTACGCCGCGAGGTGGGCGGCGAAGAACGTCGTGGCCTCCGGGCTGGCGGAGCGATGCGAGCTGCAAGTCGCCTACGCGATCGGCCGGGCCCATCCGCTGTCCGTGCGCGTCGACACCTTCGGCACGGAGACGGCGCCGGTGGAGCGGATCGAGTCGGCGGTGACCAAGGTCTTCGACCTGCGCCCCGCGGCGATCATCGAGGAGCTTGACCTCAAGCGCCCGATATATGCGGCGACGTCGGCCTACGGGCATTTCGGGCGCGAGGGCTTCGCCTGGGAGCGGACGGATCGCGTCGACGAGCTTCTGCGCGCCGTTTGACTCCGGCGCGGAGCAAACTCGTGCGTTCAGTCGGGCCGACGTCGAAATCACACGCTTCCAGCCGCCGCACCGGCGTGCACCCGCCCTGTGTTTGAAGCCCGCCGCTCGCCTCCCCGAAAAGTGTCGGAGGCTCTTGGTTTAATGGACGCATGGACGTGACGCTTCCGGGGCTGGGTCAGCTTCCCGCGGCCGAAGAGCAGGCGGGGCTGCTTGACGTCGCACGGGTCGAACGGGAGGTCGTCGGCGAGGTGCGGTCCCCGGTCGCCCACGTCCACGTGCTGCTGCGCCAGCCGCATCTCGACAAGGTCTTCGACTACCTCGTCCCCGCGTCGGCGGACTCGTCGGCGGTCGTCGGCGCGCGCGTCGCCGTCGACGTCGGCGCGCATCGGGCGAGCGGCTTCATCGTCGGCAGGGATTCGACCTCGGAGGCCGCGGGCAAGCTGCGCCCGCTGCGCAGGGTCGTCTCCGCCCTCCCCGTCCTCACGCCCGAAGTGTACGGACTGTGCGTCGATGTGGCCGCCCGATGCGCGGGGTCTGCGGCGGACCTGCTGTCTCTGGCGGTTCCCGAACGCCACGCGCGCGCGGAAAAGGCCCATCTCGCCGCCCACGGCGGCAAAGCTGCCGCCGATCGGCTCGCCGTCGATTCTTACGAGCCGGCCCCCGCCAGCCCGTGGCGCGCCTACCTCGGCGGCCCGGCGTTCCTCCGGCGCGTCGCCGCGGGCCAGGGCCCGAGGGCCGTGTGCTGCGAGCTCCCCGGAAGCGATGCGGTTGCCATGCTCGCCGACGCCGTGTCGGCCGCCCGCGCGTCGGGGCGCGGCTGCCTTGTCGTGGTCCCCACGAGGCGCGAGGCCTCTCGCATCGCCGAGGGGGTCGCCGCCGCCACAGGCGAGAGCGTCGCCCTCGTCGTCGCCGACGAGCCGCATGAGAGCCGGTATGCCGCGTTCCTTCGAATCCTCACGGGAATCGACCGCATAGTCGTGGGAACCCGCTCCGCCGTGTGGATGCCGGTGAACGGCTTGGGCCTGGTCGCCGTGCTCGACGACGCCTCGCCGAACCTGCGCGAACAACACGCCCCCTACGTGAGGGCGGGCGAGGCCCTCGCGGTGCGCGCAGCCCGGGAAGGCGCGGCCTTCCTCTCCCTGTCGGGGTGCGTTTCGCTTTCATCCCAGGCGATGATCGACCGGGGCGAGGCGGCCCTCGTGCGCGGCGAGCCGACCGCGCTGAGGGCGAGCCTTCCGCGAGTGAGCGCGGCCGAACAGTGGGAGCGCGACGGCGCCTCTTGGTCGCGGCTGCCGGAGTCTGCCTTCGCCCTCGTCAGGCACGGCCTCGACGAGGGGCCGGTTCTCGTCGTCGTCCCCAGGGCCGGATACATCCCGATGACGGCGTGCGCCTCCTGTCGGGAAATCGCGCGGTGCGAAATATGCGGGGGAGGCCTCGGCCTCGACTTCGGCGAGGCCGGCCCGCGCTGCCGAAGGTGCGGACTGCCCGCGGCCCGATGGCGCTGCCCCGAATGCGGAGGAGGCCGCATTCGCGCGATCCGCCTCGGTTCTCACCGCACCGCCGAAGAAATAGGCAAGGCCTTTCCCGGAACGGGAATCGTCATGTCCGGTTCGCAGGCCAGCGAGGGCATCGTCGATTCGGTCTCCGGCAAGCCCCGAATCGTCGTCGCCACCCCCGGATCCGAGCCTGCGGCGCAGGGCGGGTACCGGGCGGCTCTCGTCCTCGATTCGCGGTTCCTCAGGGGAGACGGGCCGGGCTCGGAAATCGAGTTCGTCCGCAGAGCATGCCGCATCGTTGCGCGCGTCCGCCCGGCGCGCGAAGGAGGACACGTGATGTTCGCCGGAGGAATCGACCCCGTTTTCCTCAGGATCCTCAATACGTGGGGGCAGCCCGATTTTGCAGCAGGCCTGTACGCGCAGAGGCGAGAGCTCCAGCTTCCCCCCTCGGCCTTCTGGCTCGCCGTGACAGGGGAATCCCCGTCGGTGCGCACCTACCTGGGCGTCCTGCGTTCGTCGCTTTTCGCGGCGGAGGCTCAGGAGGCCGAAGCTGCCGGGCGCCGCGCCGACGCCGCCTCAGACGCGCAGGCGCGCGACCCCCTGCTGGCCGGCGGGATCGTGCGTTTGGCTTCGGGCTACGAGCTCTTGGGCCCGGTTCCGTCCGCCAGGCCGCGAAATGACGCAAGGCGGAACGTTGCTGCGCGAAATGAAGGCATGCGGAACTCTGCCGTTCAAAACGAAGGCTTGCGGGCCGAGGCAGGAAACAACGCCGCTGCCCGAGGCGGCGCGGGGCACAACGGCGTCGGCCAAAATGCATCCGGACGGAGCGAAACCGGGCGCAGCGGCGTCGCAAGAAAGGACGAGGTCACGGTCTACGTCCGGTGCGCACACGCTCTGGGGTCCTCTCTCGCCGCGCACGCGAGGGCCGCACACCGCGAGTACACGGCCAAACAGCTCGGCCCGTCCCTGCGCCTGGAGGTCGATCCTGATGTCTAGTGTGTCTGGATGCGGTGCAATATTAGATCGCGGTGGCGCAGGGATCGAGCTCCAAAATATTAATATATCTTATGACGATTCGGAATATCGAACGGCATTCTGGCAGGATCTCGTGTCCAAGGCATACACTGCGACTGAATCCACGGTCAACGACAATTCAAGGCGGCAGTCCATGAATGCAAGCAACACCTTGTCCCGCCTCGATATGGCGGCGGGGTCCCTCGCGACCGCCCTCGCTTCCGCCGGGGCCGTCTACGGCCTGTGGGCCGCCTTCTTTTACGACGGCGGCACGGCCGGCCTCGCCCCTTTTGCAATTGCGGCGTGCGTCGGCGCGGCATGCGCGGCGTTCGGGCTGCACCGCCGGTCGCGCCTCATCACGGGCTTCGGCCTGCTTCTTGCGGCCCTTGCGCCCGTCGGCTTCGCGTGGATTTCCTCCGTCGCGTCCCTTTTCGTGGGCATCGCGCTGCTCTTTCGCGAGATTCTTAAGCGCCGCAAGCGAAAACGATGAGGCTCGAAGCTCGAGAGCGACGAGGCAAGCGCGGCGCTTGAGAATGACGAGGCGGGCGCAAAGTCGAAGCCGTCGCCCCTCGCGTCGCCTACACTGAACGGGTGAGAATTCTTTTCGCCGGAACGCCGCAGGCCTCTGTGCCGTCGCTGCAACGCCTCCTCGACGCCGGACACGACGTCCTGGCCGTCCTCACTCGCGCCCCCGCCCCGGCGGGGCGGCGCCATAAACTCGTCCGGTCGGCCGTGCACGAAGAGGCCGACGCCAGAGGAATCCCGGTTTACACGCCGGCGAGCCTCAAAAAGGACGAAGACGTCCGGCGCGCGATCGAGGAGCTCGCGCCCGAGGCGGTGGCGGTGGTCGCCTATGGCCTCCTCATTCCTCCTGCGCTTTTGGAGATTCCGCGCTTCGGCTGGATCAACCTGCATTTCTCGCTCCTTCCGCAGTGGCGAGGCGCCGCGCCCGTCCAGTACGCGATCGCGGCCGGCCAGGAAACGACCGGGGCTTCAACCTTCAGACTCGAGGCGGGCCTGGACACGGGGCCGGTTTTCTGCACCGTCGTCGAAAAAGTGGGGGAGCGCGAAACGGCGGGGGAACTCCTCGAGCGCCTCGCGCATTCGGGGGCCGGCCTTCTGGTTGAAACCTTCGAGCGGCTCGGCCGGGGCGCAGAGCCCGTCCCGCAAAGCGGAGAACCCTCCTATGCGCCGAGCATCTCGACGGCGGACGCCCGCGTGGACTGGAACCTCGACGCGGTGACGATCGATCGGCGCAGCCGTGCGCACACGCCGGCCCCCGGGCCGTGGACGACGCTCGGCGGAACGCGGATCAAGCTCGGGCCGCTGGCGGCGCGCCCCGACGTCGTCGATCTGCCGCCTGGGCAAATCAGAGCCGGCAAGCCCCCGCTGGCGGGAACCGGGGCGGGCGCCGTCGAGCTGAGCAGCGTGGCCCCGGCGGGAAAGAAACCGATGGACGCGGGCGCGTGGCTTCGAGGGGCGCGTCTGGCCCCGGAGACGCGATTCGACGCGGAAGGCGAGTGACAAGTGAACGACCAACCTCATGCGGGCAGTGTCAGCCGCGGAATCGAAAGCGTCGGCCGCCATGACGACGACGGCAATGCCCGTAACGCGCGAGAGAACCACAACGCGCGCGACGGCCGCAGCGACTGCGCCGCCGGCAACAGGCGCGAAAGCCGCGGCGGCAACGCTCGCGGCAATCGTGGCAACCGCAGGCCCGAAGGCTGGCATCCCGGGCGGCAGGAGGCCAACGCGGCCAGGCTCGTCGCCTTCGAGGTCCTCAGGGCGGTCGACGAGGACGACGCGTACGCCAACCTCGTCCTGCCCGTCGAGATCGCCCGCGCCGGCCTGAACAAGCTCGACGCCGCCTACGCCACGAACCTGTGCTACGGCACGCTCCGCATGCGCGGCAGGTGGGACGCGATCATCAGCCGCTGCGCGAAAGGGCGCAGAATCTACGACATCGACCCGCCGGTCCTCGACCTGCTGAGGATGGGATGCGAGCAGCTGCTCGCGATGGAGACCCCGCCGCACGCGGCCATCCACGAAACGGTGGTCATCGCGCGCAATTTCTTCGGCCAGGGCACGGGCGGATTCGTCAACGCAGTTTTGCGCCGCATCAGCGAAAAGGCCGGCCAATGGCCCGAGATCGTCCGCTCGTCCACCGCTTCGCACACGGAGTTCCTCTCCCTTTGGCACTCGCATCCCAGGTGGATCGTCGAGGCGCTCGAGGAGTCGCTCGAAGCCTCCGGGCGCAGCAGGGACGACGTCGAATCGGTTCTCGCCGCCCACAACGCCCCCGCGAAGGTCGCACTGGCCGCCCGCGCGATCAGCCCGGAGGCCCTGGCCGAGCGTGTGGAGGCGGCGAAGATGGAGGCGTTCCCCGGCTGCCTGATGCCGAGCGCGGTGTTGCTGGGCCGCGGCGACCCGCACCGGCTGTACCCGGTGCGCGACGGGCTCGCGGGAGTCCAAGACGAGGGAAGCCAGCTCATTGCGGCGCTGTTCGCCTCCGCGCCAGTCGATGGCAAGGACGAGCTGTGGCTGGACATGTGCGCCGGCCCGGGCGGGAAAACCGCCACGCTCGCGCCGATCGCGCAGGGGCGCGGGGCCCGCATCCACGCGAACGAGCCTCAGGAACACCGCCTCGACCTCGTCGCCGCCTCGGTGGAGCCGTGGGAGGACGCGGTCGCCCTTCGCCTGGGCGACGGCCGCGAGCTCGGGGCGCAGGAGCCCGAGGCCTACGACCGCGTGCTCGTCGACGCCCCGTGTTCGGGCCTCGGGGCGCTGCGGCGCCGCCCCGAGGCGCGCTGGCGCAAGGACCCGAAGGACATTCCGGGCTTGGCCAAGCTGCAGGGGCAGCTTCTGGCCTCCGCGTTCAAGGCTCTCCGCCCGGGCGGCGCCCTCGTGTATTCGACGTGCTCGCCGGTGCTCGCCGAGACGCGCGACGTCGTCCGCGATTTCCTCGCGGCCCACGGGCGCGCGAAGCTCCTCGACGCCGGAGAGGCCGCAAACCGCGTCGCGATCCGCGACGTTTCGGCGCACGGCGGCATGGTGCAGCTGTGGGCGGACACGGACCGCACAGACGGAATGTTCATCGCCCTCATCACCAAGGAGGCCGCTGACGCCGAGGCGGCGGCCGATTCGACGACAAGCTAAACTTGCCCCATGAGCGTTGTCATTTCACCGTCGATTCTCAACTGCGATTTCGGGCGTCTCGCCGACGAGCTTGCCAAAATCTCGAATGCGGATTTCGCGCACGTGGACATCATGGACAATCACTTCGTCCCAAACCTCGCCCTCGGCCTGCCGTTGGCCGAGGCGGCCGTGAAGTCCAGTCCGATCCCCGTCGACGCCCATCTCATGATCGAGAACCCTGACCGCTGGGCGCCCGTCTACGCCGAGCTTGGATGCGAGTCCGTCACGTTCCACGCCGAGGCGGCCCAGGCGCCGATCCGCCTCGCCCGCGAGATCCGGGCGATGGGCAGGCGCGCGGGCCTGGCGCTGCGCCCGGCCACGGGGATCGAGCCCTACTTGGACATCCTCGGCGAGTTCGACATGATCCTGGTCATGACGGTGGAACCCGGTTTCGGAGGCCAGTCCTTCATCGAGGCGATGATGCCGAAGGTTTCGCGCACGCGCCGAGCCATCGAAGCGGCGGGCTTGGACGTGTGGATCCAGGTCGACGGCGGAGTCTCCCGCTCGACGATCGAGAAGGCGGCCGAAGCGGGCGCGAACAACTTCGTCGCGGGATCGGCCGTCTACAAGGCCGACGACGCCGCGGCAGAGGTCGATTTCTTGCGGTCCCTAGCGGCCAAACACGTCTGCTGAGCCGGAGCTGCGTCCCCGGTAACAGCCAAAGACCATACTGTTTTGTAATATTTATCTACCGAAAGCCGTTCGAAGAAGGAGGTCGGGGCGAGGCCGTCTGAAAGGCGGCCTCGTAAAAGGTTGAGCCGCGGCGCGGGCAGGCGATCGCTCGCTTCCGCGACATGAGACATAGGGGAAACCGTGTCAGACGAGATGGTTCGGCAAGCGCAGAAGTGGCTGAACACGACTTATAAGAATCGACCGGGCTTCGGCAGCGTGTCGGAGGACGGGCAAACCGGGTGGGAGACCATCCATGGCCTGATCCGGGCGTTGCAGATTGAGCTGGGCATCACCGAGACGGCGAACAATTTCGGTGCGGGCACGCAGACGCGTTTCACTGCGCGGTGGCCGCAGGGAATCAAGGAGCAGGATCCCGGAGATACATCCACATCTAACGTGTATGCGATCATCCAGTGTGCTCTGTGGTGCAAAGGCTATTCCACCGGATCAAATATCACCACGCATTTCTATGGCGGCACCGGCAGTGCGATCAAAGATTTGAAAACCGACATTGGCATTGGCGGGGACTCCACCGTCACGGTTGGAATCATGAAGGCGTTGCTGACGATGGACCAGTTCGTATTGCTCTTTCGCCGTGGCGGACGTGTGGCTGTTCGCAAGGTCCAACAGAAGCTGAACCGTGACTACGGCGATTATGTGGGGATTGTTCCCACTGATGGAGTGTACGGGCGGGAAATGAACAAGGCCCTCATACAGGTGCTGCAGGCCATTGAGGGATTCACTCCGGCCGAAGCGACCGGAAACTTCGGCGCAGGAACTCGTTCCCGCCTAAAAGTCATAACTGCCTCGAATGCCAGATCGCACCCCACTTGGGTGTGGTTCGCTTCGGTAACGCTCACGTGCAATGGGTATCCCGCTTCTGTGAGCAGCGAATGGTCGGAGGCAACTGAGCATCTTGAGAAGTTCCAGCGCGAGTACGCCCTTCCGGTGAGCGGAAAGGTTGATCGAACCACATGGATGAGTCTGCTTACGTCGAAAGGCGACCCGGACCGCCCGTGCGTGGCCTGTGACACTCGATTTGAAATCACCGATGAGTTTCTCGCAAAACTCAAGTCCGACGGGTACAAGATCGTGGGGCGTTATCTGACTGAACCGGGCCAGGACCAGAAGAAGCCTGAAGATTACTTCAAAGCAATCCGCCCAGGCGAGCTCGAGCGGATTGTCAAGGGAGGCATGAAGTTCTTCCCGATTTTCCAGGAGAACTCGCGTCAGCTATCCGATTTCACTCCTGAGAACGGCGCACGCCACGCTCGTGAAGCCCAGTCTGCTGCCCAGAGGCTCGGCGTACCACCTACAATCATTTATTTTGCTGTCGATATGGACGTTTATGAGTATCAAATCGATCAGGTCGTAGATCCCTATTTTAAGGCAATCAAGGCGAATCTAGGAGGAGGTTACAGCGTAGGTATCTATGCATCGCGCAATACTTGTACAAGAATCACAAAAAATGGACATGCTATCTCTAGCTTTGTCTCCGATATGTCTTATGGATTCTCGGGCAACCTAGGTTATCCGATTCCGACCAACTGGAACTATGACCAGTTTACAGAGATTAGTGGTTACGGCGGAAGATGGGATCTCGACAAAGTCGCACACTCGGGACGAGTCCCCGCATGTGATGCCATCCTTTCATCAACTTCTCCTTCGCCATATCCCGATAAGGATCCGACTTCACCCGATCAAGATCCGCTATTGAAATGGGCGAAGACAACAGAACAAGAGTGTTTGTCGGGAATGGGGGGTCTTTTCAATCCGGTGAAGCCTTATCGAGGCTTTACAGGCGAGTTCATCCTTGAGTGGCTAAGAAAACCTGAATACTGGGGAGGTTCTTATACTGGCCTATGGCGGCTATACACCCCCGAACTCCCTACGCCTTCTGAACTTGCGGCTGCACGCGCATTGTGTGACAACGTTTGCAGTAAGCAACCGGTCATTAAAGGAACGCTGCCTCGCCGCGATATTGCTCACATGGCCGCTACGGCGCTTGGGTGTTTGACATGGGGTATTGAGGAAAGACACGGAGACTACGGTTTGGGAGATTTAGGAGGCTGGCCTTTGGACCTGCTACAAATGTGGGGTTTTTACAGAAAAGAAACAAAGAGCACAAACTTGACTTCGTGGCTGCATGCTAACTTAGGAACTGTCAGTGGCGGTAAAGGGTTTGGCTACAGCGACGTGCTAGCCGACGCTGATGCGTGGCTCATTGCGCGGCATATGAAGAGACACTCGTCTGATACCTCTCTGACTGACGCAATGAGCAACGTATTTGCTCGAAGCGAGATCCATCGTATTGCCTATTTCTATCGCGAACGTTTCAATGCTGATACTGATAACGTTGTCGCGGTCTTTAAGAAAGTGGCTGACGGCATTGACGCATGGGGATTTGAGAACATTCCCTTCACCGAAGACAGACTTCTAAATGCTTGTGGCGCGGATCGTCTCCCTTCTGCTTCCGAGGCTGAAGCGCTTGCGCGCGCATACGCCGCTTTCCTATCAAATCCTCGTCGATGACGTAATATCCTAGAATCGGTTTTCCCCAGTAAGAAGGGTAATATCAGGCCAATATGGCTGGAAGGAGAGCGAATGATGACCGCTTCTCACGATCTCGATGATTTCAAGACTGAAGAAGAGTCGTCAGCAAACTCAATACGCTACCGCAAGATATCGGCGATCAGACGCACTCTGTGGTGGCTTGGCCTACTCCTTCTTTCACCGGCGCCTGCCGCATTTATCACCGAAGACGGCGTATATCTATTTTTTCGGAGTTTTCCATGTCAAATTCATGTTGAATCTACTGCAGATCCGCAACTTTTGCCAACGCTTATAGAGAAACGTATTGTCATTACTCTCTCTCTTGGATTTCTTTGCTGGATTATGTGCGTAGTTTTGAGTCTATTTTCTCCGCAGTCAGGCGCTTTGTCACAGAAGCAACGTTCCAAACGAATCTTGAAACGAATATTTATAACGATCATATCGTTAGTTTTTCTATTTACTTCTAGCTATATATATATATTATTTAATATCGGTATTGACTTATATTATAATCCAATTCCTGTGTGAAGGGCACTATCGGGGAAGAGCTCCACCTACGAAAGTAGTTCGCAACAACGTTCCTGCGTTTGCAGTTTGATCCCCGGGCAGAAGCAAACTGGTGCGAAAGGTTCAACCCGATCTCGCTCTTCTCGCGAGAAGAGCGAGATCGGGAAAACGCGATACCGTCTATGGCCAAGTCAGAAAGGATAGCTTCCGGCACTTTCGATGCTGACGTTCTCAAAGCAGTTTCTGCGGTGGTTTCGAGAACGATCCCCGCCCTC
The DNA here is from genome assembly GCA_938020505.1 of uncultured Actinobaculum sp. GTDB lineage: Bacteria > Actinomycetota > Actinomycetes > Actinomycetales > Actinomycetaceae > Peptidiphaga. Next base: position 35,859 of record CALIHR010000006.1, on the reverse strand, counting down.
CGTCAGCTTCCTTTAGCTCGCAGCGGGACTGATCTAAGTAGACGATTTCTTTAGGTCAGCTCCATCTACTTGGTCCGAGTTCGCTATCCTGAGCTGCGCTGACTTTCGTCTGTTGAAGGCTCGAATTGTGAGTCCGGCGACGTATACCCATGTGGGGTAGCCGTAAACACTCCAAAGCCACTCCATCTCAAGTTCATAATAAAAGAACTTATTCGGAGGTATATGACGAAAGATCATGATATACACAAGTACGGCAAAGAAACTTAAAGCGTAAATTAAAATAGTCGTAAATAGGAGCCATATAAGATTAAAATAGCATTTGAATTTCTTCGATAGAGCAAGGCAAACGCAGGGAACGAGAAACAGAGCTGGAATAATGGTGAAGATGACTATGATAAATGGGCGCAGTATCCAAAAAAAACTTAGGTATACGAATATAACTGCAGACAGGATGAAAGCGTGTGAGAAGGCTGCACCAGCAAACGCACGTCGTCGCTTATACAGATCAGCACTCATGATGTCCTCTTCTGGTTCCTCTGCCCGGTGTAGCCTTCCAGATTTTCTCATAGTCAGCAGGTCCATAGAAGAGATAGATCGGTGGAAGAGACAGATCGAATCTCTAAAGCAAGGCCGACCAGGTTGTTTGCTTGTGATTACGGCTGCCCACGAAGGTGTCGACAGGAAGAATGCCGCGCGACTACGGCGACACGCAGGTTATCCGGAAAGCGCGCACTCCAAACAAATAAATCGCCAAACCAATTACCTGTACATCTGGATGCTCGATTCACATCTAGATGCCCGCAGACTCTCGATAGGCTCTACAAGGTGCCGCGCCGCTCCATGCGAATTGTCTGCATGCCCTTCGCCTTTCCGATCTCGCCAGTGGGCACGAAACCTTTCTTGCGATAGAAGGCGACACGCTTCGGCGTCGTCGGGCGACGCCGGGCGAACGAAGAGCTCGGATCGCTCCATGGGCGCCACGATACCAGTCGGCGTCTCGACACCGTTCCGTGCCGAGGCGTTGGACGGCGCCGCGGTGCTGGCTTCCGGCGTCCGCCGAACCGCATCAGTTCGCCGCCGGCGCGGTCCGGCGGATCTTCGAAAAGGCAACGAGGCACGCCGCGGCGGCGCCGAGTGTCGCTGCGCAGCAAAACATCAGCGGGCGAAAGGCTAGGCTGCGCGCAAGAAGCGGGCCGAGGCTGGCCCCGATGAAAAGGACGAGCCCGTTGATCGCCATTCCGCTGGCCCTATGAGGCGCGCTCACCTCGCCGAAAAGCGTGATCATGGCGGGAACGGCCAGGGCTGTTCCCGCGACGAACACAAGGCTTGCAGCCGTGAGGGCGACGACATTGGAAGAAGCCGCCGCCTCCAGAACGAGCCCGCCCGCAGCCAAGAGGAATCCGGCGCGAGCCAGTCCGGAAACCCCGCGCCGGCGAGCCAGAGGGCCGGCGGCCAGTGCCGCGAACATGCACGGAAGCCCGCACAGACGAATCGCCGTGAGCGCGGAGTCGGAAAGCCCGAGCGAGGCCGTGTGCGCGCCAAGTGCCGTGTACATCGCGATGAAGCACATGAGAAGGGTGATGTGTGCGGCGCACAGAGTCAGCATCGCGGGCAAGCGGATCAATCGGCCGATCTGCCGGAACTGGCGGCCCAAGCCGAGGCCTGGCGTGCGCCCAGGCTCGCGTACGAGAACGAAGATCGCGGCCCCGCACAGCGCCAGCACCGCGGCGCTGACCAGGAACGCCGACGTCCAACCGGCCCAGTTTGCGAGCGCCTGCGGGACAACCTGCCCCACGATTCCCGCCACCAAGAAAGCCGTGGAAATCGCCCCTATGGACAAAGCGCGGCGTCGAGGCTCGACCGCTTCGGCGATGTAGGCGAGGGCGACGGGGGCGAAGCTCGACGTCGTGATTCCCTGCACCCCGCGCAAAACCGCGAGCGCGGGAACGGACTGGGCCGCCGCGCACCCGGCCGTTGCCAGCGTGAGCAGAATCGTCCCGGCGAGCATCGTTCGGCGTCGCCCGAAATGGTCGGCGAGAGGGCCCCACAGGACGAAGCCCAGCGCGTACGTCGCGCTGAAGCAGGTTGACAGGGCGAAGGCGGCGTCGCCCCCGAGAGCGGCGCCGACGGGGTCGGCCAGCGGGATCGCCGCGTAGAGCTGAGAGACGACGACGAGGGCGGTGAACACGAGCAGGCCGACGGTTCCTGCGCCCGCCGGGAACTCCGCGACGGCTCCGCTTGCCTGACTTGCTTGACGCGGCTCGCCCGCCGTGGAAACGATGCGCCGATCGGCGACGTCGGCGGCGAATGGGTATTCATCAGACGCGGGTGCTGAAAAGCGCCGATCGTCCTTCGCGTTGGATTGCCCGCAGGGCTCGGCGGCTGGAAGGCGATTGGAACTGTTTGGGGGAAACGGGTTTGGGGGAGACGGCTGGCCGATTGAATGCGACATGGGAAACCTCTTTTCCAACGAAAGCGTTGGAAATTACCGTAGTAGTCTTGACTTCAGAAAGCAACGTTCACGTTGGAGATGGTGTGTGACGCCACGCCAAACGCACGAACTGGAGGCACTGCGTCAGACGCGCGGATTGACGCGGCCGCACGCCGAAAACTCGGACGTCCGCATTCGAACGTGGAACACGGGGCGCCGCCACGCCGGGCTTTCGACGGCGCGGCGCCTCGAACGTGACGCCTCGAGCGGGGCGCCCCGCTCGGAAAGGAAGGAATCGACATGGCTTGGGACACCGAGGGAACCAAAAGGAAGATACTTTTGGCGGCCGTCAATGAATTCGCGGCCCACGGGCCCGACGGGACGACGGTCGAGCGGATCGCCAAGGCCGCAGGGGTCAACAAGGAGCGCGTTTACAACTACTTCGGGGCCAAACGCGAGCTCTTCGCCCACGTGTTGCGCGAGGAGATGGCGAAAGTCGCCCGGGCCGTTCCCATTTCGTTCGCCGTCGACGACGCCGGAGACTACGCCGGGCGCGTTTACGACTACCATCGCGAGCATCCTCAGCTCAGCCGGCTGCTCCTGTGGGAGGGCCTCGTCTTGGGCGCGGACGTTCCGAACGACGACGACCGCCTGGCTCGGTATCGCGAGAAGGCGTCGGCTGTTGCCGAAGGGCAGAGTCGCGGCCAACTGACTGAGGCAATCGACGCCGACCATCTGGCCTTCCTCATCCTTTCGCTCGCCGGGTGGTGGGCGGCCGTCCCGCAAGTTGCCGAGATGGTCTCCAAGCCGATCGACGAAAACGAGCATCGGCGCAGAAGGGCCTCGGTGGTTGAGGCCGCCAGACGCCTGGCGGCGCCCGGCGGCCCGGGCGTCCGCGCGGCCGAGGCAGATTGAGCCGCCGGATGCGGGTTCGGCGTTCCGCGATCCGTGCCCAACTGGGTCCGCTGCGGATGCCCGGCCTGCGTCCGATTCGCTTCTGGAGCCGCTCTGAGCAACAGCTCCAACCGGCAAACGCGCGGGACGGCCGCCTTCGCCCCCGACGGCCTCGAACTTGCGTTTGCTCGCGCATATGGCATAATCGCTACGAACACAAACGTGCTCCGGGGTCAGTGAAAGTCTGAACCGGCGGTGACAGTCCGCGACCCGCGCAAGCGGTTGACAGGGTGGAATTCCCTGACCGACGGTCAAAGTCCGGATGGGAGGCGCACGGCTGTCTGCGACGTCGTCCAGGCTTCGCAGGCCGCGCTCGCCCCTGCCCCGGAATGGACCGGGAAGGCAAGGGATGAGGAAGAAAAACGCAGCGGCGCCGGCGGCGCTCGGCCTGCTGCTTCTGCTGGCATGGGACGCGGCCGTGCGCTTCGGCCTCGTCAACGCCAATTTCCTTCCCGCCCCCGCCGAGGTCGCCAAGCGCGCCTACGAAGGGCTGCGCGACGGATACCTCGCCTCCGCCACGTGGGCCACCCTCGAAGAGGCGCTGCTCGGCGCATCCGCGGCCGCGGCCGTCGGCGTCCCCCTCGGATACGCTCTGGCCAGATGGGGCGCCTTCGCCCGCGCCGTACAGCCGTACATCGGGGCCTCGCAGGCCGTTCCCGCCGTCGCCGTCGCGCCGCTGCTGACGATCTGGATCGGGTACGGCACGGTTTCGATCACCGTCCTCTGCGCGATCATGGTGGTCTTCCCGATGATCGTCACAACGGCGGCGGGCATTTCCAGGGTCGACGCCGACGTGCTCGGCGCGGCCAGGCTCGACGGAGCCCACGGCCTGAGGCTGGCCCGCAGCGTCGAGCTTCCCATGGCCGCGCCCTCGATCTTGGCGGGGCTGCGCACAGGATTCACGCTGAGCCTCACAGGCGCCGTCGTCGGCGAAATGGTGACCGGGGGAGAGGGGCTCGGGCTCACGCTCACGTCGGCGCAGCATTCGGCGGACGTGACGGGGATGTTCGCCGCGATCGCGCTCCTGGCCGCGTGCGCAATGTGCGTCTACACCCTTTTCGGCTTGCTCGAACGCCGCGCCGGAGCGCGCCTCGACGGGGAAGGCGCCGAAGAATGAAACCGGGCGGGCCTGACGGCGCAAATCCGAACGGGCCGTACAGCTGCAGGCCGAACGGGCCGGCCCGCAAAGACCGAACGCAGGCCGGACGGAAGAAAGCCGGATCAGGGCCGAGCGGGCCCGGCCGCCGAATGTCGGCCGAGCCAAACCCCAAAGACCGAACGGAAGGACAACCGATGAAATCCACGAAGAGAATCTTCGCCTTTCTCGCCGCGGCGCTTCTGTGCCTCGCGGGATGCGGCGGAAACGACAAGGGCTCCGAGGGCGGCAAGATCACGATCGGCTTGACCTACGTGCCGGACGTCCAATTCGCGCCCTTCTACGTGGCCGAAGACAAAGGCTATTTCGAGGATGAGGGAGTGAACGTCACGCTGCGCCATCACGGGGCCCAAGAGTCGCTTTTCGGCGCGCTCGAGCAGGGGACCGAGGACGTCGTCGTCGCGGGCGGCGACGAAATGCTGCAAAATCGATCCAACGGCATCAAAGTGTACAACTGGGCCACGATGTATCAGACCTACCCGGTCAAGGTCATCGTCCCGCGCGATTCGGCCATCCACTCCGCGGCGGACCTCAAAGGCAAGACCATCGGGCTGCCGGGCAAGGCGGGGGAGAACTACTTCAGCCTGCAGGCCATGCTCAAGGCCAACGGCCTGACCGAGTCGGACGTGAAGATTCAGTTCATCGGGTACACGCAGACGGCAGCCTTGACCTCGAAGAAGGTCGACGCCGTCATCGGCTTCGTCAACTCCGACGCCGTCGCCATCGAAGCGCAAGGCGTCCCGGTTCGCACGATCGACCCCGTCGACGGCGGAATCCCGCTCGTCGGCGCCGGCCTCGGCTCGCTCGACTCGTTCAAGGAGAAGGGCTCGAAGAAGGAGCGCAAGATCCTCGCCGCCCTGACCAAGGCGGTCGCATACATGCGCGCCCACCCCGAGGAGACGCTCGACATCGTGCGCAAGCGCGTTCCCGCACTCGCCGACAAGAAGCAGCGCGCCACCGCGTCCAAGGTCCTGTCCGCCTCGATGAAGCTGTACGGGGCGGGCAAGTTCGGCGCGCAGGATTCCGCCAAGTGGCAGAAGATGGCCGAGTTCATGAAGGAAGCGGGATTCCTGCGCAATCGGGTCGAGGTCTCTCAGGCCCACATCTCGCTCGACTGACCGGCCCATTGCCGCACCCAGCCCCAGCCGATAGGATGACGGACGGAACCGACGTCGTCGATCGTCGGTTCCGCGCGGCAAAAGCGCCGAAGCATCCAGGGCGGCGGGCGTCGATCGTCGGTCTGCGCAGCGAAGGCGCCGAAGCGGCCCGAACGCCGATTGAGCTTGCTCGAAGCGCGCGGGAGCCTTCGCCGCGCCCGCCGGGCGTCGATACGGCCCGGCCGTTTCGTTAAAATCCGGCAGTCTTCGATAAGATCGACGTGTCCGGCGCACGGCCGGACGGCGGGCGCGACGGCGCGTCCGCGTACGGAAGGCGTCGCCGTCCGGTCACGCAGGCGCGCGACGTCGGAAAGGACACCGTGTGAAGGCTTACATGTTTTACGGCCCCGGCGATCTGCGCTTGGAGGACATTGCCGCCGAGCACCCCGGCCCGGGCGAGATCGCCGTGGACATCAAGGCCGCCGCCACGTGCGGAACCGACCTGAAATCCTATCGGCGGGGGCATCCGACCCTCTTTCCCGCGCTGCCCGCCCGCTTCGGCCACGAGTTCTCCGGGATCGTCTCCGAGGTGGGCGAGGGCGTGACCGACTTCGAGGTCGGCCAGAGGGTCGTCGCCGCCAACACCGCCCCGTGCGGCCACTGCTGGGCGTGCACCATCGGGCGCGAGTCGCTGTGCGAAAACCTCCAGTATCTCAACGGCGCCTTCGCCGAGCAGATCGTCGTGCCGCGCGCGATCGTCGAGCGCAACACGTACGCGATCCCGGACACCCTGGCCTTCGAGGCGGCCGCCCCGCTTGAGCCCCTGTCCACCGTGGTCCACGGGATGCACGAATCGGGAATCGCGCTCGGAGACACCGTCGTGGTCAACGGCGCGGGCCCGATCGGCCAGATGTACCTGAGGCTGGCGCAGCTGCGCGGAGCGACGGTCATCGTGGCCGACCGCTCGCAAGGCCGCCTCGCCCAGGCCGAGGCCGCGGGGGCCTCCGCCGTCGTCGACCTGACCGGTTTGGAAACGCCCGAAGAATGCGCGGCGGCGATCCGGCCGCTGACGCCCGGCGGACGCGGCGCCGACGTCGCCATCGAGGCCGTCGGGCTGCCGAACGTGTGGGAACAGACCGTTCTGTGCCTGCGCCCCGGCGGAACGGCCGTGCTCTTCGGCGGAACCCCGAAGAACGCCCCGTTCCAGGTCGACTCCTCGGACATGCATTACAAGGAGTACACGCTCAAGGGCGTTTACCACCATCAGCCGCGCTTCGTTCAGATCGCGGTGGAGCTGCTCTCGTCCGGCAAGTTCGACGGGATGACCCTGTGCACCGAGGTCCGCCCGCTGGAGGCGCTCGTCGAGAGCTTGGAGGACATGGCCCGCGGCGTCGGATCGAAGTACATCCTCACGCCGTAGCGGAGGACGCGGGCGGCGCAGGTGCGTGAAGCGGCGGGTCGCGGCGCGTGAAGCGGCGCGCCTCAACGCGTGAAGCGATTCGTCACAGCGCGTCTGCCGCAGCGTAGCCGGCGACGCCGGCTGCGAGGAACGCGAGGGGATCTTCGGTAAGCCCGCGCCCCATCGTCCGCAGGGGCACGGGAGAGGAAGCGAGAACCTCGTCCAGGCCGTCCGTCGGCACGTCGACCCGCTTGAGCCTCTCGCATTCAAAGAGAGAGTCGAGTTGGGAGGCCAAGAGCCGGCGGACGTCCTCTCCGATGAGGGAAGACAGCTTCGGCGGCTGCGGCTCGGCCGGTGAACCTGAATCGTGCGACAGGTGAAAATCGGCCGGCGAACCTGAATCGGATGCTTCCGGCCCGTCGAGGACGGGGCACGGGCAGAGGGTCTCAACCAGCGCCACGCGGCTGAGCGCCGTGTGCGTATGGTGGGACAGGCCGAAATGGCGCCCGCGGGCATCGGCGTTCGACATGCGCAGCAGGGCGATCGGCACGCCTCCCAAGGCCGCGGCCGCGTTGAGCGCCTCGCCGACCTTCGTTCCCGAAAATCCCCATTTCGTGCCGGTTCCGAGGTTTCCAGGGCCCTGGGCGACGACGGCGACGTCGGCCTCCCACACGATCCTCGCCGCAAGCAGCGCCGTGTGGACGTTGACGGCCTCCAGCTGGCCTCCGAATGCTTGGCCGCAGGAAATGGTTCCCACGATGTCGCCGGATTCTCTCATGGCGGCCGCGGCGCGCGAGAACCAGGCGGGCAGGGCCGCGCCGTCGTCCATGATGTAGGCGATGCGCGCCCCCGGCCGACTCGCGCGGACCGCGGCGACCGCCGCGGGGACGGCTGAGTGAAGATCGGCGACGAGAACGGGCATGCCCTCGATTGAGTCGGCCTCTCGAAGGGCCTCGTGCCACTCGGACTCCTGCTCGTCGGCCCCCAGGGTCATGTATTGGAGCGGGGTGTAACGGGCCTTGACGATGTGCCCGGGCCCGGGCTGCGGATCCGGCGGCAAATTGTCCGGCAGGGCCGCCACCATGAGGTAGCCCCCCGTTCCCAGGCCCCTGACCGCCGCGGAGGCGGTGAGAACGGCCCGCTGGCCCGTCTCCGGACGGCCCACCAGCCGCGTGTAGGCGAGGGCCCGGGCCTCTTCGCCGTCGTCGAGGAGCACCTGGCATTCGACGCATCCGTCCCATGTCTTTCCGAGTGAGACTATCTCACCGTTTCGCCACATCATCACGCACCCAAGCCTACCCTTCGATTACCCTAGGCATGTGAGTCAGCAATCGGAATACCGCGCGGGCGAGCGCCAGCTTTCGCTGCTTGCCGCTCTCTCGCACCGGGGGCTCACCCGGGCGCAGGCCCGCCGGCGGATTCCCTCATACGCGGCCTACGCTTCGCGCGAGACCTTCCAGCGCGTCTTTGAACGCGACGTCGCCGCGCTGAGAGCAGCCGGATACCCGATTGCCGTCGACGAAGGCGACGTCTACAGATACGACCGCACGGCCCCGATCATCGCGCCGATGTCCGCCCTCGACGTCGGCCTGGTGCGGTCCCTGCTCGTCGGCCTGGGCAAGGGCGGCGGGCTCGTGGGGGCGGCCCACTCGGGGATGGCGAAGATCCTGGCCACGGGCGAGGCGGGCGGCTCGGCGCCGAAATACCTGAGAGCCTCGATTCCCTCCGGGGACGACGTTGTGCAGATCGCGCGGGCTCTCCAATATCGGCGTCGGATCTCCTTCGCGTACGAAGGGCGAGGGGCGGAGCCCGCGCGGTACCTGCTCGAGCCCCGGAGCCTCGCCCAGCATTTCGACGCCTTCTACGTCACGGGGGAAGCCCGATGCGTCGCGGGCAAGGTCCGCCCCGAAGGCTCGCCGGCCTGGTCGAAAAGGACCTTCCGGGTCAGCCGCATCGTGCCCGGCTCGCTTTCCGTGGACGGCCCGGCCGTCCGGCCGGCGTCCGCAGACGAAGAAGACGCCTTCGCCCCCGTGCGGGCCGTTCTGGCGGTGCGCCCCGGGGCCGCGGCGCCCCTCCTTGCTCAGGGACGCCCGATTTGCCCGCCGGCAAAAAAGGCGAATTCTGCGCCGGCGGGGGAAACGAGTCCCTCAGACGCCGGGAAGTCCTCCGCTGCAAGCGACACGGACGGCCCGCGGGGCGCGATTCCCGCGACTGCGCGAAAAGGGTGCGAAATTGCGGCTCCCGCCGGGTGGGACGTCGTCGAAATAGGTCCGGTCAACCGCCAGCGCGTCTTCGAGGCGCTTCTCGCATACGGGAAAGACGTGCGCCTTATGGGGGACGCCTCACTGCGCGCCGAATGGCGGGCGCGGCTGGAACACCTTGCCGGGTTGGGGCAGCCGAGCCGTGAGCCCGGGCGCGAAGGTTTGAGACTGGAGGCCGAAGCATGAGGGCGGGTGTGAAAACAGGCTGCGGCGCGAGACGAGGCATGAAGTCGGCGGCCAAAGCATGGAAAACGCACGAAAACGGCGGCCAAGGCATGGCGACAGGGGCCGCGGCGTGAGCGGAAAGGGAATAGTTCAAACGAACGCTCTGCTCGTCTTTCTCTCGTCCCTGCCCGGGGGCTCGGCAAGCCTTCGGGAACTCTCCGAGCGTTTCGGGATCGAATGGAAACGCGTGCTGCGCCTGCTGTGGGATGCGTCGCTGGTGGAGATCGAAGGGTACGGTCTGCCGTTCAACCTCGATCTGCCTCCGAATCCGGGCGAGGAAGACGCCGGCGAAGAGCCGACGACGCCCGATTCCTACGTCTCTTTTTCCGATTCGGGGGAGCTCGACGTTCCCGACCTCGCCTTGACTCTCGACGAGGTCATCGCGCTCGTGGCCGTCATCGACTCCATCGCGGAGATCACGCCTTCGGGCGACGCGCGGGACGCCCTCGCGCATGTGCGCGCCACCCTGATCGCAGCGGCCGACGGCGCCGGCTTCGGCTCGGCCATGTGGGACGGGCCCGCCCCCGTCATCGGCGACGAAGCCTTCGCCGCGGTCGAACGGGCCCTCGCATCCAGAAGCTTCATCGAGTTCACCTACCACCGGCCCGGCCCCGACCTCGCCGAGTCCGTCACGCGGGTCGAAGCCTTTCCAGTCGAGATTCAGGCCGCTTACAACCCGCTGCTTCTCGCCGTCGCATCGGCCGGGCCGCGTTCGTACCGCCTCGACAGGATCGGGGACGTCCGCGAGGGCCGCAAAGCCAGCAGGGCGGAGGCGGCGGCCGCCCGCGCGGCGGTCGTCGACGAGGCGAAATCTTGGAGCCCCGAGGGCCAGCGCGTGACTGTCACGGTGGGCCCTTCCGGGCGGTGGATCGGCGAAGCCCTGCCGGGTGCGAGCATGAGGAGGTCGGGCGACGGCGGGGATTATTACGATGTGTCCTTCGCGTCGACCTCCGACGAATTCCTCGCCTCGCTCTTGGTCCAGCTGGGCACGGCCGTCCGCGCCGTCGAGCCGCGAGAAACGGCGGCGCGGCTCGCGAAGCGCTTCAGAGACCTGGCGGACGCAGCATGAGCGACGCCCGCCGCGTGAAAAACGGCCCGCGTCGCGAGAGGATCGGCCTGCTCGTCAACCCGACGAGCAGGCGCGGGCTCGCCGAACGCGACGGCATACACGCGGCGCGCTGCCTGCGGGCCCTGGGCTTCGACGTCGTCGATCTGACCGCGGGGTCCGCGGAGGAAGCCGCGCGCATGAGCTCAGCCGCCGTCGCCTCCGAGGGGCTCGACGCGCTCTTCGCCGTGGGCGGCGACGGAACCGTGGGCATAGCCGTCGACGCGCTGGCCGACTCCAAGATTCCGCTGGGAATCCTCGCCGTGGGGACCGGCAACGACGCGGCGCGGCATTTCGGGCTGCCCAGACGCGACGTCGACGCCGCTCTCGCGCTCGCCCTAGACGCGCTCGAATCGAAGCGCACGTTCGCCGCAGACGTCCTCGAGGTCGCCTCCGAAGCAGGGGGCAGGCGGGTGATGTCGGTCGTCTCCGCGGGCCTGGACGCCGACGTCAATCGGCGGACGAACTCCTTCTCCTTCCCGCGCGGGGGAGCGCGCTATGCGAGGGGGATAGTTTCAGCCGTCGCGAACTTCGCGCCGTACGGCCTGCGCTTGGAGGTCGACGGGCGGGCGTGCTCGGCTCCGGCGACCCTCGTTTCGGTGGCCAACACCCGCTTTTTCGGCGCGGGCCTGCCGATCGCTCCGTCGGCCACGGCCGCGGACGGACTGGCCGACGTCGTCTTCGCCGCCGGACTGAGCCGCCTGCAAATTGTCAACCTCCTCCCTCGGCTGGCGCTGGGGCGCCACTCGAGCCATCCTCTCGTCCATTGCGTTCGGGCGCGCCGCGTCCGCATCGCCTGCGAGCCGCGCGCGGGCGCCCGGCCGCCCGATCCCATGGCCGACGGCGATAGGCTGGGAACGCTCCCAATCGACATCACGTGCCTTCCAGGCGCGGTGGAGGTGCTCATATGAACGGCGCATTGGACCACGTCGACCATTTCGTCGAAGAATACGCGGCCCGCGGCATCGCCCTCGACGGCTTCCAAATCGACGCGTGCAAAGCCGTCGCGCGCAATCGCGACGTCCTCGTGTGCGCGCCCACCGGCTCGGGGAAGACGGTCGTGGCCCACTTCGCCGTCGAACTGGCCCTGGCCAAGGAGAAACGCTGCGTCTACACCGCGCCGATCAAGGCGCTGTCGAACCAGAAATACTCCGAGCTCGCCGAACTTCACGGCGAGGAATACGTCGGCCTGCTCACCGGAGACGTCTCCGTCAACCGCGACGCCGAGATCCTCGTGGTCACCACGGAGGTGCTGCGCAACATGCTATTTGCGGGCTCGCCCGACATCGACGACGTCGGATACGTCGTCCTCGACGAAGTCCACTATCTCGCGGACAGGGAGCGCGGGCCGGTGTGGGAGGAAATCATCCTCACCCTGCCCGAACACTGCCGGCTCATCGGCCTGTCCGCCACCGTCCCGAACACGGGCGAGCTCGCGGGATGGCTGCGCTCCGTGCGCGGGAAAACGGAGCTTGTCCACAGCGCGGTCAGGCCGGTTCCCCTCCGGCAGGAGGTCGCCGTGGGACGGAAGGTCTTCCGGCTTTTCGGCAAGGACGGCGGCCCGCTCGGCGCGCTCGTCTCGGCGATCGCGAAGCTGCCGCCGGACGGGCGCGGACGCGTTTCGGACCGGGACCGCCGGAGGATCATCGACCTTTTGGCCGAGCGCGACATGCTTCCGGCCATCGAGTTCATCTTCTCGCGCAAAGGCTGCGACAAGGCGGTCGAGGCCCTTCTCCAACGGGACGTTGCGCTCACGGGCAGGAAAGAACGGGCCGAGGCGGCGGCCAGGATCGCCGAGGTGCGCGCAACCTTGAGCGAATCCGACCGCCGCGCCGTCGGCTTCGACGCCGCCGCGCGCGCACTCGCTCGCGGATACGGCGCCCACCACGCGGGCGTCTATCCGGCGATCAAGGAGCTGACGGAGAAGCTCATGGAGGACGGCCTGCTGCGGATCGTCTACGCGACCGGCACCCTTGCCCTGGGCATCGACATGCCGGTGCGCACCGTCGTCGTCGAATCGCTGCGGCGGTGGGACGGGGAGGGGTTCATCGACCTGAGCGCCACGGAGTACACGCAGCTCATCGGGCGCGCGGGCCGCAGGGGGAAAGACACGGTCGGCCACGCGGTCGTCCTCGCCGGTCCCGACCTCGACCCCTACATTCTGGCCGACCTCGGGTCGGGCAAAGTGGAAGCCCTCCTCTCGGCCTTCGCGCCCTCGTACAACACGGTGGTCAACCTCCTGGCCAGAATGCCCTACGAGCAGGCGCGGGCGATGATGGGGCGCAGCTTCGCGCAGTATCAGCGAAACGCCGACCTCGCCAAGCTCGAGGCGCGCCTGGCACGGATTCGCCGCCGGATTTCCGCCGAGGAAGGGCGGCTGCACTGCGACGCGGGCGACGTCGTCGAATACGTGCGCCTGCGCGCCGCCTCGGGAAGGGCCGCCAAGTCCGTGCGCAAGGCCGCCAAAAGGGAATACCGCGAAAGGGTTTCCCGCTCTTTCGCGCAGGCGAAAAACGGACGCCTCTACGCCGTGCACAGGGGCGGCGACGTCGACTACGTGCTTGTCCTTTCGGCCGATCGCGGCAAGCTGCGCGTCATCGACTGGTACGGGGAGATTTCCTGGCTGCGTGAGGCGGACCTCGGCTCGGAGCTGCGCGACGTCGGAGCCGTGAGCCTGCCCGTGGGGCGGCGCCTCAAAGACAGGTCGACGCGGGAAGACCTCGCCGACGCCATCGTCGAGCAGGTCGAGGAGCGCACCGAGCTGGGTGTGGACCGCGACCTTCTCGGATCGTGGTCCCGATTCGCCGTCGGCCCGGACGCGGACCTGGCCAGGCACCCGTGCTCGGCGTGCCCCGACCTGGCAGTCCACCTCGAAGACGCGGAAACGCTCCTGTCGCTCGACGCCCGAGCCGCCGAAATCGAGAAGACGTCAGCGGGCTTCACCGACTCCGTCGGACGCGAATTCGACGCGACGGCCGCGGCGCTCGTCGACGTCGGCGTGCTTCAAAACCGCGGCGGGGCAATCGAGCCGGGGCCCGGCGCCCCGACGCTGCGCAGGCTTCACCTGGAGGACGACCTTTTGGCCTACACGTGTCTCTCGGCGCTCGCCGAGGGCCTGACGCCCTCGGAATTCGCCGGGTGGGCGTCGATGTTCCTCACCGACGACAGGCTTGGAACTGCGCAGCCGCGCTCGCCCGTGCTCGCGAGGCTGGCCAGGCAGGCCGTCGGCGAAGCCGAGTTCCTCCGCTCCGTCGAGGACAGGCACGGAATCGCCAGAACCCGCGACGTCACCCCCGGGTGCGCGGACGTCTTCGCCGCCTGGGCCTCGGGCGCGAGCCTGGACGAGTGCCTGCGCACCTCCAGGATGGCCGCGGGCGACTTCATCGCGGCGGCCCGCAGGCTCATCGATCTGCTGGGGCAGTTCGCCCTCGCCGGGGAAGGCACGTGGATCGCCGACGTCGCCGGCCTCGCCCGCTCGCGCGTGCGCAGAAGCGAGGTCGTGGCATGAGCGGGCGGAGCTCTCGCGGCGGCGCCCGAGACGTCGGCGCGAAGAGGCTGCTGCCGAATCTCGCGCCACTCGGCCCGGCTGCGCTGTCCGTCGGCGCGGGCGTGTGCCTGTGGGCGTCCTTTGCCCCCCTGCACCTGTGGCCGTCGGCTCTTCTCGGCGTCGCCCTTCTCATCACGGCGCTGCGCGGGCGAGGCTTTCGCGCCAGTTTCGCCTGCGGCTTCGCGACCGGAGCGGTTTTCTTCGGCCTGCTGTGCGATTGGGCCGCCGAAGCCGCGGGAACGTGGATCGCCAGAGTGGGGCTGGGGGGAGTGCTCGCCCTTTACACCGCCGTTCTTGCGCTTGTCTGGCAGGCGTTCCTGCGGGTCTGGGGCGGTTGCGCGGAAACGACGCCGGGCGCGAGGAAGGATCCCAAGGCTCGCACAGGCGACGCCGGAGCCGCCGCAGACAACAAAGCGTGCGCTTGGAAGCTGGCGCCCGCTCTCGCCGTTGCATGGGTCGCCGTCGAAGACCTCCAAGGCACGTGGCCCGAGGGCGGAATGCCGTGGGGCAAGCTCGCATTCGGGCAGGTCGAAGGGCCGCTCGTGCGCCTGGCGCCCTACGGCTCGACGGAGCTCGTCAGCTTCGCCGTCGTCGCCCTGGGAGCCTCTCTCGCATACGTCGCGCAAAACGCGAGGGCCCGCCCGCGCCGCGCTCTCGCCGCGGCCGCAGGCGCCTGCGCCGCGCTCGGGGCGGCGGCGGCCATTCCGCTGGGCGGCCCGCCCGCAAGCGGCGTGAAGGTCGGCTTCGTCCAGGGGAACGTCTCCAGGGACAAATCGCTGACAGGCTATGCTCGGGCCGTCTCCGTCACCGAAGGGCTGGCGAAGCAAACGCGGAAGATCGAGGGGGAGGGCGCCGAACTTGTTCTGTGGCCGGAAAGCTCGTCCGACCTCGATCCGGAGACGACGCCAGAAGCCCGCGACGTGATCGAAGGGGCGGTGTCGCGCCTCGGCGTCCCGCTTGTGCTCGGCATCCAGCGCTACCCGGAGGACTACCGCTACAACGAGTACACGCTGTGGGTTCCCGGAAAGGGGCTGACCGCCAGGTATACGAAGCTGCATCCCGTGCCTTTCGGCGAATACATACCCGCGCGCGGGTTCTTCCGGCTGTTCACGAAGGCCGTCGACCGGGTTTCAACGGACATGCGCGCGGGGAAGGGTGCCGCGGTTCTCGACGTCCCGCTGCGCGGGCGGCGCGTGCGCATTGCCGCGCCGATATGCTTCGAGGTCGCCTACAACGAGATCGTCTCCGACTCCGTTCGCAAAGGCGCGACCCTTGTCACGGTTCCCACGAACAATGCGTCCTTCGGAGATTCCGCGGAGTCCCGCCAGCAATTCGACATGACGCGCTTTAGGGCCGTCGAAACCAGACGCACGGCGATACAGGTATCGACCATGGGGGTTTCCGGCGTCGTCGACGCCGACGGCACGGTGCGCGAAAAGACCGGCATGTGGAAGGCGGACGCCCGGGTGGCCGGCGTCGGCCTCCACACCCACCTGACGCCAGCCGTCCGATGGGGCGGTCCGATGCGCCTGGCGTGGAACCTCGCCGCAGGGGCGACGACGGCGTTAGCATTGTGGCAGACGCGCCGCTTGCCTCAGCGGCGCGGCCGGCGGAAGTACGGCTGGCGGCGGCGCGGCCTCCCAAGTTCAGGCGGCGACGGCGCGCAGCGCATCCCAAGCGAGAGTCGGACCGAAAGCGTCGGCAGCGGAAACATTCGCGGCAAGGACAACAACAAGGAGGAACGATGAAGGTCGTCGTGATCATACCGACCTACAACGAAATCGAGTCGCTGAAGCCGATCGTCGGCAGAGTGCGGGCGGCCGTCCCCGAGGCCGACGTCCTCGTCGTCGATGACAATTCCCCCGACGGCACGGGGGACCTGGCCGACGAACTGGCCTCGGCCGACCCTCGCGTCCACGTCCTTCACCGCGCGGGAAAAGAAGGGCTCGGGAAGGCCTACGTCGCTGCGTTTTCCTGGGCGACGGAGAAGGAGTACACGCACGTCGTCCAGATGGACGCCGACGGCTCCCACCGGCCCGAGCAGCTTCCCCTCCTGCTCGAGCGGGCCGCCATGAGCGACCAGCCCGACCTCGTCATCGGCTCACGCTACGTGCGCGGGGGAGAGCTGGAGGGATGGCCGAAGTCGCGCGAAATCCTCTCGCGCGCCGGGAATTTCTACATCAAGGCGTGGCTGGGGCTTCCGGCGTCGGACGTCACCGCCGGCTTCCGGGTCTACCGGGTGGCTTTCCTCCGCCGCCTCGACCTTTCCAGCGTCGAATCGGCGGGCTACTTCTTCCAGACTGACATGACGGACAAGGTCCACCAGTTGGGCGGGTCGATCGTGGAGATGCCGATCAGCTTTGCCCAGCGGGAAGCGGGGGAGTCGAAGCTCTCGGCCGGCATCTTCACGGAGTCGCTCAAACGGACGACGTCGATGGGCGTCAAGCGCCGCGGGCGCCAGCTGGCAGGCCTGGCGCGCCGCGCAGCTTCTCGGCTGCGCGGGAAGTGACGTTGGCATTGGCCGGGCGTCGGCGGCCGGCGCGGGCGTCCGCACCAAAAATGGAACTTTTGATGCAAATAGGCACTTTTCATGCCTAGAGGACCCCGGACCGCGGCAACTCAGCCGTGGTGTCGGCGAAGCCTGAGCTTGCCCGCGCGCAGCAGGTCGAGGCGTTCCTGGAGGAGTTCCTTGAGCTCGTCCTCGGTGCGGCGCTCAAGGAGCATGTCCCAGTGCGTGCGCTGAGGCTTGGCGGGTTTCTTGTCGTCCGTCGCAGGCTCATCGCGCAGCAGGCCCTCGGCGCCGCAGCGGCATTCCCAGGTTGCGGGCGGCTCGGCGTCCGTCGCCATGGCCACGCCGAATTCGTGGCCGCTGGGGCACGCGTAGACGACTTGTTTGCGCTCGACAAAGGCGACTCCTTCGTCGGTTTCCAGTGAATTTGCGCCAATCTTCATTCCGCGAAGCGAACGTTCGGCCATGGTTTTCCTTTCCTCGATTGCGGGATCAGTCTAACGGGAAGGCCGAAGAAACGTCGGGCAAAGCGGTTTTGCCCCGACATGACGCCACTTTCGTCCGTCACCCCCTTCTGCACCCCGATCCGATAATGTACATTATGTCAGAACGGGCCAAAGCAGAACGCGACCCGCCTTTGAGATATTCCCCCATCGACGCCGAAAGATGAAGTAATCTCGGCATCATGAGACTCGGAATCGACTTTGGAACCACGCGTACAACCGTCGCCGTCGCCGACCGCGGCA
Organism: uncultured Actinobaculum sp.; assembly: GCA_938020505.1. Taxonomy (GTDB): domain Bacteria; phylum Actinomycetota; class Actinomycetes; order Actinomycetales; family Actinomycetaceae; genus Peptidiphaga. The sequence goes on along the minus strand of CALIHR010000006.1, from coordinate 18,429 downwards.
ACTATCCGCTTCTCGCGTTCCCAGATCGGAACTCGGACGCCCGTGAGTACATCCCGTCGATCGTCGCTCTGGCGGATTCCGGTCCTGTCTACGGTTTCGAGGCCGCGGGCCTGGCCCTCAAGGGCGCTCCGCACCTGCGCTCCTTCAAGCGCCTGCTGTCGCGCGCGGACGTCAACCAAGACGCCGAGGTCGAACTCGGCGGCCTCACGATTCCGCTCATCGACGTCGTCTCCGGGTTCCTCACGCACGTCGCGAAATCCGTCCGCTCCGCCGCCAAGCCCGTCAGGGGCGGGCTCGAGGCCGTCGTCGGCATTCCCGCCCACGCGCATTCGGCTCAGCGTCTCATCACCCTCGAAGCCTTCAGGCGCGCGGGGATCGACGTCGTGGCCATGATCAACGAGCCGTCGGCCGCAGGCTTCGAGTACACGCACAGGCTTACGAAGTCGCTCAACTCGCGCCGCACGCGCATCCTCGTCTACGACCTTGGCGGCGGAACCTTCGACGCCTCCCTCGTGGCCGCAGACGACAAGAGCCACGAGGTGCTCGGCTCGCGGGGCGACAACAACTTCGGCGGAGACGATTTCGACGTCGCCCTCGCCTCCTTGGCGCTCGAAAAGTCCGGGCGCGGCGAACTCGCCGCAGACGAATGGCAGAAGCTTCTCGACTCGGCCCGTCAGGCCAAGGAGTCCCTGTACCCGCAATCCCGATACGTCGCCGTGGACGTTCCCGGTGCCTCCTCCCCCACGTCGATTCCGGTCAAGGAATTCTACGATTCGGTCACTCCGCTCATCGAGTCCACTCTCGCCACGATGGAGCCGCTTTTGACCCAGGAGGGGGGCGGCGCGCCAAAGCTCCCGGACGACGTCGCCGGCCTCTACGTCGTCGGCGGCGGGTCGGAGCTTCCCGCCGTCGGGCGGACGCTGCGATCCAGGTACGGCAGGCGAGTCCACCGCTCCCCCTACACCGCGGGGTCGACCGCGATCGGCTTGGCCATCGCAGCCGACCCGTCGGCGGGCTACACGCTTACGGACAAGCTGGCGCGCGGCGTCGGCGTCTTCCGCGACCGCGAGGGCGGCTCGGTCATATCCTTCGACCCCCTGCTCGGCAGCGAGCAGCGCGTGAGCCCGAGTGAGGATGTGACGGTCGTTCGCACCTACCGGGCGGCGCACAACGTCGGCTGGTATCGCTTCGTCGAATACACGCGGACGGACGCGGACGGCGTTCCGCGCGGCGAGGTCGTCCCGTGCGGCACGCTGGCCTTCCCCTTCGACCCCGCGTTGCGCAGCGGCGAGGTGGACGTGGACGACGTCGAAGTGCAGCGAACCGGCGACGGCCCCCTCATCGAGGAGCGTTACACGGTGGACCGGCACGGGATCGTCGAGGTTTCGATCCGCGACGTCGAATCGGGATACGAGGTCGCGCGCTCGCTCGGCGCACGCTAGAGAGTCACAGGCCTCGGACGCCTTGCGCATCGCGTGTGCGTGCGGGGCGCTTATTGGTGTTTAGGCGGTGCGGACGGCGTTCGGCGAACGTCGCGCGTGTGCGTGCGGGGCCTATGGCTACCCTCTTTCGCGGTACGTCGGCTTTGGACGGCCTCGATTATCTGAGAATATGTGGAAGTGGCCCATCCAGTCGACAGGGCGCCCAGCGCGCCCACATTAGCCGTTCTTTCCATTCAACACGTTTTGGCCTTCTACGCCGGCGCGGTCATCGTTCCGCTGCTCATCGCCGGCGGGCTCCACCTGAACGCGGAAACCACGATCCACCTCATCAACGCCGACCTTCTCACCTGCGGCGTCGCGACGCTCATCCAGAGCGTGGGGATCACGCGTTTCGTGGGCGTGCGCCTGCCGATCATTCAGGGCGTGACCACCACCGCGGTGGCCCCGATCATCGCGATCGGCGTTGCGTCGGCGCACGGCGGGGACCCGAACTCGGCCCTTCCCACGATCTACGGCGCCGTCATCGCCTCCGGCCTGTTCACTTTCTTCGCCGCGCCCTATTTCGCGGCCCTCATCCGATTCTTCCCGCCGGTGGTCACGGGCACGGTCCTCCTCGTCATGGGAACGACCCTGCTGTCGGTCTCGGCCTCCGACTTCGTCGGATACGCCACCGCGGCGTCGTCGGCTGCCTCCGCCAAGGGCGTGGTTCCCCTGCAGCCGACGTCGCTGCTCTACGCCTTCGGGACGCTGGCCGCCATCGTCTTGGCCCAGCGATTTTTGCGGGGGTTTCTCGCAACGATCGCGGTGCTCATCGGCCTCGTCGGAGGCACGGCCGTCGCCGCGATCCTGGGCCACCTCGACCCAAAGGACATCGACGCCTTCAAAAGCGCCGGCTCTTTCGCCGCGACCACGCCGTTCTACTTCGGGACGCCGGCCTTCGCCGCGGGCGCGATCGTTTCGATGGTCATCGTCATGGCCGTGACGATGGTCGAGACGACGGGCGACGTCTTCGCCACCGGGGAGATCGTCGGCAAGCGCATTCGAAAAGCCGACATTTCGGCCGCCATCCGCGCCGACGGCTTGTCGACGCTCCTCGGCGGCGTCATGAATTCGTTCCCCTACACCTGTTTCGCCCAGAACGTCGGCCTTGTGCGCATCACGCGGGTGAAATCGCGGTGGGTGGCGGCCGGCGCGGGCGTGATCATGATGGTCCTCGGGCTCTTGCCGAAGGCGGGTGCGATCGTGGCGATGATCCCCTCCCCCGTGCTCGGAGGCGCCTCCCTGGCAATGTTCGCCAACGTGGCCTGGGTCGGCATGCAGACGATAGCCAAGGCGGACATGCGGGACAATCGCAACGCCGTGATCGTGACGACCTCGCTCGGCCTGGCCATGCTCGTGACCTTCAAGCCGTTCATCGCCGAGTCCATGCCCTCGTGGGCCCGGATCTTCTTCGCCTCGGGCATGACCGCCGGGGCGATCGCCGCGATCGCCCTCAACGTCTTGTTCTTCCACGTCGGGCGCGGGGGCGGAGCGCCTGTCGTATCGGCGTCCGACGGGCGCGCGCTCACCGTCGAAGAGGTCAACGCCATGGGCCGCGAACGTTTTGTCGAGGCCTTCTCACCGCTTTTCAACACGCAGACGTGGCCGCTGGAGAGGGCGTGGGAGAGCCGCCCCTTCGCCGACGCCGAAGAGTTCCGCGACGCCGTCGAGAAGGCCATTCTCACAGCCAGCCAGGAGCGCAAACTCGCCCTCCTGCGCGACTACCCCAGCATCTCCAGCCTCCTCGAGGAGGACGACGCCGCAGCCCAGAAAGTCTCGCGCGACATCGGGTCGACGGCTCTCGGCGAGGCTGGCCCGGAAGAGCTGGAACGGCTGAGCACTTTGGCCAAGGCCTACGCAGAGCGGTTCGGATGGCCGCTCGTGGCATACCTCGGCCCTCTGGACACGGCCGAGCGGCTCATTGAGTCCGGTGCGCGCCGCCTGAGCCATTCGGCCGAACAAGAGCAGATTCTCGCGCTCTCGGAAGTCATTGACGTCGCCTACGATCGCTTCGACATGCTTCTTGCCGACGCGAATCCCGTGCGCACGGCCTGGGAGTCCAAGCTCACCGGGCAGTGATACGTGATGCTCGGCCGCAGGCGCGTGAGAGCCCTCATCCGGTGTGTGAGGAACGCCCCCGCGAAGAGAGCCCGCAAAGCCAGCGCGGGCGCCCCTCGCGGGGCTGTTTGTCCACTTTAAGCTTTGCGCCTTTTCGCCGCGCGACGCTTGGCGAGCTCGTCTTCCACAACGACGGCGCCGGCCTCTTCGGCCCGCTCCGTCGGAAGCTCGCCCAGCGTGCCCTCGACTTCCCGCCACACGCGGCCCACGGCTATGCCGAAGACCCCTTGGCCGCCCTTGACGAGATCGATGACCTCGTCGTCGGACGTGCACTCATAGACGGAAGCCCCGTCGGACATGAGGGTGATCTGAGCCAAATCCTCAACTCCGTGCGACTCGAGTTGCGCGACTGCGAGCCGGATCTGCTGAAGCGAAACGCCCGTGTCCAAGAGGCGCTTGACGATCTTGAGCACAAGAATGTCGCGAAAAGAGTACAGGCGCTGGCTGCCTGAACCGTGTGCATTGCGAATCGATGGCGAGATGAGGCCCGTCCGATCCCAGTAGTCGAGCTGCCGGTACGTGATGCCGGCCGCACGGCATGCGATAGGGCCGCGATAGCCCGTCTCGTAGTCCAGATCTGGGAGCGGATCGCCGAAGAGCATTTGCTGAGCACGTTGCATCCTTGCGTCGTGCGCGTGAGCTTCGCTCATGGTTTCCTCCATACTTTCGTGAAATAGACGGGGGTGCTCCGCCTACACAGGCAACGATATAGCAGGAACGGCTCTCAATGGTGGTACGGCGCGTCTAAACTTCGAATCAACCGTGAGAACTCCCCTAGCGACACTCAGATGGTTGAAAATTCGATTTTATTGCCTAACGCAGTTCGACTTCGATGTTTTCCGTTAGGAGCGCGCGATAAAGCTGGGATATGACGGTCGCGTTCTCCGTCGCCGAGGCGATGGCCCTCTCTCGCGCGACGCTGGATTTGCGGGCGCGTTCGGTTGCGATGGAGTTCGTCACTAGGACGGCGTGGGCGTGTGCGGATGTCCTGACGCTGCGCACCTGCCGCAGCGTGAAGCCCGCGCCCAGCAGCATCGTTGCGAAGCGAACGATGTCCGGGGCCTGCGCGGTCAAGCGCCCCCGCGGGTCGGCGGCGAGGATGCCGGCGTCGACCATCTCCTCGACGTCGGTGACGGAGACGCCGGTGAGGTCCGCGACTTCGGTCAAGCGCAGGCGCGTGCCGGGCTGGGGGCGCTTGGCGACGTCGTCGATGAGGCGAAGCCGCCCCGGATGCGTGCCCTCAGGCTGTTGCCCGGCGTCGAGCTGGCGGAGAAGCTCCCGGATCTGGTCAAGCGGAAGATACCGGTCGCGCTGCTCGCGCAGGATGAAGCGCAGCCGCTCGCAGTCCGCGGGTGAGAAGAGTCTCTGATTCGAAGCCGTCCTGTGGGGGCGGACAAGCTCGATCGACTCGTAATGGCGGATCTTCGACAGCGTCAGCAGAGGAAACTCGGCCGCCAGCATCGACTGGACCTCCCCTATCTTCAGATAGGGGTCGTGGGGAACGTCGAAGGGCCACTGCCCCTCCGGCTGCGCTTCGACGACGTCGGCCTCGGGGGCCGCCGCGGGCTTGCGCGCTGCGCCCGTCATGCGTTGGCGCGACGTCATGCCGTGGCCGGAGCCTCGTAGAAGGTCAGGCGGAACTTGCCGATCTGGACCTCGTCGCCGGTGTGAAGAATCTGGGCGTCGACCCGCTCGCGGTTGACGTAGGTTCCGTTGAGCGAACCCGAATCGCGAACCGAGAACTCGTCGCCGCTGCGAATGAACTGGGCGTGCTTGCGCGAAACCGTGGCGTCGTCCAAGAAGATGTCGGACTTCTGGTGACGTCCCGCGTTCGTGCGGTCCTCGTTGAGCAGGAAGCGCGCCCCGGAATTCGGTCCGGACAGTGCGATGAGCAAGGCGGAGCCCCTGGGCAGCGACTCGATCGCCGCCTGCTCTTCCGGCTTCAACGCGCGCCTGGCGATGTTGACGTCCGAGTCCCCGCCGACGGTCTTGAAAACCGAGGTCGTGGTGGGATCGGCCTCATTGGGCTCAAACCGTTCAGGCATACTGAAATCCTCCTTGGATAAAGATCCGGCTTGCCTCCGTAACCGTAGATCACAATTCTATAACCTTTGAGCCCCGCGTGTCATGGGTTTCTCGGTATTGACTTTCATTGAGCTTGAAGCGAATCGCCGTCGGGCCCCGCGCGGTTGTCTCCCCGCCTGCCGTTGTGTATTCTTGTTTGGTCGCAGCAATGATGTGGCTGATCCTCGGCTTCCTTCGCGGAAAGTTCGCGGGAGCCGTCTTCAGAAAGCTTGCAACTCTCTTGTCTCGGGAAGGCAAGTTTCTTTCTTGGAGGGCTCTTTCTCGGGAAGAAGGCGAGCCGCAGGATTGCATGAGCGGCGACGGGCTATGGCGCAGTTTGGTAGCGCACTTGACTGGGGGTCAAGGGGTCGTGGGTTCAAATCCCGCTAGCCCGACGGATCGAAGCCCTGCGAGAGTCTCTCGCCGGGCTTTTTCTTGCGAACTCTTCATGTGAGTTTTCTTAGGCCGAGTGCCTTTCTCCTGCGGCAGAGGTCCCCGCCCCCGGACGCCGAAGAGGCGAGCGTCACGGGCCGACGACGAACCTCATCCCTCTGGGATCGCGGGCCAGGCCGGCCTCCGCCAGAGCGTCGCCCATGGCGCGATCCAGCGTCGAGACGCCGTTGACCGACTCGACAACCGTCCGCTTCCTCGCGGCGACGCCCGGGTCCCGGGACGCCGCGCGCCTGAGGGATTCGGCCAAGGCCCGCAGCGCCGCACGAAACGCGCCGATCCGCGACGTGCAACAGACCAGCGCCTTCATGTTCTCCGGCGCGTAGAGGGCCGGCTCCCCGTCGACGAGGACGACCGCCGCCCCCGGCCTGCGCGTAGGGCCGGGCGCGCTGCCGGAAGGGATCGCAACGAGCCGCTCCCCGATCTGCTGAGGCAGCGCGGGGTCGGGCCAGGGCGCGCCGCGCCCGACGAGGCAGGCCGGGTCCCTGAGATCGAGAACCGCGGCCGCGGGTTCGCGATCGCCCTCCCCCGCGGCGCGGCTCTCGGCGTCGCCCGGGGGCTCCGCGAACGAACGCAGCGCGTCGAGCGTTTCCTTTTCGGCGTACTGGACGGGTCCGAGCCCGCGGACGAAGGTTCCCCGCAGGGCGGCGCCGGCGTCTTCCATTCGCCGCAGAACGGGTGCCAGGCTCGCCATTCCGCCGGGGACGCCCGCCGCAAGGGCGATGTCTCGGGAGACCACGCCGTAGCGGTCGAGCAGCGACTCGACCGTTGCCACCGCGGCCTCCTCGGCGGAAACCCGGGGCGGCCTCAGGCGGCGCCACGCCGTTTGCAGCATCGCGGCCTCCAGCCGCTCCGGCACTGCCGCACCGCCGTTCCTCGGCGGGGGTTGCCATAGCTGGGCGTTGTCCGCTTGCCTTCCCTGCGCCGGGCCGCCCGAGGCAATGCCCGGCGCTTCAGCGCTCAGGGCTCGGGCGGCGGCGAAAGCAGCGTAACGGCGCGAGCGCCGGCTCGTCACCCGCCGTTTCTTCGGGGCGGCGGCGCGCGGCTGGAGGGAGGCGCGCACCGGTTCGAAAGAAAGGGCCGTCGCGGCCCCGTCGCGCGCGAGCTTCCACAGATCCTCCCAGCCGACGTCGCCGGCCGAAACGGCCGCGCCCGCAACCGGGGCCAGCGGCGAATCCGTGGGGAAGAAGGCCACCTCGCCGGCCGGCACTCCGCCCGTTCGGGACGCATCGCTGGCCAACCGCCCAGATTCTTTGCCCGTTCGGGACGTTTCGCTGTCTGCCCGCCCCGATTCTCCGCTCGACCGCGCCTGCCACAGGACGTCGCCGGACAAAATGAGCTCGTCGAGCATGCCCGGGCTGTAATCGGCGACGCGCGCGGGGAAGACGACGGACTCCCAAAGCGACGCCGGAAGCCACACGCCCTCCATCAGCGAAATCGCCTCCGCCAGGGCGTCGATTCCCCGCCCGGGCCGGTCGATCCCCGCGCGTTCGAGGACCAGCCTGTGCAAGGCGGCGGGGCGGACGGGTTCGATCGCGGCGCGGGCCCGGGCGAGCGACCTGTTGCGCACCCGCGCGAAAACGGAGGCCTCCATCCAGTGCGCGTCGTCTATTCGCATGAGCGAGCCGCTTTCGGCAAGCGATTCGAGGGCTTCGGCGGCGGTTGCGCGTCCGATTCCGAACTCTGCCGCCGCGCCCGCCGCTGTGATGCGGGCTCGGGTGCGCGCGCAGCGAAGGAGCAGGTCCTCCAGCGGAGGGCGCGAAACCGCCGAGATCCGCGGGGAGCCGCCCGGCTCGGCGGCCCATTCGGGGACGTCGGCGCCGAGGGCAAGCCTGAGCGCGGGCGCATCCTCGGCGCCCGCCCAGCATTCGCGCCCTCCCAGGCGCACGGCCACAACCCTGCGCGATTGCGCGAGCTCTTCAAGCAGGCTGCGAACCGCCTCCCGTTGAGAGCGGGCCGCGGCCTCCTCTTGGCCGTCCCGCGCAGAGCCTTCGCCGACTCGCGGGAAACGGCCTTCGCCTTCCTGTCGAGGCCGCTCTACGTCGGCCTGCAAGGAGAGTGCCTCATCCTCTCGCGCGGCGCTGTCCCCTTCCTCTCGCGCGGACGGCGCATCGCCGTAGGCGCCGACGCTGCGGGCGGCGACCTCTTCGAGGGTCAACGGCCCGAGCCTGCGGAGAAGGTCGGCGACGGCCTCGGCGTCGCACCTGACCCGCCGGCCGGGCGCCAGCCGCTGCAATTCGGCGTCGACCTCGGCCAGGACGCTTTCGTCGAGGACCTGCCCGACGCCGCCGTCTCCGACGAGGGAGGCGATGGCCTCTGGGTCGAGCGAGAGCAGATGTGCCCTTCGCTCGGCGCGCGGAAGGTCCTCCTGGTAGAGGAATGCGCCGGTGTACCCGAAGAGCAGCGGGCGCGCGAAGGGCGAAGGCGACGCCGTCTCCGCCTCGACGATGCGAACGGATCGGGCTTCGATGCGCTCCATGAGGCCGGCAAGCGCGGGAAGGTCGTAGACGTCCTGGAGACATTCCCTCGCGGCCTCGACCGCCACGGGAAAGTTCCGGAATCGCCGGGAGGCCTCCAGCAGCTGTCCGGCTCTGAGCCGCTGGAGCCACAGCGGCGTTCTGCGTCCGGGGCGGGACGACGGCGTCAGCAGAGCCCGGGCCGCGCATTCGCGAAAGCGCGCGGCGAAAAGGGCGGTGCCGCCGATTCGGCTCGTGACGAGGCGGCGCAGTTCCTCGGCGTCGAAAACCACGAGCTCGGCGCCGGGAGGCCTGCCGACCGTCGCGGGCAGCTGGAAGGCGATGCCGTCGTCGTTCGCGAACACTTGCGGCTCGATCGTCGCAACGCGGCGTATGCGCTCGCGTATCGCCATGGCCCACGGCTCGTGCACTCGCCGGCCCATCGGGCTGTGCAGGATGAAGCGCCAGCTGCCGTTTTCGTCCCTGCAGCGTTCGAGCACGAGCGTTTCGTCGCTCGGAATCGCGCCGGTCGCGGCCTTCTGTTCGAGGAGGAGCGAGACGAGGCTTTCCCGCGCGTTTTCGTCGAGCCCGGCGCTTTCGAGCCTGGCGAGGAACGACGCCGAAACGAGCGGCTCGCTTCGGACTTTCGCCGAAGAATCGGGATTAGGGGCGGGGCGCGGGCGTCCTGCCGCCTCCGGGACCGACGCGAATTCCAGGCTCGCCTCGGCCTCGCGGAGGAATGCGCCCTTCGCCGCGCCCGCGGAGGCCGGCCGCCCGGGCCCTTCGCCCCGCCAAAAGGGCAGGCGCGAGCTTCGCCCGCTCACGCGGTCGACGACGACGCGGTCGTTCGCAATCTCGCGAATCTGCCAGCTTGACGTGCCTAGGGTGACGACGTCGCCGACCCTGCTCTCGTAGACCATCTCCTCGTCGAGCTCGCCGACGCGGCGCCGCCCCGCCTCCTCGGCGCCCTCGGGAAGGACCACTGGGAACATGCCTCGGTCGGGAATTGTGCCGGAAAAGGAGACGGCGAGCCGCTGCGCTCCGGGACGGGCGCGCAAAACGCCCGCCTCGCGGTCCCACACGATTCGGGGCGAGAAGTCGGCGAGGTCGGCGGAGGCGTAGGCGCCGGATAGCAGCTCGAGGACGGAGTCAAAGGACTCCCTCGGCAAAGCGGCGTAGGGGGCGGCGCGGCGCACCGTCTCGAACCAGCGGTCGGCGGACGTCTCCTCGACGCTCACGGCGGCGACGGTTTGCTGGGCAAGCACGTCCAGCGCGTTCGCGACAAGCTCGGTCTCCTCGATCGCTCCGGTCCGCATGCCTTCGGCCGCGACGGCGGCGTCGACGAGATGCGTCCGCTCCACGGGGTAGATCGCTCCGCGCGGCCGCCCGCCGACGGAGTGGTTGGCCCGGCCGATGCGCTGAAGGCCGCTTGCCGTCGAAGGCGGGGGCGCGACCTGGAGGACGAGGTCGATGGAGCCCATGTCGATGCCGAGCTCGAGCGACGCCGTCGCCACCACGCAGCGCAGGCTGCCCGATTTCAGCTCGTTCTCGACGGCCAGCCTCTGCTCCTTGGAGACCGACCCGTGGTGGGCCTTGGCGATGACCGCCTCTCCCCCGAAGCGATTCGCGTACTCCTCGTTCAGGTGCGCCGTCAGCCTTTCGCACGCTCCCCGCGAGTTGACGAATACCGCCGTCGTCCGGTGCTGAAGAACGTGGTCGAGAATGGCCCGCTCGATGTGCGGCCACATCGAAACGACCATTTGCCCGGCGACGGAGGCGGGTGGAATGGCGGCCATGTCGGCGACGGGCACGCTGACCGCGACGTCGGGATTCGCGGCTGAGTCGGCTTCGACGATCGTGACGGGACGCGATCCTCCGAGGAAGTCGGCCACGGTCCGGGCCGGCGAAACGGTGGCGGACAGGCCGATTCGCTGGGCGGGCTTCTCCAGCAGCCCGTCGAGGCGCTCGAGGGACAGCGCGAGGTGGGTTCCGCGCTTGCTGCCCGCGAGGGAGTGGATCTCGTCGACGATGACGGTCGAGACGGCGCCAAGCGTCTTCCTCGCCTCGCTTGTGAGCATGAGGTAGAGGGATTCGGGGGTCGTGATGAGGATGTCGGGCGGATTGACGCGGAGGCGACGCCGCTCCTTCGCGGGTGTGTCGCCGGTCCGCATGCCCACGGTCGTGCCCGTTTGCTCGGCAGCCGCCGCTCGCGAGCCCTCGACCTGAGCGGCCTTGGATCCTTCAGCGTTCGGTTCGGACGCTGGGCCTGCATCCGACTTTCCCGCGGGCGCGCCGCCCGGATTCGCTCGGGTTCTTTCACTCGCGAGGGCGCCGGGTGCGCCGCCGTCCGATTCGCCTGCGGATTCTCCGGGTTCGCCGGGCTCACGGACGGGCCCAGGCACTTCGGCGACGCCGAGTTCACGCGCGGGTTCTGCGCTCTCCCCGCGATCGCCGGGCTCGCCGAACTCCCGAAGGCCCCGCGCGGCGCGTTCGACACCGGCGAGCGGCCGCCGCAGATTGCGTTCGACGTCGGCCGCCAAAGCCTTGAGCGGCGAAACGTAGAGGACGTGCACGCCCTTGGCCTCGCGGTCTTCGGCCGAGCGGCGCATGAGCCGGTCAATCGCGCTGAAGAAGGCGGCGAGCGTCTTTCCCGAACCGGTGGGCGCGACGACGAGGGCGTTCTCTCCCCTGCCTATCGCCGCCCATGCGCGCTCCTGAACGGAGGTAGGCCCGCTCGGAAAGGCGGAGAGGAACCACGAGCGCGAGGCCCGTGAGAAGCCGGAGAAAGCTGCGAAGCTGGAAAAGTCTGACGTCACGGCCCGCTAGGCTTTCCTGCCGCAGACCTTGCCGATCGACATTTCCAGAAAGCCGACGACGGGGGCGACGACGAGCGCAGCGTTTGGAAGCCACCACCAGAGGTTGAAGTCGCCGTAGTATGACCAGAACGAGAGGGCCATGAATCCGGCGCAGAAGGTGAGCGTCAGGCCGACGGTCACAACCAGCTCGCCCGCCGCACGGCCCTTGCGCACCAGATACACGCCAAGAAATCCCAGAAGCGCCGCCGAAACGTCGAGCGGGAAGAACGACCAGTTCCACGCCTGCATGATCGGGTTGGAGTAGTCTCTGAAGCGCTGCTCCTCGGGTATGAGATCGAGGAAGACGGCCGTCCAATACAGCAGCAATCCCGCGTCGACGGCCAAAAGAAGCGGCTTGCCGGCTCTCATACGCCCCTCGCGATCGTCGTCCATATGGCTGTGGCCTCCTTGTTTGTCTTTGTTGCGCTGGCTGTCTGACCAGCCTTCTGTGCAGGTTGCTCGCGCAGGTTTGTGGCTCGTTCTACCTTTATCACACTGTCCGCGTCCGTCACACCGCCCAGCGGATTTCGACGCCTCGCCCGCGCATTTTTCACGTCTTCGGCGGGCATGCCGTCGGCGCGCTCGCAGCTCAACAGTCAATGCGTCGAGAATCGCTTGCAGCGCAGCAAGCCGTCCGCGCGAATCGCCCACAGCGCAACAGCCAGCGCGTTGTGCCGCGAATCGATACACTTTCATCTTGGATCAGCACATCGCAACACCTTGCGGCCGCATCCCGTCTGTTTGACGACGATGCGGCGCTTGCCCACGGCAAGGAACGTCGGAAGCCTCCTAAGTGGCGGAAACGCCGCTTTTGGAGGCTTCGAGCGCAAGGTGTCGAAGAAACTAGCCAGAAGGAACCGACAATGATCCAAACGAGTCCAACGAGATGAAAGGCAGACAATGGCGAAGAAACCCTCGGCGGGCAAAGCTGCAGTCAAGAAGGTCGTCCTCATCACCGGCGCAAGCAGCGGCATGGGGTTCGAGGCGGCGAAAGAGCTGGCCTCGCAGGGCCATTCCGTCTACGGCGCAGCCAGGCGCGTCGAAAGGATGGCGCCGCTCACCGAATACGGCGTGCACACCATCGAGCTTGACGTCACCGACGAGGAGGCGTGCAAGGACGCCGTCGGGCGGGTCGTCGCCGAACGCGGGCGCATCGACGTGCTGGTGAACAACGCGGGCTACGGATCCTTCGGAACGATCGAAGACGTCGAGATCGACGAAGCGCGCCGCCAGTTCGACGTCAACGTCTTCGGCCTCGCCGCTCTGACGAAGGCCGTCATGCCCCAGATGCGCGAGCGGCGATCGGGCATGGTCATCAACGTCTCGAGCATGGGCGGGCGGCTCGTCACGTTCATGGGAGGCTGGTACCACGCCACAAAGTACGCGGTGGAGGCCCTTTCCGACGCGTTGCGCATGGAGGCGGCCGAGTTCGGCATCGACGTCGTGCTCATCGAACCCGGCGGAATCAAAACCGAATGGGGGAACATCGCCGCCGACCACCTCGCCGAGTCTTCGAAGGGCGGGGCGTATGAGCAAACGGCGTCCAAGGCTGCGGAAGGCATGCGCCGCCAGTATTCGGGCAAGATGATGTCCGACCCCGACGTCGTGGTGCGAGCGATTTCGCGGGCCGTCAACGCGAAACGGCCCCGGCCCCGCTACCTTATCGGCTTCGGAGCAAAGCCTTTGGTCGCAGCCCATGCGGTGCTGCCCACAAGGGCCTTCGACTGGTTTGTAAAAAAGGCCGTCTTTACCCCGAGCCGGCGGAAGTCGCGGCGCTCGCAACAGCGTCGGCCGCAGTAGCCGTTGCGGCATGACGGTTATGAGGGCACGCCCCTGCGCGAAAGCGCCCGTTTGCGCCCGTGCCGCGACATGCCACACGGGCGCTTCCAGAACTGTCGACGCTTTGTGCTCACCGGTCATTTGCCGGAGCTCGTTGACCGTCGACTTTTTCAACAATCAAGCCCGCCAACCGTCAAATTCGCCGACCGTCAACTCAAGGAGGCGCCCCATGATCGTCGCAGGACTCATTTTCGCCGCCGTCGCTGCGCTCATTCATATTTATATTTTCTATTTGGAGTCCATCGCCTGGGAGAGCGAGCGCGCGCGGGCCGCATTCGGCACGGGTTCCGTCGAGGAAGCGCGGACGACGAAGTTCATGGCCTTCAACCAGGGCTTCTACAACCTGTTCCTGGCGCTGCTGGCGATCATCGGAATCGCCGTGTGGACCGCCGAATCAAGCGCCGTCGGGCTGACACTCGCATTCGCGGGCGTCGGCTCGATGCTGGCCGCCGCGGCCATCCTTTTCATCGCCTCCGCGCCGCACAGGGCAGCCGCCGTCAAGCAGGGCGCTTTCCCTCTGCTGGCTGTGATATGTCTCGCCGTGCATCTTGCACTCTGAAGGCTCAACGGATACTGGTTTTATTCCTCGCCGCTCGGATTACCGAAAAGCCAGTATCCGTATTAGAATACGAACAGATAAAGGGGACTCACACCTCTTATCTATCGTTAAGGAACGTAGTTTCCACACAACAAAAACTAAGGAGCGTAAAATGAACAATGAAACAGTGCTAATAGACCAGTTTTTTGACCAATTTCAATCAAATCGTATAACTCAACTTCCAGAAGATGTAGCATTTGAATATTTTACGTTATCCCTTATTCTCAAATCAAAGAATCTTGATGACGATGAAATTTCTGACGGAAGAATTGGGGGTTCTTGCGACGGAGGAATCGATGGAGTATTTACTTTCCTAAATGAACGAATCCAAAACGAAGATTCCGAGATCCTTAAAGACGATTCCGCTGCCAAGAAACTTCCAAAAAATAAAACCGACTTAGAGTTATGGATAATTCAATCAAAACGGACAGAAGGGTTTAGAGAAGATGTTTTTGATAAAATTCACGCAAGTACAACAAAACTGCTCCAGTTCGAACATGAATATCACCGAATGAACTACTCTTCGGACCTTATTGCACGCTTCGAGATTTTCACCGGCATATGGAAGAAAGTTATGACGCGATACCCAAATATAAAGATCAACTTCATCTATGCAACACGTGGAGATACGAATAATATATCCAAAGGAGTTCGACAAAAGGAAGAAGACTTAAAGGAACATCTGGAAACTCTAGTCCCCGGTGCCGATGTGAGTATTCAGCTTATGGGAGCTCGCGAACTTTGGGAGCGAGCTAGCGCTACACCAGAACATGATCTCCAACTTCGTTTTCGTGAGTACATATCGCAGGACGAATCTTATACTGGCCTTGTCTCACTGCCTGATTACTTCAGTTTTCTTTCCAATGAGGACGGCAGTTTGCGCGGAGAACTCTTTGAGTCAAACGTTCGGGATTTTCAAGGCAATGTAACCGTGAACAAACAAATTAAAGAGACGCTAGAAACTGAAGACACTAACGACTTTTGGTGGTTTAACAATGGTGTAACAATCCTCTGTAACGACGTGAATATAGGAGTAGGTAAGATTTTCACATTATCTGGACCTCAGATTGTCAATGGTATGCAAACCTCACATAGTATTCATAAAGCGTTGTCGAAAAGAGAATACTACTATATTAATGAGAAAAAAAACATTGCAAATAAAGATCATAAAGTCAACAGACGAAAAAACAAGAGATCGCATCATACGTGCAACAAACAGTCAAACTCAAGTTTCAGATGCGTCATTGCATGCGACAGAGGAGATTCAACGTCAAATTGAGGATTACTTTCTCGATAATGACTGGTTCTATGAACGACGGAAAAACTTTTATAAGAACCAAGGGAAGCCTGCCGATAGAATAGTAAGCATTTCCATGCTCGCTCAGGCTGTGATGGCAATTGGACTCAGTAAACCTGACGCCGCACGTGCTAGACCTACAACCCTGCTTAAAAAGAGCGAAGACTATAAAGCAATATTTAATAGCAGATTGAATCTATCTACATATCTATGGATAGCCAAAATTCAACGATCAGTCGATGAAATGCTTATAAATAGTAAAAAGGTTCCTGAAGCAACTTTAAGGACTAACTTAAAGTTTTATATAAGTAATTTTATAATTACAAGAGAGCTGAACGAGGAGGTACGCATACCGCACCAGCTGAATAGACTGGTGGAAAGAGGATATACCATCGGCGACACCGATTTTAGGTTCGCCCTCAGAATTGTTTCAGACGAGCTTGAAAGATTCTCTAAGAGTCGTTCGTGGCAATTGGATCGAGCCTCTAAGAACCGTCAGTTTGCTGAGACTATAGTAAAAAAGGCTCTGGAAAAGGAAATCAATTCGTAGAGCGGTCACATATTTGGGCGAAGTCGCCTTGCTGACGTTCTGAATGGCAGAGATTCCTTCATGGGCATCTTTACCCGTCGGTGCCCATGAGGGTCGCCGACGGAGTCTATTTCGCCCGCGTCAAACGGATTCGCCCGCGAAAGGCTGCGCGGCTTTATCGGCTGAAAACCGCCGGAATTCCCGCTGCGCCGTGCCTGGAAACGCCACTGTATCAGCTTGCGCTCGGAGGCCGCTCGCGTCGTTTTAACCTCCTCTGCCGGAGCATGGCCCTTGTTAGACTCTTGCCATGCCCACCACGCGAATCAACGACAGAGAGACGGAGCGCAAGATGCTCGACGTCGCCGTTTCGCTGGTACATCAACAGGGCATTTCCGCGGAGCTGGACGACCTCGCCTTCGACCAGATCGTCCAGGAGGCCGGGGTTCCGCGCGATTCGGCGTACCGGCGCTGGCCCAAACTCCACAAGTTCTACGGCGAGGTGCTGCTTGAGCTCGCCAGCGGCACCACCCTGCCGGTCACGGAGTCGGCCATCGCCGAGCCCGCGGGCGCGATCGTCCTCGACCGCATCGAGCACCTGGGAACGGCGCAGGGGCGGCGCAACGTCGTCGTCGAAATGTTCCGCGTGGCGATCGGCGCCGACTACGATTCGATCGTCGCCTCCCCGGAGTGGAACACGTTCGCGGCCCTCGTCGCCTGTCACCAGGGGATCGCCGACGACGACATTCGCGACGCCGTCGCCGCCGAGCTCGCCGCGACCGAGGACCGATACGTGCTGGCCCGCGCCCGCGTGTACGCGCAGCTCTCGGCCATCCTCGGCTATCGGCTCGTCCCCCCGCTGGCCGGGCCGGACGGCTTCGAGCTCATGAGCCGGGCGGCCGGGGCGGCGATCATGGGCCTCGTGGCGAAGATCGGCCTGGGCGGACCGACCTACGAGTCCCCGCGTTACCTGCGCGCATTCGGCAGCACCGACGTCGCCGAATGGAGGCCCTCCATCTACATCATGGCCTCGTCAATCTTCAGCTTCATCGAGCCGGACCCCCGCACCCGCTGGTCGCGGGCGCGGGTCGAAGACCTCGTCATGGCGATCGCGCAATTCGCCTCGCGCAAGTAGCTTCCACGCCGCTGTCGTTCAAAGGACGGCAGGCGCAGTCGCGAAACCTCAGCCCGACATCCCCGGCCAGCGGTTCGCCGCAGTCATGTCAGCGCAGAACTATTTGCGCCCACGCCGCTCCCCTAGTTGTTGCCTGTCATCGTCTTTCCTTACTTGTTGTCCGTCGCCGTCTTCCCTTCGCGAAAGAGCCGCCGGAGCAGGCGCACCCGCCAAGTCCACCTCGCGGGGCGGGCGAGCTTTCCCGTCGCCTCGCGTTCGGCGTTGTCGAACATATCCTCGACGACGGCGTCGTGCAAAGGCTCGACCGCCAGGGGGAAGAGCAGGCGCATGCTGCCGCGGGCGCGCCCGACGAGCACGTGCCTCATGCGGCAGCGGCCTCCGGGAAGGGCGCTGAGGCTCAGCTCGTGCGCGCCGTCGATCCCCGTGGTGGGTTCGAAGGCGAAACGCACCCTCGCGCCGGGCTCGTACTCTGTCACGTGATAACGGATGGCCCCGTGGCCTCCCGCGCCGCCTTCGGAGGCCGGCCTGTCCAGCACCATGGGAGGCCAGTTTTGCGAAGGCCAGAGGCGGTCGCCTTTCCTGCCCAGCCCGTCAAGCAGAGCGCCCAGCCGCTCGATCGGCGCATCGACGACGCGTTCGTGAACGTTGCGAATCATTGCTTCCTCGCTTCCATCGAGAGTTATTGCAAATCTATTCTAAAACTCTAGTTCGCTCTGAAGTCGACAAGTCACCCACTCGTCTGGCACGCAAGCGCCTCATGCATTTGGCTTGGCTCATTTTGCTCCGGCCAGGCGGGCCGACTATCAGTCAAACCTGCATCAGATTCGGTACGGTTGGCTCAGATGTCTCTTGTTTTCGGACAGGCCCTCCGCGAAGGCAACCCTGGGCGTTAGGCTGGTTGTTTGCGCGGTCGGCTTGCATGGGTTTGCCTGTCGATCTCGAATGTCTGTCCCTCCCAGAGTTGAGGAGATTCAACATGACTGTCCGAACGAGACACCTTCCGCGTTTCCTTGCATCTCTTGCGGCACTCGTCGCTTTGCTTTTGTCCGGGTGCAAGATTGACGGGACGGTCGAGTTCCAAGCCGACGGCCGAGCGAAAATCGATCTGACCTTCGACGACTCTGACGGCACAATGACCAAAATCGAGCAGACGTGCGACAACTTTCGCGTTATGTTTCTCGGGCACATAAAACTAAGCAAAGAACCAAAAATCGAGAACCTTACACCTCCAGGAGGACATACTAAATGCAGGGTAACAGCAACCGATACATTTATCGGATCTGTCCGCTTCGAAGAGAACAAGAACAGCTACACGTTTACCGTTCCAGACAAGCACGACGACGATGATTACAGCGACTTCAAGAGCCGAATTGTGGTGACGATGCCGGGGAAGGTCATCAAGGCCAGCAAGGGCAAGGTCAGCGGGAACAAGGTCATCATCGACACCTTCGACTTCACTAGCCGCGGCATTTCCATTACAGTGCAGAAAGGACAAGGCGCTTCTGCGGATAAGTCTGCTGGTTCTTCGGGCAGGGGGTCTGGGGTGTCGTCGTCTTCGGGTTCTGGTGGGTTTCCTGTGTGGGGGTGGGTCGGCGTCGGCGCGGGGGCCG
>CALIHR010000005.1 GCA_938020505.1 uncultured Actinobaculum sp. | reverse complement strand
CGCCCCCGCTCGCCCTTGCGCCCCGGCTTTTCCGTGCGCCGCCTTTCCCTGCGCCCCGGCTTTTCCGGGCCGGACCCCCTGGCGTTTCCCTGAGCCGCGGGGCTCGCCGGCCGGGCGCGCGCCGCGCGAACCGTGCCGCTGCCCGGCGCCGTGCGGAGACGCCGCCGGACGTTTGCTCTGGCTTCCGCCCCTGGAAGCGGCTTCTCGGTCTTTCAGCTGCGGCGCTTTCCCTTTGCCGGCCTGCCGCTTGGCTGCCGACCGAGCGCCTCGTGCGCCTTCGGGCCGCGCCTTCCGGGCGACGTCGTTTCCGCGCCCGCGATCGGCGCGATCGGCTCCGCGTGCGCCGCTGAGACTGCGGGGCGGCATGTGCGAGCGCGATCCGGAGCCGCCTGAGTGCGCAGAACCCGAGCGCGCGCGTCCCGCATGGCCGG
Organism: uncultured Actinobaculum sp.; assembly: GCA_938020505.1. Classification (GTDB taxonomy): domain Bacteria; phylum Actinomycetota; class Actinomycetes; order Actinomycetales; family Actinomycetaceae; genus Peptidiphaga. The sequence goes on along the minus strand of CALIHR010000005.1, from coordinate 123,159 downwards.
CGCGTGCGGCGTCGGCGCGCTTGGACGAACCGCCCTTGGACGCCGGACGGCGCCCGCCGTCAGAGGAGGCCCTGCCTTCCTCGAAGCTCGCGGCGTCGCCGTCGGAGGCGTTCGAGCGTTTGGATCCACTCGCGCCGCCCGAGCGTGCGCCCCCGCCGGAGCCGCCGACGCGCCCGGAGCCTTCGCCGGCATGCCCAGAGCCTCCGTCGCTGCGGCCGGGGCGCGCCGCGCCCAAACGCGGACCCTTCCAGCGGTTGCGTCCGTCGCCACGGCGTTTTCTGGGATCGCTTTTCACGCGACCACGCTATCACCGGGAGCGCAAAACCTCGCGTCGACGCTTCGAATAGGGCACACTTGGCCCGTGCTCTTTCGCCTTTTGCACTGGTACGCCGCGAACTCCCGCCCGCTTCCGTGGCGCGAGCCGACGACGTCGGCGTGGGCCGTGCTCGTCTGCGAGGTCATGAGCCAGCAAACTCCCGTGGCCAGAGTCATGCCCTCGTGGCACGAGTGGATGGAACGCTGGCCGGAACCGGCCGACCTCGCGGCGGCTTCGCCGGCCGAGGTCATTGTGGCCTGGGGCAATCTCGGCTACCCGCGTCGCGCCCTGCGGCTGCGGGAGTGCGCGGCCGCCGTGGCCGCCGACTGGAACGGCGTCCTCCCCTCTTCCCGCGACGATCTCCTCACGTTGCCGGGAATCGGGCCCTACACGGCGGATGCGATCATCGCCTTCTCTTACCGCAGGCGATCAGTGGTTCTGGACACGAACACCCGGCGGGTCCTGTGCAGGCTGCACGGAACCGCGGCACCGCCCTCTCATCTGCGCAAGGACGAAATCGCGCGGGCCGACGCGATGGTCCCCCTCGAAGACGACCTGGCCTGGCAGTGGAACGCCGCGCTCATGGAGCTCGGCGCGCTCATGTGCACCGCGAAGAATCCGGCGTGCCAGGAGTGTCCGCTGCGCCCCGACTGCGCCTGGTTCGCCGCAGGCAAACCGGAAAGCGGCACGCCTCGCCGCGTGCAGAGATTCACGGGCACCCACCGCGAGGCCCGGGGAAAGATCATGGCGGTCCTCAGAGGCGCCGCGTCGCCGGTCTCCCGCGACGAGCTGGCCGCTGCGGCCTCGCTCGCACCCTCGCGCTTCGACCCCGCGCTGGACTCCCTGCTCGACGACGGCCTCGCCTGCCTGCGCCCCGGCGGCTACGCGCTCCCCGAAGAGCGCTAGCCGCCGGACTCAGGACCGAGCCTCAGCTCCAGGCTCCGTAGTCGGACTCCGCCTTGCCGTCATTCTCGACTTCGAGCAGGGCCGCGGCGCATTCGTCGTCGACCACCAAGTCCGTCACCGCGCCTGAACGCAGCACGGCGGCCAAGGCGGGAGCCTTCGCCGCACCCGCGACGGCGCAGACCCTCCGCGGGATCTTGGCCAGCTCCGCGGGGGTCGGCCCGGTCGCACGGGTGTTGATCTCGATGTCTTCGTACGTGCCGTCCGCGCGGAGGAGGACCGTGCACACGTCGCCGACCACTCCGTCGCGCCGCAGCTCCGTCACTTCCTCCGGCGAAAGGTAGCCGCCGGCGTAGACGTGCGAGGGAAGGGGCGACGTGAAGGAGCCGACGCCGAACACGGCGACGTCGGCATTGCGCCCGATGTCCCTGACCACCTGGATGGAGCGTTCGCGCCACATGAGGTCCCTGGTCTCCGCGTAGTCGAAGAAGGCGGGGACGGGGAAGGGGAAGGCCTTCGCGCCGAAGGCCCGCGTGAAGTTGCCGAGTATCTCGCCCACGTAGGGAAGGCCCGTCGTCGTGGGATTGGCCGCGCCGTTGAGCTGGACTATCGTCACGCCGGACATGCGCTTGGGCATGAGCCGCTCGGAGATCGTCGAGACGGTGGTTCCCCAGGCGATGCCCACCATCATCTTGTCCTCTATGACGTCGCCGACGAGGTTCCCCGCCACGCCCGCCACTCGTTCGAGCCGCCGGATTTCCGTGGTGGCCCCCGGCACCTGGACCACCGTGACGTCTACGTCATAGAGGTCCTCGATGCGCCGGGAGAGGGAGTCGCGGGGCTCTTCGGGTGCGTGAAGGGAGATGCGGACCAACCCCTCGTCGCGCGCCGAGGCGATCAGGCGTGAAACCGTCGACCGCGATATGCCAAGCTTGTTGGCTATCGCCTCCATGGTCTGTTGCTCGACGAAGTACAGGACTGCCGCTTCGTAAGCGAGATTGCGTCGTTCAGATCTTGTTGCCACACCTCCATTGTGCACGATCTCTCAAAGTCAATCCAGCCAAAATAGCTGATCCTCCCGAATATGGCGAGATGCATACCACTTAAATTGCCACTTGACTTATACGTCAAATAGTGCAGATGCTCAACATACGGCTTTTACCCTGCACACATGGCCATTTGTTCGTTCTTTGAACGTTTCTTGAGATGATAGATAAAGGGTGGGTTGTATCGACAACCTACGAAGGTATACACGTCAACGAGGAGTGAACACATGCCAAATTCCCACCTTTCAGCAGCAAGCCGCCAGCGTGCACTGGAGTCGATGTCCAAGGACGGCGTCGACGTCCTTGTCGTCGGAGGAGGCGTGACCGGAGCGGGCATCGCCTTGGACGCCGTCACCCGCGGTCTGCGCGTGGGCATCGTCGAGGCGCAGGACTGGGCTTCGGGAACGTCGTCGCGCTCCTCGAAGCTTGTCCACGGCGGCCTGCGCTACCTGTACCAGCTCAACTTCGCGCTCGTCGCCGAATCTCTCCGCGAGCGCGGCCTCCTTCTGACGGAGACGGCTCCGCACCTGGTCAAGGCCCAGCCTTTCCTGTGGCCTCTGAAGATGCCGGTCATCGAGCGCATGTATTCGGCCGTCGGCGTCGGGATGTACGACACGATCGCCCAGTTCGCCCATCGCGGCTCGGTGCCGATCCAGCGCCACCACACCCGCAAGGGCTCGCTCAAGCTGGCCCCCGCGCTCAAGAGGGATTCGCTCACCGGTTCGATCGTCTACTACGACGCCAGGGTCGACGACGCGCGCCTGGTCGTCACGCTCGTCCGCTCGGCGGTGCGCCACGGCGCCCTCGCAGCCAACCGCGTGCAGGTGACCGACATGGTCAAGGACGCGGCCGGGCGGGTCACCGCCGCCAAGCTCCTCGACCTTGAGTCCAACCGCGAGTACGAGGCGCCGACGGGCGCGATCATCAACGCCACGGGCGTGTGGACGGAAAAGACCCAGTCCCTCGCCGGAACGACGGGCGGCCTGAAGGTCCTCGCCTCGAAGGGCATCCACATCGTCGTGCCCAAGGACAGGATCAATTCGAAGGTGGGCATCTTCCTGCGCACCGAGAAGTCGGTCCTCTTCATCATCCCGTGGAAGCGTTACTGGGTGATCGGAACCACCGACACCGCCTACCACGAGAATCGCCGCGACCCCGTGGCCGACCTCGAGGACATCGACTACGTTTTGGAGCAGGCGAACTCCGTGCTCGCCAAGCCGTTGACGCACGACGACATCATCGGCACCTTCGCGGGCCTGCGCCCGCTTTTGCAGCCGGGCACGCTCGACGGCGACGAGTCGAAGTCGACGCAGGTTTCGCGCGAGCACACCGTGACGGAGGCCGCCCCGGGCCTGACCGTCATCGCCGGCGGCAAGCTGACCTCTTACCGCCAGATGGCGGAAGACGCCGTCGACTTCACGATCAGCAAGGACAAAGCCAAGCAGACTCCCTCGGTCACGAAGAAGACCCCGCTGGAAGGCGCCGCCGGATACCACTCGATGTGGAGCCGCCGCGCCGCGATCGCGCGCGAGAGCGGGCTGAGCATCGACCACGTCGAGGATCTGCTGGACCGCTACGGTTCGGACATCGACTTGCTTCTCGACATGATCGAGGAGCGCCCCGACCTGGGGAACGAGCTCAAGGGCGCCCCCGAGTACCTGCGCGCCGAGATCGCCTTCGGCGTGAGCCACGAAGGGGCTTTGCACCTGGACGACCTCCTGGCTCGCCGCACGAGGCTGACCTACGAGCACGCAGACCGCGGGCTCTCGGTCGCCGAAGAGGTCGCGACCCTCGCGGGCGAGCTGCTCGGCTGGGACGAGGCCAAGAAGGAGGCCGAGCTCGCCTCCTACCGCTCCAGGTGCGAGGCCGAGGCCGCCGCTCAGAAGATCGCGAGCGAGGCGGAGGCTCAGAAGGTCCGCGAACAGGCGGAGGAGATCACGCCCTTCCTCGACGTCGCGCCCGAGATTCAAGGCTGATCCGGGCTGCGCCACCGCCGCGGGGGCCGTTCGGCCCCCGCGGACTCACCAAGAAAGGAACAGTTAAAGATGACTGATACCGAACGGAAGTACGTCCTGGCGATCGACCAGGGTACGACGTCGTCCAGGACGATCCTCTTCAATCACGCGGGGGAGGTCGTTTCCGTCGGTCAGCTAGAGCACGAGCAGATCTTCCCCCACGCGGGGTGGGTCGAGCACAATCCGAACGAGATTTGGGACAACGTCCGCCAGACGGTCGGCATGGCGTTGGGCGGGGCGGAGGCCAACCACCACGAAGTCGCGGCGGTCGGCATCACCAACCAGCGCGAGACGACGATCATTTGGGACCGCGCAACAGGCGAGCCGGTCTACAACGCCATCGTGTGGCAGGACACCCGCTCCCAGGACCTCGTCGATCGGCTCGCGGCCGACGGCGGCCCCGACCGGTTCCGTTCGACCGTGGGCGAGACGCTTTCGACCTACGCCTCGATCACGAAGATCATGTGGATCCTCGAGAACGTCCCGGGCGTGCGTGAGCGGGCCGAGCGCGGGGAGCTCGCCTTCGGAAACCCCGACACGTGGCTCATTTGGAACATAACCGGCGGCCCCGAGGGCGGCGTCCACGTCACCGACGTGACGAACGCCTCCCGCACGATGCTCATGGACTTGCGGACCTTGCAATGGCGCGAGGACATCTGCGAGATCGCGGGCATCCCGACGTCGCTCCTTCCCGAGATCCGCTCCTCCTCCGAGGTGTACGGATACGGACGCCAAACCGGCCTGCTTCCGGGCAAGCCGATCGCCGGCGACCTGGGCGACCAGCAGGCGGCGACCTTCGGCCAGGCGTGCTTCCAGCCCGGCATGGCGAAGAACACCTACGGCACCGGCTGCTTCATGCTCATGAACACCGGGACCGAGCCTCAGCTTTCGGACAACGGGCTCATCACCACCGTCTGCTACAAGATCGGCGACCAGCCTGCGGTGTACGCGCTGGAGGGCTCTATCGCGGTGTCCGGATCGCTCATCCAATGGCTGCGCGACAATCTGGAGATCATCGCCACGGCCCCGGAGGTCGAAGCCTTGGCCGCCAGCGTGGACGACAACGGCGGCGTGTACTTCGTGCCGGCCTTCTCCGGCCTGTTCGCCCCGCACTGGCGCGGCGACGCGCGCGGAGCGGTCGTAGGCATGACGCGTTACAACACGAAGGCGCACATCGCCCGCGCGGCTTTGGAGGCGACGGCCTTCCAGACGCGCGAGGTCCTGGACGCCATGGAGGCCGATTCGGGTGTCAAGCTGGAGCAGCTGAGGGTCGACGGCGGCATGACCGCCAACGATCTGCTCATGCAGTTCCAGGCCGACATCCTCGACACCGAGGTGGTGCTCCCGGTGGTCGCGGAGACGACGGCCCTCGGCGCGGCCTATGCGGCGGGCATCGCCGTCGGCTTCTGGTCCGGCGAGGGGGACGTGGTCGCCAATTGGGCGGAGGCCAAGCGCTGGAAGCCCGAGATGGAGCCGGCCGAGCGCGAGCGTCAGCTCCGCCAGTGGAAGAAGGCGATATCGAAGACCCTCGACTGGGTCGACGACGACGTCAAATGACCCGCGAGCATCGGCGATGCATGTGACCGGCCGGCGACGTCGGCTGCCTTCGCCGCGATGCCGACAAGCGACCGATCGGTATCCGCGCTACGCGGACGGCTGACAAACTCGGGCCGCTCTCGAGTTGTCACAACCGGGGCCAGCCGTGGTAGCTTGGGCTAGCCGAATCAAAGTTCGACGTCGCCTAGAACCGGTTCGGACACTTTGAAGCTCCCGGAGCCTCCTGCCCTAGGGCGTCAGACGGACAACGCCAAAGGAGGCTCCGGGTACCTTTTGCCGGGTGCGCCTCTTGCCGAGAGCAGGCTCCAGAGCGCGGCGCCTGACCAGACGCGACTGGATTTAGCCGGGGTCACTTGACATCGCAGACGCTGAAGGCGAACGAGCGAATCGGCCCCACGGAACCGTCGGCGATGTCTTCGATGTTTGGCCGCCCACCGTTGCCGGTGACGGAATTGAGTGCGTACTCGGTTCCATTGGGAGCGGTGAAATAGAGGATCGGATCGCCAGCGGAGTTGAGCTTGCAATAGACAGTCCCGTGGTCGACCATCAAGTTCCAGCTATGCCTGAATGTCGCCTTCGAAATCTTTGCCGGGTTGCTCGTCGCCTTGGGGAGCTTCGCCGTGTCAGTCGGATAATCCTCAGGGTGAAGCATCCCGCACCCGGACAGTCCCATCGCTCCAAGAAGGCACGCGGTTATGACGCCTCGAATTCGCCTAGGCACTCTCGATGAGGCGCCTCGTTTGGCGATGTTTTCTCGCTCCACAGTGTTCTTTTGTTTCATGATGACTCCTTGTTTCATGGTGTTTCTTTGTTGATGGTGAGAGCCATGTAGCCGTCTTCGAGGTTCGGTTCGACCGGTTCCGCGCCGTCGGGCGGCATGTCGGTGACGATCCTGTATTGGGTTCCCCCGGGCACGGTGAGAGCGTTGACCACTGCCGCGTGCTCCGGAAGCTGAGCGCTGCGCGGATCAGTCAGCCACGTGCGGCCTCGGGCTGCTTCGATGAGGCCGCCCGTCGGGCCGTCGTAACGGGTGCGTCCATGCCCCAGAACAAATATGTAGGGGCACGTCTGGGCGACGTCGTCGAGAATATGGGTGGACAAGATCACAGTGCGTTCAGCGCCGAGCCCCGCCAACAAGGTCCTGAAACGTATGCGCTCTTCAGGATCCAAGCCGGCGGTGGGTTCGTCGACGATGATGAGCTGAGGTTCCCCCATAAGGGCCTGCGCTATGCCCACCCGGCGCCGCATCCCGCCAGAGAACCCTCCTATGCGTCTGTTCTTGGCATCGGTGAGCCCAACACGGGCCACGAGCTGCTCGGCTTGACTGCGGCGTGCGGAGCGCTTGTCGATCCCCTTGAGGATGCCGACGTAGTCCAGAAACTCCAGCGGCGTGAGATTCGGGTAAGGTTCGACGTGCTGGGGGAGGTAGCCTAGGACGCTCTTGACCGCACGACGGCTCGCCGAAGCGCTGAGATCCTGACCGTCGACGAACACTTTTCCCTCCGTGGGCTGAATGATGCCGCACAGCATGCGCATGAGCGTGGTCTTGCCGGCGCCGTTCGAGCCGAGCAAGCCAATCATCCCGGTGGGAAGATCGATGGTGACGTCGTCGAGAGCCTTCGGCTTGCCCCGAAAGTGCTTTGTGACGTGGTTGATAGAGATGTACATGGGATGATTCCTCTCAACGATCCCGGAAGCGTTCGGACAAACGGGAGCCGATGGCTAGAAGCACGATGATCAGGGTGAGCTGCCACAGCAGAGAAACGGTGGCCGTAACCGGCCCAGGAGAAGAACTGAGCGGACCTGTGAGCGCATACAACGGTCGCGAACCGAAGCAACCCTCGGCGACGGCGTCCCCGGTGACCCCGAAGATCGTGCCCTCGGGAGCAGGCACAGGAATCGCAGGGGTCGAGAATACGAGGTAGAACCAAGCGAGAACAGCCACGATGCGCGCGAAGGCCTGCGGCAGAAAGGACCCCGTGAAAGCTGAGATCGCAATCGAGCACAGCATCGCGGGCGCAATCATCGATGCCGTCACGGCGAGAGCCATAGGCAGCCCGTCCCATTTTCCCTGGACCGTCTGAATCGTTCCCATGACGAGAAGGAAGGCCAAGGGCGGCACGATGACTACAGCGAATGGCCCCAGCACCCGCGCCATCCGGAGCTTCATGAAGCCGACCGGGGCGGACGATTCCAACTCGCCGATGCCAAGACGGGCGGGAGCGGAGAGAAGACTGGTGAACGCCGCGGCATAGGCGATGCCGACGAAGATGACCATAACCTGCGCCTTGTAGACGAGGTCTCTGACGTCTCCGGTATTCGGCGCTTTTCCTCCGAAGCTCAGCAAGACGGCAAACAGCGTCAACGGTATCGATGTGTACCACAGCGTTTTCTGTCTCCACGCTATTCGTGCGTGGACGCGTAAGAGATCGACGAAAGTCATGCCGCTGTCACCGCCTGCGATATGTTGCGCTCGGCGTCGCCGAGCCTGCGCCACGCCCGAACGGCCAAAATCGTTGCGATCAAAACGGGTATTCCACGCCGCAAGAGCAGAGGCTCCACATACGGATCCCACAGCGCGGCCAAAAACAGCCAGGTTGCCGTGACAACGATCGTGGTGGAAGACGCCGATCCCGTGTAAGCCGCAGCGCCGAATGCGGCAGCGGCGATCGTCACTGCCGATCCGATCGGTATGACGACGGTGATCCACCCTTTGTCTTGCATCCACACGCCGGCCACATGCAGCGGCGCGAACATGACAACGGCTCCGATCACCGCGGACGCGGTCACAGCCACCGCGCGAACCACTTGCACGCGTCGGAATGACGCCGGAGTAGCCTCATGAAGCTCGACCAACGGATCGCCCGTCAGCACGATGGCCACGGCCACGCCGCTACAGATGACGAAAATCTGCCTCAATCCGAACGCCAATGCCATGCCTTGCATCGAGGACCACGCGGCCGCAGCCAACCTGCCCACGAGCGCGGTGACGACCGCAGCTACGAGCGGTATGGCCAAGATGACGCGAACTCGTCGCAGCTGTGCCGCAAGGAACGAGACCGACATGTTGACTCCTTTCCCGTCCAACTCACTGTCGTTGTGTGAGTAGCGAGCCAGGGCCGACCGGTTCACGGGAAGTCACCCGTCCCTCGACGAAGCCATTGCTCGCGGGGCAGAAAACGCTGCGCCGGCGATCAACGCCAGACCGAGGGCAACGACCCCCGCAGGAGTGATCGCCTCCTGCAGCGAACCAGAGGGGCCGAGGCCGAACGGCGAAGAGGACGGCCCCACAACGGCGGAGGCGGCCAGCCCCACCACGACGCCCGCCCACGGGGCCACCCAGATGGAGAGAAACGCGACGGTCCCCGCCACCGCCGCCATCGGGACCAGCCACCCCGCGAGAATCGGACCGAAGACGTCTGCCGTGCCCCACGTGGCAGCGGCTGCGGCGCCCAGGATCCCCGTCGCGGCGTCGAGCGCCAGCACCGCGGCCACCCGGGCGAGCACTGCCGTCGACGGTCCCAACGGCGTAGTCAAAGCGACGACGTCCTGGCGGATTCGAGACAGCGCCGTGGTCACCGTCAGGTTGACGCCGAACAACGCCAAGGACGCGAATCCCCCCACTGCGGCGTGCAGCCCCATGGTCACGCTGAAGAATCGGGCTGCCAGCGCCGCGAACGCGGCGGTCAGCAGAGCAAGCGGAACCACCAGCCATGGCACGACTTTCAATTGCGAGCACCCCAAGGCCACCGCCAGCCGAAGGCTTTGCCCTGCCGTTCGGCGCTGCCGCTCGAGCGGCGACGGCGAAGCGGCCACCCGACGGCGCACTCGCTCGTAGCCGGGCGGCTCGCTCCGTTCGAACTCCCACTGGCGCAAGGCGGCTTTCAATGCCTCGCGTTCGCGTTGTCCGCGCTCAAACATCGCCCCTCCTCACTGCCTCGTCAGCGCCTCTTTCAACAGCCGCCGCGCCCGCGAAACACGGCTTTTCACCGTGCCGACGGGTATTTCGAGCACCGAAGCGATCTCCCCGTATGGCAATTCGTGCAGCCAGGCGAGGCCGACCACCTCGGCGAGACCTTGGGGCAGGGACCTGAGAGCCCCGAGCAATTCGTCGACACCGGTCGCCATCGCGACCAGGTCCGCCGGATCGGCGGCGTCGTCGACCAGACATTCGACCTCCTCGTCCAAAGGCGCCGTCGGAATCTTCCGCCGGCGAGTGTGCGTCCAGATCTGACGCTTGGCAATCCCCAGAAGCCAGGTGAGAATCCTGCTGTCGCCCCTGAAGGCGGGGGCCGATCTCCAACACCCCAGCCACACGTCCGCGCTGATTTCCTCAGCGTCGCCCCGGTCATCGCTTCGGGCGAGAACGAAAGCGAACACCACAGCCGAGTAGCGCTGGTACAGCTCGGCGAATGCGCGTTCGTCCCCGTCCCCCACAGCTTCGAGAAGCTCGGCGTCGCGATCGGCCTCGGTGTCAGCGGCCAAGGTGAGACGACTTCCCGCGCACCAAGTTTGCACAGCCGTTTCGCTTCGTCACCGGGTCTCTCCTCTTCTCGGGACGGCAATGACCATCCGAACTCATTCGTCATTGAGTTCGTAGCGACGCGCCCCGCGGCGGTTCACGCCCGGCTCGATGCGGCGGTTCACGCCCGGCTCGATGCGGCGGTTCACGCCCGGCTCGGCGCGGCGGTTCACGCGCAGCTCAGCCCTGGAATCGAGCCGTCTCCGGCCAGACTACTAGTCACCGCCGTCGGCCGCTGCTCGCACATTCGCCGCCGCGCGGAACGCTGCTCGTCCGAGTTCTCGTTGATTGGCGGCGACGGGCGCATCCCTCGCCGCCATGCGGAAAACCACTGGTATGCGACGGCGAACGCTGACACGCCGGCACGCGAGGGCGGCCTCCTCGGGCGCACGTCGCAAACGACCGGTCGACGAAGTCACACCGCTCTTCGGCATGCATCGCCAACGACCAGTTCGACGACGGCGCTACGCGGACGGTTGACAAACGCGGGCCCTCTCGAGTTGTCACATCCGCGGCCAGCCGTGGTAGCTTAGGGTGTCCGAATTGAAGTTCGACTTGAAGTTCGACGTCGTCATCGAAGTTCGACGTCGTCGAAAACCGGTTCGGACACATTAAAGCTCCCGGAGCCTCCTGCCATAGGGCGTAAGACGGACAACGCCGAAGGAGGCTCCGGGTACATATTTGACTCTGCCGACCGCAGCTCGGGCCCCTCGTCGTCTCTGCCGGTCGGAGCTCCAAGTCGGGCGCTCTCATTCTCCTGAGCTCACTTCCTTGCTTGTCCACGCGAGGTGTTCGTCTGCCTAGGCCGGCTGTCGCCGTCTTCATAGACCGGGTGCGGCAGCGCGCACGAACCGCCTGACTTCCCTCGCCGGGAAAGTCATACGAGTACTTGAACCCCCGTCAGAGACTCGCGCGGTTCGACAACCCAAGATCGCTGGACCGACTCCGCAGCGAACCCGTCAAAGACACCGCTTCCTGGAACAAGCAAGCTAATAAGCGCAAGCAATGAGAAGACCGACGACGAGAGCTTGAGTCTCATGTCGCCTCCTACTCATGTCGCCTCCCTTGGCCGTATCACTTCGTTTTCCACTTGACCGTGTCGAGAGCTTTGACCAGATCGTCGGGAACAGGGGCCCCGGGGTCAGACGTGACGTAAAACTTCCACAGGCCGTCGCGCCGCAGGACGATCCACTCATAGGTTGTCTGGTCTCCGCCCGGTTCTGAAGAGACGAGGACCCATCCGTATCCCCGTTCCCCTCCAATCATCCGGTCGTCCATCCGATCTGAGACAGACACCCCCTTAATCTTCCTCGCCTCCATCATGAAGTAATCCCTGTACCGCTTCGCGGTAAGCTTGCCGGTGCCCAGAATATCGCGAGCCATCTTCAAAGAAGACCAATGAACCTGGATACCGGCGACATCCAGGTCGAACTGCCCCGTCCGAGTCACCGCGAAAAGCCAGTCGTCCCTCAGTTTGGCCACCTCAACCCACCCTTGCGGCACACGCATCGAAAACGTATCTGGAGTGCCCTCAGGCGATTGGGACGGCTTGACCGGCGAGCAACCCGCAAAAGCCAGCAACGCAACCCCCGCCACGAACAGACGCCACACACGCCTCCCCGCGCCCCGAAACAACCCGCGCACCCCGGCAAACCCTCGCCACAGCAACGAGCCAGGGTCCAAAGGCTGCACACCGACCAAGAGTTCGAATCTCATGTCGCCTCCCTTGGCCGTATCACTTCGTTTTCCACTTGACCGTGTCGAGAGCTTTGACCAGATCGTCGGGAACAGGGGCCCCGGGGTCAGACGTGACGTAAAACTTCCACAGGCCGTCGCGCCGCAGGACGATCCACTCATAGGTTGTCTGGTCTCCGCCCGGTTCTGAAGAGACGAGGACCCATCCGTATCCCCGTTCCCCTCCAATCATCCGGTCGTCCATCCGATCTGAGACAGACACCCCCTTAATCTTCCTCGCCTCCATCATGAAGTAATCCCTGTACCGCTTCGCGGTAAGCTTGCCGGTGCCCAGAATATCGCGAGCCATCTTCAAAGAAGACCAATGAACCTGGATACCGGCGACATCCAGGTCGAACTGCCCCGTCCGAGTCACCGCGAAAAGCCAGTCGTCCCTCAGTTTGGCCACCTCAACCCACCCTTGCGGCACACGCATCGAAAACGTATCTGGAGTGCCCTCAGGCGATTGGGACGGCTTGACCGGCGAGCAACCCGCAAAAGCCAGCAACGCAACCCCCGCCACGAACAGACGCCACACACGCCTCCCCGCGCCCCGAAACAACCCGCGCACCCCGGCAAACCCTCGCCACAGCAACGAACCGACACTCAAATGCCGCACACCGACCCTACTTGCTCGCAACCCGCGCATCATGATGCCTCTTTGCCGCGTTCGTGATCGCCGTCTGAATGTCGTTGATCTGGCCGCCGTACCTCTTTCCTGCATACGATGAGACATAATCCTCAAATCCTCCCCGCTGCTCAGGGGCCATCTGGTCATAGGGAATTATCTTCCCATTCGCATCCACGAATTGTTCGCGCTCACCTAGTTTCGCACTATATTCAGCCGGCGTCGGAGAGGCTCCTTGGAACACATCATGCGTGCTTGCAACGCTATAGAACGTTTTGGTCATGAACTTTTCCGCCAGCATCTCTTTCGTCACTATCTCGCTTTCGGCAGCCGCGGCGTTGTTAGTGGGCCACATCGCTTCCATGACGGGAGCCGACGAAAACCGAGACTTGACTTGATTCATAATGAAACCGCCGACTGGATTCTTTGTCGCCAATCCGACCGGGGAGAAGTCGATACCGAAAGAGACTACCTTTTGCCAACGAGCGTTCCGCCGATCCAAAGCTCTGAGGACGGCAGCGTCGGAATCCTTCGGCGCTGTAAAAAGACCCTCTGTTATGGGAGCCCAGCGGGCCGAAACATTCTTGACCTTATCGGGGGCTCCACCATCGGCAAAAGCTTGGTTGAGATCCTCCGTATAGCCCCTTTTGGCGGCAATCAAAAGATTGTCTATAGCAGGCGCCCTGCCTCCCACGTACGTGTCGTCGCTCTTGTCGTTCGGCGTTCCGTGGTCGTCCACGGCGGGCTCGTCGAATCCCAGATCCGCGAACATGCCGTTCTTCCCAAAGATGCGCATTCTGAAGTCCGAAGGGAAATGAAGACGGCTATTCTTAACAGCCCCTCCAGATACACCGTATCCGTCCCTGCCGTTGTACATCGAATTTGTTATATCTTCGACGTATGGCTGAAGGATCAGGCCCGTCCACGAACGCAGCTTTGAGTTGTAATACCCGAAAGCGTTCTGCCCACCGATTTCATACCCTCGGGATTTTGGGTTTTCAAGCCCTTCTTGATACCCGCGCATGTGATTCAAAGCCACTAAGGCAGCGTTTTCATTCCTTGCCTGCCATGCCCTCCACTCGTCGTAGGCTCGCTGATACTCGGCGTGAGAGGCGTACTGGCTCTCTTCCGGCATCGCCATAAACGGCTCGCGGGCAGACGCCTGCTGGAGAACGCGACCGTACTGCTCCCCGTGATCCTGGAATCCCTTGTACTCATCGTCTGGCCCATCCTGACGATGGCCGGTCAGATAGCGGGTGACTGCCGTTTCGTGACCTTCACCCTTTTCTATTTTGCCGTCGTTGTTGAGATCGACATCGAAACCGGTGCCCGACGCAAGGAAAGAACGCACGCTGTTCAAACGACGGCGATTGCTTTCGCGAAGAGCCTCGCGATCCTCCTGCTGCATCCCGTCGGCGTCGTCGGACTCGAGTGATTCCGGATGGTCCATGAGCAGGAGCATGGAGTGAATCGCGTCGCCCGTTTCGTCGTGGCCGCTCGGCGCGTCGAATCTTCCCCACTGACGTCCTGCCGTCACACAAAAAGAGCCAAGACCGCCCATGTGCTTGCGGTTAAGGTGATCCCACTTGAGAATATCCTTCGCAATCGACTTTTCGCCGTCGAAGCACTCTGGCCCCAAGGCCAGGTTCGGATTGGCCTTCGCGGCGGAACCCATCATGTCGGCAAGGTACTCGTAGCCGTAATGGCGGGAGCGATTGCCGCCTGACCACGTCTCGGTGTCCTTCTCGACCGATCCGTCCGCTTTGTAGAGGGTCTTCCCCACCGCTTTCCACTCTTCGAGGCGCCGCCCAATCATCTGGGGGATCGGAGTTCCGTCAGCAGCGACCAGTCCGGCGCGCGCGGCAAAGAAGCTCCTTTGATCGTGGGCCACAGAAGGATCGGCGTTCATTCCTCCCGTTGAGAGCACGAAAACATTCCCCAGGTGGCGCGTCAGCGATTCCACCCGTTGCTTATAGTCGCTTAGAATCGGATGCGAATCCGAAGACAGAGTCATGTGTCTATAGGCCAAGCGTTGAAACCTCAGTATGTTCTTCGGCGGCACTCGCGAGGCCAGAGCCTGGGCGAAGAACGGGTTCTTGCACATCTCGCCGTACTTGGCCTCGAACTTCTGGACCTTCTCCGGGGTGACATCGGGATCGTTGACGATCTTGGCAGCCTCGGCGGCGGAGTGTTGGGCGTACGCCCACTCCGCTTGACCGTCCACCAGCGGCATGTCGTCGAAAAGCACAGCCCCCACGGCGTCGCGGCCTTTGGCGAGAGTCTCCGAGTCAACGATCGCTTCGCGTGCGGCTTTCATCTTTTTGGCGGCGGCGTCGGCAACACCGTCAAGCTCGCGCAGGATCTGCCCGTATCGGGCTACGACGCCGGCTTGGATCTGACGGCAGTCGGAACGCAGCACCGCCTCGTTAGCCGAGATTTCGGCCGGCGTCGGCCGCTGCCCGCCCTCTCCGTGGATGAACTTGGCCTGCCTCGCGTGCATCTCAGCCTCTGCCCCGTCGTATTCGTCCCATGGCGGCGGGATTTTGCGTTCGATTACATCCCCCACAGTCGCGGACCATTCGTGCAGCGCCACGATTGCCGTGGCGATGGCGGGAGGAAGCTTCCGGGCATGGCCGCCGAGCTTGAGGATCTGATCCGTGTAGGCGTCGGCCGCAGCTCCCACCCATCCGGGAACCTCCTTGCCTCCATGCAAAGCAACCTGCGTGAAGGATACGGTCTTCGAAATGCGGGCGAAATCGCCCACGAGAGCATCGACGACGGGCCGCACATCCTTGGGAAGCGGCATCACATCTTTGCCGCTCATACGGCGCCGCCCATCGTGTCAGCGATCTTTCGGAAGTCTTTCGTTGACTTCTTTTCGGTCGCGTCATAGTTTTCGCTCGCTTCTTTCTGGCCGGAGCCAAGATCGGCACACGCATCGGAAAACTCGGCGGCAACAACGTCCAAGAACCCGATCCACGTTTCGATTTCCTTGCGCAGAGCGGCTGTGCCGGGGCTGGAGATCCGCGGAAGATCAACAGCCGTTCCCTTGGACGAAAGGGAACGCGCAAAGCTCGCGACAGACGCGAAGGTCTGCGAATCGTGCCAATCGGCTTTGGCGCTTACACCAACCGCCTCGCGGTCGAATTCAAGGTTCGCCATAACGTGACGCCTCCGTTACTCAGTATTTGCGTGAACTCCGATTACCTTGCGGCAACGTAGACAGTTGGAATCTAGCACAGCCGATCGGCGATTGCACGGCTTCAGGGCACAGGAATGTAAAACTGCACAAAGTCATCAGTTTATGACTGTCGAGAATGTCGCAATCGTGCGGATTTCCGTTCAAATGGCGACGTTTAACGACTCTTCATGAAAGGTGGAGCTGGAAGCAAGACAATGGCGAACAGAGCTTGAACCGAGGCTTGCGTGACAACATACAAAAAATCTACGCGCAATTCCCGCAACGACGTTCGGTTTTGACGGAGCCGACATTGGACGGTTATCGGTTCAGTTCGCGTTGATGCGGCTTGTAGGATTCCCGCGCTGCGAGGATGCGGGCGGCCTCGAGCTCTTTGGCCCGCAGAGGGGCGAGGTCAGCACGTAGGGATGCGGAACCTGAGGCGCAGACGTCGACGGCGCTGCGATGTGGGACCTGAGGCGCATGGCCCGGGGTGCGAGAGTCCCCGGCCGACGTCGTCGCAGCCCCAATTGGCACCGCACAACATATTGTGAGACACGTCACGCGGCGACGAATGTTGGCGGTTTTGCCGCGCGACGGCGGGGGTTTCGCCGACCTTTGCACAAACATACCGTGTATGCACGTTGATCTTGCCGCTTGCACGGGGGTAGGGTCTGGAGACGTCGGCGTCGCCGGCCTGTCGGCGTGAAGCATTGTAGGTCCGCGCGAGGTCGACCCTGCGCGTGGGAGCTTGTGTATACAGGCGGCGGCCTGTGCCATACAAGCACGCCACGCGATTATGTCATTTAATAACGTTTTGCATGTTTTTAGGAGGTGACGTGTATGTCGGTCTTTAAGTTGGATCGGGATGCATTTGACCGTCAATTGGCCGCGATGGAGGCCAACGGGCAGGCGTTCGAGAAGGCCCAGAGCGCCTTCGCCGTGGCCGCCCACTCGGCCGCCGCGGAGCTGGCGAAGTCTGGTTCGTCCGGGGCGTCGGGAGCCTCGTTCGGTCTGTCGGGCTCGTCGGGCGGGGTGCAGTGGTCGGGCGTCGGGGAGCTGGTTCAGTTCGGCTCGCCCCTGCAAAGCACAGCGGTCATGGTTGATAAGAAGATGTCGATCGCCTCGCGCCTGGAAAAGGCCGGGGTGGCCAAGTTGCGGGCCTCGCTCGCGTCGTTCACGCAGCTCAACGAGGCCGAGCGGCAGGCCTATCTGGCCCGACTGGCCGCTGTGGACGAGAAGTTCACCTACCGGCGGCCCGAGGAGATGGGCGGGATCGTGTCGGCCTACAGCCAGGCACGCGCCGCTTTCGACGCGGCGTCGAAGTTGGGAGGCAAGTAGCCATGGCGACTCCTCATGCGGACCGTTTGCACGGGATTGAGTCGTGGTCGCCGTCTTCGATCCAGGACTCTTTCGGGTACTTCGCGGACGTCTCGGCTCAGTTGCGCTTCATTGCCGACAACAACCGAAGGATCGTCGCCGATCTGGGAACGGAAGGCCAGACCGCCGACGCGGCCCGCCGGTACTTCGACCGGGTCGCAACGAAGCTGTATGACCAGGCGAACAAGATCGACCAAATGGCACGAGTTGTCAAAGACGTCATGAACGGCGGAATCGAAGCCAAAAACCACAGCATCCAAATCCAAGCCGACCTCGCATTGGTGAACGACACTTTCGCAAACATGGAGACCGCTGGAAAATCCGGTCCTTTGAGCAGCTCCGTTATAGCTGAGGTCAATGCGAGGCGTGCTGCTGCGCATGCGGAGATTGATCGGCGGGCGAAGGCGGTGTTGCATGCGTTGAATGTGCGCACGCTCAACGGGATCGCCTCGCTGCCTTATCAGGACCGGCTCCGCCAACAGCTCAAGTCCTCCGACCCGGCCCTGGTCGAACGGCTCGAGCGCCACGAGGCCGCCCAGAGGCACGGACCGGCTGCGGGAGACCGCGGGGCGAGTCCGGGTTCGGCTGTCGCCTCTGGCCCTGTCCGGTCGGCGACCGCCTGGCACACCCCCGGAAGAGACGTCTCCCTAGGAAGCCCGGGCAGCCACACCGACCCCGGAGGAGGAGGCTCTCACAGCCCTGGGGATGTCGGGTTGCAGAGCAGCCACTACACACCGGTCCAGTCCGGGACCGTCGGCTCTAGTTCCGTCCCCGGTTCCGACCTGGGCGTGTTGAACCCGGGCAAGCGCGTCTCGGCCGTCCACGACCATCTGGCCGCAGCAGCCGCCGCAGCCGGCGGGCCGGCCGCCGTGCTCGGGTATCGGGCCTACCGGGCAGCACGCGCAGCCGCCGCGGCCAAGAGCGCCCCGGTGTCGTCTTCTCCTGCCCGGTCGGGCGCGGCCATACGTTCGGCCCCGCCGGCGAAAACAAGCGAACTCTTGCGAGGGGCGACCACCGCCGCACGAGCCACAACCCCCACAACCCCGGCATCGTCTGCGGGTCGCGGTGTTCGGGGCGGGGCCACCGGGGCAGCCCGCCCCGTCCCGTCCAGTTCTCAGGGGCGCCCGTCGGGCTTTTTGCGCGGGGCAACGACGGCTCAGCGCGCCAGAGTGCCGGTCTCGTCGTCTCGCGGTTCGGGGATTCTCAAAGGCACATTGACCGTGGCGCGCAAAACCACCGACTCGCCCGCCTCGGCCGGCCGCCCGGGAAGCGTCAACGACACCGGCTCGCGGACAAGAGCCGGAAACACGCGGACAAGCGCCGGAAACACGCGGGCCGCCGCAAGCGGCTCGCGGACAGGGACCGCATCCCGAGCCTCGAATTCTCGCGGCGCCGAGGCCCGATCGGCTTCTTCTTCGCGCGGGGGTTCGGCCCGCGGAGCCCAAACCCGCAAAGCCTCAACCGCCCGCGGCGCGTCGGATTCCCAGACGACCCCCGCCTCGCCGAAGGGGTCGGCCTCGCGGAAGAAGGGGTCGAAGCCGCGGGATTCGGCGTTCTCCCGCGCCCTGGCAGCCCTGATCGGACAGCGGCGCGCAAGCGACAAACAACACGACGACCAAGCATCCGCCGAGCTCAGGCCTGTCTCGCCCTACGAAAACGACAAGACCATCACCTTCCTGCCCGCAGGAAGCCAACACACCGCCGACGACAACAACTAACCACCAGCCAAGCTCGGGGGCCAAACCAGCGTCACACAGCCGCCAGTTTGACGAAACACCGGAGCGAACAACAATCAGGGTGGGGCACGAGCCGAAGCTCGTGCCCCACCCTGATCGCGCTTGCGCCACAACCCGAATCGACCTACCTGCCCTGGTAAGAATACGGCCCAACAGCCTGCCCGCGACCCCGCCGCCGCTTCACAACAGCGACAACAACTCCCACAACAATAACAACAACCACGCAAACGCTGAATCCGAGGAGAATCCACCCCCATACAGAAAAACCGCCGTCGGCCTTCTCCGAGACCGACACACCAGGCTTCTTAGACGACGAACTATCAGAATGATTAGATGAAGATTCTTTCTGAGCAACAATAGTGAAACCGTCACTAATGTAATCCAAACCTTTGATGATCACCTTATTGCCCTCAATCCTGCCCACCGTGGTCCGCACAATCTTGCCCGGCATGACAATCGTCGTCGTGGCGTTCATTTTGCGATTCGTCTGACTCTGTTGTGTTGAAGGCGGAAAGGTAAGAGAGTAGTTCCTACCATTATCAGTAATCTTTTCACCTTTTCTGATCGGATCGTCCGAAGTGTATCTACACGTGAGATTGCCGCCTGAGGGCGTAATGTCTTCCATTTTGGCGTTTTCAGAAAGGTTGCCGACACGTTTAAACTGAACTCGCAGGTCATCACAAGTTTGATGTATAGCCGCCAGCGTGCCGCGGCTGTCCTCGGCAATCACAACGGTTTTGATTTTACCGTCTGGATGCACTTCAAAAGTTATGTCGGTTCGGCACGCTCCCAAAAGCAACGTAAGTACTAGCGCCAGAAAACCAATGATTCGCTGATACGTTTTCATAGATGTGGACATGCCGAGCCTCCTCAACTCTCCGGCAAACGGTCGGGCGTTCAACCCCCGTACACCAACCAGACTAGGCGGATGAACACCAGAATAGTAGGCATTCCGGTAGGTTGCTTCCCCCTTCAAGAATGCGAGACGGAGAAAGGCGTGCACGCCAAGCCACAGAAGGCTCTCGGCTTTATGGGGATGCCCGCCTGCCGCAGTGACTGCCACATTCCGGGCAGCCCGAGCTTCTATCCCCACGGGCAAATGAGACCTCTAGTATCCGGCCGCAATCATCGAGTGCGGCGGCTGTCGCAGGGCTGATTGACCGAGGCTCTTTATGCATAGAACCCCGCTCTGCCAATCCCGTTGATCTCGAACGTTCGCCGGGTGTAACGTAGGTCGCACATCAGGGGATCTCGCCGTACGAAGGAGACGGCAGAAGCCTCTCACCATTTCGGTCACTTTCAGACCGTAACCAACGGAGGTGCGGCCAGGGGCAGATCCCCTCGCAGAAGAAAGGAGACCCCATGATCTACGCCGCTTACACGCCGTCGACGACGGCGGTGGGATCGTCGCTCGCATTGACGGCGCTGCTCGGCCTTCTGCCGCTCGTCGTCTTTTTCGTTCTTCTTGGCGTGTTCAAGGTGAAAACGCACGTGTGCGCGATCATCTCTCTTGCGGCGGCCCTCGCGGCGGCGATCTTCGCCTTCGGCATGCCTGTGGACCTCGCGCTGCTTTCCGCGACCCAGGGCGCGGCCTTCGGCCTCTTCCCGATCGTCTACATCGTCATCATGGCCGTGTGGCTCTACAACCTGACAAAGAAAACGGGCCGCTCGGAAGACGTCAGGCGGGTGTTCGCCGCCGTCGGCAAAGGGGACGTGCGGGTCCAGGCGCTCCTCATCGGCTTCTGCTTCTGCGGCCTCATGGAAGGCCTCGCGGGCTTCGGCGCGCCCGTCGCGATCTCCTGCGCCATGCTGCTCGCCCTCGGCGTCCCCGCGATCAAGGCGGCGCTCGCGACGATGGTCGGCAACGCTCTCAACGTCTGCTTCGGCGCGATGGCCATCCCGGTGACCACCGCCGCGAAGCTCGGCAGCTCCTCCGCCGACGCCGTCGGCGCGACCCAAGGGCGCATCACCCCGCTCTTCCTGTGCTGGATCCCCGTGCTCCTCCTCGGCATCCTCGACGGCAAACGCGGAATGAAACAGGCGTGGCCTGCCGCGCTCGTGGCCGGGGTGACCATGGGGCTCGGCCACATCGTGGCCGCAAACTTCCTTTCCTACGAGTTGACGGCGGTGTTCGCGTCGCTGCTCTCCTTCGCCTCGGTCACCCTCCTCCTGCGGGTGTGGCGCCCCCGCACGCCTGAGGAACAGCTGTCCGAGACCTCCTCGGAAAAGCTCAGCGGCTCGCGCGTGGCCCTGGGGCTCCTGCCCTACTGGCTCGTGGTCGTCATTTTCGCAGTCGCCAAGCTGTGGACGGCGGGAATCGATGTGCCCAAGGCGCTCGAATCGACGGACGTTGCATTCGGCTGGCCGGGGCTTGACGGTCAGCTGCTCGGCGCCGACGGGCAGGCCGTCAAGGCAACCCAGTTCACGTTCAGCTGGCTTTCATCGCCGGGGACGATGCTCCTGCTGACCGGGCTGATCGTCGCCGTCGTCTACGGAAAGAACAGCTCCGGCGGAAAGCACCCCTTCTCCTTCGGCGAGGGGATGGCGACGCTGTGGAAGACGGTCATCGATCTCAAGCTCGCCATCCTGACCATCACCGTGGTCATGGCTCTCGCATACGTCATGAACTTCTCGGGCCAGACGGTGGCCATCGGCACGTGGCTCGCCGCGGCGGGCGGGGCGTTCGCATTCCTCTCGCCCATCCTCGGGTGGGTCGGAACGGCAGTGACAGGTTCGGCGACGTCGGCCGGCGCCCTGTTCGCGAATCTCCAGTCGACGGCGGGGGCGAAGGCCGGAATCAGCACTCAACTGCTCTTGGCAGCCAACGAAATCGGAGGTGGCATCGGAAAAATAGTCAGCCCCCAGAATCTCGCAATCGCGGCCACGGCGATCAAGGAGCCCGGATCCGAATCGACGCTCCTGCGCAAAGCCGCCCCCTACTCGATCGCTTTCATCGCACTGCTCGGCATGATCGTGGTGCTTGCTTCGAGCGGGACGCTGGGGTTCCTCATCTCAAACTGACGCTGGGGCTCCCTGTAAAACGACGCCGGGGTTCCGGGCGGTAGGCAAAAAGGGCTTCCGTTTGACTGCGCTTCGGAATCGCCGCACGCGACTCCCGCGGATTTTCCTCCGCGCAGTCCCAGGATCTTCGCTCGCGAGGCGGCGTCCGCGGATCCGCTTCTGCGACGTCGTCCCCGACGGCAGGCGAAACGGCTGCCCGAACCCTTCTGCGGCGGTCTGAACCCCCCTCAATAGAAAAGGCAAACGTATGAAAATCGCACTGTTTTCAACGTGTATCGCGGACGTCATGTTCCCGCAGGCGGCGCAGGCGACCGTCCATTTGCTCGAACGCCTAGGGCACGAGGTTTATTTTCCCGAAGCCCAGGGCTGCTGCGGCCAAATGCACGTCAACACGGGTTACTATCCCGAGGCCATTCCGCTCATCCGCAACCACGTCGACACCTTCACCCCCGTGCTCGACGGGCAATGGGACGCCATCGTCGCCCCATCGGGCTCGTGCACGGGGTCGCTCCGGCATCAGGCGGCGCTTGTGGCGAGAGACCAAGGCAAGCCGCAGCTCGCGGTCTACGCGGAGGCGCTCGCCAAGAAAACCTACGACCTTCCCGAATTGCTCGTCAACGTGCTCGGAATGGCCGACGTCGGCGCCTATTTCCCTCACAGGGTCACGTATCACACCACGTGCCACTCCCTGCGGGTGGCGCGCATCGGCGACACCGCCACGCGGCTCATTGCGGCCGTCCGGGGCATCGACTACGTGCCGCTGCCCGATTCCGACGTCTGCTGCGGCTTCGGAGGAACCTTTTCGCTGAAGAACCCCGAGGTATCGGCAGCGATGCTCTCCGACAAGATGGCGAACATCATCTCGACGGGCGCCGAGATCGTCGTGGCAGGCGACTACTCGTGCCTGATGAACATCGGCGGAGGCCTGGCGCGATCCGGCTCCGGCATCAGATCGATGCATCTGGCCGAAGTCCTTGCAGGAACCGAGGAATCCCCCTGGTTCGCCCCCGCGACAAACACGAAGGTAGGTGCATGATGGGGACCCTCTCTGATTTCGCCAAGAAATTCCGGCCCTCGACGTGGACGCAGAAAGACGCCGAAGAGGCCAAGCTCGGCTGGCATCCCGGCCATCCGATTCCCGACGATCCGCTGCAGTGGGGCGGGCATTTTCCCCGGGCGGCTCACGAGACCCTCAAGAACACGCAGATGCGGCGCAATCTCGGGTATGCGACGGGCAAGATCCGGGCCAAGCGCAATCTGCGGGTCGAGGAGATGCCCGATTGGGAAGGCCTTCGCGAAGCGGCGTCGAACATCAAGAGGGCCGTGGCAGCCGACTGGGTGAGGCTCCTCGAGCAATTCGAAGAAAACGTCACCAAGCGCGGCGGCGTGGTCCATTGGGCGCGCGACGCCGAAGAGGCCAACGCAATCGCGCTCAACCTCATCTCCGCCAAGGGAGTGGACGAGGTTGTCAAGGTCAAGTCCATGGCAACCCAAGAAATCAACCTCAACGAGCATCTGGAAAAGCACGGGATCAAAGCGTGGGAGACGGACCTGGCCGAGATGATCGTCCAGCTTTCGGAGGATATGCCCTCGCACATCGTCGTCCCAGCGATCCATCGCAACCGCGCCGAAGTGAAAGCCATCTTTGAGGCGCGAATGGAAGACGCCCAGGGTCTGAGCGACGAACCGCGCATCCTCGCCATGGCCGCTCGCGCGCACCTGCGCAAAAAGTTCCTGACGGCAAAGGTCGCACTCTCGGGCGCAAACATCGGGGTGGCCGAAACCGGCACGGTGGGAATCTTCGAGTCGGAAGGCAACGGCAGAATGTGCCTGACCCTTCCCGAAACCCTCATCACGATCATGGGAATCGAGAAGCTCGTGCCGCAGTATCGCGACATCGAGGTCATCGGCCAGCTTTTGCCGCGGTCGGCGACCGGCGAGCGCATGAACCCGTACACGTCGTTCTGGACGGGCGTCACCGAGGGTGACGGACCGCAGGAGTTCCACATCATCCTTCTCGACAACGGGCGCACCAACGTGCTGGCCGACGAGGTCGGGCGCGAGGCCCTCAAATGCATCCGCTGCGCCGCCTGCATGAACATCTGCCCCGTATACCGTCACACGGGCGGGCACGCCTACGGCTCGGTGTATCCGGGGCCGATCGGCTCCGTTCTCACCCCGCAGCTGCTGGAGGCCTACGATCGCAGCGATCCAGCGTCCAGTCTGCCCTTCGCCTGCTCTCTGTGCGGTGCGTGCGGAGACGTCTGCCCGGTCAAGATCGACCTTCCGAACATCCTCGTCCATCTGCGCCACAAGTCGGTCGAAGCCAACCGCGGCGGCATTCCGAACGTCTGGGACGTGGGCATGGCCGTCTCGTCGAAGGTCATGCGTTCAGGCAAGGCGATGGAGGCCGCGGGCAAAAGCGTCCAGGCCGGGCGCCTGATCGCCGGCCCCGACTTGAAGATCGGCCGCGTTCCGCTTCCGGTCGCGAAATCGTGGACGAGGGTGCGCGACGTTCCGGCGCCGCCCGCCCAAAGCTTCAGGCAATGGTGGAAGGCGCGCGAAGAAAAGGAGGACGGGCGATGAAGGCCGCTGTGAACGCACGCGAGGAGATCTTCCGCCGAATCCGAGCGGCGGGGCCCATCCCCGTGCCTGAGATTCCGCGGGACTATCGCACAGGCGGCGACGGATCGGACGTCGTGGCGGAGATGGAGGAGAAGCTCGTCGATTACACGGCGAAGGTCACCCATGCGGCTGCCGCCGCCGACGTGCCGGCCGCCATCGCCGAGGCGCTGTCGGACGCGGCGAGCGTCGTCGTGCCGCCCGGGCTCGACCCCGCCTGGACGGAGGCCGCCGCGAAAGGCCGCGAGATTCACGTCGACGAGCCGCCTTTGACCAATGCCGAGCTGGACCGGATCGACGCCGTCGTCACCGCCTCGCGCGTGGCCGTCGCCCTTTCGGGCACGATCATGCTCGACGGCGCGCCGGACATGGGCAGGCGCGCGATCTCCCTGGTTCCAGACACCCACGTGGTGGTGCTCAAGGCCTCGGACGTCAAGGCGACGGTCCCCGAGGCCGTCGCCGTGCTCGGCGAGAATCCGACGCGTCCGACCACGTGGATCGCCGGCCCCTCGGCCACCTCGGACATTGAGCTGGTGCGCGTCGACGGCGTCCACGGCCCGCGCAATCTTCGCGTTATCATCGTCGATGATGGAGAAGACAACTCAAATAACTGACGTCGTCGCCTTCCACGGCGAAGGCCCGGCTTGGCATGCCTCGTGGGGCGGGCTGCGGATCGTCGACATGCTTGCGGGCGACATCCTTGCGATCGGCTCGGACGGAAGCGTCGATCGGCTGCCGACCGGGTCGTCGGTTGCGGCCTTCGTGCGGCCTCGCGCGGGCGGCGGATACGTCGTGGGAATCGAGCGCGGCATCGCCCTCGCCGATTCCGCCTTCGGCGCGCCCGTGCCGCAGGCCGAGATGTGGGCGGACCCCGGCGTCCGCATGAACGAGGGCGGCGTCGACCTTTCGGGCAGACTGTATGCGGGGTCCATGCCGTACGACAAGGCCCCGGGCGGCGCCAAGCTCTACCGCATCGGGGCCGACGGCGCCGTGGACGTCGTGCTCGATTCCGTCACCACGTCCAACGGGATCGACTTCACGGCCGACGGAAGGCTCGCTTACTACAACGACACCGCCACGGGCGGCACAAGCGTGTTCGACGTCGACGAATCGGGAAGCCTCGTCAACCGCAGGCTTTTCCACGACGGCGACGGCGGGCGGCCTGACGGCCTCTGCGTCGATTCCGAGGGCAATGTGTGGTGCGCGATGAACCGGGTCGGCAAAGTGCGCCTCTACTCTCCCGAAGCCGAGGTGCTCGGCGAGTGGGAGCTTCCCGTGCGCGGAGTGACGGCCGTGACCCTCGGCGGGGAGGACCTTCGCGACGTTTTCATCACGACGTCGCGCGAGACGGCCGACGAGCCGGGCGCGGGCGCAGTCTTCCACATGCGGGCGGAGGTCGCGGGCCAGCCGCTGCGCGCATTCGCCGGCTGAGCGAGAGGAGACGGCGCACGGGCCGACGTCGCAAGCTAAGGCACGGCGTCCTCACAAAGGGGACCGCGTCGTCGCCGCAGACGGATTCAAAGAAGCGGGGCGCGGGCCGCCTTCCGGCAGACCCGCGCCCCGTCTCTTCGCGGACGCTGCGTTTCAGTGCAGAGGCGCCTCAGCGGTCGCCGCTGTCTGTTGCCTCGCCCTTACCGTCCGTTGCTGTCGCCCTCGGCGGTGATCCAGTAACCGCGCTGCTTCCACACGGAGGCAAGGCCGTTGCCGTGGACCCAGCCCTCGTAGTTGCGAGTGTGCTGGGCGATGGCAAAGGTACGGTAAGTTCCGTACTCGTCGCTGACGACGTCAGCCTGCTCGGTCACGAATGCGGTGTGGTAGACCTTGCCGTTCGAGTAGGCCAAAGCCACGAAGGATCCGCGGTGGACTCGCGAGGCGAACTCGGTCCAGCTGGTCGTTCCCTGGTTGAGGCCCCAGTGACGGGCAAAGGCGTTGGCCACCGCCCACGAGTAGGTGTGCCTGGTGGAGTCGCCCCACGGGTGCGGGTGCCAGTAGGCGTCGGTCGGCTGACCGCCGGCCGCCAGAATCTGGGAGGCGAAGTTCGTGCAGTCGGCGTGCTCGAAGTACTTGTACTGCTGAGTGTTCGGCGTGAAGGCGTACTTCTTGGCGTAGGCGACGGCGGCATCGACGTTGGGAACTTTCAGCCTTCTCGCCTGAGGCTGCGCCAGGGCGGCGGGCGTCGTGCCCGGGTTGGGCCGCTGGCCGTTCGGAGCGGACGGGGAAGCCGTCGGTCTCGGCTGCTCCTCACCGGGGTTGATCGGCGTCACGCTCGGACTGGGCTGGCTTCCGTCGGGATTGGTCGGCGACGAGGTCGGGCTCGGCTGCGACCCTCCAGGGTTCATCTTCGAGCGGCCCGTCATCGAATCGAGCTTCTGGGTGAGGGCGACGTTCTTCTTGGAAGCCGCGGGAATCGTGCTGTCCAGGACGCCGCCGGTCTTGATGATCGCGGAGACGTTCTTGGTCTTCGTCGCATAAACGAGCTTGGGAAGCACCTGCTCCGTCTTGGCGTTGTCCGCGGGAGCCGCAAGGGTGGAGGAGAAATCGGCGACGGCGAAGATTTCATCCGAAGACACCGGCGCGTTCGCGGCCATGACCTGATCCGAGAGCACATTGACGTACTGCGTGGCGGTCGACTCAGAAAGGTCGGGAAGCTTGAAGTGTGCGCGGATCTTTGCAATGGCCGCCGCATGGGTCATTTTGAAGCGCGTAAGAGCCACGGAGGGGTTCTTGTACTGCGGGGTCGCTTCGAGCGTGTATTCCCTCCCGTCGATGGCAAAGCGGTAAGAGTCCCGCGTGGTCTTGAAACCCGCAACCGAGCGGGCGGGGGCCTTCCTCGTGACCAAATACCCCTTCGCTCCGTAGGACTTCTTGGGAGCGTTCGGATTGCCTTGGGATCCATCGGACCCTCCCTGGGAGCCGCTGGACGAGCCTTCCGAGTTCCCCGCATTTCCCGGGGCGGGCGTGGGATCCTCGCCCACACGGAGACCGATGGCCTTCCCTGCGGAGGAGGGGGCCGGACCCGAAGCGCCGACGTCGGCGACGGCGGGGGTCACGGAGATCAGAGAAAGGAAAGAGGCGATCGCGGACACATGTCGAATCCTGCGTTTCATGTAGATTGCCTTCCGTTTAAAGGATGGTGGTGAGCTTTTCAGCCTTACCTGCGTGAGATCGTGATTAATTAGGCCTACCGCAAGGCGGCTCTTGGAGTTCAACCATTTCATGGATCGGAAAATGGATGAAGGGACTAAAGTCCCAGACGGAGGATAAGCTAGAGCACAAGGAAAAGTCACGGGCTGACGTCGTTTCGCTAAGAGCGGGACACCACTTTTCACCGGAAGCAAGAGCTGAACATCGATCGAAATATTCATTACTTATATACACACCTTCCGGTTCGGTATTTACAGCTGCTTCTCTTAACACATTCAGGAGTTTCGAAACGACGCAATCGCCTCGTTCACACGACTTACTCAACCGAACAATAATGATGAGGCGAACCGACATCGAGAACTTGCAAAAGCCCTCAAACAACCGCTTAAACGCTCTCAGGCATCTTGGCTCGAGGAGCCCGATCAGACGACTGGCTTTTTGGCCGCAAGTCTTTGGCTGTGAGCTCTTTAGACCCGTCGCCGTCCGAGCCGCAGCTAAACGATTTCGTTGCGCCAACGCGGAGGCCGCTTGAAGCCGTCAGCAGAGTCGGCGTCTGCGCCTTCGACCTTGCTCTTCACCTTGAGAAGGGCTTCTTTGTAAGCGCCAAGCCGCAGAAGATAGTCCGATCGACCTTCGGCGACGCTCCGCGCCGCTTGTTCCGCTTTGCCTTCCAGACCGCCTCCCACGAAAGCTCCTGCACTCGCAGCGATCTCGCTTTCGCCTTTTGATTCGCGGACCTGTTCGACGGCGGAGTCAAACTTCCACAGCATCGAATCCACGACTTGAGGGTCGTACCGGAGCCTATCGACCATAGTCATTCCTTTCCCTTGGTTTGAGTGGCGACAAAAGAACTTGTCGGGGCGGCGCTGGGCGAACCAGGCGGGGAGTAGGGAGCCCACGTTTCGGGCGGATTGCCATCCTCATGCCGCCCAGTGGTTCGCAGCCGCTCCGGGACAGCCTCCGTCCCAGCTGGCCACCCTTCATACACTTCACCTTTCGCGCACCCCGTATCTATGCGAACAAAACTCTTCACCCTGTACCTAATAAGGATGCGAGCTCCATCTGGGCGTGCAAACACAGCCGATTGCCCTCCGTTCTTTCCCGGAGCTTCCGTTTTTGGAGATCCGAATCCTAGAGGTTTCGCCAACTTGTACATACGGCTTAAGGCCGCCTTCCATTTCTCTGGCGTCAACGGCCCGGCAATGGCGAGGTCATATCTCTCCGAGGCGTACCCACTTGGGCAATGCACTCCGAAATTCTCACCGATCTGGGCATGAACTCGAAGCGGCTCCCATTCGCCGACGCCGAACTCTTTCGACAACATGTCGTAAAACGACAACAGGAGGCCGATAGTCTGACGCCGTTCCTCGACAATCGACAGACTGCTCACCCGTGTGGGCGTAACATCGCCGTTCACGTTCTCATCCTTTCCAGAGACACAGGAAGACAAAAATAGGAGAAGAGCCCCGACAAGGCCGCCAACTGTCGACGGAACACGGCGCATCGTCAACGCTCCGGGAAGTAGATGCCGTTGCCCGCGACAACGCTGGCGATATTCTTCACCGAGGTCCGCATCTGCCCGTTTTCGGCATTGTTCATGTATTCAGAGTGCCCTTTTGATCCGGAATAGTGCACACCGTCAGCATCGGTGGCTTTGTCTGTGCTGAAATGCTCGTAGTTGAGGTTATTATGAGGTTCCGGCGTGGACGGGCCGAAGCTCTGATGCCATCCAGACCACGCCACCTTGTCGTCTTCTGCACCGCCAATGCTTGTGTGACCGGGAACCATGTTGAGCTCCGAGTTCGTCACCGCCTCGAATCCCGGCGATCCGTAGGCGATAAAGTCATCTGGAGCGGTAGTCTGCCTAAGGGCCTTCCCCGCTACCGTTGATCCGTACGAATGACCCGTTACGACCATATGGGGATCGCCTGCATGAGTCGCCTGAAGCCCATCGCACAAACCTGCTAGCTTGCGCGCGCCGATATCCGCTTGTTTCGACCCCAGAACACTTCGATCGGGATTCAAGGACTCTCCCATCGACGGCGCATCGTAATTGAGGTTGTAGACCCCAGCGACTTTCTCGCCTGGACGCCCCGAAGCTCTCAGCTCTTCCCTGCTCGCATCAAGAACCGTATTCATATCCCTGATTCCTCCGCCCCAGCTGCCGTCCTGGGCGATGCTTCCATAAACACTGGAGTTCATGCCCGGAGTGTGCACCTGCAGGTGCTTTGCATGATCGACGTCGCCAATCCCCACGGCAGCCCGCAAGTGGCCGTCCTTGGGAGAATCAAAAGCCATGAGGCTGTAATCGGCCGAGCTCTTGTCAAGAAGCGCATCCAGTTCGGCGGGGCTCTTAGGGCAGGGAAACTTCAGAGACAGAGCATTGAGCTCAGCTCTGCGCTGGAGCAACGCCCGCAGCTCTTTGCTGCGCCGATCAGGGCTTAGAGGATCGCTCTCGCTCAGCTCATGCCGAGGACCCTGCCGGTTCCACGGGCTGTTGTCTCTGACCTCTTTGGCAGCTTTCCTTTCCTCTCTCTGTTTTTCCTTTAGTTCGCGCTCGAGCTCCTCGACCCTGCGGTTGACCGCATCCCGCTCGGCCTCCAGACGAAGAACATTCGCCTTGTGCCTAGCCATGGTTGGAATGCCATCGAGATTGCCAATCCAGTCGGGGTGCTCCTTGATAATTTTCTTCTGATCCTCCACAGACATCGCCGTCCACCAGTCGTTGACCTCCTCAACGCCCCATTTCGAATTGGGTTTCTTCACGCCCCACCCGAAGATCTCAGGCTTTGGCCCCACCGCCATTTTCTTAATGCGCGCCAGACTGTCGTATAGATCGCCCGCCGCGTTAAGCAGGTCCTTCCCTTTCTGGAGGCAGACGTTGACGAACCTTTGAAGCCTGCGCCCCGGATCGGTTTCTTCGTTCAACAAACTCGCTCCGCTGGTCATGAGTTCGTCGAGGTTGATCTGACAATTGGGGTCAATATTGCGAACTTTGCCGTCGGATGTGAGAACTCCTCCTGCTGCGTGAATGATGGAGGAAACCTGCTTCGCTTGGATGACGAGCTTGGACACCGCCTCGGCAAGCTGCTCGAAATCGGTCTGCGCTTTCTGGTACGCCGCGCTCACATCCGAAGCGTCGTCGGCCAGCGCCCTCCGCCTGCGCATTTCGGCCTCGACGAATTCCCCCGAGAGATCAGCATTGTTGATGTCAAGGATCTGATCGCCCACGTCTTTGTATCTCTTTGCCAGCCCGGACGCTTCCGAGGCAGCGCTATTCAGCGGCGCATCACTCCACCGCTCGAGTTCGTGAAACGAGACCATGGACCTGTTTTCCTTCCAATGCGTGATGTTTCGGCTATGGCAAAGTCGCTTGGCATAAGTATGCCACAGCCCGCGAAAAGGCGGGGGCGTTTTCAGAGTTTCAAAATATGAAACCGCGAAAACGATCTGTGGAACTTAATTCCGCCTCGCCGGCGCCGCTCAAATTCCGCTTCGCCAACGCGGCAGGGCGCCAAGCGGGAAAACCGTATCCGCTCGGCGCCCTGCGCCGTTCGTCAGAGGCGGAGGCGACGCGTGTTCGTCGCGAGCCGCTCCATTGCGTTCGGTGAGTTCGACGTCGGCCCATCCGACCGGCAACGCCCCGGAGCATGCACTCGCCGACAGCCGTCCCCCTACTCCGTCAGCAGCTCCCTCGATGTGACCGTGCGCGTCTTGCGGGCCAGGACCATGACGAGCAGGGCGGTTATAAGAAGCAGCGTCATGCCCAAGCCGACGACCATGAGGGCCGGCATCTCTGCATCCAGCCGCTCGACTCCCAGGGACCGGAGCAAACCCTCGAATAAGGGAATGGCGGTCACACTTCCGATCGCGATCCCGATCGCGCCGCCTATTGCAACGGGCGGAAGATAGCAGGCGAGCATTTGACGCATGAGCTGGGCATTGGTGAATCCCGCAGCCTTGAGCACTCCGAAAGTGCGCCGCGAGCGCACCATCGCCGAACCGACTGTCAGGCCGATCACCAGCATCGTCACTAACCCTGCCACGCCGAAGATCGCGAAGGACATCGTCTTGCTCATCGCGAGGTAGGGAGCGACGTAGGACTCGGAGATCGCATACGAGTTGACGACGTAGTCGTACCGCCCCTTCATCTCGGTTCTCACTTTGCCGACGAAGGCGTCGATATTCTGGCCTTCCTTGAGGACGGCGGTCGCGTACTTCGGCTGGTAGGCGGCGCTCATGCGCCTGGCGCCGTCGATTGTGACCGAGGCGACCATGCCCATGCGCACAACGGTCTGCGTCAAACCCGTCACGAGGTAAGTCGCCTTCCCTCCTTGAAAATCGACGGTCACTTCGTCGCCGACGTCCACGCCAAGGCTTTTCGCGAACTTGCCGCCAAGGGATATTTCATTGGCGGACTTCGGATATCTGCCCTTGTAGACGGACCGGCTGCCCTTCGAGGAGGGATAGGAATCGGCGACCGAAAGTGACACCGTGCGCCCGGACACGTCGGCGTTCCTGGTGTTGTCGAAGATCTGAACACGCTCGACTCCGGGCATCGCCCCCAGGTCTTTGCGCACGGCCTCGACCGAGCGGCCTTTCAGCACCGAGACGGTGACGTCCTGCCGGTCCCCGATGAAAATGCCGACCACCTTGCGGGAATCTTTGAACAGGGCCGAGTACAGTGCCACGGAAAAGACGGAGGCAAAAGCAACCATCGCGATCACAATGACCACCATAATCGTCTGAGCCCGGGCCTGAAGAGCGGACTTCACACCGAGCACCAGCGTCAGCGGCCCGCGGGCCTTTCGCAGGGGCAAATGATTGGAGTGGAATGAGTGTGTGGCCTCCCCGCCGCGCAAGGCCTCAACCGGAGGTGTCTTTCGCACCTTTCTGGCGACCGCGAGGGCGGTGACACCGACGACCGCCAGCATCGCTCCCGCCGCCGCGCCCACTCCCGCGAAGCCGACCTTCGGAGACCACTGCAATCCGGACTGGGACTCGACCAGCTGGCGTATCGCCGGGAAGAGGGCGACGCCGACCGCGGCCCCCGCAAGGGAAGCCGCCAAGGCGACGATCGCGAAGGGCAGAGCGAGCAGCCGGGCAATGTGGCCAGAACGGAAGCCGAGGGCCTTCTGCGTCCCCAACGCGGGCATCTCGCGGACGATGACCGAGCGGATGGCGAATCTGACAATGACCGCCACCACGGAGGCGACGATCGCCGCGAAAAGAATGAAGGAGAAAATGAGGACGTTGGCGGGGATCATCAGCACCGAGGAAAGCAGCTTCCACCCGACGCTCACGAGAACCGGGCTTGCAGTCCCGCTTTGCACCGCAGCCTTGGTCACCTTCGAAGAAATCTCGGCTGCGACGTCGTCCGCCTGCGACACGTCTTTGACGAGCGCCCTCAGCTGCCAGACGCGGTTCATTCCCGGAGCCGACGCCAAAGCGGCGGCCTCGGGGGCTTTCACCCGAAACTCGACCTGGATCGCACCCAGCACGCCGCTCACGGGATTCTCGTGGAATCCCTGAATGTGATACCGATGTTTGACTTCGCCTACTGTCATTGCAAAAGGATCTCCGAGCTCGTATCCTCCGGCCGTCTTGAAGGAATACGGCAGCCATATGGGGTCGGCGTGACGCTTGGTATCTTCTGCCACAACTCCGCTTCGCCCAATGCGCGTGTCTTTGTCTTGTTCAACGATCGTAACGGCGCTGATCTGCTCCTTGCCGTTGTATTCGAAGGTCGCGCCTGCCCGCAGCGTCTCAAGAAGTATGTGATCCTTGACCCGGCCGTCGTCCCTGGCGATTCTCTCGGCGTCGCGGGCGCCTTTTTCGCTCTCGAGCAGAATGAAAATATGCTCGGTGTTGAGCTTGGCTGTGGCGTCGTCCAAAGTCGCCGGATACTGGAGGATCAGAACGGCCGCCAGGTGCAGCATCGCAGAAGCGATGGCCACGAGCAGACCGACGATGACGAACTGTCCGGCCGATCTGCGCAGGCTTCGTTTGAGGAACATGCAGCGCATTGTCACCACCCCATTTCCGCGAGGAACGCGGCGAGACGGTCGCGGCGGCCCTTGTCCGCGGTCTCGAAGACGCCCAGATTCAATTCGCCCTGGACCGTCCCGTCGCGCAGGTAGAGGATGCGGTCTCCGCGCAAAGCTGAGTTGAGGTCGTGGGTCACCATGGCCACCGTCTGGCCGGCGCTGTTGACTCGGCTGAGAAGATCGAGAATGCGCAGCGAGTTTTCGGAGTTGAGCTGCCCGGTGGGTTCGTCGGCGAAGACGACGTCGGGTTCGTTGACAAGGGCCCGGACGATGGCGGCCCTCTGGCCCTCCCCGCCCGAAACCATCCCCGGAAACTTCTTCCTGGTCGCCTTATCGACGCCCACGAGGTCAAACAGCGCGTCGACGCGGGCGGCCACGGCCTTCCGCTTGCCGACAAGCAACCCCGGCGCCATCGCATTGTCCATGAGGGACATCGAGTCGAGAAGGTTGATCTGCTGGAAGACGAAGCCGCAGTGAGTCCGCCGGAAGACCGCCAGCTTGTCCTGGCTGAGCTCTGTGATGTCCTCGCCGTCGAACACCACGCTTCCCAGGGACGGCTTGTCCATGCCCGAAAGCGCGTAAAGGAGGGTGGATTTTCCTGCGCCGGAGGGCCCCATGATTACGGTGAAGCCACCGCGGCGGATCGTCAGGTCAAGGTTCTTCAGCACATGCTGCTGGGTCCCCTTGTGCGAGAAAGTCTTCGAAAGCTTCTTCGTCACAATCACGTCCTTGGAGTGCGACGTTTCCCCATCAGATTGCGCCGCGTCATTGTTCTTTTCCCCTACCGCATTGCGGTTCTCGGTTGCGCTCATGCTTCCAAGGTACGCAACAACCGATTACGAAGCCTTTTCGCAATTCTTAACTGTTTCTTAACTCTGCCGGCAAGATTCTGAACGGCGCGCGCCCCATATTTCGGCGCGCCTTGCCGGTGCGCCCGGAGCGAAGAGCCGCTCGATCGGCAGAGCCGAACCTTGCGCCCCGCCCGCATGCCTCACCTGGCGAGCGGAATTTCAAGGACGACGGCGAAGCCGGGGTCGGCCAGGCGGCACGAGAGCGCCCCGCCCATGCGCTCCATGAGGCAGCTTGACGTGTAGAGGCCGAGTCCCTCGCCGGGCGCCCCCTCCACGTTCGAACCCCGCACGCCCTTGCCCAAGATCGCCTCGATCTCTCCGCGGTCCACGCCCGGGCCGCGGTCGCGGACGACGATGAGAAGGAAGTGCTCGTCGACGCCCGCCGTCACTTCGATGGGCGTGCCGGCGTATTTGCGCGAGTTGGCGACGACGTTGTCGAAGACTTGCCGCATGCGCAGCCGGTCGGCGGAAACCAGGCAGTGCGGCAGGGAGAAGTCCGCGATCGCCCCGTCCGCGTCTGCCGCCCTCAGCCACTTTTCGACGTCCTCGCTGCTGACTGGAACGGGGGCGACCCGAAGGGAGGCGATTTCCTCGCGGTTTGCCCGGGCGACGTCCGCCATGAGCTCCTCGATCTGACCGGCCTTCTGACGAATGACCTCGATCTTCTCGCGCTTGGATTCGCTGGCCTCCGTCGCTTCGAGGAGCTCCGCGGTGGCGGAGATCGAGGCGATCGGCGTGCGAATGTCGTGGCCCAGCTCGGCGACGAGCTGTTTCTTCGACTCCTTCGCCGCGGCTTCGGCCCTCCGCGCCCGGCCGAGTTCGTCGCGCATGATGTCGAACGCCTCGGTGAACGGCCCGAACACGTTGTTCCGATCCATCCGCAAGGGGACGTCGAGATTGCCTTGGGCCACCTCGCGCGCAAAGAAACTCAGCTGCTTGAAGGGCCGCAGAAGGCGCCGCCTGGACACCGCGACGACGACAAGGCAAAACGAGGCGACGGCGAGGATAGTTCCGCCCGCCATCCGGAGCGCCGCCTTCCGGGCCTCTTCCGCCTTCTCAACCCATCCGTTGTATATCCACATGCGCCCAACGTGCCGCCCTCCCGATACGAGATCGAAACCGACCGCTCCCGTCCGCATGGCGTCGCGATCGCCGTTGATCCTTCTGCCGCGCGAATACACGGGGGACCCGTCGTCCCGAACGACGGTGACCCGCGGAAAACGCCTGCCGGTCCGGGCGTCGGCCGCGCGGGCGTCGGGCCATGACCTTTCGACCGCTTCGACGAGCTCGTTGGCGGGCACGACGTCGGGCTTGAAACCCTTGGCGGGCTCAGAACCAGACAGGATCGCCAGAGCGACGGCGACCGCGACGACGACGGCAGCGACGGCGCCCTTCATCGGCCGCCATTTCCCCGGTTGTCCGCCCCCTGGCCTTTCCTTCTTCGGCCGCCTGCCAGCCTAGCCGGAATCGCCGAGGCCTCTCGCTTCGTCACAGCGCTTCTCCCGCTCTCGCGGGCGTTTCTCCAGCCTTCAAGGACGCCCCGCCCTCGCGAAAACGGTATCCCCTCCCCCACACCGTGCAGATGTATGCCGGATTGTCGGGGTCGGGCTCGATTCGCCTGCGGAGGCGGCGCACGTGGACCGCCAAAGTGCCGTCGCCCGTGACGGCGCCGCCCCACACCTTGTTCAACAGCTCCCGTTTTTCGACGACCCTCCCCCGGTTGGCCACGAGGTAGGCGAGCAGGTCGAATTCCATCGCCGCGAGCGGGATCTCCGCGCCGTCGACGGTCACCCGGGAGGATTCGAGGTCGACGGCGAGCCGTCCGTCGTCGTAGAGGCCGGCTTCGCGCCCGCCCGCGGAGCCCGAAGCCGACCTTGTCAAAGCCCGCCGCACCTTCGCCACAAGGAGGGCCAGCGAATAGGGCTTGACGATGTAATCGTCCCCGCCCAGCGTCAGGGCGAGAATCTGATCGTCTTCGCTCGTGCGCGCTGAAATGAAGACGACCGGGGTGTCTCTGTCTTTGCGGAGCCTGCGGCAGAACTCGAATCCGCTGGCCCCCGGAAGGTTGACGTCCAACAGCACGAGCCGCGGGTCCAGTTTCGCAACTGCCGCGAGGGCCTCCTCGGCGCTGCCCACCGCACGGGCCTTGATCTGCGACAGATTGAGGTACTCGACCGTCGAGGCCGCGAGCGCCGTTTCGTCTTCGACCACCAGCACATCGATTTGCTCCGCCATTCGTCAACCCTAAGGCCGCGCGGCGGGCTCGGGCAAGGCGCGACGGGCCGGCCGCCCTCGCCCTCCGCGCGGGGACGGCACATGATCCCGGCGACGAATGCTGCGGCGAATCCGGCCTTCACCCTCCGCGCGGAGAGAGCACCCGTTCGAGCGCCGCCGTCGAACGCTCATACCTCGATTCGCCGGTAATGACGAAATCGACGATCGCCCCGAAGTAGGTGTCCATGAGGAGGCGAACGACGTCGGCCGTCGGGAGCGCCGGATCGACGACGCCGCAGGCCTTCCACCGGTCGACCAAGACGATGAGGGCTTTCCGAAACTCCGAGTGCCTGCGCCGCATGTCCCGGTTGAGGCCGGGGTTGCGAATGGTCTCCGCCCAGGCGTTCACGGCCAGACGCACCGAGCGCAGCATCCATTCCGGGGGCTCAGCGCCGTCGGCCCGGCCCAGCGCCTCGAACATCTGCAAAGCCTCGTCCGTGTCGACGCCGTCGGCGACCTCCTCGCTTCCGGAGGCTCGCCCGCCTTCGCCGGGCGCCTGCCAGCCCTCCTCGGACGCCTCTTCGCCCTCGCCGGGCGCGTCTTCCTCGTCGGGCGGGTCTTCTTCGTCGCTTCGAAGCCTCTCGCGATCCACCTTGTCCATATGCCGCCAAAAGGCCAAGGCGACTTCTGCGTACACCTCCCTCAAGGAGGGCGGATTCTCACGTTTCGCGAGAATCGCAATTCTCGCGAACACGGCGTCGGTCCGCTCTTTGCACACCGTCACGATCAGTTCGTTCTTGCCGCCCGGAAAATAGTTGTAGACGGTGCTCGTGGACATGCCGGCGGCGTTGACGACGTCGTCCATCGACGTCGCATGGAAGCCGTTCTCGGCGAAGCACGTTTCCGCTGCCACAACTATCCGCTCGCGTTGGCGCTTCTGGTGGCCGGCGCTGACTCTGGGCATGTTTCAAGGGTACCCTGATCCGTAAATCGAAACGATCGTTGTTGCTAACCGCCCGCATGCGGCGTAAGCTCACAAGAGTAAAACGATCGTTTCGATTTGAAAGCGTTCACATGTCTGCCATTACTCAGGAATCCGCCGCCACAAGCGGCGGGAAGACCAAGAACAAAGCCGCGATCCTCACGAGCATCATCACAACCCAGCTGATGATCGTGCTCGACATGACGATCATCGCCGTGGCGCTGCCGAGCATGCAGAGCAGCCTCGACATGACCGACGCCCAACGCCCATGGATCGTCACAGCGTACACACTGGCCTTCGGCGGCCTCGTGCTCTTCGGCGGGCGCCTCGTCGGGATCGTCGGGATCCAACGGGCCTACCCGATCGGCCTCATGGGATTCTCGATAGCCAGCCTCGTCGGCGGCCTGGCGCCGTCCTTCGCCGTGCTGGCCGGCGCACGCGCAGCCCAGGGCGTCTTCGGCGCTTTGCTCGCCCCCACCATTCTCGCCTTCATCAACAACTCCTTCGTCAATCCCAAGGAGCGCGCCGGCGCCTTCGCGCTCATAGGCGCCACCGGAGGGATCGGCGCCGCGGTGGGCCTCCTCCTGGGAGGGGCGCTGACCGACCTCCTCAACTGGCGATGGGCGATGTTCGTCAACATTTTCATCGCCGCCTTCGCTCTCGTCACCAGCCGCAAGACGCTCCCGCCTGCTCACAAGAACAATTCCGGGGCTTCGATCACGGACGACTTTTTCGGCCTCGTGCTGGGGTGCACGGGGCTCTTCAGCGTCGTCTTCGGCCTCGACCGCGCCCAGCGAACATCGTGGGGTTCGGCCTCGACCGTCACGTTCATCAGCGTCGGCTGCGCCCTGCTTGTCCTTTTCGTCATCCGGGAAAGGATGGCACGCAAACCGGTGCTGCCCCTGTGGATCGTCACGAATCCGGCGCGCAGCGCCTCGTACGGCACGCAGTTCACCTTCGGCGCGGCCCAAATGGGCACGGCCGTCTTCATGACGTATTACCTGCAGGAACACCTCGGATACTCACCGATGAAGACGGGCGTGGCCATGCTCCCGATGGTCGCAGGCATCGTCGTCGCCGCAGCGATCTCCGGCAAACTGATTTTGCCGCGCCTGGGAGCGCAAGCCGCATTCCCCCTCGGGCTCAGCCTTTCCGCCGCGGGCGCGGGAATCCTTTCGCTCATGGACGTCGATTCTTCGTTCGCGCAAGCGGCCCTTCCCGGCCTCATAGTCTTCGGCCTCGGCATGGGCGTCGCCGTCCCCATCGCGTTCAACGCGGGCACGCGAGGCATCGGCCCGTCGCACATCGGCCTGGCCTCGGCGACGATCAACGCGAGCCAGCAGGTGGGGTCCTCCTTCGGCGTCGCGATCCTCTCGACTTACGCGACGCACCTGGGCAAGTCGTACGCCACCGATCACATGGACGGTTTCCGATCGAAGGTCGCGGCCGCCCTCTTCAGTGCCCAGACCAGTCCGCAATCCGCGGACGGCAAGAGGATCATCGCCTCCATGCGGACCGATTTCGCCGACGAGGCCCGGGTCAACGCCTATTCGGGAGGCTTCGTGCTGCTTGCCATTATCATTGCCAGCGTCGCAGCCGTCATCGCGATAGGCGCCATCGCGATGAGAATCGCGCGGCGCCGCACGGGCGCCGCGGGGGAAACCGCGAGCGCAACGGCGCCGTCGCCCACCGACGCCGCGCCTGTGACGGCACGCATCGAGATCAGCGAGCCGAGCGCCGCCTCGCAGGATTCAGCGTCGGCCTTCGCGGTTGGGGCCTCGCCTGCCTCCCAGGCTTCGGCCGACGTCGAAGATTTGCCGGCCTCCGAGGGCGTCGCGCCCGTCGTTGAAACCACATCCGCCGCCGAAGCCGCGCCTGTCGCCGATTCCTCGCCCGCCGCCGAAGGCTTGCCCGCGGCGTCCCCGACGCCCCTCCCGGCGACTTCGGCCCTGCCCGCGACGACGTCGAACGTCGCGCCCGCGACGCCGGAAACGGCGGGCCCCGCGCCAAGCGCGGAGGCACGGACCCCGGAAGCCCCCGCGGACCAACGCCAAGGCCAAAGCGACGTTCCGACCCTGGACATCGCGATCGAGAGCCCCGCGCCCGACGCGCCGGCAGCTTCAGGCTCGGGGTCGCCGGCCGCGGACGCACCCGACGATCTGATCGTGCGTTACTCGGAGAAAGTCGGACAGGCGCCGGACGGATCGGCAGCGCGGACCATTGCCATAACGGTCACGGGCACGGCCCTGGCGACGGCGGCGTTCGCGCTGAGGGTCGTGCGTCGGCGGCGTTCGAAGTGACGCACCGTCGGGCCCGACGTCACGCACCGGGCCCGACGTCACGCACCGGGCCCGACGCCTCATTTTTTGCCCATGGGAATGTCAGCGACCATGTCCGACGACGGGGCAGACGAGCCCGAAGCGGGTTCCATCGTCAGCATGACCGACTCGCCCTCGTCCGGCATCGCCGACAAAAACGCGTACCGCGCCCTGCTCCCCGAAGGATACATGCCCATCGAGGTGGTCCGCCCGCCCTTGACCGACCAGGCTTGAACGGCTTTGCCTCGCGGAATCCGCATTCCCGCGGGCATGACCAGCGCCGCGGAATGCTCCTTGTACGACCACACGAGCCGGATGGTGTGCCCGTCGGCCATCTTATGGGACGTCTGGCTGTAATCGGATGCCTGGTTCAGGGCATTGAACCTGGTTTCGTCGGACATTCCTCGCATCGTCCACGCCCGGCCCGCGGCGAAGCCCCCGGCGGCGAGGAAGACGGCGGCGGCCGCCCCCGCGAGCCTTCGCACCCACGCTCTTCGCCGAGAAAGCTCGACGACGTCGGCGCCGCGGGAAACTTCGTTCTCGTCGGCGCCGTAGGGAGCGTCCTCCGCCCGACCGGCGCCGCGGGAGCCGCCCTCGTCCCGAGACGCTTCGCCCGGCAGAGCTTTTCCGCTTTGAGAAACGCGCGCCATGAGCGCCGCCTTGACTCCGGCGGGCGGCGACAGCGGCTCGCCGTCGAAGGCGGCGGCGCCCAGCAGTTCAGCTTCGGGAGTGCCGAAGGCGATGTCGTCGCGTTCGGTCATCGATCCTCCACAACCTCGCGCAGCTGCGCGATTCCGTTCCTGACATGGGTCTTGAGGGTGCCCAGCGGCATATTCAAAGCCTGCGCCGCCTGCACGTGGGTCATCGACCGGAAGAAGACCGCGTCGATGCAGGAGCGGACCGGCTGGTCAAGGTCTGCGACGGCCCGCGCTACCTCGCCGCGCCGCTCGTGAGAAAAGACGGCTTCGGCCACGGAATCGCATTCGACGTCGAACTTGGCCGAAGAAGCCTCGCGAAGACGCCGGGACTCGTTCGACCGGACACAGTCGATGGCCCGCCTCCGAGCGAGGACGGCCAGCCACGCCTTGGCGCTTCCCTTCGCGGGGTCGAAGGACGACGCGCGCTGCCACACCTGCCAGAAGGCCTCCTGCAGAACGTCCTCGGCCAGGTCGGCGTCGACGACGATGCGGCGGATGAGGGCCAAAAGATGGCCGGCGGCCCGGTCGTAGAGGAGGCCGAAGGCGTCGCCGTCGCCCTTCGCGACCGCGGAGAGCAGGCGGTCGAGATCGTCGTGAGCATCGTGCACGGCAACTATGCTAGCGGCTCGATCGGCGCCTGGCCGCATAGCGCCCTTCGCAACCGGCGTCGCCCTCGCCTCTGGGCGTGTTGCCGCTCTTCGTGCCGCCGCCCCCGCGAGCCGCATCGCTCACCCGAACGTGAAGGAGTGAAGGCGAACGCCGCCGCTCGCCGCGACCGTGAGGGTGCCCCTTTTGGCGGCGTCGCCGGGAAGAAGGTCGATGGCGTTGGGAATTCCTTCGACCTTTTTCGTGTAGCTGCGCCCCTGGAAGGTGTAGGTTATTTCGCCCTTGCCCGATGCTACGAGGTAGACGCGGCGGGAATGAAGCCCCAGTTTCACGCTCGAGCCCTCGGAGGCGGGCGCAACCGATTCGCCGTCGGCCCTCCATTTGCCCGAAAGATTGAACTTGCCCGGCTTGGGGTCGTCCGACTGCCCGTAGTCGACCACGCCCTCGGCAAAGGGGATCTTGCCGTCGTAGTAACGCGCCCTGTCCGGGAAGAGATACGTCTCCGGATTCGCCTCCTCGGCGCGGGCGGCGTCGGCCTTCGGCCCGTCCTTGTCGGAGAAAACCGGATCGGGAAGCTTCTTTCCGGGGTTTTGCTTGGCGAGCAGTTCTCGGATGAGCTTCTCTGCCCTCGCTTCGCCGTTTTCGCCGTAGTGGATGTGCCGAACCTTGCCCTGCGCGTCCACGAGGTAGTGGGCGGGCCAATAGTGGTTGTCGAAAGCGCTCCACGTCTTCAGATCCGAATCGACGGCGACGGGGTAGGTGATCCCAAGCTTTTGCGCGCCGCCTTTGACGTTTTCCGGCACCTTTTCAAAGGCGTACTCCGGCGAGTGGACTCCTATCACCTGAAGCCCGTAGTCGCGGTAGGTCTTGTAGAGCTTTTCAATCCCCGGCGCCGAACGCTGGCAGTTGATGCACGAGTACGCCCAGAAATCGACGAGCCGCACTCCGCCGGCGGGCACCTTGTGGTCGAGGGCGCGACCGCCGGGGGTGTTGAACCAGGCGGCAATCCCGGTTATCTCGGGCTGCCGTCCGCAGTCGGCGAGTTCGGCGGAATCCGGCGAGCATGTGAACTTTCCCGGCCGCTCGCCGTGGAGGTACTTGTCCGCGGCCCTTTGGAGATTCGCCGTGTAATCGGGGACGGCCCGCTGGATTTTCGCCGGCAGATCGAAGACGATGCCCGCCGCCAAGGCGATCATCGCGCCTCCCGCCGCTATCCGAATGCCGCGTTGCCGCTTCCGATAGCCCTTGACGCGCTCGGTCACGCCCCGCCCTGCGAGGGCGAAGAAGAAGAGGGGAACGGCGACGCCGACGGCGAAGGAGATCGCCAGCGCCACGGTTTCAGCGCCGACTCGCCCCGTCGAACCCGCCACGCTGATCGCCGTGAGCACCGGTCCCGCGCAAGGAACGTAGGCGGTTCCGAGCACGAGGCCGAAGACGAATCCGTTGGAACGCTTGTCCACTTGTTTCATGCGTATGCGAGTGAACGGCTTTTCCAGCCATTCCTCGACCTTCGGAACCATAAGCGAGACCCCGATGAGCGCGAGGAAGGCGATGCCCGCCCACCGAATGAGGTCTTGGGGAAGCCCGAGAAGGCTGAGAACAGTCGATCCGAGCAGAGTCACGATCGTGAAGGAGACGACCAGCCCGAGCGTGACGAGGAAGGGGTATTTTCTCGACGGCGACTTGCCGTCGGAGGAGGCGCCGGTCGCGCCCGCGAGGAAAATGATGGGGAGCATCGGCAGTATGCACGGCGACACGCCCGTGATCAGGCCGCCGAACAAGCCGATGAGAATCTGCGAGAACATGATTTCCTTTTCGCCGCCGTTTGTCTTTCACCGTTGGTTCGATGCCGACACATCCCGTGGATGTGTGCAACACTTCACACATCTGACAGGGTCTGCGGCGTCGAACAGTGATTGAAGGCGGAACGATCCGCCCTGCAAACAAGCACTCGAACAAAGGAATGCTCATGGCTCGCAAGTTCTTCGCATCGACCGCTCTGGCATCCGTCGCCCTTGCCGCAGGCTTGGGCCTGGCGGCGTGCGGCGCCGACGATCAGCCCTCCGACAAGATGTCGACGACGCAGAACGACAAGATGTCGGATAAAAACAAGCCGTCCGACAAGGACAAGATGTCGGACAAGGACAAAATGTCGGATAAAGACAAGATGACCGACAAGGCGTCGACGACGCAGAACGAGAAGATGTCGGATAAGAGCAAGATGACCGACAAAGACAAAATGGCCGACAGGTCCATGAATGACAAGGGGGCAGACGGCTCGATGAAGGGCGGCTCCATGACTGACAAGTGACGGCGTCCGGGAAAGGAGGCGTCGCGCACCGCCAATCGAATCGGAGACGACGCGCGGCGTGGGGCCGCGATCTAGCCGTCCCACGCCACGTTCGACGGCGGCGCCCTATCGACGCTCCGCGTCGCGCGCCATTCGTCGCTCGCGCCGCGGGGCGCTGCCTATGGCCTTTCCTGTAAGCCTTTCGTCGTCACTTGCCCTGCGGACGCACGAACGGGAATGTGATCGTCTCCCGAATGCCGAGGCCCGTCATGGCCGTCAAAAGCCGATCGACGCCCATCCCCATTCCGCCGCACGGCGGGAATCCCTGCTCAAGGGCCTCAATAAATTCTTCGTCGAGCTGCATGGCCTCGGGGTCGCCGTTCGCGGCCTCCAGAGACTGAGCGACTAAGCGCTCGCGCTGAATGACCGGGTCGGCAAGCTCCGAGTACGCCGTCGCCAGTTCTATTCCGCGCACGTACAAATCCCACTTCTCCGTAAGCCCGGGCTTTGAACGGTGGGGCCGGGTAAGGGGCGACGTGTCCTCCGGGAAGTCGAGAACGAAGGTCGGCTCCCACAGTTTCGACCCGACGAGCTCTTCAAAGATCTCCTCGGCGATCTTCCCGGCGACCCAGTAAGGCGCCACCGAAATGCCGTGGCGCTCGGCGATGGCCTCGAGCTTGTCGCGCGGGGTTTCGACGGTGACCTCCTCGCCCACCGCTTCGGAGATCGACGTGTACAGGTCGATGCGCGCCCACTGGCCGCCCAGATCGTATTCCGTCCCGTCGGAAAGGGTCACCGCGGTAGCCCCAAGGGCGTCGAGGCA
Organism: uncultured Actinobaculum sp.; assembly: GCA_938020505.1. Lineage (GTDB taxonomy): Bacteria > Actinomycetota > Actinomycetes > Actinomycetales > Actinomycetaceae > Peptidiphaga. The sequence continues at coordinate 78,528 of CALIHR010000005.1, read as the reverse complement.
GGCGCGCTGAACCAGCGACTGTGTCAGCTCCGCCATCGTGTCGTACGTCGCGTACGCCTCGTACGCCTCGATCGCCGTGAATTCGGGGGAATGGCTCGAATCGGCGCCTTCGTTTCGGAAGTTTCGGTTGATCTCGAAGACCTTGTCGACGCCGCCGACCACGGCCCTCTTGAGGTACAGCTCGGTGGCGATGCGCAGGTACAGGTCCTGGTTGTAGGCGTTGATATGGGTGACGAACGGGCGGGCGGCCGCGCCTCCGTGAATGGCCTGGAGCATGGGGGTCTCGAGCTCGAGGTAGCCGCGATCGTCGAAGTTGGCGCGCAAAGACTTCATGACACCCGCGCGAAGGCGCACCATGTCGCGGGCCGCCGGGCGCATGATGAGGTCGAGGTGGCGCATGCGCACGCGCGACTCCTCGGAAAGGGTGACGTCCTCGCCGTCGGCGTTTGTGTACACCTTGGGCAGGGGGCGGATGGCCTTGGACGCGATCCGCCAGGAGCGGGCGAACACGGAGAGCTCGCCGCGCTTGGACGTTCCGACGTATCCTTCCACGAAAAGATGGTCGCCGAGGTCGACGTCGGCTTTAAACCTGGCGAAGGCCTCCTCGCCGACGTTGGCCAGCGACAGAAGCACCTGGATGCGGTTCCCTGGGCCGTCCTGAAGTGTCGCGAAGGCGATTTTCCCCGAGGAGCGCGAGAGCATGACGCGTCCGGCGATCCCCACGGCGACGTCGGTCAGTTCGACGCCGGCTTCGAGGCTGCCGTATTTCTCCCGCAGCTCGGGAATCGTCGTTGTGACGGGAAGCTCGACTGGATACGGCTCGATGCCCTCGTCGATCATCCTCTGGCGTTTGGCGAGCCGAACGCTGATCTGGCCGGGAAGGTCGTCGTTCTGCGCCGCCGCGGCGGACGCCTCGTTGGTAGTCACGGACAATAGACTACAGCGTGGAGCGCACCCGCGCGGATTCGGCCCTTCGCACCTACCAGCGCCCCCGGTCGCGCCAGTCTCCAGACTTCGCCGAAGCGCCCCTCCGGCGAAGGGCGCGGCGAGGCGGCTGCGCGGCATGCTCGAGCTGCGTTGCAGACGCGGCCCGCGCGTTTCGGACGTTCACAGGGAAACGCCTGAATCGCGGATGCGGCGGCGCCCTCCCTCAAGAAGCACAGCCTACGCGGCAGTAGCGATCACATACGCCAGCGCGCACCACACTTGCAAGGACTTCGTGGGGCGAATGACCGCAGAGTCGCCGTCGAAGACGACTCTGAAATAACCTTTGGACGTGTCGAGCACGCAGATCGGCCCTCGGGTTTCCGCAGTCTCCGTCGCCGGCCTCGAATAGACTGCCCACAGCTTCCAATCGCCGTCGCGCAGGGATCCGCGCGCCTCCGGCCAAAACGTGCTCATTTCATCGGCGAGTCTGTCGCGCGCGTCGCCGCTCGCAGCCGATTCGAGCAGCTTGAGCACCCATTCTTTGGGGACGCGCGTCGTCGCCGTCGGATGGGCGACCGGGCGCGGGCCGAGGTCGAGCAGGTCGACCATGACCACGGGGAACTCGGCGGTCTCGTACCTGGACAGGGCGACGCTGTCGTCGATCGTCTGAGCCACGCACGATTCCCTGTTCTCATCGATCCACGCCACGGCGTTGCGGAGGATGCCGCCGTCGTTCATGAGAAGCTCGACGTGCCCGATGGGCTCGCGGTAAGGGGCCACGAGTTTGCGGGCGACGTCGGTCAGGCAGCCGTCCTCGAAAAAGCCGAGGCGCGCAAGTTCGGCCATGCCGCCTTCGGAAAGGCCGTCGCCGGCGAGGAAGGTCCGCAGATCGTCCCAAGCCCTTTGGGGGACAATGACGATGGCGCTGGCCTGCATTAGAATCCCTCCGGTTGAAAGCTCGCAACGATGTCCGCGAACACACCCGCCATCGGGCCGAAATCCGGGGTCGCCGCGATAAGCGCCAGAACGTACCCCGAAGGCAGGTCTTCGGGGGTGGTGAAGTAGAGAATTTGCGTGAGATTTTTCTGCTCGATGCAGTACGTGAACACGGCGACGGCTGCTGGATACCCCGCCAGCACGGTCTCCCCGACGTCGATTATGCGGTGCGTCGGATCCTCGCGCATTCCTCCCTCGAGCATCGCGGCCATGCCGGCTTCGGGGCCCCCTTCGAGGTGGGGCAGGCGCCTGACGATGACGGCGGGGGCATAGCCGTATTCAGTCATGGGGCCGTGGGCCAAGACTTCCATCTCGGGGTCGTCGGACGCGTCGACTTGGCGCCAATCGGAGGGAAGGGCGATCATGGCCTACACCCAAAGCACCGGTCGAATGCCGCGGCAGAGCCGTCGCGAACCGGCGGGGCCTTCGAGACAACGAATTCGCTCAGACTCCGCATGCGCATACATGCCAGCCATTCTCCTCTTTCTCTTTGCGTGCCGCATTCGAAGTCGGCGGGATGAATGTCGCAAATCGATTCCGCAGGCCGCTGGACAATCAAACTGCAATGACGTTACGGAATCCTTGATATGCCTCCAGAGCGCCGCTCAAAGCAAGATCGACTCCTTTTCCTCACTCGCGACGACTCTCTACCTGTTAAAACTGAACAACACGCTCCTCCCTTTTCGTTTCATTGGCTTTATCCTGCAATTCGTCGAACTGCGCGAGCGCGGCCCGCGCAGTCTCGGGATCGTCCCACACCGCCGTCCGAAGCTGTTTCTCGCGCCAAGCTCTACGTCCTTCTTGAATCGCAATGCGCCAGTCATCCCCGCTATCGACACCAAATTCAACGATTAGAAGCTCAACGACGTCTTCCAAGCAAGGGCGAAAGCGCGGCCCTCCCAGAGGGAAATGAAGTTCGGCGAGATGCTTGACCTTTTTGGGATCCACCATCCCCTTTTCACGCGCATTTGAGCTTTGGACTCTATTCGATCTGGATCGTTCGGATACATACAACAGCTTGACGATTTCATCTCTATGGCCGTGAACATGGAGGTGCGCGGAAGGGGTCGAATCGGATGGAGCGTCTAGATACTCGTAGCGGAAGAGCGGATTGCCGCTCTTGCTTGGCAGCACGCAGAATGAAGACGATTCAACTTTTAAGAACGAGTGCGTTCCGTTCAACGTAAAGTGATACTTAATTGCAAGATACAATAAAGGACGATTGTCACATGACAGTTCAATTGGCTCCGACGTCTCCAGAACAACGCGCCCCCTCCCGTCTTTTTCACTTAGTCTCACACCAAGATTAGTGGTTTTGACGGGGAGGGCTTTTACTATCGTCGACTTGATTTCTTCGGCAAATTCGCGGGCGACCGTTTCGAGAGTTTTAGTCACCGAAGACGCCTGCAAGAAACTCAAGATCTTGGAGCTCTTCGAGAAGCTTACGGTCTCGGAATGTCAGATCCCCTTCATCCCGGCGCTCCTGGAACTCTGATTCGTCAACGATTTCTTGGATTTCACGACGCCGCTCGGCAATGTCTTTGCGGGTCATTTTCGTGATAGGCACAGTCATCGACGACCCCCTAAGGATTGACTACGTCATTCTATAACTTCAGCATAACCCACTTTTCTGAGTTCTATCTGTACCCCGAAGTGTGCGCGGCGCTCCGACATCGATGAGACGGCCAACCCGCCTCCTCGCGGTCTCCTGTATAGTTATTTGACCTACTTTCACGCAAAGAGACAAGGACAGCCATGGCAGGCAGAAGAACGCCGGAGGAGATCCAGAGGATTCTCAACCAGCCGAACCACCTGGCGCTGACGGGTCCGATCAGGGCGCCGCTCGGCGCATTGGGTGCTTTGGGAGATGACTACGACTGTCATTTCAGCAACGGACCTCGGCAAATCTCCATACGCGGACGCCCAAGGCTGCATGCGGACCACTCGCTTCGAGCGGCTTTCGCTGCCCCTTCAACGGGCGACCGTCATTTGCCTCTTCGGTTTCTCTCTGATTCTGCTTCTAGTCGCCATCCGCGACGCCGTTCGGCGTCCGACGCGTTCCTTTGACGACGAAGGGGATAATAAGGCGAAGGGGATAATAAACGGCTACGCTTTGACCTTGAAACCGACGCCGATCACGTGAAGCGACGTCGTCCGCATCGACGAAGCCCAAAGAAGGCCTCAAATTTCACGCCTGTCTCGCGCCGCTTTCACACAGGCTCCACGCTCGTTTCGCGTCGTCTTTACGCCGGTTCGCCGCGAAACTCACCCTTAAAAACACGTGGGTCTCTTTACCCCCAAGGGGATCGGCCCGCCCCGCTTAGGATGGACATATGCATCTCACGCTACCTGATTCCTGGCAGGTCCGCGATGTGCCGGACGAATATCAGGCTGCCAAGTACATCGCCATGGGCCCTCGAGGCTACCTGGGCTACTCGCCCTCCGCCGTCGTCACGTACGAGGAGGGCGTCAGCGGCACGCTCGACGATTGGGCCGCCGCCATGATCGAAGAGTCGTCCCAGACGATTCCAGGCTTGCACGTCATCGACGTCGGCGGATTGGAGATAGCGGGCCACCCGGCGATCGTCCACGCGCTGTCGATGACCGTCGAAACCGTCAACGTCACCCAGATGCAGTTCGCGCTGCTGACGGGAGGCAGGCGCTCGGCCAGGAGGCCCGGCTACGTCGTGACGGTCACGTGCGCCTCCGCCGACCTACCCACGATCGGCGACTCCCTCATCGACATGGCCACCAGCTTCGAGCCCTCAGGAGGCGAACAATGAGCAGCGACACGATCAGCGTCGTCTTCCCCACCGACGAATGGGAGGCCTTGAAAGACCTTCTCGACGGCGAGGGCGCGCCCCTCAACCTCATGGGCGACCTCGAACAGCGCGGCTTCCTTGAAAACGGCGCGCTCTCGCAGTCGGCCGCGAAGCTGCTGCAGGCCTACCAGCAGGCCGCGGGAGCGGTGCGTCTGTACGTGTGCGACGCCGGAGTGGTGCGCGAAGCCCGCACGTGGGTGGCCAAGGATCGCAGCGTTCTGCTCGACATCACGGACGGCGAAGTGACTGTTCTGCGGCGGCAGGAGCCGGGCCAGTTTCCGCTCACGCTGCTGGAGATGCTCGGCATCGGCCCTCGGCCCCGCCTCCCGGAGGGCGCCCTTCCGGGCTTTTCCGCGAGGATCATCCGCGACCTCCTGCGCCCGAGCGACAGCGACCGCAACGCCAAAGCCCGCGGCGACCTCGCCGAGACGCTCAGAGGGGTGTGGCCGGCCGCCAGCGAGGCGATCAAAAAGGACGACTGGCGGCTGTGGCTCATTCAGTCCTTCGACGTCGCCGTCGGCGAGCCTCAGGCGCGCACCACGGTGTGCGTCCTCGACACGTCGGCCGGCATGGTCGGGATCACAGTCGACGGCGACACCGCGGTTCCCGTGGCCGTGACGTCGCTCGAAGTGTGGCGTGCCGTGGCCGCGGCGATCGCGCCGTGGTCGTGACGCACGCGCGCGGCAGGCCGAGCGGTCACTCCCGCGACGAAGCGAAAGGCTTCCCCGAGCTGCGCAGCCCGTGGCCCGGCGGCACTTGGCCGGGCTCGCTCCCCGTCTCGACGATCGCGTTGGCCGCGTCGACGAAGACGACGCTGGGCTCGTAGCTGCGCGCGGACGCGTCGTCGAGCAGCGAATACGAGATGACGATGACGACGTCGCCCTCGCCCACCAAGTGCGCGGCCGCGCCGTTGATCTGGCACACCCCGCTGCCCCGCGCGCCCGGAATCGCATAGGTGGTGAGCCGGCTTCCGTTGGTCACGTCGACCACGTCGACCTCCTGGCCGGGCAGAACGTCGGCGGCGTCGAGCAGGTCGGCGTCGATCGTTATCGATCCGACGTAGTGCAGATCCGCGCCCGTGACGGTGACGCGATGGATTTTGCCCGTCATCATCCGGCGCAGGCGAAACTCAGCCACGAAATTCGACCTCCATGTTGTCGATGAGACGCGTGGGCCCAACCCATGCCGCGACGGCCAACAAGCCCCGCCCGTGCTTCGGCGGCGCGCCGCCCGCCTGCACGGTCGCGGCGCCGCCCGCGGACACGGTCGCACCGCTGCTCGCCGGAAAACTCCTGCAGTCGCTGGCAGGCATAGTCGCGGCACTGTCTGCCGGCAAGGCCGCGCCGTCGATGGCTGCAAAAGTCTCGGGGTCGACGAGGGCGAGGTAGTCGATCTTGACTCCCGGCGCTTCGCACAGATGCCGTTCGGCGACGTCGCGCACTTCCTTCGGGGACAGGCCGCGCTGGGCGGCGTCGGCCCCCACCGCAAGCGCCTGGTTGAGGGCCAGAGCCTCAATGCGTTCGGTGGGCGAAAGATAGGAGTTGCGCGAGGACAGGGCGAGGCCGTCGACGTCGCGCTCGATCGGGACCGCCCTTATCTCGACCGGCATGTCCAAATCGGCGACCATCGTGCGGATCAGGGCGAGCTGCTGCGCGTCCTTCTGCCCGAAGAGGGCGACGTCCGGGCGAACGAGGTTGAGCACCTTGTGGACGACCTGGAGGACGCCCGCGAAATGGGTCGGGCGGGTCTTTCCCTCGAGGACGGCGGCCATCGGACCGGGATCGATGCGGACAAGCGGTTCGCGCGGATAGACGTCCTCGGCCTCGGGAGCGTAGACGGCCTGGACGCCGACCGCCTCGAGAAGGGCCAGATCGGCCTCAAGGTCGCGCGGGTAGGCTTCGTAGTCTTCGCCCGGCCCGAATTGGAGGGGGTTGACGAAGATCGAGACGACTACGTTGTCCGAGGCCTTCTTCGCGGCCCGAACGAGCGCAAGGTGCCCTTCGTGGAGCGCGCCCATCGTCATGACGAGCGCACTCGTGCCTTTGAAGGCGCCGAGGGCTTCCGCGAGATCAGCCTTAGTGCGTGCAACTTTAGTCACGGGCACCAGTTTACCGGCCGACGACGAAGCCTTCGCAGCCGCAGCATGAGGGGAGGCTCACTGGACTTAATCACTGAAAATAATCAATAACCACTGGTAGAAAGCCATTTAAATCATAGAATCAATACTTCACACATGCTTAAATATTGCCTTACAACCCAGTTGTAAAAAGTCTACAGCGCGGCATGAAGAAAGTCAAGGACAAATATCCCTTCTTCGCTTGGGCCGCAGTGTGAAAAAATGAATTTATACATAAGGCGTGAAAATGACTCTAGGGAAGATGCCTGCCCCTTAAGCATTACGCGTCCAGACTACAAACAAAGGAAGCAAAATGAAGAAACAAACCGCCTTCCTTGCCGCAACGCTCTGTGCCGCGGCAATGGCGTTTAACTCAAGCTCCGCAATCGCAGATTCGCCCCCACGCACAGATGCTTTGCCGAGCAAAGCTTCAAACGCGGTGGCCGCTATGGAAGAAAAGGCCAGCACGGATGCGTTCATTGCCAAAAAGGACGCTCCCGAATCTGCAATTAAAGGAGCTTGCTCAAAGGCAGAGGCGCGAGATAGCGCTGCAGCCTACGCAAATTCCGTCAAGGAAACGGCCCGTTCGCTGTCCGACGACCCTAAGCTCCCCCGACATATAGACAAAGTCAAAATCGCAGTCAAAAGCCTCAAGACTAGTAAGAAAAGTGACGGCAACTTCGTCATAAACGCCCAGTTAGATGTTTCGCGCCACATAATGGAAGACAATATCTTCTGGGAAGAGATCGTGCCCCATGAAATCGAAATGGATGCGCACGGTTGCATTTTGAATTTCACAGTCAAGGATCGAAGCTACTACGATAAGAATCCCGGGAATGCACTGCCGGAAGATCCGAAGAACGCTTCGGACCCCTCCCCTAAAGCATCCTCGGACGGGTCCGGCGCTAAACCAGACCAAGCGAATCAAACACAGTTCGATCCGGTGACCCTGCCGCTGCTGAACAGGGCGCAGAAAGGAAAAGCCGCCAGCTATGCAGTCAAGTACGCCAAGGAACCAAATCCTTCCTATCGCGAGTATGACGAAGACTGCACGAACTTTGTGTCGCAAGCCATGTTCGCCGGAGGCTGGAAGGAGGTCTATCACTTCTGGGTCGATTATAAATGGGATAATGCATGGTGGTATGGCGGAATCCCGACTAACAGTTGGACCTGGTCAGGAGCGGAAAACTTCTATCGCATGGCCAACGGACCTAAAGGTTTGCATCGGACAAAAATGCTGAATAGTGTCTACGACCTCGAAGTGGGCGATATTTTACAGTACAAACTCAAATCACACACCAATATGACGCATACCATGATTGTCACAAAGAAAGTGAGCGGCATGCCATATCTGAGCTACCATACAAATAACACACTCAATAAACCTCTTTCCGACATATTAAAACGCACTAAGGATGCCACATGGTTCGCACATCGCACCTAAGACCAGATGTAAGGCTCCTGGCTGTTTTGTCCCTTCTGACGCTAGTCGCGGGGCTTTTGTCTTCGTGTTCGGAGGGCGACGGCGGATCCTGCGGCGACGGAGGAAAGAGCCCCACGGAGGCGGTGACGCGTCTTCTCAAAGCCGTCGAGAATGACGACGTCGAAGAAGCGTGCAGCGTCAGCAACTACGAATCGACCGACGGTTTGGCTGAACGCCTGACTGCCATCCGTGAAAGGCTGCTCAACCGCCGGAAGGCGTCGGATTACTCGATTAGAGAGGATAAAAGCGCGCAAATGGGGTCCGGAAAGGAGGTGGCGCTCAACCTCAACGGGAAGGAGGTCTACCGCTTTCGTGTCATCCAGTCGGGAGGCCGCTACACCGTCGGCTTGAGGAGCTACAAGAACACCGACACACCGACGTCGGGCGTTGAGCCTCCAACCTGAGTGCCCGGCGACGACGGACAGTTGCGGCGGCCGCAGGGGGCAATTCCTGCGGCCGCCGCGTCATGTTCAACTGCTCAAAACGATTTTACTCAGCGCGGCAGACATCCCCGCCCCCGTCCCGGGCTGCGCCATTGCTGTCAGGCGCTGCCCTCGTCGCCGCTAACCGATTCATAAGTCCGCCGAATTCCAACCGACGCTCCCGTCCGAATCTGCCCGGCACAAACCGGCTTTTCAGTCCGACGCGGCCGAGCCCGAAGCGCCGCCGTCCAGCTCGGCCAGCAATCCGTCGATCGCCGGAGACTCCCGCAGGCTGCGGGCCGCGACCCGCGCCGCCGTCGCCCTCGCGAGCGCGCGGTAGGCGGGCGGTATGTCCGCGAAGTCCCCCGTCGCCGCGAGCGCATCGAGCGAGGCGAGGTGCTCGCGCACGGTGCCGACGTCGCCGCGCGCAACCGGCCCGGTCAGCGCCGATTCGCCGGAGCCGAGCGTGCCGTCGAGGGCTGCCTGAAGAAGGGGCGCAAGGTAGGCGCCCGGGGCCTCGACCCCGAGGGCCTCCAGCACCCGCATCGACTGGGCGACGAGGGTGACGAGGTGGTTTGCGCCGTGGGCGAGGGCCGCGTGATAAAGGCCCCTGTCCTCCTCCGCGACGACGACCGGCGTGCCGCCCGCCTCGGTCACGAGCGCCTGGCCGATGGGCAGCAGCGTGGCGGCGGCGGTGACGGCGAAGGGGCAGCCGACGAGGCGGGCGACGTCGAGCGAGGTTCCGGTGAAAGTCATGGCCGGGTGGATGGCGAGGGTGAGGGCCCCCGCGCGTGCCGCAGGTTCGAGCACGGACACGCCGTAGCGGCCCGCGACGTGGATCGCCAACTGCCCGGCGGTGAAGCAGCCGAGCTTGGCCAAGCCTTCGACGAGCGGGCCGAGTTCGTCGTCGGGAACGGCGAAAAGCAGCACCTCGGCTCGGCGGGCGACCTCCTCGACGCTCAGGGAGGGGACTCCGGGCAGCATGGCGCCGAGGCGGTCCAGGCTTGCCTCAGAGGGCGCGTGGGCGCCGACGATCGTGTGCCCGGCGGCGCGCAAGGCGCTGCCGAGAGCGCTGCCGACGCGCCCGGCTGAAACGATGCCGATCGACAGGCTTGTGGCCATTCCGCCGCCTTCCTCTCAAGCGTTCGACTGCGGGCGCTCACTCGCAGGCGTTTGTCTGCAAGCGCTTCCTCTCGGGCGTTCCCACACAAAGGTCCTTCGCAAGCGTTCGCGCCTCGCGTCAGCAGTCTACTATTCGCGTCCGGTCGAGGCGGCGCGTCGGCGCGGCCTTTCATATCGCCGCCGTCGGCCTCCGAATGCCTTGGCCGTCAACCGGCCCCCACCCGGGAGTGAGAGCCGCCGCAAGCGTGCGTCCGCCGCACTCAGAAGCCTGCTCGAACTGCCGGGAGATCCCGAGCCGCTCGCGCCAGCCCTCGATCGATTCGCGGTCGCCCTCGGCCCTCCGGTCGCGCCCCAGCTGGGACTGCCGCTCGCACAGCGACCTGGCGTCGGCCAAACGGAGGTGCTTTTGCACGGTCTCGATCGCCATGGCGGCCGTGCTCAGCCGCAGCGAGGCCAAACCGAGCGCGCGCTGGACCAACCCCTGGGAGAGCCTGAGCCCCTGGAAGCGCGCATGCCACACGATTCGCAGCGAACGGCCGAAAAACCGGCCCCAGCGCAGCACTGCCACCGTCCGGGTGAGCGCCTCGGCGTTGCGAACCCACCCGAAGGGGTCGAGCACTTGAGAGGCGCGCGGGGCCGCGACGAAAAGCTCCGAGGGCCCTTTGCCCTCGAAGGCGTCTTTGAGGAAGGCCTCGGGATCGTCGACTCCGAGGTCCGGGATAAGCGCCCACAGAACCCGTTCGACGTCGCGCATGCTTCCCGCGGTGACGAGCTCCAAGGGTTTGGCGCCCTCCTCGTTCAACGTGAACTTTGTGTTGGCGACTTCGACCTCGACGCTCCACCAGCCGAAGCGGCGCCAAAGCAGGCGTTGGCGGACTCGCACGGTCTGGACCCGCATGGGAAGGACCGTGGTGGCTTTCTGCGACGCGAGGCCGGAACGAAACCGCAGACCGTCGGGGGTCAGGAAAAGCGCGGCGCCCCACTTACGCGAGAGGGCGCCGATGCCGCCCCACACCGCGCCGAGGAGCACGAGCGCCACGGGAAGGAGGGCGATCTCCTGGTCGAAGGCGAGAAGGGCGATGGAGGCCGCCGCCGAGAGAATCCCGATGAAGAAGACCGGCGAAAGCATCAGCGAGGCGACGAGCCTGCCCGGCTGGAGCTCGTAGACCCGAGGCTCGTCGGCGTGTTCCGAAGCCCCCTCCCGCCACGGCAGGATCCTGACGGGACGGTCGGCGCGCGCGTCGTCGGCCGCCTTGAGAATCGCCTTCCGCAGACCTTCGCACTGCTCCTTGGTCAGCCACCCGAGGCGCATCCCTCTTCCCGTCGCCGCCGATTCGACGGTGACCAAACCGAGTCCGAACATGCGGGCGAGCAGACTCCTTCGGACCTCGACGCTTTGAATCCTGCCCCACTTCACATGGACGCGTTTCTTCCGCACGACGCCGGAGCGCAGGCGGATGCCGTCGGAGCCGAGGGAGAACACTTTGACATGCCAGACGACGACCGCGACGACGGACGAAACCACGCTCACCGCAAGGAAAGCCAGAAGGGCCCATCCGACGGCCCGCATCCCGAGGCCGCGAACCGCGCCCCACAGCGTGCCGATGTCCTGCCTCTCGATCCAATCGCGCGAGAACCAAGCTGCCGCGACAAGAACGCTCAACCACATTCGCAGCACGCTCGCCAACGGGGTGAGAGCGTGGAACCGCCGCCATTCGCCTGGGGCGCCTGCGTCCGCCAGGCCTTCTTCCGCCGGCGGCCGCCCTTCGCCTGCGTCGTCTGCGGGCTTCTTCGCGTTCACATCCCCTCCATCCTCGCCTGGCTGACCTCCATAAGCCTCGTTCGCAGGCGCTCGGCCTCCCCGACGGGCAAGCCCGGGATGGAGGGATTGACGTTGACGGAGGCGGTGACGAACACGAGCTTGGCCAAACCATACCTCCGTAAAAAGGGGCCCGACGTGACGACCAGCTGTTGCATGCGGCCGTACGGGACGACGACGAGAGAAGGCCACAAGACGCCCCTGCATACCACCAGGTCGTCGTCGCCCTCGTAGTAGCCGATGGCCCGCGCCCGCCGGGAGGCAATGAGGACCCCCGCCGTTTCGGCGACGAGGCACAGCGGGACGAGAGCCCACAGCCACGGCCATTCGTCCCCGGAATATAGAGCGAGGGCGATCACCGCGGCGAGAGAGCAGGCGAGGACGAGCAAGCCTTGCAGCCGAAGAACTTTTGCGTAGGCGCGCCCCACCCCGCTGAACGTGATAGTCGGCGACAGGGGGGTCGACGTGGTCGCCTCCCCGCAGCCTTTGTTCACGTCGCGATTCACTCTAGCATGTAAGAACACACATATAGTCTAAATTACTTTGCACGTCGACGCGAGGAGTAATGCTGCCCATGGTCGCTTCCGCATATGACGAGCCACGCCGTCTTAACCCGGGCATATCGCTTGAAAATGCGGGCATTCCTCGGGGATAACGCGTCAGAGCTCCGGGGACGCGGCGTCAAACCCTCGGGGACGGGGCGAACCTCCGGCGAGGCGACGGCGAGCCGATCGAGACGCGGGAACGCAGCGCGGCGCGGACGGCACTGGCGGGCGCGGCGAGGTCGACAGATCGATGCGCGGCGGGTTCACGCGACGTTGTACGGCGCGGCGGGTTCACGCGACGGTCGGGCTTGCTTGAGGGCCGGGGCCGTCGTCGTCGGAATCGACGATGCACCACCTTTCCACGGCCCAGCCCGTCCAGGTCAAGACGGCGCTGGAGGCGGCCGCGAGCCCCGCGGCGAGGACCTGCTCGCGAACGTACGAGGTTTCTCCGGTCCTCCAGAACAGCGCCGCGCACAGGCCGAAGAAGCCCGCCAGCCAGGCCCCGCATCTGGAGCACGCCTGAGCCAGGACTGCCACGCGAGCCGCCTGCAAGGGGGAGATTCTCCGCCGCATTCTCCGCTGATCTTTCTTCTCCGGCCGGTCCTTTTCCCGCATGGCTTTGACCCTGCGGCCCCAGGCGAAGAGGAAGGCCGAAAAGCCGAGGATGAGCATGCCGAGGGGAAGCGGGATGGGCCAGGGGGCGTGGCCGCCGCCGAGGGTGAAGGCGCAGAAGACGAGCCCGCAGCCGAGGCCGAACGCCAGGCTGAAGGCCAGGTTGCGGATGGATGTCAGGCTCATGCTTCGCCTCCTTTCCGAGTTTCCTCACAGCAGCGGGCCGCGGCAGCGCACCGGCGGTCAGGCCGTCAGCGCCGCAGCTTCTCAATGAGGCGGGCTATCGGCACGCCGTTCAACGTCGCCTCGGGCTCTATCTGCGCCCACGGCTCGAGGACGAACAGGCGCTCGCCCGCGCGAGGATGAGGAAGAGTCAACCTCGGATTGACGCTTGCCACACCCTCGACGTCGATGATGTCGAGGTCGATCGTCCGCGGCGCCCATCGCCGTTCGCGCACCCTGCCGCCGCGGACCTCGATCCGTTGAAGCTCGGCCAGCAGGGCCAGCGGCGACATCGCCGTGGTCACCGTGGCCACAGCGTTAGTGTATCGCGGCTGCGGCTCCTGCCCCGGCGCGAGCAGGGGGGCTGTGGACAAGTAATCGGAAACCGCGGCCACGTGCAGGTCGAGGGCGCCGAGCGCCTCGACGGCGGCGTCGAGGCGGGCGCGGCCGTCCCCCAGATTCGACCCCAGTGCGAGGACGGCGCGGCGTATCGTCCCGGCCTCCACAAGGGGTCCGTTTCGGCGAACCGTCACGGAGACGTCGGAGAACGGCACGCCGACGGGGGCTTCCGGCTTGTGGACGGTGACGGCGACGCGGAGGGCTCCGCGCGCGAGCACGCGCTCGGCTATGCGGGCCGCGAGGGTTTCGACAAGGTCCGCGCTTTCGCCCTCGACGACGGCCAGGGCGTCGGCAGCGACGTCGGCGTAGGAGACCGTGCATTCGATCGAGTCAGCGGCGGCGGGCTCGACCTCCATCTCGACGTCGACGACAAACGGCTGCACACGGCGCTTTTCCTCGGGGAGCACTCCGTGCGCGCCGTGCCCTCTCACTCCCTCGATGCGAACCGTGTCGGTCACGGGTAGGCGCCCGCCGTGCGCAAACGCGCGACCGTTTCGACGGCCGCCCTGGACGCCGCGACTTCATGCACCCGCACACCCCACACGCCAAGCTCGGCGAAGTAAGCGGTGAGGGCCGCCGTCGCGTCGTCGCGCTGGGCGGGGCCGGAGCGGCCGTTGTGGATCTCGGCCAGGAAACGCTTGCGGGAGACCCCTACGAGGACCGGCATGCCGAGCTCCATGATCGGCGCCATGTTCGCGGCGAGGTCCCAATCGTCGTTTCCGACCTTGGCGAAGCCGAAGCCCGGGTCGACGACGATCTGCGAGGCGTCGGCCCCGGACGAGACGGCCCTGTCGACGGCGGCGGAAAGCTCGTCGGCGACCTCCGCCCCGATGTCGCCGTAGTCCGCCAGGGAGTTCATGGTGCGGGCGTTTCCCCTGCCGTGCTGGAGGATGTACAGGCAGCTGCTCGACGCTACGGCGCTGAACATGTTCGGGTCGCCGGCCCCTCCGGTCACGTCGTTGACGATCTCGGCCCCGGCGTCGATGGCCCGGCGCGCGGTGTCCGCGTGATACGTGTCGACGGACACCACGATGTCCGTCTTTCCCAGAGCCGTCACAACCGCGCCGATGCGGCTCCATTCTTCGCGGGCGGTGAGGGCCGTGGCGCCCGGGCGCGTGGACTCGCCTCCGACGTCGACGATGTCCGCGCCCTGGCGCACCATGCGGTAAGCCCGCTCGACGGCGACGTCGGTGTCGACGTAAAGGCCGCCGTCGGAGAAAGAATCGGGCGTGACGTTGAGGATGCCCATGACGAGGGAACGGCCCGTGGGCAGCGTTGCTGGCAACATGTCGGCTCTCCTTACCCCTGAATGAGGCTCAATGCCTCGCTGCGAGTTGCCTGGTTGCGGAGAACTCCGCGCACTGCCGATGTTACAGTACGTGAGCCGGGTTTGTTCACCCCGCGCATCGACATGCACATGTGCTCCGCCTCAATGACGACGAGCACGCCCCTGGCCCCGAGCCGGCTTTCCAGCGCCTCCGCCACCTGGGTGGCGATCCGCTCCTGCACCTGGGGCCTGCGGGCGTACCCGTCCACGAGCCTCGCGATCTTCGACAGACCGGTCACTTTGCCGTCGGCGTTCGGGATGTACGCGACATGGGCGTGCCCGTGGAACGGCAGCAGGTGGTGTTCGCACGTCGAATAGAAGGGGATGTCCTTGACGATGATCATCTCCTGATGCCCGATGTCGAACTTCGCCTCGAGCACGTCGGCGGGGTCCTGGCGCAATCCCGCGAACATCTCCCTGAAGGATCGCGCCATGCGCCCCGGGGTGTCGACGAGCCCGTCGCGTTCGGGGTCCTCCCCGACGGCGCGAAGCAGCGAGCGAATCGCCTCCTCGACGGCGGCTTCGTCGTAGCCGCCGTTCAGGCAATCGGCGCCTTCGCGGCCCTTCTGCCCGCGCTCTCCGCCGTCCGCGGAGACCCGGCCTTTGTCCCCCTCCGGCTCCGGGGCCTTGCCCTCAGCCATCGCTCGGCTCAGGCTTTCCGCTCGGGCCGGTGTCGCGGCGGGAATCGGCGTCGCGGCCGGAATCGGCGTCGCCTGCAGGATCGCCAGAAGACGACCCCGGCAGCGGCCTGTCGGCAAACGTCCGCGAAGGCCCCGGAAGGGGCTCAAGCGGGCTGGGAGCCGAAAGCTGACCGCCGGGCGCCGAAAGCGGATCGAGCGACGCGGATGACGAGAGCGGGCTCGGCCCGGACAGGGGATCGACCTTGGGCATCCGTTCGGTCGCCGACAGAGGATCAGCCTTCGGCAACTGCTCGGTCGAGGGCAAGCCGTCCCCGGCGTCAGAGGAGCCGGCTTCGTTCACCGGCTCACTCAACGCCGGATCGCTCAGGGGCGGGCCGCTCAGAGGATCGCTCGGAGCCGCATCGGCCAAAGGGTCGGGCAGCTTCAGGTCTCTTGGAGAGTTCGGCGTCGGGCCGTCCAAAGGGGCGCGAGGCGCCGCGTCGGCCGAAAGCTCGGGAATTGTCACGTCGCCCAAAGGGTCCGGGCTTTGCGCCGAGGGAGCGGCCGGAACCGAGGGAGACAGAACCGTCCCCGGCTCGCCGGCCGTCGGGGGCTTGACCGCGGATTCCCGAGGCACGTCGTCCTCAGGCCCGTCGCCCTCATCGGGGACTGCGGGAGCGCCGCCGGGGGAAGCGGCAGCAGAGCCGTCCGCATTCGCGGAATCGGCAAAAGCTGAGCTGCCGGCATTTGCAGCCGCAGGCGGAATGCCGGAATCGACGGGCGCGGCCGAAGCGGGAACGGCCGGGCTGAGAACGGCCGACGCGCCGGAATCGACGGGCGCGGCCGCATGCCTTCCCTTGGCGGGCTGCGGGGAGCGGATCTCGATCGGCGGTATCTCCGTGGCCGCCAAAAGCTCGGCCGGAACCTCGAAGACATGCCACCTTTCGCGTACGGGCGCTTTGACGACGTCGGCGAAGATCTCCTTGAGCTCGGACTCGAGCACGGTCTCCTTCTCCATGAGCCGCGAGGCCAGAATGTCGAGGATTCCCCGGTTTTGCGCCAGAATCGCCCAGGCCTCGCGGTGGGCGTTCTCAACGAGCCCGCGCGCCTCGACGTCGATCGCGCTGACCATTCCGTCCGAATGGACTTCTCCGCCGCCGCCCATGGTCCGCTCGAGGGGGTCGGCGTCTTCGGCGGCGAGGCGGATGATCCCGACCTCGGCGCTCATGCCGTACTCGGTGACCATGCTTCGCGCTATGCTCGTGGCTTTCTGGATGTCGTTCGACGCGCCGGTGGTCGGATCGTGGAAGACGATCTCCTCGGCGACGCGCCCGCCCATGGCGTAGGTCAGCTGATCGAGCAGGTCGTTGCGGGAGACGGAGTAGCGGTCCTCGGTGGGCAGGACCATCGTGTAGCCGAGGGCGCGCCCGCGCGGCAGGATCGTCACCTTGGTCACCGGATCGGCGTTGTGCAGAGCCGCCGCCGTCAGCGCGTGGCCCGCCTCGTGGTAGGCGGTCAACAACTTGTCCTGGTCGTTCATCGGCCGCGAGCGCCGCTGCGGGCCGGCCATGACGCGGTCGATGGCCTCATCGACGTCGGGGACGCCGATCGCCCGGCGCCCGAAGCGCGCGGCCAGCAATGCGGCCTCGTTGAGGATGTTCTCCAGGTCCGCTCCCGTGTATCCGGGCGTGCGCCGGGCGACCATGGCCAGGTCGACGTCGGGCGCGAAGGGCTTGCCCTTGGCGTGAACCTTGAGGATGGCCTCGCGCCCCCTGAGGTCGGGGGCGTCCACGGAAATCTGGCGGTCGAATCGGCCGGGGCGCAGCAGGGCCGGGTCGAGCACGTCGGGCCGGTTCGTCGCCGCGATGAGGATGACGTTGGAGTGCGAATCGAAGCCGTCAAGCTCGACGAGGAGCTGGTTGAGGGTCTGCTCGCGCTCGTCGTTGCCGCCGCCGATTCCCACGCCGCGGCCGCGGCCCACGGCGTCGATCTCGTCGACGAAGACGATCGCCGGAGCATTTTCCTTGGCCTTGTTGAACAGGTCGCGAACGCGCGAGGCGCCCACGCCCACGAACATTTCGACGAACTCGGAGGCCGAGATCGAATAGAAGGGCACCCCGGCCTCGCCCGCCACGGCCCTGGCCAGGAGGGTCTTGCCCGTTCCGGGAGGCCCGTAAAGGAGGACTCCTCGGGGGATCTCCGCCCCGAGCGCGTGGAAGCGTTCGGGCGCGGTGAGAAACTCGGTGATCTCCCGCAGCTCGGCGACGGCCTCGTCCTCCCCGGCGACGTCGTTGAAGGTGACGTCGGGCTTGTCCGGGTCGAGCTGCTTGCGGTCCTTGATCCTGCCGAAGGCCCCCATCCCCGACTGCATGCGAGGCAAAAGGATCATGAAGGCCACGATGATGATGAGCATCGGAACGGCCATCGTCAAGATCGAGGACCAGATCGAGGCCTGGGGCACGATCGAGTCGTATCCGAGCTTCGGCTTCGCCTGTTCGGTCAGCCTCGCGATCTGCTCGGCCTGCGGCTCGACGTATGAGAATTGGACGCGCTTGCCGACGTCGTGGCTCTTCCCCTTCTCGTCGGTCGCCTTCGTCGGCTGCGAGAGCCACAGGCGGACCTGCTGCGTCCCCTCGGTGATCTGCACCCGCTCGACCTGCTTGCCTTTGAGAAGCGAGATTCCTTCGGAAGTTTTGACGGCCGAGAAATGCTCGCCCCCGAAGAAGAGCCACAGGCCCGAAGCGACGACGCCGATGAAGAAGAAGGCGGTGAACATTCGCCGCATGGACCGCTTTTTGCGATCCTTGGCGTCTTTGGGCGTTTCCTTTTGGCCGTTTTTGACGCCGTCGGCGCTTCGGCCTGCGGGGCGCGAGGGCCCGGCGCTGCGGCGTCGGGGCGCGTCCGTGTCGGTTCGCCCGCTTCCGCCGGCCGATTGCCCGGCGCGGCCGGGCTCCTCGCCGTTCGATCCGTCCGCCCGCTCTTCCGCGGATTCGGCTTCGATCTGCATTTTCTGCACGGCTGCCCTCCGGCTTCGGGGCGAAGGCGCGGGTGCGGGCACGCCTTCGTTGCGTTCTTCTTCGGTCACATTAGCCTCCATAAACGTGCGGCGCGAGCGTTCCCACGAAGGGGAGGTGGCGGTATCGCTCGGCGTAGTCGAGTCCATATCCCACAACGAACTCGTTCGGAATGTCAAAACCGACGTAGTCGACGTCGATCGCGACCTTGGCAGCCTCGGGCTTGCGCAGAGTGGTCGCTATGCGCACCGATTCGGGCCCCCTGGAGAGCAAGTTGGATCTCAGCCAGGAAAGGGTGAGCCCCGAGTCGATGATGTCTTCGACGATGAGCACGTTGCGCCCCTGAATGTCGGTGTCGAGGTCCTTGAGAATGCGGACGACGCCGGACGACTTCGTCCCCGAGCCGTAGGAGGAGACGGCCATCCAGTCCATTTCCAGCGGAATGCGGATCTTCCGCGACAGGTCGGCCATCGTCATGACGGCCCCGCGCAGGACTCCGACGAGGAGGAGGTCTCTGCCTCGATACTCCTCGTCGATTTGCGCAGCGAGCTCGGCAAGGCGCGCGTCTATCTGCTCTGCGGTCAGCAGGATCTTCTCAAGGTCCCCGCCCATGTCAGCTGCGTCCACAGCTCTCCTCCCGATTCGTTGGAACTGCCCCATCGAATGTTATCCGACCTTCGTCGATTGTCACCCTCATTCCTGGAAGGTCGAGGCTCGACCCTCCGCGCCGCCGCGAAACGAGGGAATCGAGGGTGGCAATGTGCCACGAAGTGAGCTCTCCGGGCCTGGCCCCTCCGTCGATGGCGCGGCGGCGAAGGATTCTGGTGCGAAGGGCCGGGGGCAATCCGCCCAACTCTCGCACGGACGGCTCGGCGCCGAGCTTCGCGTCGATCTCTTCGGCAAACCCGTCGAGCGCGCTGAGATCCTCTCGAATCATCGCGGCCGTCCGCGCGAGCGCCTCCACCACGCCTGGGCCGAGCGAGTCCTCGAGCGCAGGCATGCAGCGGTGCCTGACGGCCGCCCGGCGCAAAAGCGATCCGTCGGCGGCGCGCACCGGCGAATCGACGTCGTTGGTGGGGTCCTCGACCCATTCGACGCCCTCCGACGCCAGCGCCCGGCGAAGTTCGGCGCGGCGGAGCCCCAGAAAGGGCCTGATGAGCGGCACGTCGGGGGCTCCGGGGCACACGCCGACGGCGGGCATGCCCGCGATTGAGCGGGGCCCGGAACCGCGGCCCAGGCCCATCAGGACGGTTTCGGCCTGGTCGTCGGCGGTGTGCCCGCATACGACCGCGGCCCGGCCGGGCATCGACCTGGCCGCTTCGGCCAAGGCGGCGTACCTGGCCGCGCGGGCGGCCGACTCGACGCCGCCGTCGCCTTTCGATTCGACCCGCGCCACGGCGGCGGACTCGACGCCCATGGCTTCGAGCGCGCTGCGGACGCTTGCGGCCTCGCTGGCGGAGCCTTCGCGCCACCCGTGGTCCACGGTGAGGCTCGAGGCGACGATCCCCTCGCGCCGGCACACGAAAACCGCCGCCTGGGCGAGGGCCATCGAGTCGGAGCCGCCGGAGACGGCCAGAAGCACGCTCGATCCGGCGCCCACGCCGGCGGCGTCGAACGTTTCCTCCACCGCGCGCCGCGTGCGGGCGAGAGCGGGATGCGGTCCTCCCATCAGGCCCCGACGCGCTGAATCCACGCGCTGGGCGCGTCGATTTCCTCAGGCGTGGGAGCGTGGAGCGGATTCTCCCACACCTTGTTGAATCCGGCGTGCCCGACGGCGTCGACGACCGCGCCGACGAAGGCGGATCCCCTGCGATACTGGGCCGCCTTGAGATCGAGGCCGAACGCCTTCGAAAGAACGGACTTCAGCGGATTCTTAGCCGCCCGGCGCCGCTCCATCGAGGAGACGAGCCGCCGTTTGGACGGCATGAGCGAGAGGGGAACGGCGTTCATGACGTACTCCGCGTGGCCTTCGAGCAGGCTCATCATGGACATTGCCTCGGCGGCCGATCCGCTTTCGAGATCGACGTCGTCCTGCTCGAGCAGCGATCGGAGGCGGGAGACGAGATAGTCGACGATCCACGGCGCCGCCGCGAACTGGGCGGCGTGGGTCAGCTCGTGAACCGAAATCCAGAGGGAAAGGTCGCGCCGGTCGAGCGAGTATTTCGCGGCGAAGGCCGCCGCGTTCGGGGCGACGAGCAGAAGCCGCTTCGCCAGGGGGTCGTACTGGCCGAGGACCCTCGCGGCGAGCACGCTGGCCCCGAGCGCCAACTCGACGGAGCCGCAGAAATCCGCAAGCTTGCCGGTCCCCGCCGCGAGCGCGGGCCCGAGGAGGCCGCCGGCGGAATCGGCGGCGGCCTTCGCCCACCCGGCTCTGTCGACGACGAATACCGGGATCTCCTGCGCAGCGGCCGCCGCCTCGGAGAGGCCGGTGACGTCGGCGACGATCTCAGGAGCGCGGCGAGCCTGCGAGTGCAGCTGGTCCACGACCGCGCGCGCTTGAGTCGCCGACACGGACGGACCCGCGCCGGAAAGCCAGCGGGCTACGGAGCGTGACATTTCAGGGTTGATCGTCGCCATGGAGACAACCGTATCCCCGCGATCGGGCAGACGCCATCGCCGACCCCGCCTTTTCGCCGCCAGCGCAGCGTTCCGCGCTCCTCAGGCGCCAGCCAGGGACACGACGAAACTGTCGATCGCGTGCCTGGCGGACGTAAACGAGCCGTCGGGTATCCCGTCGATCAGAATCGAGAACGTCAGCAGCCTGCCGCTCTTCGTTTCGAGGAAGCCGGAAAGCGAGGCGGCGTTGGACAGCGTCCCGGTCTTCGCGCGCACTTTGCCTGCCGCTGCGCTGCCGCGCATCCTGTCGTCCAGCGTGCCGTCGAGTGCGGAAACCGGGAAGCCCGACGTGATCGATTCGAGGGCGCAGCCGTCGCACGAGGCGACCTTCTTCATGATTTCGTTCAGCAGGGAGGCGCTCAGCCGGTTTTTGGGCGAAAGTCCCGAGTTGTCGTCGACGACGACGCCGGAGGCGTTCACCCCGGTCTTCTTCAGGTCGGCCAGCGTGGCCCGGCCGGCCCCCTCGAAGCTCGCCGGCTCGCCGGATTTGACCGCGACGAGGTGACCGAGGATCTCCGCCGTCGTGTTGTCCGAATGCTTGAGCATGAAGTCGACGAGGTCGCGAACGGGGGCGGACTCCACGGAAGCCGCTTCCCGCGCCTGCTTCGGGGCTTGGCCGCGGCGGACGGCGCCCGAGACGGGAACTCCGCGGGCGGCCAGCTCCTTGGCGAAGGCCTGCCCGGCCTGGATGTCGGGGTTCGCGGTGTAGGCCTTTCCGGAGTTGCGCGATTGGTTGACGGCCAGGGGGCGCAGCTCCATGACAAAGGATGCGTTGCCGCCGGTGACGCTGGGATTGCGCTGCGGCCCGGAAAAGAGCGAGGAATCGACGACCACCTCGGTGACTCCGGCTTTGCGGGCCGCGTCGGCGGCCTTGTCGGCGAGCTCGCCGATTCCCGCCCTTCCGTTGACGGCCGCGGGGTTCGCGCCCCCGGACCCGAGGAGCGCGTCGCCCCCGCCGACCAGATAGAGCGTCTTCCCCTCGATCTTCGCCGTCGTCTTCAGCGTCGTCTCAGGCCCCAGAACGCGCAGGGCGACGGCTGCCGTCACGATTTTCATGTTCGACGCCGGCGCGCGAAGCGCATCGGGCTCCAGCCGGGCGATCGTCTTGCCGGTGGCGGCGTCGGCCACCACGGCGGAGACGTGTCCGTGCGCCTCGGGAGAGGCGGCGAGCGAGCCCAGCGCAGACGTGACCGCCGCGTTGTCGACCTTGGCGTCCGCCTTCCACGACGGGAGCGCCTCGGGCGCGGAAGCCGCGGAAACGCTGGGATAAGGGCGCGCTTCGCTCTCTGTGGGCCGCGTGGTGAGAAAGCCCGGGGTAATATCGTATGCATCGGCAACGACGTAGCCGCCGAGGGCCACAGCCAGCGCCGTCGCGAGGACCGTCATCCGTTTCACTATGCAAGTTTCGCATGGTCCGGCGGCCATCGCACGCCGGGCGACCGACGAAGGAGTGCGCACATGATGGAATTCGATGTCACCATCGAGATCCCCAAGGGCAACCGCAACAAGTACGAGCTTGACCACCACACCGGCCGCATCCGCCTCGATCGCATGCTTTTCACCTCGACGCGGTACCCGGACGACTACGGATTCATCGACGACACCCTCGGCGAGGACGGGGACCCCCTCGACGCCCTCGTGCTCCTTGACGAGCCGACCTTTCCCGGGTGCGTCATACGCTGCCGCGCGCTGGGAATGTTCCGCATGCGCGACGAGAAGGGGGGAGACGACAAGGTCCTGTGCGTGCCCGCGGGCGACCAGCGCGCTTCCTGGCGCACGGAGATCGACGACGTCTCCGAGTTCCATCGCCTGGAAATTCAGCATTTCTTCGAGGTGTACAAGGACCTCGAACCTGGAAAGTCGGTCGAGGGCGCGCATTGGGTCGGCCGCGAAGAGGCCGAGGCGGAGATCAAGGCGTCCTTCCAGCGCGCCGTCGACGAGCACTACTACGACCACTGTTGAGATTGCCTCAGCGGCGGCATGCCGCCGCTGAGGACCTTCCGGTCGCATGCCTTCCGGCCCACGCGCTCGTCGTAGGCCTCGGGCGGCGGCCGCCGATGTGCGGCACGCCGCCGAAGGGAGGCGCGAGCCGCGCGGCTAGGCCAAATCCACAGGTTCCCGAAGCGACCGCGGGAGCCGCGCGACGGCGACGATCCCGAGGCCCGCGAGCACCGTGGCGGCGACGGCCATCGCCGCGGCGAACCCTGCACGTTGGACGGTGAATCCGGTCAGAAGCGGACCGCCCCGCCCGTCAGCCGACGATGCGCAGGTAGACCGGACTCCCCCACACCTTGCGCTCCTGCGTTCCCATCGAGGGATTCCACGCGGCGATGTGCATGTTGTTGCCCGTGTAGATTCCGGTGTGCCCCGGCCACCACATGAGGTCGCCAGGCTGGCGCTGCGAGGCGGGAACCACCTTGTAGCCCTTCCAGAATTGGCCGAGGTAGCTGCCCGTCCGCCGCGGAGTCTCGCGCCCGAAGTGGGCGTAGACGTAATGTGTAAAGCCGACGCAGTCCCATCCGCTTGAGGGATTCGTTCCGCCCCACACGTATCTGACACCGGCGAATTGGCGCGCGTAGGCGACGATCTGCGCGCCGACGGCGGAGGAAGACCCGCCGCCCGCCTGGGCCTGCTTTTGGCGAGCGGCCTCAGCGGCAGCCCGCTCTTGGGCCTGCTTCTGGGCCGCAGCTTGGGCTGCCGCCCTTTGCTCCGCAGCCTTCTGAGCCGCGGCCTGCTGTGCTTGGCGCTGCGCGGCTGCCGCCTGAGCGCGGCGCTGGGCCGCCGCAGCTCGCTGCTGTTCCGCCGCCCGCTGCTGAGCGGCCTGCTTTTCCGCGGCGGCCTGCTGCGCCTGACGTTGCGCCGCGGCGGCTTGGGCCCGCCTTTGCGCTGCGGCTTGGGCCTGCCGTTGCCTTTCCGCCTCGGCACGCCTCGCAGCTTGGCTCTGCTCCCGCGCCTCGGCCTGAGGCGCCTGGCCCTGCGCGGCAGGCGCGGCCGCCCCTTGCTCCTGCCCCGAAGGCCTTTCTGACGCAGGAGCTTTTTCCTGCGCGGGCGCCGGCTGAGAAGCAGCCGCTTGCGAGCCCGAAGCCTGGGAAGCGGCAGGATCGGCGGCCGCCGGCTTCTCGTCGGCTTCCACCGCGGGGGCGGCCTGGGCCGCGCTTGGGGATTCGGTCTGTTGTGAGCCGGCCTGCTGCACGTCGGACTGCTGGGCCGAAGCCTGCTGGGCCGCCTCCTGAGAGGCTGCCTGCAATGCCCGCTCGTTCGCGGTTTGGACGATCCGCTGCGACTCCTGCTCGGCCTCAGCCTTGGCCGCGGCTTCCTTTTCGTCCTGCTGCTTGCGCACCAGCTCCGCCGTCGTCCCCTTTTGAGCGGCCAACTTCGAAATCAAACGATCCCGCTCCGCCGAGATGGTCCGAACCTCGGTTTCCGCATTGGAAGCCACACGCGAAGCCTCAGCCAGCGCCTCGTCGGCCTTCTGCGCCACGTCCTTCTCGGCCGCCGCCTTGTCATCGGCCTTTTTCTGCAGCGTCGCAGCCTCAAAGCGCGCGCTCTTGAAACGTTGGAGGTCCCGGTTCGTCTTGTTCGCAAGGATTCTGTACGCGCGCGCCTTCTCCCGCGCTTGGCGGAAGTCCGCGGCGCTCAGGCTGAAGCGCCCTCCGGCCACCGCCCGGGCGCCGTGCTTGTAGATCGACGTTGAGATTCCCGACAGCTGCCTGCGCGCGGCGTCGACCTGCCTGTCGGCGGAATCTACGGCGTCTTGGGCGCCCATCGCTTCCCCGATCGACGTCGAAAGCCGCTGCCGAGCGGCAATCGACGCGGCTTCAGCCTTGGCGGCGCCCACCCTGAGCCTGTTCGCCTTCACGCCTAACTGGGTCAAACGGGCCTCCGTGTTGGAGATGTCCGCCTTTGTGCGCTGCTCGGCTTCCTTCGAAGCAGCGATGTCGGCGTCGCCCCCGTCGTCGGCGCGAGCAGGAAGGACGACGGCGGCAGAAAGCGCCAACGCAATCGCCCCCGATGCGCCCTTGTACCACTTGCGAATACTCACGTATTCCTCCGGTTTCTTTGTGTCCGAGCGGGAAGCCCGCCTCCCGAGCTTCTCATCACGAACATTGTTCACAATGATCACAAATATATAACATCGATCGCTCCAATAGCACATTGGTAACACTTTTCACATGAATGACACGCGGGGATCTTGACCCGACGACGCCGAAGCGGCGCTTGCCGCCGCACGGGCCTAGAAACGAAAACTGCCGCCGCACGGGCCTAGAAACGAAAACTGCCGCCGCGGCGCAGAAACACTCACCGCCTGCCGCCCCGCCCCGAAACCGAAGGCCTTCGCCGCATCGCAAGAACCCGCTGGCCCCATTCGCAAAAGCGGCCGCCACGACGCAGAGGGCTCCGCCGCTTCGCAAGCCCTTCTCCGCCCCTTCCAAAACTTCTCTCGCCGACCCCGTCCCTTAAAGCGTTTCCAGCGGCCTAGCGCAAAGTCTTTTGCGCAACTCTGGAAGCCAAGGCGTCGGAAGGGTAAGCTGGGCGGACGTGGGCACAACTTTGCACCGACTCGACAGCTAAGGAGGCTTCACATGGCGCACCCCCACTCCCCTGCCGACGCCACAGAAGGCAATTCGTCCCCCGACGACAATTCAAACGGCCCCCGCCTTGGCCGCAAAAACCGCGCAAACGCAGGAGAAGCCCCCGCGCAAACCCCGCCCGGCCCCAAGAAGTCCCCCCGGAACGGAAGGCGCCCACACCGCAAGGGCCGCCCACACCGCAGAACAACGACGTCGTCGCGTTGTCTGACGGCCCTCGCCGCCCTGACCTTGCTCCTGACAGCGTGCCGCATCGACGCGAAATTCGAATTCAAAGAAGACGGCAGCGCGCACACCGAAATCATAGTCGAAGACAATACGGGCTCGATGCAGAAATTGGACAGCACCTGTGACGAGTTTAAAACTCTAGCAGCTGCCACAAATAAGTTTCTAGTGAAAACAAAGGCTGAGGACATTACCCCACAAGGAGGTCGCCTTAAATGCAGAATTAAATCCAACATTACCCCTGATCGAATTAAGATTTCGAAAGATAACAAACTGTTCACTGTGGAATTAAAATCTTCAGAAATTAAAGGAGAAGAGTATAAAACAATATCCGCTACAACAATTATAACGATGCCAGGAAAAGTTATAAAATCTGACATAGGAAAGACAAACGGAAATAAGGTGGTCATAAAAGGGGTCAGTTATATATTTGAAGGTTTTAAGATCACATCGGAAAAGAGCGGTTCCGCGAACATTTCAAGACCCTCATCGGCAGAGACTGGAACCCCTCGTGCGTCAGGCACTGAGACCGCATCGGATTTTCCTTTATGGATCTGGATCTGCATTGGTTTTGGCGGTGCGATTGGTCTATTGCTTGGGTCCATGCTGGCCCTGCGAGCCAGGAAGCGGAAGCGTCGCAGCAACGGGTCCTATTACGACCCTCGGCGATATCTCGACCACACCCGGCAGACTGGCTCCCACCCGCCGTATGGCAGTTAGCCAGCTGGTCAACGATCAAAGCCCGCGGTTCGCTTTTTAGAAACACTCAGTTACCACTTTCCGCGAAGTTATAAGAATATCTTCGTTTTCTCGGAAGTAAAAATCATGACGGAAGGGTAAGCTGGGCGGACGTGGGCACAACTTTGCACCGACTCGACAGCTAAGGAGGCTTCACATGGCGCACCCCCACTCCCCTGCCGACGCCACAGAAGGCAATTCGTCCCCCGACGACAATTCAAACGGCCCCCGCCTTGGCCGCAAAAACCGCGCAAACGCAGGAGAAGCCCCCGCGCAAACCCCGCCCGGCCCCAAGAAGTCCCCCCGGAACGGAAGGCGCCCACACCGCAAGGGCCGCCCACACCGCAGAACAACGACGTCGTCGCGTTGTCTGACGGCCCTCGCCGCCCTGACCTTGCTCCTGACAGCGTGCCGCATCGACGCGAAATTCGAATTCAAAGAAGACGGCAGCGCGCACACCGAAATCATAGTCGAAGACAATACGGGCTCGATGCAGAGAATTGACAGTAGTTGTGAAGATCTTAAAACGATAGTAACTGGAACGGTTAAATTTTTATCAAATGCAAAGACTGAAGACGTAACCACTCCGGGAGGACGTCTTAAATGCAAAATAACATCAGATAATCAGCCAGACCGAGTAACATTTAGTGAAACGCAGAATTCGTATATTTTTACTCTAAACGGATTGAAAATAAGAGAAAAGTACGATGGAAGCGCCTCTATCACAACTATAATCACAACGCCTGGCAAAGTAGTAAAGTCGGACGTAGGAACTGTTAAAGGAAATAAGGTTGTAGTAAAAGGCCTTAATTACGTTATTAACGGGTTTCAGATTATATCCGAGAAACCGAACTCCAGCACCTCTCCCAAATCTTCGCAGAACGACACGAAAGATGTAAATTCTGGCGGCTCGACAACAAAGTCGGCCTTTCCCGCATGGGCATGGGCCAGCATCGGCTGCGGTGCCTTAGCCGTGCTACTCGCGGCGATGTTAGCCGTTCGGACGAAGAAGCGTAGACGTCGCGATAGCGGTTCTTATTCTGATCCTCGTCGGTATCTCGACCACACCCAGCAGGGCGGTCCCTATCCGCCGTATGGAAGCTAGTCCGAAGCCGACGATTCACTGAAACAGTCGCATCCCTACATAAATGGGACGGCGGGGAAGGGCTGTTGTTGGTCTTTCCCCGCCGTTTGTGGTTGGCGTTTGTCTGTTGGTGTTTAGGTGTCGGTAGTGTCGCGGTGTCCTGCTGGCAGGAAGGTGGTTCGCCTGTCGGGTTCGTAGGGCGAGGGGCGGGCTTGTTCGCGCCGGGGCGGGGACTGGGTGTTCTCGTCTGTGTCGGTTTTGCCGGGTTTGGCTCTGCCGGTCAGGAGGGAGAAGGCCCGGGAGGCGGCAGAGGCCCACGACGTGCCAGGCTTGCGCATGTGACCGCGTGAGTCCGTTTGGCGGGTCTGGCCGGTTTGGGATTCGCCTTGTGCCCCGTTGCGGAGCGTTCCGGCGGCTGCGGGCCGCCCTCGCAAGGACTGGGTCTTTGACGCGCCCTTCGACGCCGCGGTTTTCGAGCTCGCGGATTCGCGGGCTCCGGCCCCTGCCCGCGAGGTTCCGGCGGCGCTTCCGGAGCGTGCGTTGGGGGTGGGTTGTTTGCCGGTGATTCCCATGCGGGCCGGATCGGTTGTGCGGGCCCGCGCAACTGTGGTCGCGCCTTTGACAATCCCGGAGCCGCGGGACGAGCCCGGGGCGGGGACCCGCGCCCGCGGGGCGGTCGTCGTCCCGCGCAAAATGCCCGACGAACGCCCCTGAGAACCGGCCGAGACAGGCCGGGCGATCCCGCTCGCCCCTCCCCGTGCCGGCGCGGTTGCGCCTGCGGCCGGGGCGCGGACCGCGGTCGTGGCCCCGCGAAGGATTCCCTTTCCGCCTGTCGGGGCCGGGGTTCGCACCGCGGCTCCGGACTGGCTGGCCGCGCGCATCGACACCGGCAGCGACCGCGCGGCCCGCGCCGCGCGCACAGCCTGGTAGGCCCGGTAGCCGGCCACGGCGGCCCCTCCCGTCATGGCCGCCGCCGCCGCGAGCGGGTTGTACACGGCGGGAGAGTCCAACACCGACCGACGCCCGCTCCCGGCGATCACGCCCGTCTGTTCGGGAGTGTAATGCGAGGCCTGCAACCCCACGGAACCGGGCTCTGGCGGGACGGGCCCGGCATGGCCGAGCGAGCCCTCGCCGGTCCCTGAGGCCCTCCACTCGGTCGCCGAACGCGGCAGACCCACGCCGGAGCCGCCAGCCGCGCCGCTTCCCGGCACCCGCTCGGAGGCACCCGCCGCCACAGGCGCGCCGGCAGAGGCATGCCGGGCCAGGCTCTTCCCGTCGTCCCGGCCGGCACCGGCGGGCACGTCCTTGGGTTTGAACGGCAAATTCGCAATCGCGTCCACCGTCACCTGACGCGACGACTCCAGCGTCTCAGACGCCTTCGCCTCAAGCTTGGCATGCTTTGCATCGCGAGCAGCTCGGGCCTGTGCGAGGAGAGCCTCGCCTGCCGGAGTGGCCTTCCCAAGTTTCTCAAGTTTTTCATATAGCTTATTAGCGTCCACCAACTCCTTTTGGAGTTGGTGGCTTGTGTTTTGTGCGTTGCGTCCTGATGTGATGACGGTGGTGCGCACGTCGACGAGCTGTGTCAGTCCGTCGGCGTAGCCGTGGACCTTTCTGGTCAGGGAGGTCAGTTGGGCTTGGGCCGCTTGGGCGGTGCTGCCGCGCATGCCCAGGTCGGCGGCGGCCCTTCCGGTCAGATCCGCCACCAGGTTCAGGTCGTCTCTGATTTTGAGGATTTCTTCGTTGGTGGTCTCGTTGATCCGCGGGTCCCACGGTTCGATGCCGTGCAGGCGGTCCACGTTAGGGGTGGCCATGGCCCCTCCTGGCGGTCGCGTGGGCGCGGGCGCGGTCGGCGTCGGCGCGCCTGTCCCCGGCGGAGGAGTCGGCGTCCCCTACCCCTTCGGCGGCGAAGGGGTAGGCCACGTCGGGGTTGGTTCCGACGATGCCGGCGGCGGCCCGGTAGACGGACATGATCGCGCGGATCCCTTCGGGCGGGGTGTAGGAGAACTGGTCGGTCAAGCCGGCCAGGGCGTCGAGGAGGTGTTGGCGTTGGCCCTCGTCGATTTCCTCGAAGTCGAGGATCGCCCGCTGCAGGGCGAGGATGGTGCGGGTGTAGGCGGCCGAGGTCTCGCCCAGCTCGTCGTTGATCGTCAGCAGCGACCCGTGCAGCGGGGCCTGGAACTGGTCGATTTCGCCCAGGTCCGTCCAGGCCTCGACGTTGGCCTTCACGCTGGAATAGAATCGGGCTTTGGCGTCCTGAAAGTGCTGACCCGCTTCTTTGAGCACTCCCAGCTGTTGAGAGAAATGATCGATGTTAAGTTGAAAGATCGACATTGGCTTCACGCCTCCTAATCGAACATGTGGGATTGAATTGTCGATGCGCAGACCCGTCAAGCTTGCCGCGGACGCTTGGCGGCTGCGTAATAGTAGAGTACTCTATTTGCGCCGGGTACGCCAGCCCTACACGGACGTTGTCCCGATCACGGACCCGCCCTGCCGGGACCAATCCGCGCTGCGCCAAGCCTTTCCAGGCGACACGCCCACACCCGACACACCGAAAACGGCCGGGCAAGCGCCCGCACACCCGCGCACGACACGCCTCATAGACGTCTTCCCTCGGTATCCCGTCCCAAGTGCCCGCGCACCCGCGAACGACACAACCGTAACCCTCCCGCGCGCCCGTGCCCACGGGATAAAACACGCTTACCGCACACACGCACACGACAAGTAAGCCGACTCCCGCGCCGAAGCCGCCCGGACAAACAGCTTCAACACCCGAGAAAACGAACACAAGAACCCCGACCCACACACCTGGGAACCACGAAACCAACAACGAGCACGGGCCGCCGTATCGCGCACTCCGCCGCCCTCCACCTTGATCTGCCCTCCCCGGCTCGACCCGCCGCACCTCAGCTTGACCCGCCCTCCCCCGGGGCGTCTATGCTTGATGCCATGTTCATGCGAATGCCCAACTAGCGCACGCCCCGCTCACCAGCCCGGCGCTGCGCTGCAAGCCATCCGCACATCGTCCCACGCGGGCTTGCTCGGCAGCTGAACATAAGAGAGAACTATGCGACCGTCGTCGCGCTGCCGTGTCTACATGCCCCGGAACTCACAAGGAGCAGAAATGACCGACAAGAAATGGGGCTTCGACACCCTCCAGATCCACGCGGGCCAGACCCCCGATTCCGACTACGGATCTCGCGCCCTCCCCATTCACCAGACAACGTCTTTCGTTTTCCCCGACGCCGAAACCGCGGCCGGACGCTTCGCCCTCACGACGCCTGGAAACATCTACACGCGCATCACAAACCCGACGCAAGGGGCAGTCGAGGAAAGGCTCGCAGCCCTCGAAGGCGGCGCGGCGGCCCTCCTTGTGGCCTCGGGGCAGGCCGCAGAGTTTTACACGTTCCTCAACCTCGCCCGGGCAGGCGACGAAATCGTCGCGTCGCCGTCGCTGTACGGCGGCACGTACAACCTCCTGAAAGTCACCCTCGCCCAAGTCGGCGTCGTCGTCAGATTCGTCGAGAATCCGGACGACCCCGAATCGTGGCGCGCGCTCGTCAACGACCGCACCCGCGCCCTGTACGGCGAGAGCATCCCCAATCCCAAGGGCGACATCCTCGACATCGAGGCCCTCTCGGAGATCGCGCACCAGAACGGCATTCCGCTGGTCGTCGACAACACGATCGGCACGCCTTACAACGTCAGGCCCTTTGAACACGGCGCGGACATCGTCGTCGAGTCGACGACGAAATTCCTCAGCGGCCACGGCACGTCGCTCGGCGGGGCCATCGTCGAGAAGGGCGACTTCGACTGGGCGAACGGCAAGTTCCCGCTGCTGACCGAGCCGGACGAGAGCTACAACGGCCTGACGTTCGCCTCCATCGGGCCCGGAGCATTCGTCACGAGGATTCGCGCGGTGCTGCTGCGCGACACCGGCGCCGTCGTCTCCCCCTTCAACGCCTTCCTTCTGGCTCAGGGGCTGGAGACCCTTTCACTCAGGATGGAGCGGCATCTGTCCAATGCGAAGGCCGTCGTCGAATTCCTTGACAGACACGAGGGCGTCGAATCCGTCCGCCACTCCGGCCTCGTCTCCTCGCCTTACTACGAGCTCGCCCAGAAGTACGCGCCGAGGGGCGCGGGATCGGTTTTCACCTTCGAGATCAAGGGCGGCGCCGACGCCGGGCGACGCTTCATCGACGCGCTCAACCTGTTCTCCAACGTGGCGAACATCGGGGACGTGCGCTCGCTGGCGATCCATCCGGCTTCGACCACCCACTCGCAGATGACCGAAGAGGAGCTGCTGGCGGCTGGAATCCGCCCGGGAACGGTTCGGCTCTCGATCGGCATCGAGTCGATCGAGGACATCCTGGCCGACCTCGATCAGGCGATCGCGGCGGCAACCGCGTGACCGCGGCAATATTCCGACCAATCTGAGCAGAGCAATGTCCCAGTCGATCGCCAAACGCCAGACCGACCGGCCGCTCCAGACCGACCGGCCGCTTGCCGTGGACCGGCCCCTTCCGGCCGACCGCCTGCTCCAGACCGACCGGCCGCTCCAGGCCGGCGGGCGGGCGTCAGCCCACCGCCGATCGTCGGCCCGGCCGTCAGCCTTCGGCCAATCGGCGGCCGCCGGCCCGTCGCGGGCGGCAAACCGAGGCACACCCACGAACGGAAGCCAGCAGATGCCAATCAACTTGCCGAATTTTCTGGTCGGGCACCCGCCGCTCGACCACGTCACCGACGCCGAACCCATCGGAGATTTCGACACCGGCTATTATCCGCGCCCGCGCCTGACGATTCCGGTCACCGGCGCGTGGCGCGAGGGGGACGACCCGGGCGAACGCCAGTTTGCCGACGTCGGCCCCCTCGAGCTGGAGCTCGGCGGGCGGCTGCCGAACGTGCGCATGGCCTACGAAACGTGGGGGAAGCTCAACCAGGACGCCTCCAACGCCATCCTCCTGTGCCACGCTCTGACGGGGGATTCGCACGCGACGAGCCGCGACGGGAAGTCGGGATGGTGGAAGGACATCGTCGGGCCCGGCCTCGCCATCGACACCGACCGGTATTTCGTGGTGTGCCCCAACGTTCTGGGCGGATGCCAGGGAACCACCGGCCCGGCCGACCTGGCGCCTGACGGCAGGCCATGGGGGCCCCGATTCCCCGAGGCGACGATCCGCGACATGTGCGCGGCGGAGGCGAAACTCGCCGACCTGCTCGGGGTCGAACGCTGGGCGCTTGTCGCCGGAGCAAGCTTCGGGGGGAATCGGACGATGGAGTGGGCGGCGTCGTTCCCAGAAAGGGTGGGGGCCATCGCGGTGCTCGTTTCGGGGCCGGCTTCCACGGCCGAGCAGGTGGCCTTCGCGCACTTCCAGCTCAAGGCCGTTCAGGGCGATCCGAAATGGCGGGGAGGAAACTATTACGACGCGCCGGAGGGCGACGGTCCCGCATTCGGCCTCGGCTTCGCGCGGGAAATCGCCCACCTGACGTATCGCTGCGCGCCGGAGCTCGACACGCGTTTCAGCCGCAACGCCCAGGAGGGCGAGGATCCCCTTCACGGAGGGCGCTACGCCGTCGAGAGCTATCTCGATTACCACGCCTATAAGCTGGCCATGCGTTTCGACGCCAATTCCTACCTCGTCATCACGCGTTCGTTCATGACGCATGACATCGGGCGGGGCCGCAGCGGCGTGGACAAGGTGCTCGAAAATATGACGATTCCTGCCCTCGTGGTGGAGGTCGACTCTGATCGGCTTTTCTACCCCAAGGACATGCGGCTGCTGGCGGCCGCCCTGCCCGGCTGCAAAGGCGTGGCGACCGTCCGCTCGCGCCATGGCCACGACGGGTTCCTCATCGAAAACGACCAGGTCACGGCGATTTTGAAGGAGTTTCTGGGCGATCTCGACGAGGGACGGGCTTAGGGCTTAGCCCGGCCGTCCAAGCGCCAATGCGCGGGCCGACGGGCCTTCCAAGGCGTCGGCGGCGCGCTAGAAGTTCGACGGCGGCGACAGAACATGGCGGCGATTCCAGAGCTGCTGTCCGAGCAGGCCAAGTCGGGTTTGGCGTGGCAGGATATAGCCATGGCAGAAAGATGGGAGCCGGATTTCCTGGGACCGGGTTTCTTCGCTCGAACATTCTCCCTTCCTGACGACGACGAAGGCGCCGTCGTCACGACCGTCGTGCGCTACCAACCCGAAACGTCCAATGTCGAAGCAGGCAAAGCGGATCGTGCACGCGCCGACGTCGCCCAGAATTCACCGGAGAAGATCGCGGATTCGCGGGTTGCACAGCATTCAGCAGGAGAGAACACAGATCTCAGCGTTGCAGCGCATTCATCGGAGAAGACCGCCGGCCCCGACGCTGCACCGCATTTACCAGGAGAGAACACCAGCCCCGACGCTGCACCGCATTTACCAGGAGAGAACGCCGGCCCCGACGTCGAGCGGGAGTGCAGCGCAGAGCGGAAACGCGCCGTCGAAAGAGAACCCGATACAGAACAGAAACGCACCGACCAGCCGAAACGCGGTGCCGAAAGGAAACGCGGCGCCGAAATAGGGCGCAGCCCCGAACCGGAGGACCGCAAAGCCGAGCGTCGAAATCCGGCTTTCGCCTTCCTCGCCGTCCATGGGTGGAACGACTATTTTTACCAGACCGAGCTGGCCCGTTATGTCGATTCGATCGGCGGCGCGTTTTACGCGGTGGATCTGCGAAAATATGGCCGTTCGCTTCGAGAGTGGCAGACGTTCGGCTACATTCGCGATTTCGACGAGTACGACGACGAGCTTCACGTCTGCCGCGATCTCATTTACGAGGAGCTCGGGCCGAAAATTCCGCTGGTTCTCTACGGCCATTCGACTGGCGGATTGGCTTGCGCGCTCTGGGCGGACCGGCATCCGGGGGCGGCGGCCGGCCTCGTCCTGAATTCGCCGTGGCTGGAGTACCATGGCTCCACGGGCATGCGGCAGGCGGGAACCCCCGTCGTCGAAATCCTCGCCCGCACGTCCCCCACGTTCGTTTTGCCGACGGCCGAAGACGACTTCTACCAGCGGGCCCTCACGGCTTGGCGGCCCGACCCCGGCACCGAGGCGGTTCCCGGGCATGAGGGGTCGGACGACCCGTTTTGGACAACGGGATGGAATCCGAAGCCCGAGTTTCGCACCGGATCGGGCGCGCCTGTGCGTCCGGGCTGGCTGTCGGCCGTTCTCAACGGCCATGCGCGCGTGGCCGCCGGCCTCGACGTCGGATGTCCGATCCTCGTCTTGACGTCTGCGCGATCGCTGACCGGAAACACCTGGAGGGAGGATTTCCGGGCGGTCGACTCGGTGCTTGACGTCAAACAGATCTGGAAGCGCGTGCCTGAGCTGGGGAGCCACACGACGCTCGTCAAGCTCGACGACGCCGTCCACGACGTCACTTTCTCCCGACGCGAGGTGCGGGAGCGGGCCTTCGATGAAATCGGGCGATTTTTGAGGGCTTATGTGACGGACCCGGCGCGTATGTGACCCGCCTCCAGCTCAATCCGTCCCCGGCGTACAGTTCGGGACAGACCCGGCGCGTATGCGACCTGCTGCCGCTTCGACAATTGCCATCCTGATACTCACTGCCCGCGGGGGCAAAGTGGCCGATCGCAATTCAGACGTGAATAAGGATGTCATGCTCTCTGCCCGCACGGAATAAGGAATGATTGCGAGATCCGAGTCCAAGAAGCACACGCGATCCCCCTTAACGCGCGTGATCCCCCCGCCAACGCGCGTGAGAAACGAAATCGCGTAACCGCCCTCTCTGTCAACACCCATGATCCCTGCCAGCGCGTGGTACAAACGGAGCAACGGCAGCCCGCATCCGGCAAGCCTGACGTGTATGCGACAAGGCTCTCCAAGGCCTTCCTTCGAGCTCTTGTCGCACGGCGCGAGGAGACGCCGCCTGCCACGAGACGACGTTGCTCGGCGCGAGAAGAACCTCATTTCGCGTGAGACGATGTCGCTCGGCGCGAGAAGACCTCATTTCGCGTGAGACGACGTCGCCGAACACGAAGGAAAGTGGAGCTTCAGTATTGTGCTATTTGGACGGTTTGTTTGTCGGTGTTGAGGCAGTAGGCGGCTCCGGTGGCGGTGACCCAGCAGTCGATGCCGTGGGGGTGGCCGGAGATGGCGACGACGCGTCCGCGGGCGTCCAGGGGCGTGAGCACAGCCGGGACGGTGCCGGTGGCTGGGTTGTAGGGGCCGGTCTCGACGTAGACGAGCCGGCCAGCCGCGGTCAGGGCGATCTTCCCCGACATGTCCTTTATCGCCGCGCTTGTGGCCAGGCGGACCGGGCCGGGGGCGTAGGCGCCGCCGGGGGCGCGGATGCCTCCCCAGCAGTAGACCGATGCGTCGTCCAGGGCCGCGCAGGATGTGGCGGTGCGCCGGTCGAACAGCCTGACAGCCGGGCGCGGCAGGGGCACTTTCACCACCGAGTGGGGCGCGTGGCGGCCGACGTCGGCCGCCACGCCGAGTTCGCCGCGGCGGTTGGTTCCCCAGCAGTAGACCGACCCGGACAGGCCCCGGGCGCAGCTCGACCCCTCGGAGGCGGTGACCGTGTCGGCCTTCTCAGGCAAGGCCGCCGCAGTCGAGTCCTTCGGGTAGATGTCGCCGGGCGGCGAACTGGTGTTGCCGGTGCTCTGCGCATAAGAATTGCCCGCCCAACACCGCACCTGCCCCACGACAACCGCACACAAATGATCCCTCGCACCAGCAAAATCAGACACACCATACGGAAAGGGCGATGCCGGGAAAGAAATATACGAAAGAAAGTCGCTGTCGGTGCCGCCTTGGCCGAGCTGTCGCCTGTCGTTCAGGCCAGTGCATTTAAGATTGTCGTCGGTGTCGATGGCACAGAAGTGGTCCCCTGTGTAAAAGACCTCCTTGGCATCTTTACCCGAAGGCGTCAGAGAAATGGGCTCCCCCGAATTCCACCTGTTGCCCTTCACAAGAAGAGGGGAAAAGCAATAGGCTTCTCGATCTTTGGTTTTCAGACATAGTTGATACTTGCCTACAGACACGGAGGCGAAGTCACTCCGGTATATGTTTAAACGGTCGGCGTCGGGCGAGACGCTTCTAGTCAAGGACACCGCGAGACAGACCACGAGCCCAAACGCTCCAAGGAAACGCTTCACGAGAAACACGCTACCACCGGATTGCCCGCCAAACGCGTGGGGTTCGAAGATCTTCACTGTCAATCGCCTCGCTCCTATCGGTCAGTCGCCTCGAAGAAGTCAACTCTGTTATCGACCGACTATCTTGAAGCAGTCGACTCTGGTTTGAAAACGCCGAGTATCAGAAGATTTGTTCGGCAAAGCTCAGCTCCTTCTCATCCCCATATACGGGGGCGGAAACGCCGTTGGTTGCGCGCGGAACTGTCGCACCCGTTACCGCATCAAGCTGCGGCCTGGTCTTACCAAACCGCAGTCCGGCCTTCTTCGACACGCGCCTTCCTTAGTATTGTCCGATTTGGGTGGTGCGTCCGCGCTCGTCGCGGCAGTAGGCCGCCCCGGAGACAAGGACCCAACACTGGAGGTTTCTGTAGGAGCCCGAGTAGCTTTTGACTTTCCCGAAAGTGTCGATGGGCGTGAGCCTGGTTTTGATAAAACCGTCGCGAGGATCAAAGATGTGGAAGTCAATGAAGACGAGTTTTCCGTCGGAGGTCATCCCCATCTGCCCTGAGATTTCTTGTAGTCTGGTCGAGACTTTCAAGGCAACGGGCCCGGTCGGGATCGGCTTCCTGGAACCTTGGAAGCTGCCCCAGCAGTGGATTGAGGCGTCTGCCAAAAGCGCACACGTCTTTCCCCTTCGCTCATCGAGCAGTTTGACGGCGGGTTGGGGCAAGGGAACCTTTGTCACGCTCTGTCCCGATTCGACGTCGATCCCGTCGGGGACGCCGACCTCGCCGAACCGATTCTTTCCCCAACAGTAGACCGACCCGCTGTCTCCACGTGCACACGTAGTCTCGTTGGAGGCGTGGACCTGCTTGATGCCCTCGGGCAGATTGACCCGCACAGTAGCCTTCAGCCCATACCGATAGTGCACATGCAGCTCGGGCTCACGCCCGACGCCGCTTGCCTGCCCATAGGCGTCGTTCCCCCAACAATGAACCGATCCGTCCACGACCGCGCAGCCATGGCGACGCCCGACGGCGATCGAGGACGCCGGGCCGGGCAAAGCGATCGTCGTCGGCTGGTGGAAGTACCTGATGTCAAAATTAGGGGAAATTTGCCCCATATCGTTGGGGCCGAGGCAACGAACATCGCCCTTCCTGCCCAGAAAACACAGATTGTCCGTGTCTCGTTTGAGCGACGTGACCTCGCCGACGTGATCGACGCTCAAAAGAACAGGATCTTCATCTCGTTCGTCCGGAGGCGTCGACGCATAGTCAAGCTGAAAACAGCGAAGAGCCCCGCCCGAGGTCACAGTGCAAGCAAACTGATCGTCCGACACTATCTGATCAAAGTCAGTCCGATAGTTTCTAGGAGACGAACACCCCCAGACCACAACAAGCAACGACACCAAGAAAGCCTGCAGTGACTTGTAATGAATAGAGAATGGTTTCGGAGACACTTCACGGCTTCCAGCTTAGAAGGAACAGGTTGTATTGTTGAACTCTTAAACGGTCTCCCTCAACTCTTCCAGTGTTTGGGTCGATTTTTATCAGCCAATTCCCGTTTCGGTCCATAAAGCGTGAGTCTTCATCATCTATTCCGTTATTAAACGCATTTAAGCTATTTCGCCATTCAGAAACATTATTAACTATCACATGACTGAGTGCGCGTCTACTGATTGTCGAAACATCAGCTGAAGTGTTAGCGTTGTCTGCGTTATGCTCTTGATACACGCCTTTTACGTGATCGTTGAATTCAACGGAAGGTCGCAAAGCGTAACCGGTGCTAATAACCTCGCCGACAACGGGAATGTGGCCTACTTTTTGGACTAACACAGACATTGCATTCGCCGTGGTCGCCTCCTTGCGGTCTAGCTCCCCCGCTTGTGCCGCGTCGGAGGCGAGACTTCCACCTTTGATAGCCGAGAACATACTTTGATATTTATCACACGTCTCTTTTATGTCCTGACGAATATTAGCCGAATCTGCGTGCGATACCGTTGCCGCTCTACCGTATATATTTTTTAAATCCGCTTCGAGATTCGCCTCTAGAGACTCGGTTAGCGTCTTCATTGCGGACTTACTAGCTCCGATGTCCTTGAAGAAATCGGATTTTCCCTCGAATAGCGCTGTCGCCCCCGCTTTGGTCAAAGACAGGCTGTATTCTCCGTTTTGTTGGTTTCCATGGGGCGCACCCGGAACGCCGGTGTAGCCTTTCAGCTCGCTAGCAAGATCTTTAGAATACTCCTTCAGGATATCGCCCGCTTTTTCCCTCAGTTCAACGTTGCCGTACCCAAAGGCGTCTTGTCCTTTGAAAGTCGCATCTGAGCGTTTTAAACCATCCGTATATCCTTGCAAGTAATCCCGGGCAACGAGGGAGGACTCTTTATGGGTCTTATCGGAGCTCACTTCATCTAATAGATTTGCAAGCGTTTTGCCGCGATCCACATAGAGGGCCTCAGTGGTTCCCGACAGGGGAACGAAGTGACGATTTCCAACAAGGTAACGCGTCATGCTTATAGGGTGCTTAACTTGAGCGTCGTTATCGCCAGATTCAGCTATTTCGTACGGACCATTGCTGGCAAGAAAAGTCCTGGCCGCATCTGGATTGCCGTCCATCGCAACAAGCATATTATGCACGGGATCCCATGTTGTTGTTTTAGGCGTATAGATGTCTGAATGATAGTTATTTGCCTCTTGCGGATTCTCATAATCCCATTTGACGATATCACGGCCTATTGCGTGGGGACCATTTAGGAAAGGATCGCCTAAGGCTAGTTCGCTGTGAGTCTGCGCAGAATTCGCTATCGCCCCAGAGATGAGCATGTATCCCGATGCACCCGCGTTATCTAGATTCGCGCCGCCAATCCAACGCTTGTTTCCTGCCTTCTTGAGGTCGTCAAGGTATTTATCCCGACTTTCATCGATCAATGTTCCGTCGGAACTCGTTAAATACTTAGCTCCCGAATTCCAGGCGTTCCATACGCTGCTTTCCTCTTCACTCAAGCCCTTGCGGATGCCGCCTGTGCCAAGGATGATTGCGGAACCAATGCTTGTTCGCGTAGCCTGAACCGTCTCCTGCGGGAAAGCCCCGTGGCTTCCATCTAGCTGGGAGACAAGTTTGATTGCGTTGTTGGCGCCGAACCTCCAAGCGAAGGCATTCGCGAAGAACGGGTCCTTTGCCATTCGTTCGCCGTATGCGGCATTGAAAGAGTCGAGATCCTTCTGGCTGATGTTGCTTTTCAGCTTGCCGTCTTTCGTCAAGAAAATTTTGGCCGCCTTGTCGGCGTCTGCTCTGGCGTCCTCCCAACGCGCTTGAGCCGCCAAAACGCCTCCGCTTCCTCCAAAGAGCTCGACGCCCAGGTTGTTGCGGTCAATCGGCCCGTTGCCCTCGCCGGCAACCCGCGACTTGGGCGCGAAAGACTCAGCAAGGCCGAAGATCGAATCGCCTGTGCTCTTGGCAAGCTCATTGAGGGAACGAACGGCGGCCTCGTACTTGGCTTTCACCTCTTTCTGCGTCTTTTCACAAGCCTCGTCCGCCTTGGCTCTGTCTTTTTCGTATTCGTCGTCGTCCCCCGGATACAATCCCGTCTTCAATTGAACCACCAATTCGGCGATCCTGCGAAGATGAACCGTTCTGGCCTCGTCCCAGTCGTGCTGGAGTCCGGTGATGGCGCTGCGGGTTTTGGCATGTTCTTGCACATACTTGTCCAGAAGAGCAGGAATCTTCGGATGCAGATCAATGGCCTTCTGGATCGTCTTTTGCAAGAAGGCAGCCTGACCTTGATGGGCGGTAGCCGCAAGCCCCGTCCACCCTTCGACCTCGCCGCCGACGGCGATGACCTGGGTGTCTTGCATCGCTGCGCCGGCATTGGCGATGCCTTTGCCCAGCTGCAGAATGTTCTCGCCGGAGTTCTTCAGGTTGGGCAGTGCCTTTTCCCCGGGAACGTTGCTCCACGTCATTTGCCTGTTCCCTTCCCGATTGAGCCGCGCATGAAATCGAAGTCTAAAACGGCCTTGTGTTCGGCCTGATCATAGTTTGCCGTCGCTTCCTTCACACCAGAGCCGAGAGTCGCGCACGCGTCGGAAAACTCGAGGCAGCCCGCTCTCATCAGTTTGACGAAATGCAAGCATGCTTTGAACAAGTGCTCCGAATCGTCAAGGACGGGGTCTTTGACGATGTCACATTCGCCCTCCAATTCGGCGTAACCAAAGCCGATGCTGATGAACGTCTGAGAGTCTGTCCAGTGCTCTTTTGCCGCGATCCCCGCTCTGTCGCGGTCGAAACTGAGGTCGCTCATGTGTGCGCCTTCCTTCCAGGGGTTTAACGTGATACTTTAAATATAACATGACGTTGACGCTTCCGCAAACCGTTTCAATATATGGACTGCAATATGATTCGCAGGCCGCGCACCTTGATGCCGATGCCCCGCAGCTGTTCGTTGCATGGTTCCTCCAGCTTCATCGAGCACTCCCACCTGACAAGACGAATCCATCGCCTGCTTCCCAACCTATGGCGCTGAAGTTCCTGCAGAGGCGGAAGTCGGCGAGGACGGGGTTCCAGTGGGAGGTTGCGTGCTTGGCGACGCCGCACTCGGCGACTGCGTCTCCGGTGGAGGCGTAAAAGGCACCGTCGGCACGCCCTTTAGAGGCGGCGGATCGTCTATTTTGGTCGTCGACGGGCGGCACCCCGAGACGAAGTGGAAAGAGATGCCTTTTGTCGGATGCGCGTTGAGCATCAAGAATCCACCGTTCTCCGAATCTGACCAGCCGAAACCGGTGACGTTGTCCCTTTCGTCAGCTTGCCGCTCTATCTTCAGCCCGGCCTTTTCGATCGTCTCTTTGGCGATGGCCCTGATCTTCGCGGGAGGAACCGAGGTTTGAGTTTCGTAGACTGCACTCATGTACTCGCGCCCATCGGTTTTCGTTTCGCACAAGGTGAGCTCATTGGCGCCTGCGGCCGTGTAGTGCTGCCCACCGCCGTCTGCGAGGAGCCGACGCATGAACTCTTCGATTGCCGGAACGGTCTTACGCTGGTAATCCTCGATCGTCTGGCGGTCCCAATAATCCTTTGAACCTTGCCCGAACAACTGGCCCGCGCCCGGCTTGGACATGTCTTCCGTGCATCCAGCCGTCAGACCCAGAATCAGCGCAAGAATAAGCCACCGCTGGGCGCGAGCCGCTCTCATTTCTCCCCCTCAGGTTCCATACCGCCCATAATGCGTGAAATGTCCTTCAGACTTCCCGTTCCCGTTTTGAGGTACTCGGAGTGGCGGCCAAAGGGATCGTCGTCTCCTTTGCTGCAGAACTTCGTTACGCCGCTTCCAGCCCCCGTCGGAATGTACCCGCATTGGGAGTCGTTTTCGGGATTGTTGGCCAGGTGTTTGAACCCTCGCATTTCCATCGGGTCCTTGCCGAAGGGGCCGTCCGGCCCAATGCCCTGAACGCAGTCATTTGTGTTCACGCCGGAAACGTAGGCTTGGCCGTCGATGTTGTATTCGCGAACGTCTTGGACGCCGGATCCCGGCGATCCATACAGGGCGATGTTGTGGACCGTGCCCTCACGCACCTTGCCGACGGCGATCCCGGCCATGGTCGATCCGTAGGAGTGCGCCCCAACGTCTATCTCCGCTTTGGGCACTCCCATCGCCTGCCGGGAGGTCTGCACTCCCTCCATGAATCCGTCCATCTTCGGCGCGGCCTTTTCCGCCAGATCCGTAGTGGCAACTTCCGCGTTCTGCGGCGTCCGGTACATCCACGCGACGGTCGCTATATCCCCTTTGTCGTGAATCCCCGCGCTGCTTGAATGCTTCCTCGACTCGTCAAAAGTCGTATCTCGGATCTTTTGAGCATCGTCAATGAGACCGTCCATATTGTCGCCCACGGTGTTGTTCATCCCTGGCACCACCATCTGAACGGCCTTTGCGTGGTCGACGTCGCCCAAAGCGACACCCACCTGAACTCGTGAACTCGACTTCGAATCAAGATAAATCAGACTTTGACGCGTCTTACTCGGATTGGAGGCAACGTCTGAGTCATTCTTCTCAAGGATCTTCTGGAGCCCCTCGAGGTCGCCAAGCTTCTTTTTGCAGCGATTGTAATCATTGACCGCATTCAGGTACCCCAGGTCGTTCTTGCTGCCGGTCGATTCCGCTTCATCCATCCTGGACTTCGCTTTGGCAACATTGCTTTTCATCTCCGCGATCTCCTGAGGCAGACGAGCGCGGTTGGCTTTGTCTCGCCATTCCATGGGGACGCCGTCGCGGTTGCCAATCAGTTCCGGATGCTCGCGAACCAAGGCTTCCTTTTCGCTGTCCGTAAGGCTGGACCACCAGGCTGCGCTCTCCCCCATCGTCCATCCTTTCTGCGGCAAGTCCGGCAGACCGGGGCTTGTCGAGAACCTTCCCTCCGAGGACTTGTAAGAGCCGTCGGCCACGGCGGTCAGCCTCGTGTAATAAGCCTCGTCTATGCTGTCGGCCTTCTCCAGAACGCCCTTGATCATCGGCTTCAGCTCCTGCGCCACGGATGCGAACTCATCCTCGCGCTGACCGGAATCCGATATGAGCCGACCGTCCCTGATTTCCAGCCCATGGGTCTTCGCTTTCTGCCTGCATTCGAGGATCAACGTCTGAACCGTCCACACGCCGTCGGCCATTTGAGCCATGGCCATCATTGTCTCCGAAACATCGTTGATCAAATAGCTGATTCGAGCCTCGAATTGTTGCAGTGCGTACAAGATCGCGTCAGCCGTCAGGCCTCTCGAAGTCACCGTCATTTCCATGGACTGCAGCTTCTGGCACGCCTCAATGAGCTGCTTGCGCCGGGCGCGCAGGGGCTCAAGCTGAACCTTCAATCGATCCTGGCGCCATTCTATGACGTCCCTCCAGCTGGCCATCAGACGATCCTTGCTTTTCCCTTGGATCCAGACTTGGCCTTCGGATGCCCCTTGACATGCTCCAGAATCCGGTCCATCGCCGCGGCAGATTCTTGGTCAGTGCCCGCCATGGACTTGATCGCCTCCTCGACGTCGCTTTTAAACTGGCCGATGTCGGCCATTAGCGACCTGCATCGAGAGTCTATCGCTTCGCCTGCGCGCTCCGAGGCAGAAACGCTCGATGCGCCGGGAATTCCCCGAGCCGCCTCTCGAACCGGGGTTTCGACGTCGCCCGCCCCAGGATTTTGGACAAGCTCGCCAGCGCCGGATGCCAGTATATAGTACTCGGCGTCGACAATATAGATGTCGCTCACAATAACTCCTTGCGTGATTGATTTGTGAAAGTAAACCTATACCCAACCCAAACGGTTGTCAAGAGTGTCACCCCACCGTTTTGATTAGCCAGCCGACATTTCTAGAAAAGGTTGATTTTACGCGATTCAATCGCTGTTCTCTCTCGAGTGCGCCCCCACCGATGAAGCGTCCCATAAACCATTCTGCCCATCCGCAAAACCGTAACAACCAGAACAGACCTGCACCGAACTCCAGCAGCAGAACAGAAGCACACAGACAAAGGCGCAGATAGACAGCGAAATAGTA
Organism: uncultured Actinobaculum sp.; assembly: GCA_938020505.1. Classification (GTDB taxonomy): domain Bacteria; phylum Actinomycetota; class Actinomycetes; order Actinomycetales; family Actinomycetaceae; genus Peptidiphaga. Next base: position 34,164 of record CALIHR010000005.1, on the reverse strand, counting down.
CTTTCGTGCTACAAAAATCTTTCCCGCATGTCCTCGAACTGATTCGGATCACACAGGATTAGATACACACCGGTTTGATGCGCCGATTTTCCCAACCACAGTACCCGTGGCCACAAGAACTGCACGATTCGAGAGGGGCCGTGCTTCTTCGCGCTGGCGCGGTCGCTCCGCCTTTCAGCGTCCGCCGGAATCGTCTAATGCCTTTTCGGGCTCCCGCACTCGCGCAAGTCTCCAGGCCAAGACCGAGGTTGCATCCGACAGCGGCAAAGTACCGACATAACGGGGGTTCGCCGCGAGGTCCCGCCGTCGAAGCAGAAGGACATCGGCAAGACGGCCGCCGGCAAAAGACGTCAGCAAGACAAGCCGCCGACAGCACGAGAATGACCGGCGACAGCACGAGAATGACCGGCGGCGCAGAGGGCGCGTCGGCAAGACAGGCCATCGGCAGCGCGGAAGCGACCAGTCCCTCGCGTCGAGACGATCCGCGCTGCAAGCGAGCCTCCTGCAGCGCGAAGGACATCAGCGAAATGCCGTCTTTGGAGTGAACAGCGCGAGGCGAGCCCGGAGTCTCAACCCACGACGCGCCAAAGCGTTCGGAGTCCTCGGGGTTCTCTCAGAGCTTTCGGAAGAGCGCGCCGAGTTCAGGGCCGCCCCAGTTCTCAAAACCCGCCGCGCGTGCCTGAGAAACTCCTCAGAGCTTTCGGAAGAGCGCGCCGAGTTTGAAAAACTCGCCAAAGTTCAGAAGCTCGCCAAATTGAGAAAGTTCAGAAGCTGGCCGAGATCTCAGAGCTCGCCGAACTTTCAGAGCTCGCCGAGCAGCCGCCCCTCCCGCGTCTTCCACAGCTGCCAGCCGTTGACGTCGTTCCTGCCGAGGACTTCCGCGGCCGCCTTCGAGGGATCCTGATAGGACGTGTGCCCCAGGAGGAGGGTGCCGGTCGAGGTCAGCGTGGCCATCGTCGGGCTTCCGTTCTTCCAGATCTCGAGGGTCAAGGGCGTGACGCTGCGGCTGGCGATGGCCACGAGCCGGCCGGCGGGAGTGAGGAGCTCACGCTCGGCGGCGCGGGCCACGGCGTCCGAGGACGCGTTGGCCGCGGTCGTCTCCGAAAAGGTCTGCGGCTGGCGGCGCTTGCCGTCGCGCTTGGGCGCGGACTTCTCCCACAGCAGCTGCTCTGTGCGCGGGCGCTTGACCTCCTGGTCGTAGCGGGCGCTGATGTACGTCGGCGTCTCGTCCGCGCCGTCCTCGGTCACGCGCCAAGCCGGGATCACCGGAATCTTCATCTGGCTGAAGGGGTCCTCTTGGGATCCCTTCTCTGCGTTCTGGTCTGCGCGCTGATCCGGCTCGTCCTCGCGAACGCCGCCCTGCCCCTGCTCGCGGTGAGCCGAACGCCGCGAACGCCGGCCCGTCGGCCGGTCGCCGGCCTCCGCGTCCACGGGTTGAGGCTGCTCGGCAAGCGGCGCCTCGACGGCTTCGACGATGAGGGTCTGCGCGGGATCGGTGACGTCGTCGGCGTCGTCCTGGGAGCCGTGCGAGCCGATGTGCCCCGGAAAAGCGGTAAACCTGGGGGTGGCGGGGATCGTGAGGGTCGGCTGAAACTCCTGCGCCTCCCGACGCCCGCGCCTGCGAGGCTTGGTTTCTTCGCTGCTCTCGACGTCCGGGGCGGGGAGAAACTCGACGGTCTCATCGGCCGAAGGCCCCGATCCCCTCTTGCGGCACGCCTCAATGGACACTTGGCGCACGCCGTTGGTGTCGAAGATCGAAGCGGAAAGAAGCTGCACCCTTTCGGAAAGCGTGGAAAAGACGGGGAGGACGTCCTCGTCGATGTCGAGCGCGACCACGATGAGCCGGGGGCTGACGCCGCCCAGCGGCGGACGGCCAGAGCGGAACTCCTCCCAATCCGGGCCGAACTCTTTCGTGCCCTTAGAGTAGACCTGTGCCATGTCCACGGGCCCGGTATGGGCATACCTTCCCGATCTGCTGACAACTTCGTAGAGGTCCACCGATGTGAGCCGCTGGCGAAGATTCACCATCACGACGGTTCCGTCTTGATCAATGGCTACGAGGGACTGCCCGTGCTTTCCCGCGGCGTCGCTCTCTTCCCACATCACTGGCAAAAGCGGAACGTCGACGATCTCGAGGATGCTCTCGCGGAGGGCACCAAGGACCTCCGAGGCGAGGCTGCCCCGCGGCCGAATGGCCTGTGCAGGAGCGATGCGCCCGTTCGCCAAGGCGTACAGCACCATCGGCGAAACCTCCTTATGTAAACTTGCGTGATGAAACAAGGTTAGCTTATCGCGAGCGGGCCGGTGTCCTCCCCTCGTCCGACATATGGCGTCGAACAGCCATCCCGTCGCGGATGAGTTCGGCCAGGTGTATGCCCCGAGAGGCGGACAGCTGCTCCGCCTGCGTGCGGCAGGAAAAACCGTCGGCCAGGAAGACGGCGTCGGGATTCGCCCTTTCGAGTGCCGGCAGCAAGCGGGCGCCAGCGATCCTTGCGGATACATCGTAGTGCCCCTTCTCCATGCCGAAGTTGCCTGCCAGACCGCAGCAGCCCGTCACCTTCGTCAGCTCGGCTCCCGCCGAGAGCAAAAGCTCTTCGTCTGCGGCCCACCCCATAACAGAATAGTGGTGGCAGTGCGGCTGGGCCACCACCTCGAGGCCCGTGAGATCGGGCATGCTCCACTTTTCCCCTGGGCCGAGCGGCTTTGGCGCGCTGAGCAGCTCCGCCAAGGTGAAGGTCATTTCTTTGACCAGGTCGACGCGGGGGTCGCCGGCCAGCAGGTCTTCCATGTCGGAACGCAGCACCGCGGTGCACGAGGGCTCGACGCCGACGATGGGAATCCCGTTCGCGGCGAACGGCGCCAGCGCGCCAAGCAGGGAGTCCAGCTTTCGCTTGGCCGCATCGAGCTGTCCCGTGGTGATCCAGGTGAGGCCGCAGCAGGCTTCGTCGGAGGGAAGCAGCACGGTGTATCCGGCTTCCTGGAGCACGGAGACGGCCGCCCGCGCTCCGCGGGCGTCGAGGGTTTCAGAGAAGGAATCCGCCCACAGCGCGACGTAACGAGGCTTCGCGTCCGATTCGCCCGACGTCGCTTCTTCCCCCGCCGAGACGCTTGTTCGAGCGAGCGCCGTTCCCCGTTCGCGGGCGTGGCCCCGCTTTTCATCCGGGACGCCGCGCGGCCGCTTCTTCCGCGCTTTTCGGGAGGCGGCGCGCAGGCTTCGGGCCTCTTCGCTTCGAGAGAAACGTCGGGTTTCGAACCCCGGCATCGCGCGCCGCGGGTCGACGCCGACCAGCCGGAAGGCCAGCCTCCGCAGCGGGCCGACCCGCATCACGGCGTTCGCGAGCCTCGCGACGACGGGAACCTTCGTGGCCATCCTCGCCCACAGCGGCAGCCTTCCCAGGGCGTAATGGGCCACAGGCCTGAGCTTGCCGCGGTAGGCGCGGTAAAGGGCCTCGGATCTGTACCGGGCGACGTCGATCCCCGTCGGGCAGTCCCGCGAACACGCCTTGCACGCCAGGCACAGATCGAGGGAGTCGAGCACCTCGGGAGAGTCCCACGCCAGAACCCCGCCGCGCGCCACGTCCTGGAGCACCCTCGCCCTGCCGCGGGTCACGTCCTTCTCGTCGCGCGTGGCCTCGTAGGAGGGGCACATGAAGGCACCGAGGTCGAACCTGCTCGCCCGGCAGTTGCCCACGCCCGTGCAGCGGTGAACGGCCCGGGCCATGTCTCCGCCGTCGTCGGCGAAATGGAAGCCTCCGGCGTAGGGGATCGGCTTCGCCCCCGGCCTTCTCAGATGCTCGTCGATGCGGTCGGGCCGGACGAGCACCCCCGGGTTGAGCAGGCATTCAGGGTCGAAGATCCCCTTGACCCGCTCGAACAGGGCGACGACGTCGGGCCCGTACATCCTCTCCAGCAGCTCCGATCGGGCGCGCCCGTCGCCGTGCTCGCCCGAGAGGGATCCGCCGAAGCCCGCGGCGAGGTCGGCCGCCTCCCCCATGAACCGGCGGAAGGTTTCGGTTCCCCGCTGGGATTCGAGCGGGAAGTCGATGCGGACGTGGACGCATCCGTCCCCGAAATGCCCGTACATGAGGCCGTCGAGCCCGAAGCCCTTCATGAGGGCCTCGAGCGCGCGGAGGTATCCGCCGAGCTTCTCAGGCGGAACGGCCGAATCCTCCCAGCCGGGCCACGCCTGGTTTCCCGCGGGAGTCCTCCCGCCCAGGCCCGCCCCGTCGGCCCGGATTCGCCACAGCCGGGCTGCCTCCGGGCCCGCGGGCCGTATGTCGACGGCCGCGGAGGAGGCGGAGTCGGCCAGCGCCCTGGCCCTGGACATCGCGTCTGCGCCGCCTTCCTCGCCGACCTCGACCATCAGCCATCCGCCGCCTTCCGGCAGCGGCGGAACGCCGCCCTTCGCGCGCCGGACGACGTCGACCAGCCGGGCGTCCATGCCTTCGACCGCGAGCGGCCGGTGGGCGAGGAGGGCCGGGACGTCGTCGGCCGCGCTGGCCATGTCCGGGTAGCCGAGCACGACGAGGGCCGGCGAGGCCTCGACCGGGACGAGCCTGACCTCGGCCGCCGTCAAGAGGCCGAGCGTCCCCTCGCTGCCCACCAAGAACTTGGCGAGATTCCGCCCGTTTTCGGGCAGAAGATGCTCGAGGGAGTATCCCGAGACCTGGCGTTTGAACCTGCCGAACCCCACGCGTATCGTCGCCAGGCTCTCGTCCACGAGCCTCGCAAGCTCGGGCACGGCCTCATACCCCAGCCCGCCTTCGCCCGCCTTCATCCGCCTGCCGTCGGCCAGCGTCACGTCCATGCCCGCGACGTTGTCCGCCGTGCGCCCAAACGCCACCGCGTGGGGGCCGCACGCATTGTTCCCGATCATCCCGCCGAAAGTGGCGCGGTTCTGAGTGGAGGGGTCGGGGCCGAAGCGCAGGCCGAACGGGGCCGCCGCCTTCTGCAGGTCCGACATAACGACGCCGGGCTGCACGCGAGCCAGGCGAGCCTCGGGATCGACGCTCAAGATGGCGTTCATATGCCGCGAGAAGTCCAGGACGATCCCCTCGCCGATGGAATTGCCCGCACACGACGTGCCGCCGCCCCGCCCGGTGATCGGAACCCCGAACTCTCGGGCTGCGGCAAGCGCCGCGGCGACGTCGTCCGCGTCTTTGGGAAAGGCGACGGCGAGGGGCGGAATCCGGTAATTCGAGGCGTCCGTCGAATACTCGGCCCTGCGGCGGGCGTCGGCGTCTGCCCCGCCCGCGACGGTCCGCCGGAGCCTGTCAAGAAGGCCTGCCGTGTCGATCACCGAATCCATGAGCTCATTGTGCCAGTGCGAAGGCCGTCGCGGGGGCGGCAACGCGTCAGCTTTCCGCCGGCGAAAGGCGCTCCGGGGCGCCGGGCCATTGCCCGGATGCGCCGCTTCAACGAAGGCGGCCTCAGATGACGAGGGGGCATCCGGCGCAGGCCACTCGCACCTGCTCGGAGACGTCCTTGGTGTGGCAGGCGCCGAGGCCGGAGGAGCACAGGGATCCGGCGTCGTCGAGCATTCCCAGCCGGTCGTAGTGCTCCAGGAGGGTGGAGACAAACACCTCCGAGACGCCGGTCGCCGCGGAAATCGCGCGAACGGTCCGCCCCATCCGTATCTGCTCGAGTATCCTCTGCGTCACTGCGCCGCGAGGCCCTTCGAGAGCGCCGCGCCGCCCGCTGGGGCCTTCGTCTGGCCCGCGCCCGCCGCGGCCTTTCTCGCCGGACCTGCCCCTGCCGCCGTCCTCCAACGAAACGGCGGCGCGGCCCTCTTTCGGAGCGGAGGCGCGGCGGGCCCGACCTCCGGCGTCGGACGTCTGCCCGACGCCGGAGCGGGCGCCTTTCCGCAATGCCCTCAGCCTCATAAGAACAGCTTCCCTATCTGGAAGATGCCGACGGCCAGGATCCAGGCGACGGCCAATTGCACGCCCACGGCGGCGGTCGCCTTCTTCGCCCCGATGAGCTTCGCCTGCTCTGCCACAGTGGCCAGACACGGCGTATACGCCAAGACGAAGACGAGGAAGGCGAAGGCGGCGAGCCCCTGATAGCCCGAGCCCGCGGACTCGGTCAGCGACTGGTTGACGAGCTTGGGCAGCTTGCCGAGGTCTGAGCCGTCGTCCGCGGCGTCGCCTGCGTCGGCGTCCGGATCGAGGTTGTAGGAGGTGACCACCGAGGAGATGACGGTCTCTTTCGCGACGAAACCGGTCATGAGCGCGCCCGTCATGTGCCATTCGCCGAAGCCCGTCGGTTTGAAAGCGGGAACGAGCACCTGGGCCGTCTTGCCGTAGAGAGAGTCCTCCATCGCCAGCTCGGGGTCGGCGAAACCCTTGTCGCCGGCGCCCACGGGGATGGCGCCCATGAGCCACACGACCGCCGTCATCGCGACGATGATCTTTCCCGCCCCGGTGACGAAGGCCCAGGACCGCCGGAACGTCATCTTCAGCATGATGAGCAGCCGAGGGATCTGGTAGGCCGGAAGCACGAGCATGAGCGGCGCGGCCTTCTCGTCCTTCGTGATGAAGAACTTGAGGACCCACGCTCCGAGCACGATGAGCACGGCCGAAAGCAGATACATCGAGAAGACCACCGTCGCCACGTGGCCGCGGAAGAAGATGCGGGCGATCATGAGGTAGATCGTCACGCGCGCCGCGCACGACGTGTAGGGCGTGATGAGCACGGTGACCAGGCGTTGTCGCGCGGAAGGCAGCGTTCTCACCGCTGCCAAAGACGGCAAGTTGCATCCGAAGCCCATGATGAGCGGAAGGATGACGCGCCCGTCCAGGCCGATTTTGCGCATCAAACGGTCTCCGAGGAACGCCGCCCGCGCCATGTAGCCCGAGTCTTCGAGCACGGAGAAGGCTGCGTAGATGACGAACATGAGCGGGAAGAAGCTGGCGACGACGCCGAGGCCGTTGACGATGCCGCCCACTGTCAGCTGTTGGAACCACGTCTCGTCCAGCCCTGCCTTCTTCAGCAGCCAGGTCACCCCGTTCGCCACCGAGATTGCGCCCGGGTCGGTCTTCGAGAAGAAGTTCTCGAAGCGGTCCTGCAGCGGGTTGACCCACTCGCCGGCCGTCTTGAACAGCAGCCACATGAGGCTGAAGAAGATCGCCAGGCCCACCAGGGGGTTGAGGAGCACCCTGTCGAGCTTGTCGGAGCGCGAGAGCCGCTCGGGTTCGGCCTTGCTCTCGTGGAAGCTCTTCTCGACGGAGTCGACCCACGAGAAGAGCGTGTCCGCGCGGCCGAGCTCCTCCGCGTGCATTCGGGAGACGGCGGCCTTCTTCTTTTTCTTCGACGCCGATTTCGGCTTCGGCTCGCAGCATTCGCAGCCGACGTCGCCGATGTAGCCGGGCGCGCCCGGATCAGGCTCGATCCCGCGAATGTGCGGCCGCGTGCGGATGGCCTCGGCGACCATCTCCTCGAGCTTCTCGTAGTCCTTCGACGAGCGCGGGTCCATCGGCATGACCGGGATTCCGAGAGTGCGCGAGAGGGCGTCGTAGTCGATGACGTCCCCGTTTTCGACGGCGACGTCGGCCATCGTGACGACGGCGGCGACTGGCTGGCCGGTCTGCCCCACCTGGCCGAGAAGATAGAGGGAGCGCGTGAGCGAACTGCCGTCGAGGAGGACGAGCACGAGGTCGATGCCGCGGGTCTTCTCCCGGTCCGTGATCGTCCCCGGCGCGCAGGAGATCGTGTCGGACACGACCTGCTCGTCGGGGCTGTTGGCGATGAGCGAATACGTTCCGGGAAGGTCGAGCACCTTGACCTTGGCTTTGTGCCAGTTTCCCGAGGCGACTTGAACCGTCGTCCCCGGCGCGTTGACGACGCGCTGGCGGGCGCCCGTCAGCTGGTTGAACAGCGTCGATTTGCCTACGTTGGGGTTGCCCACCAAGGCGATCGTCGGCTCTGCGGACGGGTCGATGGAGAGGGTGGCCGTCGCATTGGAGTGACCTTCGGATCCGCAGCGCGGGCAGCTCATGCGACCACCTCCGCGCGAATCCGCAGGGCGGAGCGGTGATCGACAGCCACTCGTGCGCCGCCGATATTGAGAACGACTCCGCCGAATCCCGCATGCTGAGTCACGACGACCTCAGTGCCGGGCCTCACTCCGAGCTCCTGCATGCGCAGGAGGTTGCGGCGGGGAAGATTGACGTGGGTCAACCGCAACGCTTTGTGCTGAGGGCACTCGCGAAGATTCATTGCAACCTCACCTCACTGTGACAGTTCTGGGTGTACAGGGTCAGGTTATGCTTACAACCCTAATTTTTCGACCGGAACGGGGATCATTTCCTACTTGAAGGGCACTTTTCCCGAGCCCTAAACCCACACCCGCCGACGAGCCTAGGACTCTTGGCCCTTTCGCTCGACAATTTTATGGAAGATTTCGTGCTTTGCCTGTTGCAGAATTGCTTTTTCTGACATGTTGTCAGTTGGTCGGCGGTTCCGTGGCGGTTTCGTGGCTGTTTCGTGGCGGTTTGTCGCCTGGTCGGCGGCTTCATCGGCCGTCCGGCAGCAGCGGCAGGTCCTTTTCTCGCATTTAGGCACTTTTCATACCCGGTCCTTTTCTCGCATACGGGTACTTTTCATCCCGCGATGCGGCAAGAAAAACGCGACATTCCGTAGAAAACGAATCGAGGGGCGGGGGCCAAAGCGGGTGAGCCGCCAACTCCGCAGCGCCTCCGAGGAAACTATCGAGGGACGACGCCGAAAGGGCGGCTCAACGTGATTCGACCCAAAGAAACGCGACCGAGGGACGACGCCGATGCCAGGGCGCCCGCGCCGTCGAACCGCACTCTCGACTCGCCGGCCCAGCACACCCTCGACTCGCTAGCGCGAGCCAACGCCCGGGCCGCCGGCCCGGGCGCCGCTCGCTCCAAACGACTTAGAACCGGCCCGGCCCCAGCGTCGCCGAGAACCGAGCCGGCCCACGGCCCGCTAACGGCCCGTGCCGGCGGACTCGTTGGAGATCGCCGCGCGCCCGGACTCCAGCCGGGCGACCGGAACGCGGAACGGCGAGCAGGACACATAGTTCAGCCCGAGCTTGTCGAACAGGTGGATCGACGCCGGGTCGCCGCCATGCTCGCCGCAGACGCCGCACTTGAGGCTCGGCTTGGTGGCCCGCCCCCGCGTCACACCGGTCTCGACGAGCTGGCCGACCCCGCTCGCGTCGATCGTCTCGAACGGCGAGATGCCGAAGATGCCGTAATCGAAGTACTCGTTGAAGAACGAAGCTTCGACGTCGTCGCGCGAAAAGCCCCACGTGGTCTGGGTCAGGTCGTTCGTTCCGAAGGAGAAGAAGTCCGACTCGGCCGCGATGTGGTCGGCCTCGAGGGCGGCGCGCGGCAGCTCGACCATGTTGCCGATCGGGATGTCCAGTTCGACGCCGTTTTCCTTCTCGACCTTGCCGATGATGCGCTCGGCGTCGTCGCGGACGATCTGAAGCTCGCGCTCGGAGCCGATGAGCGGAACCATGATCTCCGGCCGGGGATCGAGGCCCTTCTTCTTGCACTCGACGGCGGCCTCTGCGATGGCGCGGATCTGCAGCTTGAACAGGCCGCGGATCTTCAGACCCAGGCGCACGCCGCGAAGGCCGAGCATCGGGTTCTGCTCGTGGTTGGCCTTGACGGCTTCGAGGACGCGCTTCTCATGCTCGGTGATCTCCTCGCCGCGGGCGGCTTTCACCGCGAGCTCAACCGAAAGCTCGGTGAGGTCGGGCAGGAACTCGTGCAGCGGCGGATCGATGAGGCGCACGGTCACGGGCAGGCCGTCCATCGCCGTGAAGATGCCGACGAAGTCGCCTTTTTGCAGCGGACGGAGCGCGTCGAAGGCCCCCTCCTGCTCCTCGGCCGTGTCCGCCAGGATGACGGACTCGATGAGCTTGCGGCGGTCGCCGAGGAACATGTGCTCGGTGCGGCACAGCCCGACGCCCTGAGCCCCGAAGGAACGCGCGCGCTCGGCGTCCTCGGGCGTGTCGGCGTTGGCGCGCACGGCCAGGTTCCTCTTCTCATCGGCCTGCGTGAGGATGCGGTCGACGGCGCGCACCAGCTCCTCGGTGTCGGCGTCGAGGCCGGTGGCCAGCGCGGCGTCGAGGCCGTGGGCGATATAGGTCATGACCGGGGAGTCGACCACCGGCACGTCGCCCTCGAAAACCTCGCCCGTGGTGCCGTCGATCGCGATGACGTCGCCGGCCTTGAGGGTGACGCCCTGAGACTTGACGTGCACGGTTCCGGCCTCTTCGTCGACGGCGAGGTCCTCGGCGCCGACGACGCAGCAGCGGCCCATGCCGCGCGCCACAACCGCGGCGTGGGACGTCTTGCCGCCGCGAGCTGTGAGCACGCCGGAGGCGGCGACCATGCCGGCGAGGTCGTCGGGGTTGGTCTCGCGGCGCACGAGGATCACGGAGGCGCCGGCGGCGACGCGGGATTCGGCCTGCTCGTTGTTGAGGACGATCTCGCCGACGGCGGCGCCCGGCGAGGCCGGCATGCCCTTGGTGAGCACCTTCTTCTCGGCGTTCTTGTCGAACTGCGGGAAGAGCAGCGACGTCAGCTGGTCGCCCGTCACGCGGGTGACGGCTTCGTCGGAGGTGATGAGCCGCTCGTCCACAAGCTGGGTGGCCACGCGGAAGGCCGCCGCAGGAGTGCGCTTGCCCACGCGGGTCTGGAGCATCCACAGCTTGCCCTGCTGGATGGTGAACTCGATGTCGCACAGGTCGCGGTAGTGCGTCTCGAGCTTGTTCATGATGGCGCGCAGCTCGTCATAGGACTTCTTGTCGATGCTCTCGAGGTCGGCGAGCGAGAGCGTGTTGCGGATGCCGGCGACGACGTCCTCGCCTTGGGCGTTGACCAGGTAATCGCCGTAGACGCCCGAATGGCCGGTGGAGGGGTCGCGGGTGAAGCACACGCCCGTGCCCGAGGTCTCGCCCATGTTGCCGAACACCATCGTGCAGACGTTGACCGCGGTTCCGAGGTCGTTGGGGATGCGCTCGCGACGGCGGTAGAGGCGCGCGCGCTCCGTGTTCCACGAGCGGAACACGGCTTCGACGGCCAGGTCGAGCTGCTTGCGCGGGTCCTGGGGGAAGTCTTCGCCGGTTTCGTCCTTGACGACCTTCTTGAACTCCTTGACGAGGCTCTTGAGGTCGTCGGACGTCATGTCGAGGTCGCCCGAGTAGCCCTTGTCGGCTTGAAGCTTGTGGAGGATGTCGGCGAACTTGTCGCCGTCGATGTCCTGGACCGTCTTGCCGAACATCTGAATGAGGCGGCGGTAGGAGTCCCAGGCGAAACGCTCGTTGCCGGACTGCGCGGCCAGGCCCTTGACCGATTCGTCGTTGAGGCCGATGTTGAGGACCGTCTCCATCATCCCGGGCATGGAGAACTTCGCGCCGGAACGGACCGAGACGAGCAGGGGATCGTTCTTGTCGCCGAGGCGCTTGCCCATTTCCTGCTCGACGTTGCGCAGGTGGGACGTCACTTCGACGTCGAGCGTCTCGGGGGACTCGCCCGCCGCGAGGTATGCGCGACACGCATCGGTGGTGATGGTGAAGCCCGGAGGCACCGGAAGGCCGAGCTTGACCATCTCAGCCAAGTTGGCGCCTTTCCCGCCGAGCAAATCCTTCATGTCGCGGTCACCCTCGGTGAACGCGTAGACGTATTTCGTCATTAAATGTCCTCCATTGGAAGTTCAGTGTTCCGCAGTCGCGGGCCGCCTACCAGACTAACATCGACGGTGACAATTTTCACCCCGCTTCTGTGACGAAAGCCCCGCGTCGTCAGCGCCGAGATTCCGCGGCTCTCGGTAAAAAGGGCCTAGATTTCGGCCGCTGCGCGGGCGGCCGTGTCGTCTGCCACGCCGGATGCGGGCGTCTGGCGCGTCGGCGGCGGGGCGCGATCTGTGAAAGTGCCTAGACCGTGCGAATTGAACGTGAAGAGTGTCTAAATGCATGAAAAGTTCCAAAATGTGGCACTTGTACTGCATCAAGACGCTTTTCATGGCTGAGGCGCTTTTCATGGACGCTGACGGCATGTTTTCTTGCCCCCCCATCAGCGCGATAGACGCAAACTAACCCGTCGACGCGCGCGCAGACTAACCCATCAGCGCCAGGCCCGCATACCCGCACGCGCCCGCCGCGACGTACGACGCGAGCGTGCCGATGATGAAACGCTCCGTCAAGGCGGGGTTCGTCTGGAGGTCCGCCCAGCGGCCAAGCCCCTTGACGGCGACGACTGCGGCGACCATCTCAGGCTGGCGAGCCAGGATCGCTCCGGTTATCGCGAGCCTTTCCAACGCGCCGATCCACGCTCCGCCGCGCAGCACGCGCGGCTGGGCAGGCCGCTCGCGGAGGACGGTGGCGCGATGCCCGCCCGAGCTGGGTCGAGGGCCGGCGCCGCCGCGGACTTTGGCCAGTCGCATGACGCCCTCGACCGCGGCCCAGCCGAAGATCACGGACACCGCAAGGGAAAGAAGCACGATCGCAACCGTCATGAGCGCGAGTCTCCTTGCTTTTTGCTGGACGCAGGGTCCTTTTCGGGAACCGCGCGCCCGTCCTTCGCCTCGCCGCGCTCGGCGTCGAGCCGGGCATGCGACTTGCCTTTCGTTTTCGCCTTCCGTTCGGCGTCAAGCCGGGCGTCCACCTCGTCGCCGATGCGGCCCAGCAGTTCGTCGAGCACCGCCCAGCCCCGCGTCTCCAGATCGTACCGGGAGGCCGTGCGCCGCTGGGAGACCGCGGAGGGGCTCACGCCGAGGGCCGCCGCGGCCTCGCGCCCGGTGAGGCCGGCGTCGAACAGGTCGGAGACCTCGCGCTGGGCGTCGGTGCGGTCGGCGAGCAGGGCGCCGAGCAGCTGGAAGATGACCTGCGACGCCTCGAGCGCCAGGGGCGAGATACTGACGTCCGCCCCTTGGCGCACCTCGACTTCCCCGCTGACCTTCGCCCGTTCGACGGCCTCGCGGGCGGCGACGAAGGCCGAGCCCCGCGCCTCGCGCACGTTCCGGCCCGTCGACTCGACCGAGCCGATTCCCAGGCCGATGTGCCAATCGCCCATAACGAGGGCGGCTCGAACGGCGGCGACGACGCCGGCGGCGTCGTCGAACAGGCCCTCGACCTCGTCCCCCACGGTCCTGTCGAATCCGGCGATCGGCGGGGTGCCGGCGCAGACCTCCGCGAGCAATTTGAGCAATCCGGGCACGCGGTCGCCCGCCGACCGCGAGGACCGTTGGTCGATCGTCACCGCAAACATGCGCCCTCCTTTTCGCCACGACCAGCTCCGCTTTCCCGGCGGGCCAAACCCGCTGTTCTCCGCTCAGACTACTAGATTAAGAGCAGAAGCTGAACCGAACATGCAATCGGGATTGCCGTCCATGCAGCATTTGCAGGGACCTGGCAGCGAACCGGACGCGCGGTCGGGATTCACGTTCACGCAGCGTTTGCAGGAGGGCGCGGCGAGTGTGGCGCAGCCGACGGCAATGCCTGGAACCCGCGTCAGCGTCGCGGTGCAGGACGAAGGCGCGCGTGGCGCCGCATGAACTGTCGCCCGATCGGCGGCTGCGCGCGGGCCGTCCCGAATCTCACCGCCGTTTCCGGAAGCCTCCACGCGATCGGCGGCTGCGCGCGGGCGGCCCGCAAACCCGTCGCCCATACGCTCCCGCGTATAGCGGGCCTTCGCCGAATCCCACACCTGTGGACACGGCCGACGACATGCACCCCGCGTATAGCAGGCCTTCCCCCTCCGCCGGAGGCCGCGATCGCCGTCCCCATGCGTCCCGCGTGTATAGTCGTGGGGTCAGTTCCTGATGAACGAAACGCGCTGCCCGGTAGGAAGCCCGGGCGACGCCTTGCACGCGCATCGCGGTGCGGGGCGTCCGTCGCCAGCCTCGCTGGAATCCAGCTCGTCGGGTCCGCTTTTGCGTACCTGGAGGCAAGATGTCAGCGCAGTTCACACTGTTCTTCGACGGCCATCTGTGGGTCGGCGTCTACGAGATCGACGACGGCGAATCCGTCCGCGCAGCCCGAGTCGTCTTCGGCAAAGAGCCGAGCGCCGCGGAGCTTCACGAGTTCGTCCGCGAGCACGGCGCAGAGCTTGTTCGGCGGGCGCACGGCGCCGTCCCCGTCGTCGGAAAAGGGGCCGACGCCGGAGAGGCAGGGGGCGGCGCGGGAAAAACGAACCCCAAGCGCGCCCAGCGGATGGCGGCGAAGGCGATGCGCGAGAGGGGCGTCTCGACGAAAGCCCAGGAGGCCCTGAAGGCCGACATGGAGTCGCGCGGCGAGGAGCGCGCCTCGGCGCGACGGCGCGAGCAGAAGCGAGCTGCCGATGAGGCATACGCGCGAAGGCAAGCCAAAGCCCGCCAGAGGCGCCGGGGGCACTGAAGCGGCGCCGGAAGCGCAAGAGACGCCGAAACCGGAGACTCGACGTTGAAGCCGCTCTTTTTCTCCAGCATTTGATTCCTGCGGCGTTTTCGATTGAAAGAAACTAAGTCTGATCCAATCCAGCTCCCCGCTTTGGTAACGCCAGTTGACAAACTTTTCTCGGTCAACTACAGTTACCAACGTGGAGGTTATGAAAACCGCCTACAAACACGGAATTAGGAGCCAAGACATTCAACACGCCGTTGAGCACCCAATAATCGTCCATTTGCTCGATGGATATCAGATAGTCATTGGCCCCGACCGCGCCGGACAGCTCCTTGAGATCGGCATCAACCGATTGGGACAGGCGTTTCACGCCATGCCCGCTCGATCCAAATACTTACGACAGAAATGAGGACATCATGCGAACCGATGACGAGATTCTGCGCGAGATCGAAACCGCCGACGAGGGCGCCGGCCCCGACCCGGCAGCCACGATTACCGACCCCGCTTTGATCGCCGTCTACCAAGCCCTCACCAAAGTCGCTTCAGCGGAAGCGGCTCTTGACCGCGCTGTCAAAGAGGCTCGCGCGGCGGGCTGCACTTGGCAGACAATCGGAGACGTCGTCGGGATGACCCGCCAAGGAGCGCTCAAACGCTTTGCGGCCTAGGCGTCTTTCGCGACAACGGGAACGCCTGCCTTTCGGGCTTCGCAGACAATACTCCTAGTTTCCACATGTAAGACCCCGAAAAACAAGAAAGTAACAACGGCGTCGCGCACAGCATGGGCTTCGTATGCCGATTCCGATCCGACCGCGTACACAGCGGCTCTACGTTCCGCGACGTGGACTGCATGCCCTGCGGAGGCACCGAGGAGGCAGTCCGTAGCCTGAACCGCATTCACATATCTCGACGCGGACGAGTTGGCGCAGACGGCATCTGAGAGAGGACCTCGCCGGCGCTGCAACTCTCCCGTGTGGAAACCTGCCTTCCCTATGCAAAAGCCGACCCTTTTTGCCGCTACAAACCGGCGCCGCAGCGCACTATAATTGAAGGCAACGCCAACGGTGAGGGGAACCTATTCAGGCGACGCTAGTCCGGCATCGCCCCGTTCAGGGGCCTATCGACCTCGGCCCGAGGTCGGAATCCGACGACGCATACGACAACACGGACGGCACGCGAGGAGAACTCATGACGAACCCTTGGAATCTATACGACGATCTCATAGACGAGATCCCCGGCCACATCACTGTCGCAGCGGCCTACACCGGCACGAAGTGGTGCCGCGTGACCTCCTCCGAGAGGGGCGCAGGAATGGCTTTCGCCATGCCCGTGCGCACCCGCCCCGCAGCCTACGGCGAGGACGACTTGGCGGGGCTTCCGCTGCGCGAGGTCGCAGCTCTGGCCAAAAGCTGGAACCTGGCCGAGGCCGGCCTGGGCATGGCCGCCGTCAACGCGTACCATTCGCTGCCCAAGCGCGCCTTCGGCAACGGCTTCTCCCCCTGCCACGAGAACAACTGGGCGCGCGCCTTCCACCCGTACCGCGAGGTCATCGCGGGGAAGAAGGTCGCGGTGATCGGGCACTTCCCCTTCGCCGCATCGGCGCTCGCTGACGCCGCCGAGCTTTTCATCCTCGAGCGCAACCCCGTGGAGGGCGACTACCCGGACTCTGCGGCCGAGTACCTGCTGCCCGGCTGCAACTACGTCTTCATCACCGGCTCGTCCTTCGTCAACAAGACGATTCCGCGCCTGCTGGAGCTCTCGCGCGACGCCGTGACGGTCATGATCGGCCCGTCGACGCCGGCCTCGCCGATCCTGTTCGACTTCGGCGTCGACATCATCACGGCCTTCGCAAGCGACCAGCCCGGAATGCTCGACGAAAGCCTCCAGGGAAAACTCCTGGGCGGCATGTACGAAGCGGGAATGCGCGTCGAAAAGGCCCGGCCCTAGGGGTGTGAGGCTGGCCTCAGCCTGGTGAGCCTTGTCCCTAAGCTCGGCGATCTGCAATCACTTACATGTGTGTGCCCCAGTTGGCTACGCCGTGGCACCTGAAGCGGCTAAGCCCCTCGTTCATCTTTGCTGAGCGAGTGATACCGAGCTGTTCAAGCCGTTTCCTCAGTCGCCTGGCCTGATCCGGTTTTGCGCCAGTCGATCGATCACTTGGCTGGGCAAGCACCCGTTGTCATTCATGACGGACTGGACATGTTGCTTTTGATCTCGCTCGGAAACAAGTCCAACTGCGGTCGTCAGCAGATTTTCCCAGACAGCGACGGCATCCCCAACGATTTCTTTTATGACGCCGGGCGAGGTCAGGTATACGTTCGAGTGTGCTGTCTGAGCGTGCTGCGGATCCACTGACAACTTGTCCGAAACGACGATCGTTAGGCTACCCGCCGGCGCATCCTCCATCTCTCGATCCGCAGCCAGCTGGTCAAGCTGGGTATTGGCTTGCCGAATATCCTTGAGCGGAAGTAGACCGTCGCTTTTCTCTTCCGATTTGGCTTCGATGGTCACCCACTTTTTAGTGCCCCATACCCAGGCGGAGTCGCAGCGTCCTTGACCCTTCGGCTTGGAAGCATCGGCACCGAGGAATCGTCCCAGAATCGTCAGACCGCGTTCATACCGGGTCGCCTCATTCTGAGCAAGGGCTTCCCGCATCTCGGCAAGGTCACGTTCGATCTGCTTTTGTTTGAGGCTGCCCCGCAACCGGGCGACAACCTGGTTCACTGCCACAATGTCCTCAGGGGCGGGCGGGACCTCCTTGGACCCTGGAAGCTTCGGCATCTCCTTGAGCCAGGTGCCGCGGTTAGCAGCCTGCTCGGCGTCTCTAACGAGCTGCCGAGCACGCGATCGCTGGGGCTCGTTCTGCGCACCAAGGTGCAACCAAACACCAGCGAGGTACAGCAGTAGACCGCGGTAGCCCCGCGTCGCAGCAGCACCGATATGATGTACAGCTTCCTGCAGCTTCTGGCTTGCGCCATTCCAATCGCCGCCAAACGCCAGCTGCCACGCCTCCACTTCCAGCGCCGCAGCCTTGCTGAGAGCGTCAGTTCCTGGTGGCTCAGTCTTGACGGCGTCCTGCCGGAACTTAGCAAACTCTGGCTCGCCCGTCTCACGCCAGCCGATCCCATGAGCAAGGAACACCTTGGCATTCTCAATAACCTCGTTGGGCTCGATCCCCTTGCTGTTCCGCCAACCGAAGTCGACCTCGGCCTGCAACTCCGGCTCGAGTGCCGAGCGGTTCTCGGACCGAGAGAAGTACTTCATGATGTCTGACCCGAGCACGACTACTACAGCGTAGTCACTCGGACCACGAGTGCAGCGGCCAGCACCTTGCACAATGCGAGTCCGCAGCCGTTCGGCCAGGGCGGCATCGGCGTCCGCTCGCTCACTCAAGAACCTCTCCTGCAGCCCTACAGCATCCGGCTTGCCACCAAGGACAACGATCCGGCACGCATCACCTGGCAGGTCAAGGCCGTCATATCGGTTGGCCAGAGCTAGCACACCAGCAGGAGCGTTGACGAAGGATTCCAACCCCTCCTGCTCCAAATAGTCTCGGCCCCTGACCGGCACGCCATTGCCTGCTAGCTGCGCTACTGCCTCCTCGAGAGTGGCAGCGGTCTCCTGACTCAAGACGAGAGCCTTGTTGGTGAGACCGATAATCTGTTTAGTCAGTCCGAACGCATCCCCGCCTTTGACCAAGTCGGGGAAGATAAACAACCGACGACCAGAGCGCGGAGGAGTCTCAGTGGGCAACGGCATTCGGACGATCTTATTTCGCCCGAAGGCGCGTTCGAGTTCGCCACCTGAGCCCAGAGTGGCCGACAAGTAAATGCGCTGCTTGGCGCAATCAAAGACACGATTCTCATAGGTCGGCGGGATCATTGGCCTGATCTGAATACCGCTATAGGACAAGTAAACGCAGCATGCTTCCAGGCCCGACCGAATCATGGCGAATTTGTAGGAGTGAGGCTTAGGCAAATCTGCCAAGACGGCGTCAAGCCCGGTCAGTGCCTCTTGGTTGATAGCGGGCAGAATCAGGCGTACCTGGTGGTGGACACCGGGATCGGGTTCGCCTTCGAGTCGCTGAAAGACGAGTCCAGATAGGAACGGCTTTAACGCCTTCAACACGTTGAGGTACGCTTCCTCGTCATCGCGGCGACGGATGCTGATGCCGTATTCGTTGCCGACAAACTGTTCACCGGCATGGGCGTCATCGAATATCAGGAGCCGTGGTTCGGGGAGCTTGGGATTACTGTTGAAAATAGAACTATAAGTCGTAATTCCGATCACCTCGCCGCCCTCGACCGATGCCTCTTCCGCGGGATTCCAATCCTTGGCACTGCCGGTCAAAACCGCGGCAGGAACGCCCTCGCGCTTCGCTGTCGCCGCCACTTGGCGCGCAAGCTGCTTGGTGGGCGTTGCGTAAACGACCGGCTCTTCGAACCTCCGCCGCACCCACTCCCCGATAAGAAGGCCCGGTAGCGTCTTACCTGTGCCTGTCGGCAATTCCAGTGCAAGATCGCTAGTATCCTGGTGATTCTTTGCGTAGGCGCGAATAACATCACCCTGATGCACCCAAAGCGAGTCCACAGCAGCCGTAGTCCGCGGCAGAGTGCCACTGAGGTACAGCTCCTCCGGGGACGAGAACTGTTGAACCGTCGGATTAGTCTTACCCAAGAATGCCATGACCGTCGATGCCTGCCTGTCCTTCTGTCGCTTTGACCCGCTGCGCCAGTTTTGATTTCTGGCATAGGCGATCGTCGCGGCCTCTGAATGATGCTGTCATCAGGGTACCTGATGGAGAGCTTGTCGCAAGATGGGGCACACCCCGATGGAGGCACAAGCTTATCTCGCGAGTCCATGCACCGGCGGGCAACCTGATTCGCCCTGCTCGGTTTCGACGAATTTCCCGTAGACACGGCGGGCGAGGCTAGGATCGGTTTATGAGCCCGGTTGTTCTTGTATAGGCTATTTCTTTACTTTTCGATAAGACCGCAACAGTCGGCACGATGCCGACAGACGAAATGACGACGCCGACACGCTCGGCACACGCGACAACCTTGCCGAATCCTACCTTCAGAGGGGACGCACTCAGCAAGCGATCGACCTGCTCAAGGGCTTCGTCCGCGACGTCGACCGCGCCCTCGGCCCCGACCGCCTCGACACACTCGCCACACGCAACAACCTTGCTGCCACGCGAAAGAAAGCACAGTAAGCACCGTCGCCTCAGCCAGACGGGCCAAGATCAACCTTGGGTTTTGCGGGCGGAACTGGGGCGAGAAATTCAGATTGCTGTCGTGCGAAGCTCAGAATCAACAGGAGGCGATCCTGGCATCCGCTTCGAGCAGCTCTTCAGAACCTGCTGCGCCTGCCACCAATGCAGGGCGTTCCCAGATTTTGATTGCCGCTTGGGCGGCAAACGGAGTTCGTACGGGTGGGTGTCGCTGTGATTCGGACGTGGCATCGGGCCGAGTTCGGTGGACGCTTACCACACACCTCTTGCTTGTCTGGTTCTATTTAGGGACAATAGAGGCGACTAAACGAATGTGCTCCGTGTAGCCACCTGTGAGTCGTCACTTAAGCAATGCTTCTAGCAATGCTAGGGCACGATGGCGAGGGCAAAAGCCTGGAGCTGCGCTAGCCTTACCAGTCCGCGCAGTATCCGGGCTTTTTCCTTGCCCGACGAGGATGTCTTCCTCATCGCCCTCACCTCCTTCCTGGACTCGAAACCTTGGCATTCCGGGAAACGTGAAAGGTTCGGCCCAGCTCGAAGGAGCCGTTGTCGATTCTACCCGCAATCAAAGATCCGTGGACGCGAATGAAAGATAGGCTTGCAGATGCCTTCCTTGGCTTTTTACATAGCTTCGCGGCGGTCTTGCCTATACACGCACCGCCTTGGGAGATTATCGGAAAGCCATCGATATGTGCAAAGCCCTGCTGTCTGATCTGGCCCGCGTCCTCGGCCCCGACCACCCCCACATACATGCCATTTCTCAATTTCTTTCCGTTTTACGCCGTCAAGGCGGCGGGGCAGAGAAGAACCAGCAGTAACGCTGGCTAGAACAACTGGTTGACCGGGGCACCGCGGAGGGACGCCGTCAAAGACGAAACGGCGTTTCAATGGGATAGTTTTCCGCTTTGCCAAACGAGGACGGCAATCGGGCGCCGCGCTCTAAGACAGAGAGGTCAGCCTCGACAAGATGTGGAAATTTCCTTGCGGATGCCGACGAGGGCCCAAGCGGAGCGAACCGGAGGGTAGGAGGCCAAAGCTTCTTTGCAGGCGTCGGCCGAGGGAAGCCTGAAGCAAGTGCAGGTTTCAGCAGATTCGCCGTGGACAGTCCCTGCGACTGGGGTTAGGATCGGTTTATGGGTCCGGGTGTTCTTGTATACGCATTTTCTTTACTTTTCGATAAGACCGCAACAGTCGGCACGACGCCGCCGCCGGCCGACAATCCACCGACAGCCTTCCACGCGACATCTGCTTCGATCTCACGCCTGCGGCTTCGCGCATGGCCTTGCACGGACACTAGGCGGACTTGCCAAGGAACGACGAGCTCGCCCAACCAGACACGCTCACCCTGACGAACAGAAAACCCAACTCACAGAAAGACAGGAGAATTCATGAACGGCATTGAAAAATACGAGGCCCTTTTAACCGAGCAGAGCAAGAATCTCGGCCCCGACCACCCCGACACACTCACGACGAAAAGCAACCTCGCCGACGAATACAGAGACGCAGGCAACCTAGAGAAAGCCTTGGAGGCGTACGAGGCCGTCCTAACCGACCGGGCCCGCGTCCTCGGCCCCGACCACCCCGACACGCTCACCACGCGCAACAAAATTGCCTACACATACAGCATTGCCGGAAACCCCCTGAAAGCTATAGACATGTACGAGGCCGTCCTGACCGACCGGGCGCGCGTCCTCGGCCCCGACCACCCCGACACGCTTTCCTCGCGAAGCGGCCTCGCGGAAGCATACTCGGATGCGGGAAAGTTCCAGGAATCCATCGACATGTACGAGACCGTGCTCCCCGATCTCACACGAGTCCTCGGCCCCGACCACCCCCGCACGCTGGCTGCACGCGGCAATCTTGCCTACGCCTACAACACCTGGGGAAGCCCCCAGGAAGCCATCGGCATGTTTGAGACTCTTCTCGCGGACACAGTCCGCTCCCTCGGCCCCGACCATCGCCATACACTCGCCACGCGCGGCAATCTCGCCACCGCATACATGGACGCGGGAAAGCTCGAGGAAGCCATCGACACGCTCGAAACCCTACTTTCGGACATGGCTCGGACTTGCGGCCCCGACCACCCCAATACCTTCGCCACGCGAAGCAATCTCGCCACCGCATACGATCAAGCGGAGAAGCTCGAGGAAGCCATTGGCATATACGAAGCGCTTTTAGCCGACCAAAACCGCGTTCTCGGCCCCAAACATCCCGACACATTCACCACACGAGGAAAACTTGCCAACGCGTATGCAGAGGCAGAAGACCCGCAGAAAGCCATTGAAATCAACGAGGCGCTCCTGAACGACGAAATGAGCATCCTCGGCCCCGACCACCCCGACACACTCGCCACACAAAGCAACCTCGCCATCGCCCACTACATTGCCGAAGATCTCCCGGAAGCCATTGAAATGAGCGAGGCTCTATTAGCCGACCAAACTCGGGTGCTCGGACCCGACCACCCTGACACACTCGTCACACGAGGCAACCTCGCCGCCGCGTACGCAAAAGCTGGAAATCTCCACAAGGCCATCGTAATGAACGAGGCCCTGTTAGCCGACCAAACTCGGATTCTTGGCCCCGACCATGGCTACACACTGTCCACGCGCAACAACCTCGCTTACACGCACTTGGAGGCGGGCGACTCCCGAAAGGCCGTCAAAATGTACACGGACCTGTTAGCCGACCACACCCGCATCTTCGGCCTCAACCACCCTAAAACACGCGCCATTTCCGCTGAACTGACCTATTTAAAGAACGAGAAATGGAGACGAGAAAACCGCAAGTGACCTCGATCAAAGCCTCCGATTGGCTGGACCCCGGTGGACTGCTGGATTTTCGCGTCGGTCAGCGGAAGCGCCGAAGCCAAGAGCGGGATGTTCGCCAGGAACTCGCTGGGCAAGTCCGGTCGATTGGCAAACGGATGCAGCGGTCTGATACGGGTATGGATATCAATGGATTCGCCGTAGACACGGCGGGCGGGCGGGGCTAGGATCGATTTATGGGTCCGGGTGTTCTTGTATACGCATTTTCTTTATTTTTCGATAAGACCGCAACAGTCGGCACGACGCCGGCAGACGAAACGACGACGCCGACAATCGGCACGACGCCGCCGTCGGCGCTCAAAGCGATCCCGATTCGTTCCTCGCTCTCCTCGGCTCCCGCGGCCCGGCAGACCAGCGCCAAGGAGTCGGGGCGACGGCGCGAGGCCTGTATGACGAGCTCCTGCGCGTCGCCGCCGAGGAACTCGCCAAAGCCAATGCCGGCGGCGACGGGAAGCCCGGCGCAAACGGCGGCGACAAAAGTACCAGCGCAAGCGGCAACGGGTGCACCGACACGGGCGATGACAAGCGCTTCAATGCAAACGGTGAGGGAGGCCTAGGTGCAGACAACGACGGGAGTTTCAACATGAGCAGCGAAAGAAGCTTTGACGCGAACCAAGGCAACGAGAACACCGGCGCGAGCCGTCAAAACGGCCCCGACACCACGGGGAGGTTTACGCGGCCCCAGTCGGTCGCTTTCCTGATTGAGCACACCGGCGTGAACGACCCCGACGGCGCGGCCCGCGTGGCCGAAGCGCTCGGGGACCTGCCCGTCGCCTTGGAGCAGGCTGCAACCACGATCAGGCTGGTCGGGTACCCGAGGTTGGACGACTACCTCGCGAACCTGCGGGAGTTTGGGCTTGATGAGCCCGCCGACGGCCCGTCCAGCGGTGGCTACGGCCAGCCGATCCCCCGGCCCGCCGACGGCTACCCCGCCCTTGCGCCCACGGCCCTGCTCATGGCCCGCCAAGCCGTGCAGGATCATCTGGCTGAGAAGGACAGCGCCAGCGGCGACGAAACGGCAGCCCACGCCAGCGCGGCATTCTTGCAGCTGGCGGCTCTGGCCCTGCTGGCGCCGTCGGGCGTGCCCCGGCACTGGCTGTATCAGACAGGCGCGAGCGAACAGATTGCGCGCGAAACGCTCGAGGAGCTCGTCTCCCTCTCGGCCTGCACGCCCTCCGCCGACGGCCGCTATATCAGCATCCATGAGCTTCAAGGGCGCGCCTTTCGGGAAGACCTTGCGACAGATCCGTCGTTGTTCGACGCCGTCAAGCGCGCCGTCGTCAAAATGCTGGAGATCACCGACATGAAGGAGGCGGCCGCCGACGAAGCCCAGCGCGCCAACGTTCTCGACATGGTCATCCAGCTCAACGCCGTCGCCGAACGAGACGAGGGGGGCGCGCTCCACTCTCCCCGCGAATCCTGCATCGATCTGCCAAGCGTTTTCGGACTCGTGAACAACACGATATATTGCCTCAACATGATTGACAGCCCGCAAATCGCGATCACTTTTGAAGACACCGTCAGAAAACTCGTCAGCTCGTATGGAGCCGACCATCCTGACACGTTCGCCATACGCACCAACCTCGCCTTGGCCCACAGAGAAACAGGAGAAACCATGAAAGCCATCGACGCCTACGAAGCCCTTTTTGCCGAGCGGCTCAGGGCTCTCGGCCCCGACCACCCCGACACCCTCGACACGCTGGCCAATCTCGCCGAAGCGCACATGGAGACGGGAGACTTCGAGGGCGCCGTCGGCATCCTCGAAGCCCTTGCGGCCGACCAAACTCGAGTCCTCGGCCCCGACGACGCCGGCACGCTCGGCACACGCGGCAACCTTGCCGAATCCTACCTTCAGACGGGACGCACTCAGCAAGCGATCGACCTGCTCAAGGGCTTCGTCCGCGACGTCGACCGCGCCCTCGGCCCCGACCATCCTTACACTCTCACGACGCGCAACAGGCTCGCCAGGGCGTACATGGACGCGGGCAAGTTCAAGAAGGCCCGCAAAGAGCTCAACGCCCTGCTTCCCGACAGAATCCGGGTCCTCGGCCCAGACCACCCCGACACGCTGGCCGTCCGCAGCAATCTGGCCTACATCTGCAACGCCGTCGGAGACTACGGGCAGGCTATCGACATTCTCGGGGAGCTGATTGCCGACGAAGCCCGGGTCCTCGGCCCAGACCATTACTTGACGCTGACCGCGCGCAGCAATCTTGCGCGCGCCCACACCGTCTCGGGAAATCCCCAGAAAGCCATTGAGATACTCGAGGCCGTCTTGGACAGCCAGTTCCGCTCCCTGGGCGTTGATCACCCTGACGCTCTGGACACGCGCGGCGATCTTGCCTGCGCCTACAGCGTTTTGGGGGATTATCAGAAGGCCATCGCCATATTTCAGTCTCTTCTGGACGACCAGACCAGGATCCTCGGGCCCGACCATCCCGACACCCTTCTCACGCGGGAGAGCCTCGCCGAAGCCCTCTCAGAGGCGCAAGAGTAACGGCCGCTTTCAGGAAAGCCAGACGACAGGAACAGCCGCTTCCGCCTCCCGCGCGAAACAGCTTAGAAGGCACTGTGGCTGCTGCCACCATTATCTTTGAGCAGACCCCCAGCATAACTATGAGATTGTCAAAGCTCAATACAGGGCCGAAATTTTTCTTGACTTCATTGAAGAACACGGAGGAAAAGAGCGGCGTCGCGACGTTGACGCTTACGCAGAGGTTTTCTACAACCGTCTTTTGGAGATTGCCTCTTCAGAGTCTTGCGAACGCGCTCGAAACCGAAACAACTCTCGCTCCGATGAATTCACTGTGCTATCTGACGACCTTGCTGCGCTAAAGGAAGCGATGGATGAACTGGAAAGGAAATTCCAAGGACAGCAGAGAATCAAAGAAGAACGAGAGAAGACCACTGAGGAACAGCAAGAGCTTATTGCTCTATTAAAGGAAACTATTAAAGAAAAGGAACGGGAAACTAGAAAACAAAAGCAGACCATCAGCAGAAAAGAGAAATCCATTAAAGAACTTAAAATATTCAATGAAAAACTTCAAAAGGAACTAATTGTGTACTCGTCAACTTCAATGGATCAGAAAGATAGGACACATATCGTTTACAATAAAACACTCTACACACAAAACGTATTCTACGAAAAGCAGTACCATTTCCGTGACGATCTCGAATTCGGCGAATGGTAGTCATGCCGCCATCGACATCGCCGAACCGGGCCGGAGCAATTTCGCTGCGCACACGGGCATGTCCGCCCATCTTCCACGCTTGTAGCGCGATAGCTCCATGAAAGAAAGGTCTCCTATCGCGCTACTTTACGTACCCTGGCGAGGAGCTTTTGCGTGTTAAGCGTGTCAGGGTGCTCAGGGCCAAGAATCCGAGTCTGGTCAGCCAGAAGAGCCTCGTATACACTGAGGGCTTTCAGGAGATTTCCCGCAAGTACGTATGCATTTCCCAACCTGTTTCGCGTGCGGAGTACGTCAGGGTGGTCTGGGCTGAGAGACCGGACCTGACTGACAAGTAAATCTTCGAGCAAACTCACCGCCTTCTCCGCCTTTCCCGCACGCGTGTAAGCTGCAGCGAGGTTGCCCCGCGCGATGAGAGTATCGGGGTGGTCTGGGCTGAGAGACCGGACCTGACTGACAAGTAAATCTTCGAGCAAACTCACCGCCTTCTCCGCCTTTCCCGCACACATGTAGGCTGTGGCGAGGGTGTCTCGCGTGATGAATGTGTCGGGATGATCAAAGCCCAAGACCCGGGTCTGGTCGGCAAGCAAATCTTCGAGCAAAGCCACCGCCTTCTCCTCCTTTCCCGCTCCCATGTAAGCTACGGCGAGATCGCCTCGCATAGTGGATGTTTCGGGGTGGTCGAAGCCGAGAGACCGGGCCTTACTGACAAGTAAATCTTCGCGCAAACTCGCCGCCTTCTCCTCTTTTCGCGCAGCCATGTAAGCTTCAGCCAGGTTGCTTCGCGTGATGAGCGTATCGGGGTGATCAAAACCAAGGATTCGAATCTGGTCGGCAATAAGGGACTCAAACAGTTCAATGGCCTCCCCCAGATTCCCTGCGTCCAAGTGCATTCTGGCCAGGTTGTTGCGCGTGCTGAGCACGTCAGGGTGGTCCGGGCCGAGGGACCGGGTCCACTCGGAAAGAAGAATCCTGAATATGCCGACGGCTTTCTGAGGCATTCCCGCCTGCCAATACAGGTAGGCCAGATTGTCGCGCAGGACGAGCGACGGGTCTTCTTCAGAGTCGACGACCGGTTCCGGATCTGCAAGCAAAGCCTCGTATATTTCTATTGCACTTTGGAGGTCTCCCGCAGCGGCATAACCGTAGGCAAGATTGACGCGCGCCGTGACCGTGTTGGTATGATCGGGGCCAAGAGCTTCCGTAATGTCGGCCAAAAGCGCTTTGTAGGCATCGATGGCCTTCTGAGGTTCGCCTCCGTCTGCATATGCTTTGGCAAGACTGTTGCGGGTAGCAATCGTCGCGGAGTGCCCGCTGCCAAGCGTCCGAATTTGATCGGCGAGAAGCGCCTCATACATGGCAATTGCCTCGAGAGAGTTTCTCGTCTCCGTTTCTGGAAGGTGCTCTTCGGGATCTCTTGCCGGTTCATTTGCTCCGGGTCCGGCCAGTTCGTTTGCGCCGGGTCCGGCCAGTTCGTTTGCATCCGGTCCAGCCGGTCTGTCAGGGTCGGTTAGGACCAATTCGTTGGCGGCGGTGCGCAGGAGCTCATCGTAGAGGCTCCGCGCCTTCTCGCCGACTGTTTGGCGGATTTCCGCCGTACCTCGGGCGTCGAGGAATGCGAGGAACGAGTCGGGGCTGCTTTGAACGCCGACGTCGTCGCCCGTCTCACGGTAAATCCGCGCGAAAATCTCGGCGGCGGCCAGGACCGCTCCGTCGATTTCGCGCCGCTCGCGCTCGGAGGAGGCCCGTTCAAGACGCGCGTTTATGACGTCAGCCAGCCTGGCCGATATAGTGGTGGCTCGTTGGGCTTCCTCCGGCGTGATGCCAGTCGCCGGTGGCGGCGTGCCAATAGCAACTGTCGTCGCCGCTGTGTCGGCAACCGACTGATTGTTGAGAAGTAAAGAAAATGCGTGCACAAGAACAGCCAGACCCATAAACCGATCCTAGTCCCAACCGTCCGCCATGTCCACGGCGAACTTGCTGAAACGCCCATCGCCTTGACAGTTCTTTCCACGGCGCTCCCACGCTTAAATGGCGGCACTCCGACTGATCGATCGCGGTTGCCCAGTAAGTTCCCAATGAGAATCCCGGCCTTGCACCGCCTGCATAGTCCCCTGTAGACTCAGTGCATAGTTCCCCGTCGTCCGAAAGGACTGGCGGGGTTTATTCGATTGTCCGGATTTACTCTCACCGAGCGCAGGCAGAGTACGGGCTGGAGGCCTGCGTAGGACTGAAAAACCGGAAGACGAGCAGGGCCCCGGGCATGGGCTACAATCCCGAGCCCGGTTTGGAATCCTCAGCAGTTCTCAGTGCATTCCCTCGATAACCCCGTCGACCACGTCGATGTCGCAGGCCGAGGGGCGCTTGGGCAGGCCCGGCATCGTCATGATCGAGCCTGAGATGAGCACGACGAAGCCCGCCCCTGCCGAGAGGCGCACTTCGCGGATCGGCACGGTGAAGCCCTCGGGGGCGCCAAGCGCTTTCGGGTCGGTCGAAAACGAGTATTGGGTTTTGGCCATGCACACGGGCAGCTCGCCCCAGCCGGACTCCTCGAGCCGCCGGAGCTCGCGCGCCGCGGCGGGTTCGAAGACCACGTCGGCCCCGCGGTAGACCCTGGTGACGATAGCCCGCGCCTTGTCTTCCAGGGAATCCGTCAAGCGGTATGCGCTCTTGGCGATGCTCGGCTTGGCCAGCGACTTCACGACGGCGTCGGCGAAATCGAGCGCCCCCTCTCCCCCGCGGCCGAAGTGGTCGGTGAGGACGACGTCGATGCCGAGGTCGGCCACGGACTCGCGGACGGCTGCGATCTCGGCCTCCGTATCCGCGGCAAACCGGTTGACCGCCACGAGCACGGGCTGGGCGAAAACCTCCGTGAGATTTTCGCAGTGCCGGCGCAGGTTGACCGCGCCCGCGCGAACCGCGGCGACGTTCTCCTCCTCCAGGTCCGCGAGCGCCACGCCCCCGTGATACTTGAGGGCGCGCACGGTTGCGACGACCACGGTGAGGTCGGGGGCGATCCCGGCGGTCTGCCCGATGATGTCGAAGAATTTCTCCGCGCCCAGGTCGGCGCCGAATCCGGCCTCGGTCACGGCGACGTCGCCCAGCTTGAGCGCGGCCTTGGTGGCGATCACCGAGTTCGTGCCGTGGGCGATGTTGGCGAAGGGGCCGCCGTGGACCAGGGCGGGGTTGCCTTCGAGGGTCTGGACGAGGTTGGGGGCGAGCGCGTCCTTGAGGATTGCCGTCATTGCGCCGACGGCGCCGAGGTCCGCCGCGGTGACGGAATCGCCGGACGAGGACCTGCCGACGACGATGCGGCCGAGCCGTTCACGCAGGTCGTCGAGGGAGTCGGCCATGCAGAAGGTCGCCATGACCTGGCTGGCCGCGGTGATGTCGAAGCCCGACTCGCGCGTGACCCCGCCGAGCCGCCCGCCGAGGCCGATGACGACGTCGCGCAGGGAGCGATCGTTCATGTCGATCGAGCGGCGGATGGCGACGGTGCGCGGGTCGATGTCGTGAGTGCCGAAATGCAGCGCGTTGTCCGCCATCGCGGCGAGCAGATTGTTGGCCTCGGCGATGGCCGCGAAATCGCCGGTGAAGTGGAGGTTGATCTCGTCGCCGGGCGTGACCTGGGCCTTCCCCCCGCCGACGGCGCCGCCCTTGATGCCGAAAACCGGCCCCATCGAGGGCTCGCGAAGGGCGAGCACCGGACGCTTGCCTAGCCGCGCCAATCCGTCGGCCAAGCCGATCGACGTCGTCGTCTTCCCCTCGCCGGCCGGCGTCGGGGAAATCGCTGTGACGAGGACGAGCTTTGAATCCCGCTCGGGCAGTGAGCGCAGGTAATCGAGGTCGATCTTGGCCTTGCCGTGGCCGTAGACGAGGACGTGCTCGTCGGGGACCCCGAGGTCAGCGGCCACGCGCCGTATGGGTTTGGGCTCGCCGGGCTGGGTTTCTTCGGCTTTGGCCTCGCCTTGAGCCCCGCCCGCTTCGGCGGAGGAGGGCGAAGCGGCTTCGGCCGCCTTGGCGCCATTCACACCCCGGTTCGTCTTACCCTGATTGGTCAGATCGTTGCCCACATCAACTCCTTGCTGACGGAACTTTGCTCGCGACGCCGCCGAAGTCGCCCGCCGACGGCAGGAACTAATATACCACATATGGCGCAAAAAAGAAAATGGCGTGCGCGCAGGAGTTTCCGAAGTTCGACGCTCGAAGCCGTTTTCCGCTTTGTCCGCTTGTGTGCACAAGTTAGAACGCGTTCCTGCAAGCCTTAAAGTACGTCGGACGGGCGCATTCTAAGGACAGATTCCACATTATGAAACCTCTAGATTTCGTTCCGAAATGCGTGTAGGTTCGTCTTATACGTCGTTCACGCCGGTTTGCCGACGGGAAATCCGATTCATGCGAATGGGAGAAAAATGAGCAAGTTCGCCATCGACGAAGACGAAATGGACGACCTCGGAGAGGGCCTCGACTCTCTGTCCGAGGTCTACGACGACGTCGAAACGCCGTGCCCGGTCCCGGCCTTCGGCCATCCCTCCCTCGACGAAGCCTACAGAGAATTCGCCGACGCGGCGACGGAGAGGATCGGAGGGCTGAGCGATTGGTGCGAGGAGACGTCGGAGGCGGTGTCCGACACCTCGCAGATGGCCGAGGAAACCGACGGCGAATGGGCCAAGCAGTTCACGTCGCAAGTGCAAAAGTTCCAATGAGGGGCCCGCGAAGCCCTAGGCGCTGCCAGAAGGCCGGCAATGCGGAACGACGAGGCCTTGCCGAACGGCAAAACAACGCCTGACGATCGGCGTCGCGAAAGCAAGCCGGCGCCGCAGAAGTGAAACGGCGCCGCACAACGACAAGGCAAACACGAAATCAAGGAGATGACTGTAATGGAAAAGTTCGCCGACTGCATACCGGAGTTTCCGAGGCGCTCGCCCGGCATATTCACTCTGCATGACAAGCTCTTTTCGATGAAAGCGAGGCTGGAGGAGTACGGGAGGCGATTGCGGCGTCTTCCCTCGAAAGCCGAAACGTGGGAAGGCTCGGCGCGCGATGCTTTCGATTGCGCATTGGCCGGCGAGGTCAGGCAGACCGGTCGCTTGAACGAAGGCTTGGACGAGGGCGCGAGGGCGATTCGCACATTCGCCTACGCCGCGGAGGACGCCGAGAGGAAGATCGATGCCGCGCGGGCCGGCATGCAGGCGCTGGACAGGCAGGTCGACGCGGTTCCCGACGAGGAACGGGACGAGAAGATGG
Organism: uncultured Actinobaculum sp.; assembly: GCA_938020505.1. GTDB lineage: Bacteria > Actinomycetota > Actinomycetes > Actinomycetales > Actinomycetaceae > Peptidiphaga. The sequence goes on along the minus strand of CALIHR010000005.1, from coordinate 3,315 downwards.
AGGAGCTCAAAACCAAAGCGCAGTCGATAGCCAAAGACGCGAAGGCGGCAATCGACTCGCTGCACAAGGCAGGCGACGTGTGCGCCGCCGAGCTGCGGGCAGCCTTACACCTAGAGGCGGTCAAGTCAAACGGCAAAGGCGATAACATAGGCGAGCTGCACAAGCTCAATGATGACGACATCGATCGGATCAACGACGAGCTCAAACACATGGACTTTCGCGAAGTCTCTCAGGGGGAAATCGGCGATTGCTACTTAGTGGCGACCCTCATGGCCATGATGCGCACGCCTGAAGGCCGAAAGCTCCTGCAAAAGTCGATTAGGCCGCACACTGTGAACGGCCACCAGGACGGTTACCTCGTCACCGTCTACGAGGACCCGGACCACCCTGAGCGCGCACGCACGGTCTTCGTCGAGAGAACCTACCTGCGCGGGGCCAATGGAGGCAGTCCGGGCGTCGTCTCGATTCTCGAGGCAGCCTACGGACAGATGTACGAGGGCGGCACTCGCGGCAACAGTGTTTTCGGCCCCACCGGAATCAGCGCGGGCGAACCGTCGGCCGTCATGGAAGAAATCACAGGAAAGGACACGACTATTATAAAGAAGGGCACTTGGGGCTTCGGCGACGGATACGACGACGACCAGCGCAAGGACATCCAGCAGGCATTGAAGAATCATCGCCCCGTGGTCGCCAACACCGTTACAAGAATCGTTGGTTTCCAGAACAGCGAGTTCATAAAAGAGGTATCAGTCCACGGAGAAAAACATCGCATTCAGATGATGCGAAATCATTCCTACGTAGTCGTCGCTGCGGACAAGGACGGGGTCACCGTGAGAAACCCTTGGGGGCATAGCTACGACTCTGATGGAAACAAACAGGTAGAGTACGCCGAGTTTAAAATGAGTTGGAACGACTTCGGAGCTTCCTTCGGCAACGTCCACGTTGGAGGAGGTTACCCCAAATGACTTCGCGCATCGTCGAATTGTCCGAATCCTCGGTTTTTCGCCCCGGGATTGGGAATCAACCGTCCTACACCGTCTCGAATATTCGCTATTCCGACGGAAGAATGAGGGCTGCCCTGCAAGGCGGGTACCCCGCCGATAGCGTTGATACGCCTGACAGCTCCCATGTAACGTCGATATGTCGCGACTTGGAAGCGGGCGAATGCATCGACCATCCGGGGGTCGGGGCCTTCACTCTCATGTACGTCAATCCAATCGTCATTCCCTTTGCCGTAGGCGGCGGTCCTACGGCAACCTTCCAATTTGTCCCCGCGCCTGGATTCATCACCTACTGGGATAAAGAAAGCGAGGTAAACCGATGAAGAAACGCCGGAAAGTCCTCGCCGCCTTGATCAGCCTCCTGGCTCTGGCGGCAAGCATGCGGATCGTCTACGTCTCCGGATTCCTCACACACAACTATCCAGCCCAGAACACCCGCGTCTTCACTAAGAAAGGCGATCCGCTTCGCTGCGACGGCATCACATATAGAGCGGGCGACACCAGCGGTACACGCAGAGGCGTGCTTCGTCCCGGAACTAACTGGAACACACAAATTGAAGTTTCCAACCTAAGGATCGAACGCTGGCACAAGCGCGCCACAATCGGCATCTATGCGGGCAAACTTCGCAACGTCACAGCTGAGGGAGGTGGCGCCGATCTTGCCTTGGGAGAGTCCTTTACATTTGAAGGAGTCGGCACCATCACTTTGCTCGACGTCGAAATGGACTGGTTCGCATTCACCGTCGGCAACGACAAAGCAGGAGACACCGCGACCTATTGCTTCGAACCCGCCCCCGGATTCAACGTCGGCGACGACTACAAAAGCCACTACCAAAAACAACATCCGGACACACCCACACCCTGGCCTACGACCCCTGCCAAACATACAAAACCGACGGAGCTCCCAACCGACTGGTAAAGGCCAACTGACAAGCCAAACTCGAGCCGACCACAGAAACAAACCGCGAGCGGAACCGGCAACAAACCCGCAGCTCCGAATCCCAGCTTCGCCACCCACTCAAAGAAAGACAAACCGATGAAGAAACGCCGGAAAGTTCTCGCCGCCCTGATCAGCCTCCTGGCTCTGGCGGCAAGCATACGGATCGTCTACGTCTCCGGATTCCTCACACACAAACATCCAGTCCGAAACACCCACGTCTTCACAAAGAAAAACAACCCTTTCAGCTGCCCCGGCATCAAAATTCATGCAAGAAGCGGACATTACGGACAATTTTATGTCGATTCCCGCCGCAAAGTCGCAGTATCCGTAGGTGAACTCCGAATTGAACGATGGCACAAACGAGCACGAATCGTAGGGTCGATCATCGATCGCGGCCCAGATGATAAAAGTGCCTTCGCGGGTGCCGATCTTGCCTTGGGAGAGTCCTTTACATTTGAAGGAGTCGGCACCATCACTTTGCTCGACGTCGAAATGGACTGGTTCGCATTCACCGTCGGCAACGACAAAGCAGGAGACACCGCGACCTATTGCTTCGAACCCGCCCCCGGATTCAACGTCGGCGACGACTACAAAAGCCACTACCAAAAACAACATCCGGACACACCCACACCCTGGCCTACGACCCCTGCCAAACAAACAGAAACAACGCCCCTCCCGACCGACTGATAAAACCAACCGGCCAACTCCTCGGTTGCTCCCGCGAATGCTCGGGTTTCCAATATTTCCGTTGTTCAGGTTTGGACTGACCCACCGCTATGAAGGCCGGGGGGCGTCGCGAAGACACAGGCGGCCTCCGGGACGCAAGGACTCCGGCGAAAAGTCCAGGCAGACAGCGTGGGCGGGTGCGATTTCGCACCCGCCCACGGTTTGAAACAGCCAGCTGTTTGGAGGGACCCAGTTCAGCCGCCTTCGTCGCCTAGCCTAGGCAACAGACGCTACCCCGGCGGCGGCTACAGTTTGGAAGCCCGCTGCAGTCAAGGCCTCACAGTCAAGTCCCACAGCCAGGGCTTACAGCTTGGCCTGCCACAACTCGGGTCTCCCAGCTCAGGCCTCAACAGCCAGAGCCACGGGCTCCAGACGCTCACGGATTGGGAGGCAGGACCGCCCGGGCAAGCACCGCGGCGTAGTCCGGGACGTCCTCCTCCACGATCTGCCGCGCCGCATAAAGCAACGGCAGGCGATCCTTGATCTGCGGGGCGGACTGCTCCACGAGGGAGATCGCCAGCGGCAAGGCCGGCACGCCCTCGACGGTCTGCTCCAGCTCCGTCATCGCCTGGAGCGCGCCCTTGGCGCCCTCGCCGCGGCCGATGCGCACGCCGTAGACCTTGTTGCGCCCGGACAGTCCGGTCACCT
>CALIHR010000004.1 GCA_938020505.1 uncultured Actinobaculum sp. | reverse complement strand
CACGGCCGCGGCGCCCCGGCTCCCCCGGGCACGCTCGCCGCGTCTGCCGCAGCGGCATTCGCCGCGCCGTCGTCGTCGATCGAAGCGCCCGCGCCAACGGCGACGCCAACGCGCTCCGCATCGGCCGCGGCATCGCCGGTCGAGACTCCCGCGCCAACCGTCGCGCCCGCCGCGCCGATCAGGCCTTCGGCGTCGACCTTCCCGCGCACGTCCGCGCTGATTTTGGGCAACTGCGACGCCCTCTCTGTGAAGGGCGTGCGCTCGTTGTACTCGCCTTTCTTCCCGATGTTGAAGGAGGCCACCGGGCGGAAGTAGCCCATGACCCGCGTCCACACCTCGCATTCCTGCGGCTCGGCCTCGGGGTTTTCGGCGGCGCAGCGTTCGCAGAGCTTGTGCTCGCCGGCGAGGTAGCCGTGGACCGGGCAGATCGAGAACGTGGGGGTGATAGTGATGTACGGCAGGTGGAAGTTCGTCAGCGCCCGGCGCACGAGCTCCTTGCATGCCCGGCCCGAGCTCATCCGCTCGTTCATGTACAGGTGCAGAACCGTCCCTCCCGTGTACATCGACTGCAGGTCGGCCTGCATCTCGAGCGCCTCGAAAGCGTCTTCCGTGTAGGCGACGGGCAGCTGCGAGGAATTCGTGTAGTACGGCTGAGCGTCCGTCCCCGCCTGGAGGATGCCGGGGAAGCGCTTGCGGTCTTCCTTTGCGAAACGGTACGTCGTGCCCTCTGCCGGAGTGGCCTCGAGGTTGTACAGATTCCCCGTCGCCTCCTGGTAGGAGACGAGGCGGTTGCGAACGCGCTCGAGCACGCGCAGGGCGAAGGCGTGGCCCCACTCGTCGGTGATGTCGCAGCGGTCGTCCGTGAAGTTGCGGATCATCTCGTTCATCCCGTTGACGCCGATCGTCGAGAAGTGGTTGTTCAGGTGCCCCAGGTAGCGCAGGCTGTAGGGGTACAGGCCGGCGTCCATGAGCTCTTGGACCTTCGCCCGCTTCTTTTCCAGCGTCGAGGACGCGAGGTCCGCCAGGTGGTCGAGGCGCGCGAAAAGCCTTTCTTCGTCGCCCGCGTACACGTATCCGAGCCTCGCCAGATTGATCGTGACGACGCCGATCGAGCCGGTCAGCTCAGCCGAGCCGAAGAGGCCGTTGCCGCGGGCGAGCAGCTCGCGCAGATCCAGCTGGAGGCGGCAGCACATCGAACGGATCATGCCCGGGTCCAGCTCGGAGTTGATGAAGTTCTGGAAATAAGGGAGGCCGTACTTGGCCGTCATTTCGAACATCAGCTGGGCGTTCGGCGAATCCCAGTCGAAGTCCTTCGTCATGTTGTACGTCGGGATCGGGAAGGTGAAGACCCGGCCGTCGGCGTCGCCCTCGGTCATCACCTCGATGTAGGCGCGGTTGATCATGTCCATCTCGGCCTGCAGCTCGCCGTACGTGAAATCGCAGACCTCCTCGCCGACGTAGGGGCAGTCCTCGGCGATGTCGGCCGGGCACGTCCAGTCGAACGTGAGGTTGGTGAACGGGCACTGGCTCCCCCAGCGCGAGGGCACGTTGAGGTTGAAGATAAGCTCCTGAATGCACTGTTTAACTTGACCGTAGGTCATTTTGTCGAGCCGCACGAACGGCGCCATGTAGGTGTCGAAAGAGGAGAACGCCTGGGCGCCGGCCCATTCGTTCTGCAGCGTCCCCAGGAAGTTGACGACCTGCCCGCACGCCGCGGAAAGGTGCTTCGGCGGGCCCGAGGAAATCGCACCGGGAATTCCGTTGAATCCCTCTTCGAGCAAGCGGCGCAGCGACCACCCCGCGCAGTAGCCTGCAAGCATGTCGAGGTCGTGGATGTGGTAGTCGCCTTCGCGGTGGGCGAGGGCTTCCTCCTCGCTGTAGACGGTGGTCAGCCAGTAGTTCGCGATGGTCTTCCCCGCCGCGTTGAGGATGAGGCCGCCCAGCGAGTACCCCTGATTCGCGTTGGCGTTGACCCTCCAGTCCGAACGCTCGAGGTACTCGTCCACGGTGGAGACTGCGTCGATCACGGGAAGCCCCGACGCCGGGCGAAAACCCTCGCGCTGGGGGGCCGCGCCTTGAGGCTCGGCGGACGCGTGCGGGGCCGGCGCCTGCCGAGCCGACGATTGCGGGGCATACGGGGCCGCGCCGACGTTCGCCGACGCCGCAGCCTCGCTCGGCGGGGCCGGAACTTCGTCCGGCCGGGCTGCCGATCCGGGCTGCCGATCGGGGCGCGCGGGGCGCTTCGCCGCCGACGTCGTTGGGTTCTCTGCGGTCGCTTGGTTCTCGGTGATTGCCATGTTCCTCTCCTGGGTCGTGGGAGTTTCCCGAAGCGGCTGGCACGCCCGTTCTTCGGAAAGCGGAATCAACGCTACTACTTTAGATACTACATCTAGTGGGTGACACGCCGTCAACACACAATATATTGATTCTTTCAAATGAGGGCGTTTGCGGGCCGCCCTTGAAACGGCGGCGGGAACCCGCGATCCGCCCTGCGCGCGCCAGCTGCGTGGAGGCCGCCCTTGAAACGGCGGCAGGAACGGCGGAAACGGCGCGTCGAGGCAAAACGGAGCGTCGGCAAGGGAGCCGCAGACCGGTCAAGGCCGCAACGAATCCGAAGGCTCGGCGCACACCCGGCCGGTTACGGCGCACATCCGCCCAGCCGATGATGCACACTTAAGTGGTGTCGGTTTGCGTCCCTGACTTCCTTTCGCGCGTCCTCGCCCATGCGACGCCGGGCCAAGTCGCCGCCGTCGTCGAGATGCCGGCGCGCGCGGGCGTTGAGGCGCCGTGGCCCGAATGGGTGGCGCCCGGAGTCAAGAGCGCCCTCGCAAATCGCGGAATCTACGAGCTGTGGTCGCATCAGGCGGAGGCGGCGGAGCTGCTGCACGGCGGCACGCACACGGTCCTCGCAACCGGGACAGGCTCGGGAAAGTCGCTTGCCGCCTGGATCCCGGCTTTGGACCTCCTGAGCCGGCGGGGGCGGGGGCGGAGCGGCCTCGCGAACATCCGCTACAGGCCGGCGGTTCTCTATCTCGCGCCGACGAAGGCCCTGGCCGCAGACCAATTGGCCGGCTTGGCTCGACTCGCGCGCGAGGTCGATCCGCGGATCGGCGTCGCGGCGGCCGACGGCGACGCCGAAGCCTCCGTCAAGCGGTGGGCCCGCGAATACGCCGACGTCGTCCTTTCGAACCCGGATTTCCTCCAGCACGCCATGCTCGCCTCCCACGAGCGCTGGACCAGGCTGTGGCGGGGCCTGGCGATGGTCGTGATGGACGAGTTCCATTTCTACCGAGGCGTTTTTGGTGCGAACGTGGCGGCGACGGTGCGCCGTCTTCTGCGTCTCGCGGCACACTACGGGGCCTCCCCAACCGTGGCCTTCCTCTCAGCGACCAGCGGAGACCCCGCCGAAACCGCGCGTCGTTTCCTCGGGGATTCCTTCGGCCCGGTCCGCGCCGTTGAGCGCGACGGGTCGCCGCGCGGGCCGAAGCGCCTGGTCCTGTGGCGGTGCCGCGAGGCCGGCGGCGAGCGGAATGCGAAAGGCGTCGGCGGCGAGCGGAATGCGAAAGGCAAAGGCATCCCGAGCGCGGAAGGCACGGGTCTCAAGCTGCGGAGCGACGCCGAAACCGGGGGCCGCGCCAGACCCAAGAACCACGCTGGAACCGGGGGCCGCACCCAACCCGGGCACGACGCCGAAACGGACTTCCCCGGCGGGCCGCGGCGCGCAGCGAACACGGAGGCGGGCGAACTCACAGGCGTGCTCGCCGCGGCGGGCGCGCAAACGCTCACATTCGTGCGCTCACGCGCCGGAGCGGAGCGGGTCGCGGAAATCGCCCGCGACTGGTCGGCGGCGAACGCCTCGGGCTTCGACCCCGAGATCGCAGCATACCGCGGCGGCTATCTCCCCGAAGACAGAAGGGCCCTCGAAGACTCACTCAGATCGGGGGAACTGCGCGCGCTGGCAACGACGAACGCCCTCGAACTCGGAATCGACATCTCGGGGCTGGACGCCGTCGTCGTCACCGGGTGGCCGGGCACTCACGCCTCTTTCGCCCAGCAGATCGGCCGAGCGGGCCGCGCGGGCAAACCCGGCGTCGCCGTGTTCATCGGGCGGGACAACCCACTGGACCAGTACCTCCTCTCGCACCCCGAGGCGTTCACACAGTCGCCGGCGGAGACGAACGTCTTCGACCCGGCCAATCCGCACGTCCTCCTCCCCCACGTTTGCGCCGCCGCGGCCGAACTCCCCCTCACCGAAGCCGACGCCGAGGTCTTCGGGCTTGAAAGCCCGGCCCTCTTCGACGACCTCGCGTCCGACGGCCTGCTGCGGCGGCGCCCGAACGGCTGGTTTTGGAACGCCTCACTGGGGGCAAACCCCCACGACATGGTCAGCTTGCGCGGCGAGGGCGGCACGGTGTCCATCGTCGACGGCGAATCCGGCGTCCTGCTCGGAACGGTGGACTCGGCTCGTGCGGACGCAACCGTCTTTCCCGGCGCGGTCTATCTTCACCAGGGCGTGCCCTACACGGTCGAGAGCCTCGACGGAGACGCCGCCGTTGTCCATCGCCGTCGCGACGAAGAGATCCGAACCTACGCGGCGCAATCGACGTCGGTGCACATCGTGGACGTCGACGAGCTCGTCCATGCCGATTTCGGAGTCTGGGCCCGCGGGGAGGTTCTCGTGACGTCTCAGGTGACCGGTTACGACGTCCGACGAAGCGAGGACGGCCTCCACCTGGGGCGAGTCCCGCTCGACATGCCGGTCCGAGAGCTGCGCACCTCGGGAACGTGGTGGACCCTCGACGCGAAATCCCTGGAGCGAGCGGGCGTATCGGCGTCCGACCTTCCAGGCGCGCTCCACGCGGCAGAGCACACCTCGATCGGCATCCTCCCCCTGCTGGCGACCTGCGACCGCTGGGATCTGGGCGGCTTGTCAACCGTTTGGCACGGCGACACGCAAGCGGCGACCGTCATCGTCCACGACGCCGTCCCCGGCGGTTCAGGCTGCTCCCTTCACGGCTTCGAACACGGACGAATCTGGATGGAGGCGACGCTCGCCGCTTTGGAAAGCTGCCCGTGCACGGGCGGATGCCCTCGCTGCGTTCAGTCCCCAAAATGCGGCAACAACAACGAGCCCCTTTCGAAGGGCGGAGCGACGAAGCTCCTGCGCGTCGTGGCCGACGGGTTGCGCCGCGCGCAGAACTGATCGGCGCGTTTCACGGAGCCCTGATCGGCGCATTTTCCGAACCTTGACTGGCGCTCTTTCCTGCCCCTGACCGGCACGCTTCCCGGAGCCCTCGCTGCGGAGGCGGCCGCGACGTCTTGCTGCCCGCCGCTTGTCCGCCTCGGCGCATCCGTCCGCCCGGGCCGCCGTCACTCCTTTTCGCCGGTCGAGTGGACAGGGCCGGCCCACGCCTCGGCCACATACGTCACCCCCATGTAGGTCAGATTCTTGGACACCTTCACCTTCGCGAGGGCGCCCTCGACGTCGCAGGCCACAAGCGAAGCGCCATAGGCACGTTCGACATACGCCGACGACGGGCACCCGCCAAGCCCCGCAGCGTTTCGCTGCGCGGAAGCCAAGGCCACCATGTCGGCGGCATTCTGGGCTTTGGCGATGCTCGCGCACGTCGAAGCGACCATCAGCAGCACAACCGTGAAAGTGCAGATCACGAAAGAGAAGCCGACCGTCAGGACGGTGCCCGCGCCGCGTTCCGGCTCACGTTCGGCCTCCCGACGCAGCTCGTTGCGTCTGCGAGGGCTTGGACACAGGCCAAGCTGCCGACGGCAACGCCGTCGTCGAAAACGCCGATTCGATTGCCACGGAAGCTGACGCCGCCGAGAGGGCCGCCTCCTCTTCTGGACGCCTCGCCCTTTTTGTCTGGCGCTCCGTCGTCGTTTCCTGATCTCTCGCCCTTTCCGTCTGATCTCTCGCCCTTTTTTCGTGCCGCCGTCGGGCGGATCCGTCGAGACATTCACGGCGCTCCGCCTCCCACCCCGACGTCGCCGCCGGCCTTGGCGCCGCTCCCTGCTCCAGCACCGGGCCCTGCATCGACCTCGCCGCCGAACCCGGGCTCGACCACAGCCGTGACGGACGCGTGAACGTCGATGCCCAGCTTTCCGCTGAATCCTTTTTGCGGGGCGTGCACCACGGCCTCGACGGTGCCGGCGCCGCTGACGACGCTCACCGACGCACCGGGAAAAGAACGCTCGACGGCGGCCTTGATCGCGCCCTCCCCCTCTCCCAAGGCGGCCATGCGAGCCGCCATTCGCGCGGCGTCATTGGCTTCGAGGTAGGCAACGGCAATATGCCCAAGCGCAAGGGCAAAGGCCGTGACGAGGGCCAGAACGAGAGAGCCGATGGCGACTTCGCCCGTCACCATCCCCGATTCCGAATGCCCGCTGCGGAGAGTCATAGGAGAGCTTTTCCCAGCCTCTGAGTTTTTCATAGATTTCCAACCTTCCCGCGGCTTTTCGGCTTGATCATCGCTATACAGCCTCCCCGCCGCTTTGGGCTTTCTCATGGACTTTTGAACCGTGCGTTTCATGGCAATTTGCGTTGCCCGCATTGTCGCCCGCAATTCGGGACAACCGCGATGTGATCGGGCAGAGTGCGCGCCCCGCCCGATCGTCACATCACATTCCCGGAACGGAGAAGATCTTGCCCAGCAGGGCCTTCATCCCGTTGCGGAACCAATCCTGATTGACAAGCCACCACAGGACGCCTGCGACGCCCGTCGCGGTCACCGTTCCTATCGCGTACTCGGCGGTGGCCATTCCCGCCTCGCCGGACGTCTCGCCGATATCGACGAAGCTTTTGCTCATTGTCATTGTTGTCTCCTGTCTGTCGGCAACGTCTTTCGTCGCCGATGACTGACTCTTTCAAAACACGGCATCCGATCGACGAAGGATTCCCGCGGCTGTGAACTTCCGTGACGTCGTTTCGCCCTGTGGACCGACTGTGGTTGCCGGACGCGACCGACCGGTTACCTGACGCCATCGACTGGTTACCCGACGCGGCCGATTCCTCGGGAAACCCGTCAGACGATCTTCGTGCGCGGCCGCAGTCTCCTCGCGCAAACCGACCTGTCGCAAACCGACTCATCGCGCAAACCGACCGCTGCGGGCTCCGGCCTTCCCGTCCCGCGAGTGAGGTTGGCCGGGTCTCGCGGACGGGACGCTCAACCGACGTCCCGCTTTCTCCCCGCGAGCGAGATTGGCCGACGTCGTCTCCAACCCGAGCGAATCCGGTCGCACGTGCTCACGGGGCAAAGGCCGACGTCGAAGTCATGCGTCAATTTCTACGTACATGGAATGGTCACCTTGAATAGGCGACATGACTAGGCTAAAAACATAACGTGATCATGAAAAGCACCTCTACACGCACGCCACCATCATGAAAAGTACCACCAGAGGCATGCTGCGATCACGAAAAGTACCTGCGTGCATTATAAATTCCAAAAAATGGTCATTATAATGAGCAAAGGCACTTTTCATATCAGAACACTTCTCGCAGCGGTCCTCTTCTCGTTCTTATGAGCTTTTCATGCGCTTTGCCCCACAGCCGAAAGACCGGGCACGCCACCCGCAGACACGACGCATCAATCCCGCCGGCGCCACGACGCATTGACTATGCGGGCATGACGCATCGACCGCGCAGGCATGACACGTCAACCGCATTCAGACACGACACGTAACCGCGCAGGCACGACGCGCCGTCCTTGCTTAAATCCACGCCGGCTGGGCCTAGATCTGCGTCAACCAGGCCTCGACTCACACCGGCTGAGCCCAGATCCACGCGCGTCTTCATCTCGACCCACAAGCCGACCTCCTCAGGGCGACGCCGCACGATCACCTCAGGATCGCCACGCCGGCCGAAACGACGATGGGAACGACGCCGAGCAAAATGAAGGCGGGGAGGAAACACAGCCCCAGCGGAAGAACAAGCTTGGCGCCCAGCCGCGCCGCGGATTCCCGCGCACGGCGAACGCGCCCGGCTCTCAGGCTCGCAGCCGTTCTCTCCAGCAGCGGAACCGCAGCTGCGCCGTCGACCCACGAGGGCTCGAGTGCGTTGCGCAAGGGCTCAAAACGGCTTGGCACGCCCTGCCACGACTCCTCCCACGTCCCGCCCATCGTCAAAGATTTCGCCACGCACTCAAGACCGGGCGGTTCCTCTTCCTCGGCCAATGCCGAATCAAGGGCGACCAGAAGCGCAGGCACGGAGCAACCGGCGCTTATCGCCGCCACCGCAAGGTCTGCGACCATGGCCTGGTCCACCGGCGGAAGAGACGTCCGCACGCCCCACGCGTCGCCGTCCCGGACGTCGGAGGCGAAGAAATTCGAGGACCACGCCGCCGCGACGGCGAAAAGGACCGCGGAGAGTCCGAGAAACCACATCGCTACCCTTCCCTTTCCGCGCGCCGAACAAGGCGGCGCACCCAAAAAATTCCTAAGGCCTCAAAGGCGAGGCCGAGGGCCAACAGCGTCCGCCCGAGGCCGGCGGACAGAAGGAAATCGAGCGTGTCCGTTCCCATCAGCGACCCGAGAAACAACCCGAGGAGGGGAAGCCAGGCCAACATGCGCGCGCTCGCCTTGGGCCCAGCGAGCGCAGCGCGGCGCGCTGCAGCCGATTCGGCCGCATCCGTGATCCCGGCGGCGCACGCATCCAGGACATCTGCCGCGGGGGCGCCGGTTGCCCGAGTCAGCCTGCATACGGCGACTGCCGGGGGCACGCCCAACCGCACGTCGTCGGCGGCCCTCCGCCCGCGCGACGCCCACATCCGCCGCAAAGCTGCGGGCACGCCGACGTCGTCGACCACGTCTCCGTCTTCGAACCCCGCCCTGGCACACGTCTGCCCCCAGGCTTTCTCGGTCGACGCTCCTGCCCTCATGCGGGTTGCGGCCTCCGCGACGAGCATCCCGACGTCGACGTGCCTCAGCCGCCCCTTCCGCTTCATCACAGCGGACTCCTTTCGCCTCGTTTTCGCGCGCCTATGTCGTTTCGTCCGCCGCCTCGCCAGGCGACGTCGTCTCGCCAGCCACCGCCGCGTTGCACGCCGCGGCTTCGCAAGTCACAGCCGTTTCGCGCGCCGCCGTTTCGCCTATCGCCGTCGCTTCGCCTATCGCCGCCGTCTCGCGCGCCCGCCCGCGCCTGCCCGTTCATTCCTTTGGCGGCGTCCATCCCGACGTCGGCGTCTATCCCGGTGGAGGCGGCCGATCCAAAGCCAGCGCCCGAACCGGCGCGAATACCCGAACCGGCGCAAGCATCCATTCCCACTCGCGCGGCCAGCCTCGGCCAGGCGGGGCCCCGCGCCACCGCCTTTCCTTCGAACTCCAACGCCACGGAGGCGGTCAGCTCGCCGCGGCGCCTTTCCAAAACGGCGACCTGCGCGAGAACGCGAACCCCGTTGCGGCGCTCAATGTGGACGACGGCGTCCAGCGCGCTCGCGGCTTGAGCCGCAACAACGTCCTCGCTCATCCCCGCCAGGGCGCCGAGCGCCGTGAGCCGCGCGGGAACGTCGGCGGCAGAGTTGGCGTGAATCGTCGCCCACCCGCCCTCGTGCCCGGTGTTGAGCGCCGTCAGGACCTCTCGCACCTCTGCGCCCCGGCACTCGCCGAGAACGATCCTGTCAGGCCGCATCCGCATGGCCGCCCGCACCAGTTCGCTCAAGGCCACTTCGCCGGCCCCCTGCACATTCGCCCTTCGCACTTGCAAATGAACGACATGGGGATGCGAGGGCCGCAATTCCGCGGATTCCTCGATCACGAGGATTCGCTCGTCGCTCGGGACCTCTCCCAGGACCGCGGCGAGCAAGGTCGTCTTCCCCGACCCCGTGGCGCCCGAGACGATGACGTTCGCCCGATGCGCGACGAGGGCAAACAGCAGCCGAAGCGCGAAGCCGTTGAACATTCCGCCCTCCGCGAGCTCTGCCAAAGTGAAGGAGACGGGCCTGTGCGCCCGCAGGGAGATGAGGGTCCCCTCGGCGGCGAGGGGCGGCAGCACTGCATGGAGCCTCAACCCGTCGGGGAACGTTCCGTCCACGATCGGAGATGAATCGTCGAGCCTCTGGCCGCAGGCGGCCGCGAGCCGCACCGCTAGCGCTCGCACCGACGAATCGTCGCTCAGACCGCTGCTGGCGCGTTCGTCGCGCTCCATCCCGTTTCCGCGATCGACCCACACGCCGCGTCCGCCGTTGACGAGGACGTCGGTGACCGACCGATCGCTCAGCAGCGGGTCGAGCAGGGGCCCCGCCCCGGCGATCGCCTGACGAAGCCGCCGCCCGAGCCCTACGACGTCGCGCGCGGATACGGCGACGGGGTCAAGCATGGCGATCGCTCCGCCGTCGCTGCCGCCCCTCGCCAGGCTGGCCCGCACTCGACGCATCGCCTCGGCTTCGGTTCCGGCGCCCTCGGCGGCTTTTCCTCGGCCGACGCGCTCGAAGGCCGACGTCATTGCGGACCCCCGCACGCCCGCGCGAGGGCCGCAAGATCGCGAGCGGTCGCGGACCTCTTCCGCTCGCCGACGCCCACGCCGTGTTCGACGTCGCCGGCAAGGCTGGAAAGGAGCCGAACGGGATAGACGGAGTCGATGCCGAGGTCCCTTCCCCAAACGGCCGCCTCGCCGCCTTTGACGCCCAGGGCCGCCACCAGAATTCCCACGCCTGCGGGCACATTCGCGACGGCCCGCGCCAGTTGCCGCGCCGGACCGCTTCCGCTTCGCGCCACGAGCACGACGACGTCGAGCCACCCGAGCAGCCGGTGGGCGGCACTCCCTTCGATCAGAGCCTCCCCGGGCAAGTCGATGACGCACAGGTCCCGCACCTGCGACAAGGCCGCCACCGCGGCCTCCCCCGCCTCGCCCGAGGGCATAGCGCCCCGATCGTCGGCGCTGAGCACGGCAAGCCCCCGCTCGGAAGGCAGCGAGTTGAGCAGCCGCCCAGGGACCAGCACGCCCGAATCCGACCGCAGATCGGCCCATCTGACGCCGGCCTGCCCGTCAAGGGCCAGCAGTCGGTCGGCCCCCGCCGAACACTGGTCGGCGTCGACGAGGGCCACCCGAAGCCTGCCTTCCAATGTGCGCGCAAGCCACGCGGCGACGGTGGAAGCCCCGGCGCCGCCGTGCACTCCGACGACGCCGACGATCTGCCCGCGCCTGGTCGTCCCCGCCGCCAAAAGCAGCTCGAGAAGGTCCTCCGCCTCGTCGGGCAGGGTGAGCACGAGCGACCCCCAGGCGAAGTACGGGGCGTACGCGGGATGAAAACGCGCGCGGACCTTCACCGCTGACGCCCTCACCTCGCTCAGATTGAGGACGGCCGCGTCGTCCGCGCCGCAGTCCGCCACATGCTCGACGTCGATGCCTCCCAATGCGGCGATTCGGTCGACTTCCAATCTGACCGCCGCGCTGAAGCTGGACAACGCGACCACGGGAAGGCTTCCCTCGGGCGACGCTCGCCTTCGCGAGCCTTCGCCGCGACCGCCCGAGCGCGTCCTCAGGGCTTGTCGTCGTTCGTTCGCGCCTTCCGCTTTTTGCTTAGCGCTGATGCGTGTTTTATCTGCACTTTTAGTAATCATGAACGGCATTAAACTCCTTTGGCTTTCGCTTAGCTTCCGATTGAATGCCAATTGTGGATTGGGGATACGTGGAAAAATTTGTGGACCGTGTGGCGAAAACTCGACGCAATGCCAGCCGTCTGCGCGGCCGCCGTCTGTATGCCCACCGCCTGGATGACTGCCATCCGCACACGGCCAAAGCGACGTCTGGCATCCGGGCCGCACCGGGCATCCGGGCAACACCCGGCATCCAAGCGACGTCGGGCATGTGGATCTCACCCCACGCCCAGTTTCGCCCGCCGTTGAGCATGTATTCTTTGGGGCAGTCCCTTCATGGACCCTTTTCACGAACGACCCTTTCGCACGAGCCTCTCGCACGACCCGCATGCGGCCCACGCGAACTTCGGAGGAAAAATGCGCGCAGCCAGATTCTTAGCCTTCGCCGTCGTCCCTTTCTTGCCGTTCGCCCTTTTCGCGTGCAGCCTCGACGCGAAATCGACGTCGACAGGAACTTCGGGAGCGGCCGAGAGACCCCAGCGAAAACCCCCGCGTGGGCGCGTGGAGACGGGAACGACGAAGATCCTGAAGGAGTCAGGAGGCTTCGGGTCTCTCGACCTTTCTGACGACCAGTACCGAAAGATGGGGGCGTGCATGACGGGACGGCTCTACAATCAGGCGACAGCATTCACGCTCAACGGTCTGGCCAGCGGCAAGCAGGACTTTCAAATCGCGGTGAAAGACCGGCAGATTCTGGAGAAGGCTGCGGCCGAATGCGCAAGCCAGGCGTCCGCCCAGATCGCGAACCCGGACAAGGGCGCAAACCCGTCGCCGACCGTCGGCCCAAGCCAAAGCTCGGACCCCTCTCGGCAATGAACGCTCCAGAGCAGGCATGCAGACCGAGGCGGCACAGCAACAGCCAACGCGCAACAGGGCAAAAGAAGAGGGCAGTAGAGCCCAACGCAAAGAATGGAGGCCTCACAAGGTATCCTTGTAGGGTGATAAGGGCGGCCGTGAGGCAGTGGCCGCCCCTAAACTTAACCATACGGAGGTATCATGCGTCTAAAGAAACTGTCCGTCCTTTTGTCAATTCCCGCCCTGGCCCTCTCGCTGGCGTCCTGCGGGAACGACTCGAAGGAAAAGACGAACGTAACGTCAGGCGGAGGCAAAGCAGCCACCGCTTCCGTAGATCCGTCTTCCGCAAATCCGTCTTCTGAGGCCGGTTCGAGCTCGAAATCGACGCCGGACGGCGACTCGTCTGCCAGCTCGAACTCCGGCAACGAAGGGTCCGGGAACAACGCCCAGAAGCCTTCCAAGGAGGCTGCTGTGGCCGGCATGTCAAAGATGGTCAGGGGGTTGCCCCAGTTCAAAAGCACCACCCTGACCGAGCAGGCCCTCCAGAACCTGTCCACGTGCATAGTGGACAAGATCTACGACAAGGCGACGCCCGTGACTCTCAACGGCCTCGCAACGGGCAATATCAACGCACCCGTCTCAAGCAGCGACAAGGTTCTTGTTAAAAGCGCCACGCGAGAGTGCGTCAGCCAGGTCAGGAAGCAGATGGGGGCCGGCGCCGGAAACCAGTGACTTAACGGCGTGGATGTGGCCGTTCTCAAACTCAGAGAGTTCTGCTCACGCCGGCTCACAGCCGCCCTCAACAAACGGAGGCGTTCGGGCGGAGTTGCGACGCCGCAGCTCCGCCCGTTTTGCGCGCCCTCACTCGTCGTCTCCAACACTGCCGACGGGCAGTCCAAACCAAGGCTCAAAGCCCTCCCGGCAATGGACGCCTCCATGAGCAACGGCAAACGATTCAAGGGAAACGACAAACGCTGCGGGGCAAGAATAAGAAGGCGACAGGACAAGCAGGGCAGAAGAACAGACGCTACGGTCAGTGGGGCTCAATGCAAAGGATGGAGGCCTCACAAGGTATCCTTATAGGCCGATAGGGCGGCCGTAAGACAGTGGCCGCCCCCAAACTTAACCATACGGAGGTATCATGCGTCTAAAGAAACTGTCCGTCCTTTTGTCAATTCCCGCCCTGGCCCTCTCGCTGGCGTCCTGCGGGAACGACTCTGAGAAGCCTTCTAAGGAGGAAGCGAAAGCCGGAATGGTAAAGATCATCAAGCAGCTGCCCAAGTTCAAGAAGGCCAACTTGCCCGATTCTCTCCTGAAAAGCCTATCCTCGTGCATGGTGGACAAGATCTATGACAAAGCGAAGCCTGAGACGCTCAAGAGCTTAGCAGATGGCGAGAAGAAGGCAACCATCTCCTCCAGCGACAAATCTCTTGTTCAGGGCGCCACGATGCAATGCGCCAGCGAGGTCAAGAAGCAGATGGGGGCCGGCTCCGGAAACAAGTGACTTAACGGCGTGGCTGTGGCCGTTCTCAAACTCAGAGAGTTCTGCTCACGCCGGCTCACAGCCGCCCTCAACAAACCGGATGCGTTCGGGCGGAGTTGCGACGCCGCAGCTCCGCCCGTTTTCTCAGGGCCCTCGCCCAGCGTCCCAACCCCAGCCAACAAGCGGCGCGCAATGCCTTCGAATGGCGTCAAAGAACCTTGCAACCAGCTTGCGCTAACGCAAGCATGCTCCCGCAAAGGCCTTTCTCCCAAACCCGCAGTTCTCGACACACAATGCGCCACTTCAGCGCGAAACTGCAACAATTTGCAGTCAACGAGCGAGAGTCACATCAGCGGCAAGCCGCTTCGCGATTCGCCCGCACGGCACACACACGTGTAATGTAACTTGAACGGCAGAACGGTTCGAGCCGTCAAACATCTGCCCTCCACAAGAAAAGGAGTGCCATGCCGAGGACGAACTTGGCCGCCGTCGCGGCCCGCTCACCTGCCTCACCCTCGCGAGTTCCAGTCGGCGCTTTTCAGGAAAATGAAAAATTCAACGCCTCCATTCTTCACGGAACACGTCGGTCTACGCCGATGGCCAGTTACACGCGGATGGACAGCTCAAAACCGGTTGATTTGCTGGTTTCCGGGAAATGACGCCTCTTCTCCGCAGTACAGCCTCACTAACGGTAAGGAAAGTAATGCTACGTAAGAAGATTGCCGCTCTTGTCGCTATATCCACGCTTGCCTTTCCTCTCACAGCATGCGGAGGCGATGAAAAGCCTTCGAAAGCAGAAGTCAACAAGGGGCTGACGAAGATCCTCTCCTCACATCCTTTGACTCCCAAAAGGTCGCACGCTGCCGCCAATAAGCATATGGCCTGCACCACGAACGAGATCTACGGCAAGATGAGCGAGGACAGTCTGAAGGCCATCGCCGGAGGCGAACGGAACTTAGAAGTCAGGCAGGGGAAAGAGGAGCAGTTCGAAAGAGACAAGAAGATTCTCGCAAAAGCGATCACCAAATGCGCGGCGAAGTTCAGCAAGGGGCTTTCGCAGGCAAAGTGACCCCTCACGCCATAAAGTGAGTACGCACATGTGGGCGGCCCTTGGGTCGCCCACATGCTGCATTTCACCAGACACCGCTCACTCAACGGACCGTATTCCCTGCGCTGCATTGCACGTGGAATCGCTCCCCCTCTCGAAGAGCTGAAGTGGGCTGGCTCGGAAAAGCCGAGCCAGCCCTTCGACGGCCGAAGCCCGCCTCGCCAGGCTTCGAGCTTCCCTTCCGATCGGCCACGCCTGTCGTACGCTTTTCGAAGAGGAGGAACCATGACGATCCCCACGGACCCCTACAACTCGCCTCAGCGCAGACCGTTCGACGAGGGCCACATTCTCAAGCCTCTCTGCGAAGAGAGGCCCAAGGCAGCGGATTTCGGGCATTCGACGGCGACGCGACCCGATGCCAAAAGGCCCGACACGAAGGGACGAGCCGACGCCAGGGAACGAACCGACGCGAACGAGGGGGCGGGCGCGAATGAACGACCCGAGGCAAGCGAAGGATCCGGCGAGAGAAGGGCATCCCGCGGCGAGGCCGCATCCGGGAAGGGCGGCCCAGCGCCGTCGGGCATCGTGTTCACCCGCGCGACGCAAGTGCCTTCCGAACCCAATCTAGACGACACTCGCCCCCGCACCCTTGCCACGCCGCTTTTCCGCGCCGCCCCGGAAACGCCTTCGGCTTGGAACGCCGACTCCGCGTCGACCGCCTCTCCGGCGACCACGTCGATACCCCATTCGACGGCGGCCTCCCCCGCTGCGGCGGCCTCCCCCGCCGCAGCGCATCCGTCCACGAGCTCTCCCGAACCGCCTCAGGCGACGTCGGCGTCGCCCCGCCGGCCTTCGGCCGAGGGAACCGCCACCGCCGAAAACGCAACACTCAGTCCAGGCGCCATGCCAACCGAAAGCGCCATGCCTGACCAAAGCGCCATGCCAACCGAAAGCGCGACACCGGCAGAAAGCCTCACGGCGCCCACTCCTCCCATGCCGTCGGACAGCCTCCCGTCCACCGCGCCGACGCCGTCGATCACGCCTGAGGACCCGGAAGAAACCGCCCCGAACGCTTTCAGGCCTTCGGCGCCGCAGGCCTCTTCCAACGTTTCCGGAAGAGGCGAACCCGGCGAATCTCCCGCCGCGATGCGTGAATCCTTGGCCGCCGCCGCGGGCCTCGGCTCCTTTGCGAGCTCACGCGCAGCCGACCAGCCGCCCGGGCCCGCGGACTCTCCGGCCGTCTCCCGCCACTCGCCTACGAGGCGGTCGCGCTCCCAAACGCCGGCTTATTCGCAAGCCCCCGGGCATTCCGGCGCAGGCCGACGCTCGCCCGCGCATTCGCTTTCCGTTCAATCCGCGGTCGTCTCAGCAGCCTCGCCGTCGGAAAACAAACATCCCATCCGCACAAGCCTCAGACGCGCCCTCGCCGACGACGACGCGGACGGGATTCCCACGACCGGCGGAGTCTCCAGCATCTTCAGCGACGACGTCGCCACGACAACGTTCGAAACGTCCCGGGACATCGGCGGCACATACGAAAGCGCGACGTCGTACGCCGGCGGCTCGGCCTTTGGCGAAGGATCGACGTTCGGCGAAGGCTCGGTGTTCGGAACGGACTCGGCCTTCGACACGGAGACCGTCGGCGGCTCCCTCACATCGGAGGCCTCCCCAGCATCGGAGGCTATCCCCGCCTCGTCCTCCGCCCCCGCTTCAGACGAGGCAGGCGAAGCCGACTCAAGGCAAGCCTCGCCCGCGTCCTCGCGACGCCGCGCCGCAAACGCCGATTCTCAGCGGGCGGCCCTTGACGACGGCCCGGAATCAGACGTTCCCGCCGCACCGAAAAAGCGGGCGGCCGCGCACGTCGGAGTGCTTTTTGCCACAATCCTCCTCGTGCCCCCGGCATGGTACGTGGTATCCGACGCGCACGCGCGTCTCGTCGCCGCCTACAAGGATTCATCGGTCGATTTTGCGGGCGCCGGCGAACTCGTCGGGGGACTGGCAATCCTCGCCCTCATCTGGTTCTTCGCCCGGGCGTCGTCTTTGGGAGCGGCTTTCACCGGCTGGATCGTCGCGGTCTTCGGGGCGCTGGGGCTGGCTTTGCCGCGGTGGACCGAGCGATCGATCCTCGACCCGATCTCCCAGCGGCTCGAGGGAAACGGCTTCACCCGCAACGTCGCCAATCTGTTGGCGTACGACATGCTGACCGGCCTGATATTCGTTTTCGGCGGGGTGCTCATTCTCACCGGAGCGGTTTCGCACTGGGCCCGCCGACGCGGCCACAAGTATGGTGTACTCATTGCGCGCCGAACGCTCGCACTCGAATCGCTACAGGAGTATGAGAACGTGTACGTACCCGCATCGCGGGCGCGACGTGCAGAGCCAACACACACAAACGAGACTTAGGACGAGACGATGAGCGCTCCAGCAGACAACTCGGCGGTCTTTCTGCCCGGCCCCTGGCAGCATCGGCTCATCAACGCCAACGGGTGTCAATTTCACATCGCCCACATGGGCGAGCACCGCAGCGACCGCCCGCTCGTTCTCCTCGTCCACGGATTTCCGGAGTACTGGTGGACGTGGCGCCACCAGATTGAAGCCGTCGCCCTCGCCGGCTATGAGGTGGCGGCCATCGACCAGCGGGGCATAGGCGGGTCAGACAAAACGCCGGACTCCGCGGACGGCATGCTCCTCACCCAGGACCTCGCGGCCATCGTCCGCAGCCTCGGAACGTCAAGGGCCGTCGTCATAGGCCAGGGCCGCGGAGGCTTCCTCGCGTGGTCGGTCGCCGCCCTCGAACCCGACGTCGTCGAAGGCATCATGACCGTCTCGGCCCCGCATCCCCGCACTCTCCAAAGGCTCGGCACGCATCTGACGCTCAAAACCTGGCGTCAAGTGCTCAAAACGCTCATCCCTCATTACGCTGCGAAGCGCCTGGCAGACGAAAAGGACCTCAAAAGGCTCCTGACAGACTGGTCGGCGCCGGGAAACGCCGGCGCCTCCGGGGAAGCCGCCAACTACGCCGCGGCGCTCCGGCTGCCCGAGGCGGCGTCGATCTCGCTCGAACAGCTTCGCTGGTCTTATCTTTCGACGTCGAAGATCAACGGACGCGAACACATCGCCCTCACGCGCCGCTTCGTGAACGCAACTGTGTGGGCCGTGCGCGGCGAACGCGACCCGCTCTTGCCCGCGCGGGCCTGGCGAAAGGACCTCGAATTCGCCAGAGGCAACTATCGCTTCATCGAGGTTCCCGACGCCGGGCATTTCGTCCAAGAGGAGCAGCCCGGCCGCGTCACCGACCTCGTCTTGGAGTTCCTGGCCCAGATCTGAGGCTCGGGCGCTCCCGGCGAGTCCCAGGCCCGGCCGGCAAGGCTCAAGCCCGCTCGGCAAATCTCAAACTCACCCGGCCAGCAAGGCTCAAGCCCGCGGGAAATGTGAGGATCAGCCTCGGTCTGCGAGAAGCGGGTAAGAGGGGCATACCTCCGCCAAGGCGCACGCCCCGCACGCGGGTTTTCGCGCGCGGCACACTTGACGCCCGTGAAAGATGATCCGGTGGCATGCCTGCGTCCACTCGCTTTCGGGAATGAGACGCGCGATGTCCGCCTCGACCTTGACGGGATCCTCGCTCCTGCTCCACGCCCAGCGCCGCGCGAGGCGGCCGACGTGGGTGTCGACGGTGATTCCGGGCACGCCGAACGCGTTCCCGAGGACGACGTTCGCCGTCTTCCTCCCGACGCCGGGAAGCTTGACGAGCTCTTCCAGGGTGCGCGGCACCTCTCCGCCGTGGTTCACGCACAGAGAGGCGGCAAGGCCGATGCAGGAGGCCGCCTTGGCCCTGTAAAAGCCGAGGGGATGGAGAATGCCTTCGAGTTCGAGGCGGTCCGCGCCGGCGAGGGCCTCCGGCCCGGGATAGGCTTCGAAAAGGCGCGGAGTGACGGTGTTGACTCGCGCGTCGGTGGTCTGCGCAGAGAGGACGGTGGCCACCAACAGCTCGAAGGGGTTTGAGTAATCCAACGCACATGCGGCGTCGGGATAGAGCGCCGCCAGGCGACGGTTTATCTCAAAAGCGGCGTCTTTGCGGGCCGAAAGGGACCGTGGACGCTGTGGCAAAGAGGCACGTGAAGGCATGCCCCAAGCGTAACTCGCCCGGAAAACTCGAAATATGATCGACTGTGAGGTAAATTGCAATGTTAGAGTTTAGTGTGATCCACTACAAAGGATTGATCGACGGAAAGGGAACAGATGGACATTAGCGTTCTCAAGGCGGTTCCGCTCTTCAAGGACATCGACGCGGAGGACCTTGAGGCTCTCAGCCAGCTGATGAGCGAAACGTCTCTCAAGCGAGGCGATTCGCTTTTCCGCGAAGGTGACGAGGGCGACCGCCTATACATAGTCACCGACGGCAAAGTCAAGCTCAGCCACTCGTCCGACGACGGCCGCGAGAATCTCATCGCCGTTCTCGGCCCGGGTGAGATCATCGGCGAACTCTCGCTGTTCGACCTCGGCGCCCGTTCCTCTACGGTCACCGCGATCGCGCCCACCCGCCTGATCTCATTGGCCCATAAAGACATGATGAACTTCATCAACCAGCATCCCGACATGGCCATAACCATGCTTCGAGAGCTGGCCCGCCGTTTGCGCAACACGAATGAGCAGATGGCCGATCTGGTCTTTTCCGACGTCCCCGGCCGCGTCGCCAAGGCACTGATCGACCTGGCCAATCGCTTCGGAGAGCGGACCCCCGAAGGCATCTACGTCGCCCACGACCTCACGCAGGAAGAGCTTGCCCATCTCGTGGGCGCCTCCCGCGAAACGGTCAACAAGTCGCTTGCCGACTTCGTTTCGCGCGGCTGGATCCGCCTCGAGGGAAGAGCGGTCCTTCTCATCGAGATCGGACGCCTCCAGCGCCGCGCCCACTGAGGCCCGCTCGGCGGCCGGAAGTCTCGTCGTTTCCGGCCGCCGGCACCCTGCGGCGTTCACGCGGTTGCGAACTGGACCTCGACTTCGACCGGGGTGTCCAAGGGAAGGACAGCCACGCCCACGGCGGAGCGCGAATGCCTTCCCGCCTCGCCGAAGATCTCCCCGAGAACTTCGGACGCGCCGTTGGCGACTGCGGCCTGCCCCGTGAAATCGGGTGCCGAAGAGACGAAAACGGTTACGTGCACCACCCGGGACAGGCCGTCCACCCCGCCCGCCAGCGCCGCAGCCGCGGCCAAGGCGTTGAGGGCGGCTACGCGGGCAAGGCCTTTCGCGTCCTCGGCGGGCACGTCCGAGCCGACTTTCCCGACCGCGGGCAAAGCGCCGTCAACAAGCGGAAGCTGGCCAGACGTGCGGATGACGTCGCCAAAGCGGGTCGCCGGAATGTAGGCGGCGACGGGCGCGGCAACCGGCGGAAGCTCAATCCCGAGCTCAGCGAGGCGCTCTGAGAAACCCATCCGTCAGTCCTTCGGCCGCTTGAGGTAAGCCACCAGATTTTGCCCGTCGGGGCCGGGAATGACGGCAACGAGCTCCCACCCGTCGTCGCCCCAGGTGTCGAGTATTGCCTTTGTATTGTGAATGATCAGCGGAATTGTCGCGTACTCCCATTTCTGCATGGAAACAAGCTTACTCGCAGCCGCGGCACACGTCACTCGTCGTCCTCGTCACCTTTGCGCTCCTCCTCTTTCTTCTGAGCGTTCCGACGCGAGAGGCGCAGCGGCTTGCCTTCCCGGATCGCAACGAAAACGGGATCGGGAGAGGACGTGATGGACTCGTACCAATCCGCCTGTTCGGGGACGGCGCGCAGAAGCTGGCGCCGCTCGCGCTCGGTCAATCCGCCCCACAGGCCGTAGCGCATATTCGATTGAAGGGCGTCGGCGAGGCACATGAGGCGAACCGAGCAGTTGCGGCAGATGTCCCTCATCTCCCTTTGCGCCGAAGAAGTTGAGAACAGAGCCTCGGCGTCGCAGCTCCCACAGTTCGCATTGTCCGCCCATCGCGGATCCAAAGGTCCTGCAGGCATATTCGCCTCCTCACAACGTCGTCGTTGCTGCTTGCCCTTAAACTCTTTGTACCCAGCCCTTATACATGACAAAGGGGGACCCCCACAAGACCCCCGATTCCCCGCTCGCCGTCGCTTTTCGCCGCTTTCCGCGGCGTCTTGCCCCTTCCAGAATTTAGTCCCCTCGGAGTTTCTTTTCCCGGCGCGTCGCGTTTTCGCGCCGCCGCGAGCAGCAACCCCCTTGTCGGAACGGCGCCGGGCAGGCGTTCGATTCGACCGCGTCGGCCGGACCGGCGGCAGCCCGGCGACGTGGGCAAGGCCGGCAACAGTCCGACGGCGGAGTCCGATTCGACGACGACGTCCGTCAGGCAGTCAGCCAGTCAGCGGTCCGACGGCGGAGTCCGCCAGACCCTCTACGGCCCGACGGCGACGTGAGCCAGGCAGTCGGCGGCTCAACGGCGGCCGCGCCCGCCCGCACAGGGCGCATATCACGGCCTGATCTGCTTCCCCGGGAGGACATCCCAAGGTTCACCACGTATCCTGACACTATGTCGAATACGAGCCGTGGCGGCGCAACCATGCGTCAAATCTTCACACTCGTCGGAGCCATCTTGGGCATGTGCCTCATCGGCGGGACCCTTCTCGCAGGCCTCATCATGCCGATAGCTACGACCTCCGGCACCGGAGTCAATGCGGTGACCGCCATGTTCGAGGAAAGCCCCGGCGACCTCGGATTCGTCGAGCCCTCGGAGCAATCGGTGCTTCTGGCCTCCGACGGGAGCCAGATCGCGACTTTCTACACGGAAAACAGGATCGTCGTCGCGTCGAACAAGATCTCCAAGCATATGAAGAACGCCGCCGTCTCGATCGAGGACAGGCGCTTTTACGAACACCACGGCATCGACGTCCAAGGCCTGGCGGGCGCATTCGTCAACAACCTCACGGGAGGCAACACCGCCGGCGGCTCGTCCATCACGCAGCAGTACGTCAAGAACGCCCTCATCGAGCAGGGGCGCGTGAACAACGACCACAACCTCATTGAGCAGGCCACCGAGCGCACGATCGCCAGAAAGATCAACGAGGCGCGGCTGGCGATCGCCGTCGAACGGAAGATGTCGAAGGACGAGATCCTCGCCGGGTACCTCAACCTCGCCCAATTCGGCCCCAACCGCTACGGGGTTGAGGCTTCCGCCCAGTACTTCTTCTCCAAGTCCGCAAAGGACTTGAACATCCCCGAGTCTGCGATGCTCGCAGGGATCACGCAGTCTCCCGCGCGCTGGAATCCGGTCAAGCACCCCGAGGAGGCCAAGACCAGGCGGGACACGGTGATTCGCGAGATGTACCGCAACGGCTACATCACGAAGGAGGAGATGACCTCGGCCCAAAACGTCCCGGTCGCCGACATGCTCCACATTTCGGAAAAGCCCACAGGATGCGCAGCGGCGGGCAGCGCGGCCTACTTCTGCGAGTACGTTCGCAACGATCTGCTGAACGACGAAAGCTGGGGCAAGAATCGCAATGACAGGATCGCCAAGCTCTATCACGGCGGCCTGACGATCCAGACCACGCTGGACCCGAAGAAGCAGAAGGACGCCCACGACGCCCTCGTCAACCACATCCCGACCGACGACGCCTCCAACATCCAGACCGCGATGTCAAGCATAGAACCTGGCACCGGCCACATCGTCGCGATGGCGCAGAACACGAACTACGGCAACGCCACCGAGGCGGACCCCCGGGCCACCAAGGTCAACCTCAACGCCAGCCGGAGCATGGGCGGAGGAACCGGCTTCCAGTCCGGTTCGACGTTCAAAGTCTTCACCCTCATCGAATGGCTGAAGAGCGGCCGCACGCAGTACGACATCGTCAATTCGAACGGCGGAACCCTCCCGCGCGGTTCCTGGAACATCCCCTGCTCGCCCAAGTCCCGCGACAACTACAAGTTCGGCAACCTTGAAGCCGTGGGCGGCGGGATGATGTCGGTGCTCGAGTCCACCCGCAAATCCGTCAACGGCTCCTTCGTCCGCATGGCAAACAAGCTGAACCTGTGCGACATCGCCGACACGGCCAAGAACATGGGGGTCGAGCGAGGCGACGGGGGCAAGTGGAAGTACTTCCCGTCAATGATCCTTGGCGCCAACGAAGTCACCCCCCTGTCGATGGCGACCGCCGTCTCGACCCTGGGCGCCGAAGGCCTTCGCTGCAAGCCCCAGTCCTTCACGAAGGTCTCCGATTCGAACGGCAACGTCCTCGCCTCGAAGGACCCGGATTGCGACCAGGTTCTCGACAAAGAGATCGCCCGCAAAACGACCTCCGTCCTCAGGCAGGTCGTCGCGCCGGGGGCGACGGGCGAGAACGCTCAGGTGCCCGGACGCGAAATCGCCGGGAAGACGGGCACGGCGAACGACGACACAAACGCCTGGTTCATGGGCTACACCCCGCAGTTGGCCAGCGCCGTGTGGCAGGGCCACATGTCCCGGACGAAGACGATGTTCAACGCCGTCATCAAGGGAAAGCGGTACGGAGAGGTCTACGGCGGCCTTTTCCCCGCGATGATCTTCTCGACGTACACGAAGGCGGCACTCGACGGCCAGCCCAACAAGCACCTCAACGACGGCAAGCAGTCCGGTCAGCCCTCGAGCAGCCCAAGCAGCAAGTCGCCCAGCCCTACCCCGTCTTCCGTTTCTCCGAGCGAGAGCTCCAGCAGCTCTCAGACGAGCCAAACGCCTTCCGAGGACCAGTCCAAGTACAAGGAAGACGAGGATGACGGCAACGGCGGCGGCGACGGCGACGACGGAAACGACTGAGCGTCGATGAAGCCGAGACGCCTCCTTCGACGCGGACTCGAGCCGTGAGCTTGGGCAAGGCGGCCGCCCGAATCGCGGCAGCCGGAACCGCCGCCGGGTTTGCAGCCGGACTGTGGAGTCTCGCCGAGGCTCAGGCGTTTGCGTTGCGCCGTCGGACTCTCGTTTTGGATCCAAGGCCGTCTTCAACCGGCGCCTCCGGCGAGCAGGCGGCCCAGGCGGCCTCGGGCTCGGGCTCGGCAACCTCCGATCGCGAACAGGGCGACGCGTTGGACCGGCCTTTCTCCGCCCCTGCACAAGACGCAGTCTCCCTTGACGACGGCGATCCCCGAGCCTCCCTTGACGACGGAGACCCCCGGCGCCTGCGGATCCTGCATCTGTCCGACATCCACCTGCTCGCCTGGCAGCGGCGAAAGCTGGCATGGATCGAGAAGCTGGCGGAAGAGAGCCCCGACATGCTCGTCCTCACGGGAGACTCCATCGCCCACTCGGCCGCCGTCGCACCGCTGCTTCGCACGCTCTCCGTCTTCGCGGGGCTGCCGGGAATTTTCGTCTTCGGCTCGAACGACTACTACCCTCCGCGGCCCAAGAATCCCTTCACGTATTTCAAAGCGCCTTCCTCGCATTCCCACGGGGGCAAAATGCGCGAGCTTCCCTGGCCGGAGATGCGAGCCGGCTTTGAGAGCTTCGGGTGGACCGATCTCAACAATCGGCGCGCCGCCCTCACGGCCAACGGGATCGACGTCGACGCCGTCGGGGTCGACGACCCACACATCAGGCTCGACAGGTTCCCCGCCGCCCGCACCCGGCCGCCCGGCTCGAAGCCTCGAATCGCGATCGGCTTGGTCCACGCCCCTTACGCACGGGCCCTTGACGCAATGGTCGATGACGGATGCTCGCTCGTCTTCGCGGGGCACACGCACGGCGGCCAGGTGTGCGTCCCCGGAAAGGGCGCGCTGGTCACCAACTGCGACCTTCCCACGCCCCTCGTGGCGGGGCTCTACAGATGGCCCGACGCCGGCGAGGTCATACGGCACGACGGCGCCGCCGTCGCCACGCACCCCGGCGCATGGGTCAACGTCTCGGCGGGCCTCGGCGCCTCGCCCTTCGCTCCCGTCCGCTTGGCATGCAGGCCCGAGGCCATTGTGCTTGACGTCGTCCTTCCCTGATCAAGGGCCGGCCGGGCCCTTCGACGTCGGCCAGGCGCTTGGCCACGACGCCGCCTTCCCTGATCGGAGGCGGTCCGCCCCCGCAAGTGCGCCAACTGGCCGCGCCCGCAAGTGTGCTAACTGTCTCGAAGCCGACGTTTCACATTGAACTGCCGACTCGGCTATCATTAACGGGTTGCAGAAATGCCGCACCGGGGTATGGCGCAGCTTGGTAGCGCGCTTCGTTCGGGACGAAGAGGCCGTGGGTTCAAATCCCGCTACCCCGACGGTGAGCTCTGAAGCCGACTCTGTCGCGCCGGTTTTAGGGCCAACCGATCTACCCGTCCCCAGATTCAACACATCGCTTGTCCAAGCACCTCGATGCGGGTGTGCGGGTCGTTTGCACCCTTGGCGTCCCGTTTCCCTGCAGTCTTGTTCACGACATGCATCTCAAAATCGAGAAACCTGCTTTTTATTTGCGTAACCTCGACTAGAATGTCATTGTCACTGCAATTTTAGTAGAAAGTTGTATAAAATGGGCTTTACCGTACCTTTGGAGGGAAGTACGTCATGCTAAATTGCACCACTGCAAACCGGCGTCACTCACTCTCGGGGAACTGAAGCGATGTTCTACGACACTCCCATGGACGGTGCCGATTCGGCACGGCGTCACCTCGACGCGCAGATAGCGGCAGCCGAGGCGAAGCTCCAGCGTGCCAAAGAACTAGAAACGAAGGTGCAGAACCTCAAGGGAAGCGCCTCCAGCCGTCGCGGCGAAGTCAGCGTCACGGTCGACAGCTCAGGAGGCCTGAGCGACCTCAAGCTCTCGGACGCCGCCACCGCCATGACGGCCCCGGACCTTGCCGGTCTCATCCTCAAGACCTTCCACAAGGCCCACTGCAAGGTCACCGAGAGCTACGTGGACATCGTCAACGACGAATTCGGCAAAGACTCGCCCACCGCCAGAGCCGCAGCGGACGAAGCGTGGGGACGCGTCACAACCGACGTCGACGACGAAGACGACAACAAGAAAGCAGTATCCAACCTCTGGAGGCGTCGGTGAAAGAGGATGGGTACAGAGTCCCTAAAGGGACGAAATCCCTGCCGTGACGCGGTTTCTCTTGACGCAAACACGCCGGCGGGGAGAAGTGAGACGATTTCCCTCTTCTCTTAACCCTCCGGTAGCGTTAAGATATAGCTGTTCACCCCGACACAATCATGACTTTCGGGAGATACATATAGTGTTTGAAGATTTCTCCGGTGCCGATTCGGCACGGCGTCACCTCGACGCGCAGATAGCGGCAGCCGAGGCGAAGCTCCAGCGTGCCAAAGAACTAGAAACGAAGGTGCAGAACCTCAAGGGAAGCGCCTCCAGCCGTCGCGGCGAAGTCAGCGTCACGGTCGACAGCTCAGGAGGCCTGAGCGACCTCAAGCTCTCGGACGCCGCCACCGCCATGACGGCCCCGGACCTTGCCGGTCTCATCCTCAAGACCTTCCACAAGGCCCACTGCAAGGTCACCGAGAGCTACGTGGACATCGTCAACGACGAATTCGGCAAAGACTCGCCCACCGCCAGAGCCGCAGCGGACGAAGCGTGGGGACGCGTCACAACCGACGTCGACGACGAAGACGACAACAAGAAAGCAGTATCCAACCTCTGGAGGCGTCGGTGAAAGACGGTATGCAAGTAGATCCCTCCGCGCTAAGCGGGCATGCGGCAAAGATAGCGGAAATCAGCACGAGCGTGGGCGGCTCAACCTCCGCCCTGACCTCTACGAGTCTGACGGGACAAGCCTTCGGCGACCTGTGCTCGTTCCTCGTTTCGCCTTTTGAATCGGCGAAGAAAGAGGCGGACGCGGTCATCACGGCGTCGGCGGCGGCCATCGATGTGACCGTGTCCGACCTGCGCACGACGGCGAATTCCTACGAGACCGCGGATTCGGAATCCACGCGCGGCTTCCGCAAGCTGGGAGAAATCTTGGGAGGCACGAATGTCTAAAGAAGCAAACAACGATTCCCCGACCCCGTTCTCAGGGTTGGGCCTCATCCAGGAAGGGCAGGCGCTGGCCGAGCGCATCGAGGGCCAATCCTGGGTCAGCCCCTCGCTCAACAGCCTCAGCCCCGGCGGGGGCTCCGGGTCCTTCTCGATGGGGCCGGTTGAGTTGCTCTCCTCGCTCGGCGCCTCGTGGCTCCTGGACCACTTGTCGCCGCTCAAAGACTGGCTCGACCAACTCGCCAGCGACCCGACGCAGACGGAGAACTTCGCCCAGGCGTGGAGCTCCGTGGCGGACTCGCTTCAGAGCAACGCCGACGACCTGCTGCGTTCCATCCACGCGGACGTCTCCCCCTTGGACGGAACGACGGTCTCCACCTATTCCGACCTGCAGAGCGACGTCGCAAAGCACGTCGACTTGGCGGGAACCTGCTCTCATGCGCTGTCGACGGGGCTCACCGTGGCCTCCAACCTCGTCGTGACGGTCCACAACACGATCAGCGAAGCCATCGGCGAGATCGTCTCCACCGTCGTCGACCGTTCCGGCGAATTCGCGGTGTCGCTTCAGACGACAATGCCCAAGGTCATCACCGAGGTCTCGTCCCTCTCGCTTGAGTGGGCGAACAAGATGCGGCGGAATCTCGACGATCTGCTCAATTCCACGCAGGAGCTCGCGAAGATGACGAAGGAGACCGAAGATCTCTTCAAGCGCCTGCACACCGCGATGGCGAGCGTAAACGGAGGGAACAACAACAACGACCAGAATTCGGATTCGTCGCCGCATTCCTCGGATCGCGTGACTATCGGCGAGTCTGCCGAGCAAGAGGACGAGCCCGCCGCCAAAGAGGCGAGCTCCTCCGAAGGCGCCGCGGAAAGCGGGTCCGGAGGCCTCGGAGGCGGACAAAGCATGCGGGAAGGCGTCGAGACCGCGAGGCAGAACCTCGGGAGCCTCGATCGCGAGGCCGGGCCCGACGCCGAAACGGACAGAGGCACCCTCGATCCCGACGACGACGGCGGCAGACCGTTCGTCCCCAAGGGAAGGCACAGTCTCTGACTTGGATGCGGCCGTTCGCCAACGAGTCGCGGTCCAGCGGCGCTGGCAGCGATCGGCCTCGCGGGGCAGGCGCGCCCCCTCGCGCAGGAGCTTCACCCATGGGATCACCCCCGCATGCGCGGGGAAGACGGCGCGCCCCCTCGCGCAGGAGCTTCACGATCCTCAGCCGCGCCCGGCACGCCAATCTCCTGGCGCGCCCCCTCGCGCAGGAGCTTCACAGACTCGGCTGGCGACGGCGCAGGCGCCGTTGCCAGCCCCTGTTTGCCGTTGCCAGCCGCGGCTCGCCCTTGCCAGCCCCGCCTTTTCCAGGGGGGCCGTTGCGCTAGGGCTGTCGTTCAGAGGAACACGGAAGGAAAAACGCATGAGCGAAGAGGAACACGATCAAGATCAAGACGGGCGAGGCCAGGGAGGACAGGGTCAAAGCCCGCAGGAGTTCGAGAAGGCTGCGCACAATCGGATCGACTTCATCGAGTTCCCCGCGCCGGACCGCGAGGCCCTGCGCCAAGCCCAGGAGTTCTACACCCGCACCTTCGGGTGGAGATACCAGAAATGGGGCGAAGACTACATCGACACGGCGGACAGCGGCGTCGGCAGCGGCTTCGCTTCCGACGAGCCGACGGCGGCGCCCCTCGCCGTCGTCTACGTCGTCGACCTGGAACACATGCGGGAGGAAGTCGAGCGAAACGGCGGCGTCATTGTGCAGGACATCTTCAGCTTTCCCGGAGGCAGGAGATTCCACTTCAAAGACCCCGCGGGAAACGAGCTGGCGGCTTGGTCGGAGTAGCCTTGACCGGAGCGAGGCTCGCCGGTCTGCCCGCGGGCCGGCCCAGGCCGGTTCTAGGCGGGCTAGAGGGGTTGATTCCAAAGGGCGGCTGAGTTCCGTCCAGTTTGCAAAGACAGCGCGAGCTTGCCGTCCAGTTCATAAGGGCCGCCTGATTCGGTTAGGGAAAGCTGCGCGGAGGGCCGAATGAAGCTCGCCCGTACGGCGTGAAACGGCAGAATATCGCGGATATGCACATTGTTTTAAATTATCTTGCATCTAGTTTTACTTATTGGAAACACCTAGCGTCGAGCCGCATTTAGAACTACTATCGTGCCATAGCTAAACATTTTCAGAGGCTGAGAGTGAAAGGCTTCGCATGGATACATCGCGCAAGCAGAGCCAGGACGCGGAGGGCGCAATCGAGGCCCTCGTCGCGCGTTTCGATCTGCTCCTCGGAAAGCTCGACTCAATATCTTCGAGCATGGCCCGCATTGAAAACGCCGTTGTGCCTGCGCCCTCTCTCGTCGACGTCAGGACGACGGGGACGCAGGACGACGCGGCATCCGACCGGGCGTCGCTTGAGGCAGCGCCCCCCGAAGCCGCGGCCTTCAAAGAGTCGGAAGACCGCACAGGTCCGAAGGAGGACCCGGGCGGGCCAGGCGGCACGAGACAGCCGGCCGGCGCAAGCCGGCCAGACGACGTCGATCGGGCGGGCGGCGACGCTCAGGCGGGCGACCGCGCTTCCTCGGAGGCAAAGATCGGCGAGGTTCCCTTCCCCGAGTCGACGGCCTACGTGGCGGTCCCCGCGAGCCACGCGAGACCGGATGCGATCACGGCTCGCTACGTCGTGGAGACTCCTCACGATCCGTACCTCGAAGGCTCGGCGGCGTCGGCGGCTTCCGCCGCGTCGGCCTCGGCCGCGTCTGACTCCGCCGTTTCCGCGGCGTCGGCCAACGAGAGCGGCGACCTTCTAGACGATGCACGCGACGTTCAAGCGGCGGGCGACGAGCCGATCGACGCCGGCCAAGCGGCGGGCGACGGAAGCCGCGTCGAGCCGGCCGAAAGCGAAGTCCCCAGTTGGGGCGTCGGCGGCCCGTTCGACAAATGGGCGAACTGCAGCGACGGGTCTGCGGGCGAAGCGACGGCGCCGCCTTTCGGGAACGAGGGGCCGGCGTTCGAAGGCCGGCCCGCCAAACAGTCCCTGTGGAAACGGATCGGCGGGGAGAAGCAACTGGGCCGCTACCTCCTGTCCCTCGCGGCCTCGCTCCTCATCCTCATGGCGGCGGCGAGCCTCGTCGCCTTGCTGTGGAATGCGGTTCCGCACTACGTGAAGATTCTCATCATCGGCGTCGTCGCGGCGGCGCTCACCGGCGTCGGCACCCGGCTGTCCCTGCGCCAGGGCGGCAACAAGGTGGCCGCCGCGACGGTCATGGGCACGGGCGGCGGCCTCGGATTCGTGGCGATCATCGGCGGCGTGCTGCTCGACGGAACGATCCCGCCCGGGGCTGCCATACTGCTGTTGACCGCATGGTCCGTGGTTCTCATTCTCCTCGCGGGCAAAGCGCGCACGTTCTTCGCTGCGCTCATCGTCGGCGCGGGCGGAATAGTGACGGTCATCCTGGCCAGGACATTCGCCTACGACAACCTCGCCCAGGCCCCGAAGGCCACTTGGGCGATCTTCCTCTACGTCGCGAGCCTCACGCTCGTATGCGGTTTCGTCGCGCGCAAAGAGGCCTCCTACAAGCTTCGTACCGCCTACGCGGCCATCGCCCTCGCCGTCACGGCGGCGGGGCTAGCAGCCACCCCCTACGTCGTCGCCGCGACCGTTTCGGCCGTCTCCTCCTCGGCCGCGCTTCTGGCCACGCTGGCTTGGACCCTGGGCGTGTACGCGATGGTCTCCCACTGGGCGATCGCGGCGTGGCCCATGCACTCGGACGCGCTGTGCGGCGGGTGGTTCGCCGGCTGCCTCGCGGCCGCGCAAGTCTTCTCCGCCATGCGCAGCGCGCCCCTTCCGATCGGCGACGACGAGCCGTGGGCGCTCCTCGCCTTGCTCGGCGCCGTCGTCGGCGCGACCCTCGCCGTCTCCGTCCTTCCCCTGAACGCGCGATCGAGCGCGTATGCGGGCCTGAGCGCGAGCGCAACCGCGGTCACTTTGGGCATCGCCGACTTTTTCAACGCCCATGGGAGTTCGTCCGGAAAGGACGCGCACCCGGCTCTTCAGCTCATCGTGGTCGGGGCCGTGGCGCTGAGCGCCGTTCCAACCGTCAGACGCCATTCCGCAGAGCACGCTGTGATCATGCCCGCGACTTTGCTTCTCTTCGAGATCCAGCAGCCCGGCGGGACGGCGCGCGAGGTCTTTTCGCTCCTCGCAGCTGCAATCACCGTAGGCGTCGTGCTCATCGTCAGCCGCCGCGCCTCAAACCGCCCGGTCCTCATCGCCTCGAGCTGGGCGCTCGCAGTCGCCGTCGTCGGCGCCGTGCCCGTGCATCTGCTGCGCCTGGCGTCCGCCGCCGGATTGCAGGACGAATGGCGGCTGGTCCTCCACATTGCGCTGGTCAACCTGGCCGTCGCCCTTCTCATCTACGCGGGCCTGCCGACGAGCAAGTTCACGCCCACGGAGCTTCTCTGCGGAAAAGGCCGGGGCGAACGCCCGCCCTTCACTCGCGTGGTCGTGATGCAGACCATCGACCGGGGCAATCCGAAGATCGTCGACAAACCCACCACGGTGCTGCTCCTGGCCCCGGTGGGCATCTGCTTCGGCGTGCTCTGCTACGAGTGCCTCGCCGTCCTCCTCGTCCGCGACGCAGCGAGCCCTCTGGCGAAGGCCGCCTTCCTCGCCACGCTCCTGGCGTTGAACATGGCGCTGACCTGGATGGCGTGGCCCGCGGCGGAGAACGTCGCCGGGTCGGCCGTCGTCGCTGCGAACACTACCGCCGGCGTCGTCGGCGGCTTCTTCCTCTTCGGCGGGGTTTCCGGCGGGTCCTCCGTCTTCGGGACGATCGCCTTCTTGACCGCGGGAACCGTGTGCGTGCTCATCGGCTTCATTGCGCGCGGCAAGGCCCTTCGAATCTACGGGCTCGGGCTGATCATGGTCATGGTTTTGCGATTCGCGATCGTGGACATGGCCGGCCAGAATTCGCTCGTGCGGATCGTCTCGCTCCTCCTGGCGGGCCTTGTGTGCTTCGGCCTTTCACTCGCCTACGCCCGCTTCAGCTCCATCTTCGACGGCGGCGACGAGGGCGGACGCCAAACGGACGGCGGCAAGCAGGCGGGCGGCGGCGATCAGGCCGGCGGCTCCGCGAACGCGGATGGCTACGGCCCGTCCGCCGACGCCGCGGCCCCTGCGCCTCGCTGACCGGAAGCCGGGGAAAGCTCGTCTGCAGCGTCGAGATCGGGTG
Source organism: uncultured Actinobaculum sp. (assembly GCA_938020505.1). GTDB lineage: Bacteria > Actinomycetota > Actinomycetes > Actinomycetales > Actinomycetaceae > Peptidiphaga. Next base: position 13,348 of record CALIHR010000004.1, on the reverse strand, counting down.
AAGCGGCCGTTCCTGCGATTGCCGCTCACACCTGCGATTGCAGGAAGGCGCGCACATCCTCCGCCGCGACTGGCCGGGCATAGGATCCGCCGCCGTGCACGACGAGCCGCCCGACGCCGTCCTGGAAGACGAAGCGGATCGCGCCGGCTTTGCCTTTCTTGTCGTGCGCCATGGCCTCCATGATCCGATCGACCGGCACCCCCTCGGGAATCTTCGTGGGAAGGCCTATCGCCCTCAGGAGCGCCTCGATCCTCGCGACGTCGGAGGGGCTGCAGTATCCCAGACGCTCGCCGAGGCGGGACTGAAGGGCCAGGCCGATCGCCACGCACTCGCCGTGGTTGAGGGTGTACCCGGCGGCGGTCTCCAGCGCCCGGCCGATCGTGTGGCCGAGGTTCAATCCCATGCGCCTGTTGCCCTCGTGGACGTCCGAGGCCACGAAATCGCGCTTGATCTCGCAGTTGCGCCTTGCCGTGAGCTCGGCCAGGGCGTCGTCGCGGACGAACTCGGCGGGGCTGAGCCCCCGCTCGACGAACGCGTCCTCGAGGGCATCGAAGAAACTCGCGTCGGCGATGCAGGCATGCTTGACGGTCTCTCCCAGCCCCTCGCGAATCTGCCGGTCGGACAGCGTGAGCCACCTGTCAAGGTCGATGAACACGGCGGCCGGCTGGTGGAATGCGCCGATGAGATTGGTGGCCGCGGGGGTGTCGACCGCCGTCTTTCCTCCGATCGCGGCGTCCGCCGCGCCCAGCAGCGTCGTCGTCAGGCTGACGTAAGGGACCCCGCGAGTAAACGTCGCGGCCACGAAGCCGGCGAGGTCGGTGACGACGCCGCCCCCGAGGGCGACGATCACGGTGTCGCGCCCGAATCCTCTGGCGATGAGCTCGTCCTCGACGCGTTCCTTGACCTCGCGGGTTTTCGAGGCTTCCCCGGCGGGGAAGACGACAAGGTCTGCGGGCCTCGAACCGAATGAGGAGATCAAACTCTCGGCGGCCAGGGAGGCGACGTTCGAGTCGGTGACCACCGCCGCCCGCCGGTCGGGATGCTTGTCCGCGAGGAACTCGGCGACGCTCCCCTCGAGGCCCCGTCCGACGACGACGGGATACGACTCATCGACCAAACGCACCAACTCGACGCGAAACTCCGTATTCTCCATGAACACAAGTCTACGTCGGGCGTTTGCGGGGCAAGCCGTTTCGACTGCGCCTGACCGGCCGGGCGCCGCTCACAGTCACGCCGGCACTCCCCTCGCGTCCGGACGACCCCGCCGTTCGCGTCCGGCCTCGCTCTCGCCTCCGGCCGGCGCCGGCCCCGCGTCTGCGCCCGGCGGAGCCAAAAAGTGGCTCATGACACTTGTCATCCGCAGTTCGTGACTGCCGATGGTTTCGCATAGATTTCATCATCGGGAAAATAGGGGTATGAGTACAACATCATCGCCCGCGCGGCGAACGCCGCGCGATCACGCCTCCGGCGTCGAACCCGCCCTCGTCGTCGAGGACGTTCGCAAGTCTTTCGGGAAGGTCCGCGCGGTAAACGGCGTGTCTTTCACCGTCGACCGCGGCGAGATCGTGGCGCTTCTTGGCCCCAACGGCGCGGGCAAGACCACAACGCTCGACATGGTCCTCGACCTCTCGCGGCCCGACTCCGGGTCAATCTCCGTTTTCGGCGGCAATCCGCGCAAGGCCATCGACAGCGGCAGGCTGTCGGCCCTTTTGCAAAGCGGCGGCCTCCTTCGCGAGTACACGGTTTACGAAATCGTCGCCATGGTCTCCGGCATGCTGACGGCGAGCCGCCCGGTCGGCGAAATCCTGGAGCGCACGAATCTCACGGAAATCGCCAAACGCCAGATCGGCAAGTGCTCGGGCGGCGAACAGCAGCGGGTGCGATTCGCCCTGGCCTTGCTTTCCAACCCCGAGTTCATCATCCTCGACGAGCCGACCGCCGGCATGGACGTCAACGCCCGCCGCCACTTCTGGGAGGCGATGCACGCCGAGGCCGAGGGCGGCACGACCATCATCTTCGCCACCCACTACCTCGCCGAGGCCGAGGCCTTCGCCCCCCGAACGATCATCATGAACAGGGGAAAGATCGTCGCCGACGGCGGCACCGCGCAGATACGCCGCAACTTCGGAACGCAGCACATCAAGCTGACCTTTGACACGCAGGAGAACCTCGCCTCCGCGAGCGCCCGCATGGCCCGTCGCGCAACGGTGTCGCGATCGGCCGAGACCCTCTCCATTTCCGGGCCGGACACCGTCGCCCTCGTACGGGAAGTCATCGCCTTCCCTGGAATCTCGTCCATTTCGATCACCGATCAGTCGCTCGAGGAGGCTTTCGAGCAACTGACCGACGTCGGCGACGAAGCCGCCGTTTCCCCTAAGGAGTCTTGACATGTCAGCAAAGAAACCCAGCCACGAGGCGAGCGCGGCCTATCCGGAGGCGAAGGGGGCGGCGGGCCAGCCGATTCGCGCCGCCCGCCCCGCGCCGTCGCGCCGTCCTCTCCACGGCCTCTGGCCGCTCTTGCGACACCAGTTCCGGCACACCGTCCTCTACCCGTCGAACCTGGGCTTCGCGCTTTTGCTGCCCGTCATCATGTACTTCATGTTCGGGGCCTTCCAGAGCTATTCTTCGACCTGGAGCGGACACAGCAACGTCTCGGCACAAGTCATGTTCTCCATGGGCGCCTACGGCGCGACGATGGCGGCGGCCAGCATAGCCGCCGGAGTAGGAATCGAGCGCGCGCTGGGGTGGAGCAGGCAGCTGGCCCTGACCCCGACGACGTCCGCCACCTACCTCGTCAACAAGATCCTTCTGGCTCTCGCCTCGGCGCTCCTGTCGCTCCTCGGTTTGATGATCGTGGGATTCCTTTGCGGCGCGAAGGCGGAGGGCCTGATGTGGATCGAGGTTCCCGGCCTCATCATCCTCGGGAGCCTCGTCACGGCGAACATGGGGCTTGCCCTCGGCTATCTTTTCCGATCCGACGCCGCATACGCGATCATCGGCGGCGGCAGCGCGATCTTCGCGTTCCTTGCGGGCGTGTGGATGCCGCTCGACAACATGCCCGAGTTCTTCCGCAACTTCGCTCCGTACACGCCGATGTACGGCCTTTTCCATTTCAGCCAATGGCCTCTCAAGGGCACTCCGTTCAACTGGGCGTGGATCGTGAACATCGCGGTGTGGACGGCGCTCTTCGCGGCCATCGCGATTCGCAGAATCCGCAAGGACACGGCGCGATAGGCGCGGCGATCCAGCGGTTCCCCGGCCGCGAGAGGCTCGGCTGCGCGCTCAGGCAGGCGAACCCCGCGCCGGGGCGCCGGTCTGGGCTCGACTCGCCCCGAGGCCGGCGTGCGCCCGCGGCGGGTAGTGTTGTCGCAGCGGAACGGTGCCGCGAGAACTCGGAGGAGCCCGCGTGGGCGGGTCGGCCTTTCGCCGTCGCGCCGCAGCGGCAAGAACGCGAACGACGCCCGAAGGGGGACTGATGAAGGCGAACGAGGTCGGCGGCAGGCGCGAAGCCGACGCGCACGCGATCGGCGACGCTCGCGCAGACGCGGGAGCCCTCGCAGCCGGCGGCGGAGCGGCGGCAGACGCGTCCCAGAGCTCGAACGAGCCGCGCAATGTGTGGGAGGAGGACAAGGCGAAGGCCTCGAGGAACCAGTTCGCCGAGTGGGCGCGAGCCCATCCGAAGGGCTTGACGATGGTGTATGCGAATGTGTGGCTGCTTTTCACCCTCATTCCAATCGTTCATGGGCTGCTTGCGGAAAACGGCGTCAAAAAATATCTGTTCTTAACGCTGGTAGTGACCTTCGACATCGTCTATTTTCGAGTGTGGTTGGTCTATCCCAGCATTCCAACGTCGGAGCGCGGATTCTCTCCGGGCCTTTTGGGCACGATTGCGGCCTTGATCGCGCTGGAGACCATGGCGGCCTTCTTTGCCGACGGCGGGAACGTTCAGCTGCTCATCTTCGTCTCTTCCGTCATCGCGTACACGACGTCGGGGCGGGCGAGGACCTTGTCCCTCGCGGGATTGCTCGCTTTCGCCGCGTTGCAGACGACTTTGCTCGTCCGCCTCGGCAAGACGAGCCTGCAAGAAGGAGTCACGTCCTTCGCCCTTCTGTGCGTTCTGACGATCACGTTCTACGCCGTCGGAGGCACCATCGCCTTCCAGAAGGAACGCGAGATCAAGAACAAGAGGATCGAGCAGCTGACTCAGGAGGCCGAACGCGAGCGCATCGGATCGGATCTGCACGACATCCTCGGGCAGACGCTCACGGCCATCGCATTGAAGACGCAGCTTTCGGCGCGCCTTTTGGACATGCCGGATCAACGCGAGCGCACGCGCCGCGAGCTCCTGCAGGCGGCGGCGCTGTCGCATCAGGCCTTGGCCGACGTGCGGGCCGTCGTTCGCGACGCGAGGAGGCTGCGCCCGGACGAAGAGATCTTGGCGGCGCGCGAGCTTCTCTGCGCGGCGGGAATCACGCCCGTGGTCCGCGGCGAGCCGGTCGACGTGAGCGAGCAGGCCGAGCGCGTCGTCGCCCACGTCGTTCGGGAGGCGGTGGCCAACGTCGTCCATCACGCGGCGGCCACCCGGTGCGTCATCGCCACATGGGCCTCGGGGGTGAGAATCGAGGACGACGGCGTCCGCCTCCCCGACGACGCGTCGAAGCCCGCAGTGAAGACGCTTGCGAGCGGGCTCGCGGGCCTCGACCAGAGGGTGAGGGAGGCCGGAGGCGTCCTCTCCTACGGGCGGCTCAAACGAGGATGGGCCGTGGAGGCGAGATTCGACGCCGGCACGGAGCTTTGACGCCGGGGAGTTTGCCACGCGTCCGGCAGGGAAGAGCCGATCGCAAGCCAATAGACTGGACGCATGACGATACGGATAGTCGTGGCGGACGACCAGGCTCTGGTTCGCGGCGCCATCGCCATGATGCTCGATCTCGAAGAGGACATCGACGTCGTCGCGCAGGCGGGCAACGGACGCGAGGCGATCGAGGCGGTTGCCCGCGGCGGCGTCGACGTCGTCCTGGCCGACGTCGAGATGCCCGTCATGGACGGGATCGCGGCGGCGTCCCACATCCGCAAAGAACACCCGAACGTGAAGATCCTCATGGTCACGACCTTCGGGCGACCCGGCTACCTGCGCCGCGCGATGGAGGCCGGGGCCAGCGGCTTCGTGGTCAAGGACGCGCCTTCCGACTCGCTCGCATCGGCCGTGCGCAAGGTGATGGCGGGTCAGCGCGTCGTCGACCCGGACCTCGCCGCCGAGTCTTTGGCCGCTTCCAGCAACCCGCTGACCGAGCGCGAGCAGGACGTCCTTCGGGCGACGTCCGGCGGAGGGACCACCGCCGACGTCGCCCATTCGCTTTTCCTCTCGCAGGGGACTGTGCGCAACTACCTCTCCGCGGCGATCCACAAAACCGGGGCTCGCACGCGCGCGGAGGCGATGATGATCGCCCGCGACAACGGCTGGCTGTGACGCGACGCAGCGAAAGACGACGCTCAACGACGGCCCGCCGCTGACCGGCATGCGTCCGGCGGTCAAACGACTGAGGAACGGCGGAAACCCCCGAAATTAAGCCCGAAAAGCGATTGCGGCGCCAGACGGGCGAGGGTTAAATAGTAGATCGTGAACACTCCTGCTTTGTCCATCGACAACCTCGTCAAGGCTTTCGGCGACGTCGAAGCGGTTCGCGGCGTGTCCCTCTCGATATCTCCGGGCGAGGTCGTCGCCTTTCTCGGCCCCAACGGGGCGGGCAAAACGACGACTCTTGACATAGCCCTCGGCCTGTCGAAGCCGACGTCGGGCGACGTCGCCCTCTTCGGCGCCTCCCCGCGCTGCGCGATAAAGGCGAGCAAGGTCTCCGCGGTGCTGCAAACGGGCGGCCTGCTCCTCGACCACACGGTCGAAAACCTTGTGCGCATGGTGGCTGACACTTTCCCCAGCCCGCTTCCCTGGCGCGAGGCCATGGAAAGGACGAACCTGACCGAGATCGCAAAGCGGCGCGTGCGCAAGTGCTCGGGCGGCGAACAGCAGCGCGTGCGCCTGGCCTTGGCGCTCTTGCCGGACCCGAGCCTGATCGTCCTGGACGAGCCGACCACGGGAATGGACGTGACTGCCCGACGCCGATTCTGGGACTCGATGCACGCTGAGGCCGAGCGCGGCAAGACGATCGTCTTCGCCACGCATTACTTGGCCGAGGCCGAGATGTACGCCGAGCGGACCGTCATCATGAACCGCGGCAAGATCGCAGCCGACGGGCCCACCAACGAGATACGCGGAAGCTTCGGGGCGCAGACCGTCACGGGCAGATTCCCCACGAAGGAGGCGGCGAAAGCGGCCCAGGCGTCGATCGGGGGCAAGCTCGAAGAGACCAGCGTCTCCGTCACCGGACCCGACGTGCTCGCTCTCAACCGGGCGATGCTCGACCTTCCGGAGATCATCGGAATATCCGTCGCCGACGTCTCGCTCGAAGAGGCCTTCGAGGAGCTCACGGGAGAATGAACATGCAACTCAAAGCCCTTTGGTCTCTTTACAGGCGGCAGCTGAGCACCACCGTCTTCTACCCTCCGATCCTCGTCTTCACGATGTTCCTGCCGATCATGCTCTTTTTCATGTTCGGCGCCTTCCAGGCGTATTCGGACAATCCCGCCGGGGACGGAAACTATGCGGCCAAGGCCATGATCGGCATGTGCGTCTACGGCGCAGGAATGGCCTCGGCGACGATCGGCGCGCAGGTGGGGGTCGAGCGCGCCCAAGGCTGGACGCGCCAGCTCGCCCTGACGCCCGTCGAGCCCGTCACGAACTTCGTCAACAAGCTCCTTTTGTCCATAACCTCGGCGCTTTTCAGCATCCTGGCCGTTTTGGCCGTCGGGTGCGCGACCACCGCGGAGGGCCCGGCGAGGATGTGGGCGCTCTCCCCCATCCTGACCTTGCTTGGGTCGCTTTCGACGGCCGCGATGGGCATCATGGTCGGCTATCTTCTGCGCAGCGACGGCGCATACGGGGTGATCCTGGGAGGCTTCGCCATCCTGGCCTTCTTCGGAGACAACTTCATCCCCCTGGACTCCATGCCGTCTTTCTTCCGCGACGTCGCTCCCTTCACGCCGCTGTACGGGATTACGATGATCGCCCGGTGGCCGCTGCTGCAGGGCGCGTTCGAATGGACGTGGGCCGCGGGCGTGGCCGCATGGACCGTCATATTCGGAATTGTCTCGGTTCGCCGCATGTGCACGGACACGGCTCGCAGATAGCCGCCCGGCTGGGGAGCCGGGCTCGCAGGCGGACTTTCGGTTCGCCGCCGGGCCGTGCGCGGTCGGCGTTTCGGCGCGCCCGGCTCCGACGGGGACGTCGCCCCGGCCTCGTCCGCCTGCAGATAAACCGTCGGCCCGCATTGATAGGCTTGTCCCCATGACTAGTGCACAGAGCCTCACCGATGTGAAGGAGCCCCCGGGCGTTCAAGGCCTCACCGGCAGCGAGGTGGCCCAGCGCATCCAACAGGGCAAGGTCAACACGCTTCCCCCTCGGTCGGGCCGCTCCGCCCTGGACATCGTCCGCGCCAACGTCTTCACGCGCGTCAACGCATTGCTTGGAGTGCTCTTCGCCCTGGTCATGACCACCGGCTCGTGGGTCAACGGCGCGTTCGGCCTCCTCATCATCGCCAACTCGGCCATCGGCATCGTCCAGGAGCTGCGGGCCAAGCGCACCCTGGATTCCCTCGCCGTCGTCGGCGAGGCCCATCCCACGGTCCGCCGCAACGGGAAGGAGGCCCGGATCGAGCGCGACGAGGTCGTGGAGGACGACGTCGTCGTCGTCGGCCCGGGCGAGCAGATCGTGGTCGACGGCGCCGTGGTCGAATCCGCCTATCTTGAGGTCGACGAATCGCTGCTGACCGGCGAATCCGACCCCATCGCCAAGAAGCCGGGCGACGAAATCATGTCCGGCTCTTTCGTGGCGTCGGGAACCGGCGCCTACCGCGCGACGAAGGTCGGCGCCGACTCCTACGCGGCCAAGCTCACCGCCGAGGCCGCCAAGTTCTCCCTCGTGCACTCGGAGCTGCAATCGGGCATCGACAAGATCCTCAAGGCGATCACGTGGGTCCTCGTCCCGCTGGGGATTCTGACGGTCGTCAGCCAGACGCGGATCGGGCAGGACGATTGGCGCCAGGTTGTCATCAAGGTCACCGGCGCCCTCGTCCCCATGATCCCCGAGGGCCTCATTCTCACGACGTCGGTGGCCTTCGCCCTCGGCGTCGTGCGGCTGGGCATGCGCAAATGCCTGGTCAACGAGCTTCCGGCCATCGAGGGCCTGGCGAGGGTCGACGTCGTGTGCGCGGACAAAACCGGCACTCTGACGGAGAACGCCATGGCGTTCGGCGGGGTGGAGGCGATCGGCTCGCATTCGCAAGACGAGGCTTTGGAGGCCCTTCGCCAGCTCGGGGCGGCGGACGACTCGCCCAACTCCTCCATGACGGCGATCATCGAGGGCGTCGGCAGGCCCGAAGCCGCATGGGAGGTCTCCGAGCGCCAGCCGTTCACGAGCGCGAAGAAGTGGTCGGGCATCAGCTTCGCCGCGGGCGAGGGCTCAGCCGCCAGGAACGTGGTGCTGGGGGCGCCGGACATTCTCGCCCCCGACGTCGCACGCGCCCAGGAGATCGCCTCGACCGGTCTGCGCGTGCTGCTTTTGGGCTACGCCCAGACGAACGTGACGGCCCACAACTCCCCCGGGGCGGTCGATCCCGTGGCCCTCGTCATCCTCGAGCAAAAGGTCCGCCCGGACGCCGCCGACACCCTGGAGTTTTTCCACAGCCAGGGCGTCCAGGTGAAGGTCATCTCCGGCGACAACGCCGACTCGGTGGGCGCAGTCACCCGCTCTCTCGGCATGGACTCCGGCCAGCCCGTCGACGCGCGAACGATCCTCGAGGCCGATTTCAACAAAGTCGTCAACGAGCGCCAGGTGTTTGGACGGGTGACGCCCCAGCAGAAGCGGGCGATGGTTTCGGCGCTTCAGGGCGCCGGGCACACGGTGGCGATGACGGGCGACGGCGTCAACGACGTCCTCGCCCTCAAGGACGCCGACCTCGGGGTGGCGATGGGATCGGGCACCGCGGCGACCCGCTCGGTCGCGAAGATCGTCTTACTGGACGACAAGTTCGCGACGCTTCCCTACGTCGTCCGCGAGGGCCGCCGGGTGCTCGGCAACATCGAGCGGGTGGCGAATCTCTTCCTGACGAAGACGATCTATTCGGCGATCATCGCCATGTTGACGGTGATCTTCGCAGTCGAGGCCCCCTTCCAGCCGATCCACGTCACGATCACGGGCTGGTTCACCATCGGCGTCCCGGCCTTCATCCTGTCCCTGCCGCCCAACAACGAGCGCGCTCGGCCGGGCTTCGTGCGGCGCGTGCTCGGCTTCGGCTTCCCCGCCGGCGCGCTGGTTGCGATCCCTTCCTTCATCACGTATGCGATCGCGTTGCGCTCGGCCACGCAGGCCCAGGCCTCGACGGCTGCGCTTTTGGCCCTCATCGTCTCCTCTACGTGGGTTTTGGCGATCGTCGCGCGCCCTTACGAGTGGTGGAAGATTGCCCTGATCGTCTTGCCGCTCGTCGGATACGGCCTCATTTTCAGCGTCCCCGCCCTCCAGCGGACCTTCATGCTTGACTCGTCGAACCTCGGCGTCATGGCCCTTGCCGCGGCTGCCGGCGGATGCGGCGCCGTCGCGATTGAGCTGCTGTGGTGGTTCACGCCCGGCCGTCCGGCTTACTGGATGCCGAAGGCCGAGCGTGAGGCCGCGGCCGCGCAGCGCAGGATCGAGCGCGAGGCCTTGCGGCAAGAACGCGCCCTGCGGCATGAAGGCGCGCGACGGGACGACCGCGCGCCGGGGGAAGAACCCGCTTTGCAGGAAGAAGACTCGCATAAGGTCTGAGGGACGAGCGGGCGCAGAGGACCTGAAGGACAGGATGCCGGGCCCCGAGCGATCCGCCGGCTGAGGGAACGACAGGGCCAGCGAAATGCCGAACCAGTACTTCCCGAGCGACCCGCGGGCCGAGAGAACGCCACGGGATGCCCATGCGTCGGCATTCGCCGAGGGAACGACCCTGCAAGCGTCAGGAATGTGCAGAGCAGCGGGCGGTGGCGACGGCGGGCTAAGCCGAGTCCCACGGGCCTAGACCGGGTCGAGGAAGGCGACGCCCGGGCCAGGTTTGTTTGGCGCCAACACGGTCCTAGCTTTGTCGGCTGTTCTCCTCAGTCCCATGTTCTTGCCTCTGGCGCTCTCTCGCCTCAGACTCTCTTTTGTCTCCGCCGCCCTTTTTTCGCGCGTTTCGCATAGCTCCCAAGCCGAGAAGAAGAAACCACAGGCCGACCATGACGGGGCCGCATATGAGAGCAAGAGCCTGCCCGCGGGCACTGGGACTCGAATCGCCGCGAATCGAGATCTCGTGTATCTCCCGATAGTGAATGGCAGCGTAAACGGCAATGAAAGCGAGCCCGAGGGCTCCTGCCAACAGCGTCGCCGACATGATGGCATCGCGACGATTCGCGTTCCACACCAGGGCAAAACAGCCTATGACGGAAGCGATGATGAGCGACGTCGCCCCGAAGGCAACGGCATCGACGCCGGGGAATCCGAAACCCGCGGCCACGAATCCGGGGATGCCGACTATGGCGGCGACAATGGACAAGACCAAGCGGGGCCAGCCTGCCCTTTGAGACGAGGGAGCGGTTTCCGAGACCCCGGTTTCCGATGATCCGGTTTCTGGGGCCTCGGTTCCCGAAACCCCGGTTTTCAAGGCCTCACGATCGTCCTCGCCGTGAGGCCTCGCGTATCTTGCGCCGCCACCAGCGTTCATTCGGGCTTTTCCACAATCTTGTCAGCAGCGCCCGGTTCCTTCTCAAGCTTCTCGGCTTCTTTTCGAATCGCCTCGAGATTCGGACGAGCTTCGCGGACTCGTCTTCCAAACCATTCCGTTGCCGCTAGATCGCGCATTGTTCGCTTACCGGCAAGAATGTCGTCAATGAGTCTTCTGATCTGTGGATCAGCGTCACCCCTCATCTTCCTGAGCGAGCCGCGAAGCGCGTCGTCCATAGGCGATCCTGCCGGGATCGACGGAAGGACGGGTTTAAGACCATCTTGATTTGTCATCGCGCATCATCCTACTGCTCCGCGAAACTGGGATTGTGGATGGTCAAAGGAGAGCCCGACCCATGGACCAGACCAAGCCACAGGGAGCACTGGCCTGTAAAAGCCGTAACAAAGTCCCAGACTTTCCCGAGCACATCGAAAATTTCTCGTACCGTGCTAAGCACTTTGAGCACCGCAGCACCCGCCGCCACGTACCCAATGATGGGGCCAATTACCGTTTCGAACGCCGCTGTTCCGGCAGCGGCGGAGGCGATCGCGGCGATCCCCCAATCCGTAAGAGTTCGCAGAAGTCCCGCCAAAGTGTCAGCGGTGTTGTAAACACCGACCGCGACAGCGTTATACGAACTGGAAAACTCACTTAAACGTTTCGAGGCATCATCGAAAGATGTTCCCATCTTCCCCAAAGCGTCACTAGCCGCGTCAGAGGCGCCTCCATCCCAATCGGGATCCACGTTGTTCCAGTAGTTCTTGCTCTCGGAGCCAAGTTCCTTGAAGTAGTCCGACATCTTCGACAAGGCGTCCGAAGCAACCGAGAACTTCTCCCAATCACCCGCGATTGTGTTGCCTATGGCGGCAAAAGGGTCGTGCTCGCCCTGCCCTAGAATGAGGTCCAGAACTTTGTCGGCCGCCGTGCCTAACCAGTACGAGGGGGAGACTGAGTTTCCGACCATGCCCAAAGCGTTGAATACCGTCGCGAAAGTCGTTTGGGCCGCTGGCGCAGCCAACTTGCTGGAAGCCGTCGACGAGGCACCGGATCGAGCCGATGCGACATCTGCTGGCGTGTAGTGTCCGTCGAATAGCTCGGCCGAAACACGCTCGTTCTCTTGATAACTGCGGACGCAGCCGTCAACGCAGTCCGCGGCTCCGGACGTCGCCTTCTCGGTGTCGCTTATCCACGTAGTTAGAGCGTCCTCGACCTTTTTCGCTTGACCCAGGACAGCAGTGGCCACGCCCGAAACCTGCCCACTGGCATTGAGGTTGATGTGGGCACTCTGATAAGTTTTCGCACTCGACACCGTATCGGAAAGCCCTCGATAGCTTCCCGAAAGATAGCCTAGAGAATCCAAGTCGACTTTAACATCAGCCACTGAAATCACTTCCTTGAGGTAGATAATTTTAGTCCGACGGCATCTATTGTATGCCCTTATTGCTGAATTGAGATAGATACAAAGAGAAAACATGGCCTTTCACACTTACTAACCGCGTGGCTGTTTTCGACGACATACAAAACATGTTTGTTGCAGCTAAAGTAATTGCTTTAACTAGTTTTCTATGCCTCTGGAGGCATAGTTGTCATTTCTGATTTTTCGAGAAAGGAATTGATTTGGAACATTGGCATTCGACTTCGAAGAGGGCGGAAGGACGCAAAACATTTGAATTTGATATGATAACAAACTGAGTCGAAGACAGATGTTTAACCCTTTGTGTTCTCCTCCTCTTCAGCACCGGTTTGTTTTCCAGCCGGTCGGCGTCGGCGCGTGAATCGACGATCTTGAAGCACTCTGAAGGTTGCAGACTCATTCAATGCGTTGCAGTCCGCTTGGATTTCCGAGATACGGCCGGTGCCTCCGAGACAACTCGGACACTCCCCACGCCGCCAGGTTCGCCTTACCCGAGCGCACCAACGCCACCCTCGCTCAACGCCTTCGTTGAGAAACACGGAACCACCGCCAACGCCGTGATCCGCGACGCGGCGTCGGCCGACAGCGCCACCGCCTGAACCGCGATATCCTTTCTGCTGAACAACATTTCTCATCGCTTATCTCTATGTCGGAAAGGCTCCCATCGTGGTCACAACCGGGCACAAGAACCGATCCATCAAGCGCCTCCACCTTGACCTACGAAACCCCCGCCTCGGCCGCCCCGCCGTAGACACCGAGGTTGAGGCCATGGGCAGACTGCTGAAGGAGTTTGGTCCCAAAATCGTCGGCCTGGCCAGAAGCATCGCCGAGCACGGACTCAACCCCACCGAGTCCTGGGCGATCGTCCAAGAAGACGGCAAGTATGTCGTCTTGGAAGGCAACCGCCGCCTCGTCGCCTGCCGGCTCCTCGACAACCCCCGCAAGGCCCCCGACCCGGAGACAACTGCGACCTTCGAGCGCATCAAACGAGGAGTCCGCATCACTGGCTCCTACCTGAACCCCAGCTGCGTAGAATTCGAGCACCGCGCCGACGCCCGCTACTGGATCCACCTCAAGCACCACGGCGCCGGCA
>CALIHR010000003.1 GCA_938020505.1 uncultured Actinobaculum sp. | reverse complement strand
CCGCACCCGAGCTCATCAAGCTGCTTTCGGGCGACGACGTCGTCGCGATCGCCCCAGCCCTGGGGCGGCTCGGAGAAGCGGCTCGGAGCCTTACGCCAGGGTTTGCCGAATCTGTGACTGGGTCTCCGTGGCGACGACCTCGGCCATCGCGCCGTTGACGAGGGGCATGAATGGGGCGACGTGGCCGCATTCGACGTCGGCGATGATCGGCACGCCCAACCCGCCCAGCGCGTCGATCACGGCGTCGTACTGGTTCATGTCGGCGCAATCCGGGGCACTCGTGCGTCCTACGAGGACGGCGGCGGCCGAGTCGAAGAAACCCGCCAGGCGCATCCCATGGAGCGTTCTGCACACCTCGTAAGCGTCCGCGTTGGCCGCCTCGACGTATACGATGAGCGGATCCCCGGTGGAGCGGGTGAGTTCAGACGTCATGCCAAAGGGCGTTCCCGCGAGATTTCCAAGGGTCTCGACGCATCCGCCGATGAGCCTGCCCTGCACGCGCACGTCCCCTGCGCCGTCGAGCCGCACCCAATAGGCTTCCTCCGTAAGCTCGAACTCCGCGACCTCGGGAAACGTCTCGTAAAGAACATAACCGTCCCGGTACTTGTCGGGAGCGTCCTGGGTGAAGGAGGCTCCCCGGGGAAGCGAAACGACGTCCATCCATCCGACGAGGCCTTCAGGCACGGAGAACGGCGTGTCGAGGAGGTTGTTTCCGTGCACGGTGGCGATGCCCGCGTTCAGGGTAAGCGGAAGAAGAAGGGTCGAGATGTCCGAGTAGCCGATAACCCAGGTCGGATCGGCCTCAGCTATCGCCTGCCAATCGAGACAGGGTATGAGATCAATGGCCAGCTCGCCGCCCCACGGCGGAATGACGGCGCGAATCTCGGGATCGAGAAGGAAATCCTGCAGTTCCCGCGCGCGCTCCCGAGCGGGCGCGGACGTCGCCCTGCTCCCGTCCATGCACTCGCCGACGTGGACCTCGAATCCCCGGGAGCGCACGGTTTCCACGGCAAACTCCAACCTGGGCTTCAGGGCGGGAGGCACACCGCCCGACGGCGACGTGACGGCCACCGTGTCGCCGGGGGCGAGCGGCTTGGGGAAACGCGGCTTCATTTAAGGGACTCCGGCGGATTCTCGCGCAGCTGGCGGATTGCATTCTCAAAGTCGTCCAACGAATCGTAGTTCGAATAGACTGACGCAAAACGCAGGTAGGCGATCGTATCGAGTTCGCGCAGCGGCTCGAGGATCGTCAAGCCGATCTCGTGCGCCTCTATCTGCGAAGCCCCGTTGGCGCGGATTCGCTCCTCGACCAGTTGGGCGAGCCTCGCCAGGTCGTCTTCGCTTACGGGACGGCCCTGACAGGCCTTTCCCACCCCGCTTATGATCTTCTCCCTGGAGAAGGGCTCGTAGGCGCCCGACCGTTTGATCACCTGAAGGCTCGCCGTTTCGATCGTCGTGAATCGCCGATTGCATTGAGGGCACTGACGACGCCGCCTGATGGCCTGACCGTCATCGCTGGCGCGCGAGTCGATCACGCGAGACTCGGGATGTCGGCAGAAAGGGCAGCGCATTCTTCAACATTAATCGCGCACGCCTCGGTGCGGCAAACATTTGTGCCGAATCGCCGCCAATTCGGTCCATCGACAGCCCCCGGACCGGGGCTTCCCCTCTCCTGGTCCGGGGACCAGCTCATCGGTATTGCGGCAACATGAGCTTCTGTCCGGGTTTCACATCGCTCGAACCCAGAGAATTCAACTGTGCAATGTCTGTGACCGCCCTCGGCGTGCTGGGAGCGCCGTCGATTCGGGCGGCGATCGTCCACAGTGTGTCCCCCGATTGGACGACAACCGTTTGCCGCTCGGAGGGAAGCAAAAGGCTTCCCACGACAAGGCCCATGACGATCATGGCAGTGCAGGCGAGAGCGGCGAAGGCGGCTCTAAGCGCTCGCACGCCAAGCGCCTTGGAAGCGCCGGACTCGCCGACTGCCGGCGTCGTCTTCGGGATCGCCCGTCTCGGGCGCCGCGCGACGCCGGGACTGCGTCCGTCACGAAGCTGGACGAGACGGCCGGCGGACTGCGCCTTCCTCTTGTCGGCCCTTCCCTCGTCAGGCGTTGCCGCCGTGGGAACCGCCCGAAGGCGCCGCCCCGGCAACTCCAGCTTCGTCCGTCGGCGGTCGCGCAAGGCTCGATCGATGCGATTGTCGCGCACGCCGCGGCCGTCGCACCGAGCATCCGGACCGACCGCATGCAGCCGCCGAGTGCCTTTCCCGCGCCGAATCGGCGACTTCCGCTCGCCGTCCGCCGGAATCCGCAGGACGCTCATAGCTTCACCTCGAACTTTCGTTCATCGAACATGTGTTTTTACACGATAACGAATAGTCGAACACTTGTCCAGTTTAGTTACTCGAACGCTTTCTCTGAACAAATGTTTGCCTTTTCGTACCGTTGCCGGTAGGCTGACGGCATAAGTCAATCGCGCCCCTCCGACACTTTTTTGGGGCTTTCACCGGAGGTTATGATGGTCAGACGCCGAACAGCCCTGACTGAACGTCAGAAGGAAGTGCTCAACGCCCTTCGCTCGGAGCTGCTCAAGAATCGCTACGCTCCGACCATTCGCGAAATCGCCGACCGCTGCGGCTTTTCATCGACGTCGTCGGTCAAATACCAGCTCGACGCTCTTGAAGACAAGGGGTACATCGTGCGCGACCCCAGGCGTCCGCGCACGATTCTCTTGACCGAGCTGGGATTGGAGAACACCCACCGCAGGCTTTACGCCGATTACACGAGCGCCGGCATTCCCAGGGGGGCGGCGGCGGAGGAGCCGAAGACGTCCGCGGAGGACTTCCACGTCGACGCGTCGGTCAACGTTCCGGTTGTCGGGCGCATCGCTGCGGGATCGCCGATACTGGCCGACCAAGTGGTCGAGGAGGTCCTCCCCTTGCCTCGGTCGCTCACCGGCGACGGCGAATTGTTCATGCTCAAAGTCGTGGGCGACTCCATGGTCGAGGCCGCCATCTGCGACGGCGACTGGGTGGTCATCCGTCGGCAGCCCGTCGCCGAAAACGGGGAGATAGTCGCAGCCATGATCGAGGGAGAGGCGACGGTCAAGGTCCTCCAGCGCAAGGACGGCCACACTCTTTTGCTTCCACGCAACAGCGAGTACAGGCCGATTCCCGCCGACGACGCCGAGGTTCTCGGGCGCGTCGTCACGGTGTTGCGCTCGCTCTGACTCCCTGTCAGCCCCCTCGCTCCCCGGGGGTCGCACGTTAAAGCAACGGCCGACCTGCGTTCGACCTAGGCATATAATCCACACTCGATCCCGGCATGCGACAGCATGCAAAAAGCGCGGGCCCTAAACGGGCCCGCGCTTCAGATCTGAGGTCAGACGCGGTTTCGAACGCTCACATGCGGCGCAAAACGCTCACACGGCGCAGGCACCAGAGGCGCTTGCAGGCGCTCGGCGCGGACGCCTCGAAACGTTCATGCGCCGCGGCGCATCCGCTCCACTGCGCGTCCTCGCCGTCGCCGAACATCCGCGCCGCCACGCCGAAGGCCTGCCTCGTCACCGCCTCGTCAGAAGCCGAACTGGCGCGCGACCTCTCGGATCGAGTCTGCGGAACGCCGCAAACCGTCGTACTCCCTCGGCGTGACCACCGGGACGAGTCGGCGTCCGACGCCCGCGCGGCCCACGATCGAGGGAACCGACATGCACACATCGGAAATGCCGAGCCAGTCCTGCAGGTAGGAGGAAACTGGAAGCACACGGTGCTCGTCGCGGACGATCGAGCCGAGAATGGAAGCGACCGAGATTCCGATCGCGTAGTTCGTCACGCCCTTGCCTTCGATGATGTTGTAGGCCGAGCGCACGACGTCGTGATGGATCGCCTCGCGAACGCCGTCGTCGAGCAGCTTGCCGTCGACCGTTTGCCCCCACTGCAAAAGCGGGACGGCGCCGACCATCGCCGAGCTCCACAGCGGAATTTCAGAATCGCCGTGCTCGCCGGCGATGTACGCGTGGACGTTCTGCGGCGCGACCCCGCACGCGAGGGCGACGAGGTACCGAAGCCGGGAAGAATCAAGCACCGTGCCCGAACCGAAGAAGCGTCCGTCGCTGAGCCCGGACAGTTTCCATCCCGCGTAGGTGACGACGTCAACTGGGTTGGCGACCATGAGATAGATCGCATTGGGCGCCTGCTCAACGGCCTTGGGAATGATCGACTTCATGATGTCGATCGTCGCGCCCGCGAGCTCGAGGCGGGACTGGCCCGGCTTCTGCTTGGCGCCCGCGGTGATGACGACGACGTCGGAATCCTTGATGACTGCGATGTCGGACGATCCTTCGACGGTCGACACGGGCGCGAACTGGCTGCCCTGCGCGATGTCGAGCGCCTCGGCCTTGACTCTGGATTCGTTGATGTCGAACATCGCGTAATGGCGGGCGACACCCTGAATCATCGATGCGTACGTGACGGCGGAGCCTACGGCCCCGGCGCCTATGATCGCCACCTTGGTGCCGCGCTCGCCCGTCCTCGGGTCGATCGCAGGGGCGATGGCGGGAGCGGGAGCCTCTTCCTTTTCGGGGGCTTCGCTCTTCTTGGACTTGTCAGTCACGTCTCCTCCTTGTTTGCGGCAACTTCGCTACCGTCCAATGAAAATCCTACGGCTAAAACGGCCCGCGCGGGAGCCAATGCGTCCTATGTCTCCGCGCCAGTTTGAACGGCTGGGTCCATGCCGCCTGCACAATCGCGCCCCGGATCGGGCGCCGCCGCCAAACGCCGGAGCGCCGAACGGGCGACGTGCGGGTCTTTCGTCCTCCACATCGGCGGAAGCGAGGCCGCGAGAAAGGCGCCGTAGCGCGCCGTGACGATCCGCGAATCGAGGATGGCGACCACCCCGCGGTCGTCTGTGCGGCGCAGAAGACGGCCGGCGCCCTGCGCGAGAAGCAGCGCGGCGTGGGTCGCCGCCACGCTCATGAAGCCGTTTCCCCCGGCGTCTGCCACCGCCTTGGTGCGCGCCTGGGTCAGCGGGTCGTTGGGACGCGGGAAGGGAATGCGGTCGATGAGGACGAGCCTGCACGTGCGGCCCGGAACGTCGACGCCCTGCCACAGCGACAGCGTGCCGAACAGGCTGGCGGCGTCGTCCTCGGCGAAGCGCCGCACGAGCGTCGAAAGCTGGTCGTCGCCCTGGCAAAGAACCGGCGTGTCCAGACGCTCCCGGGCATATTCCGCCGCCGTCTCAGCGGCCCGGCGCGAGGTGAACAGGCCCAGCGCGCCTCCCCCGGCGGCCTCGACCAGCTCGGCGACCTCGCGAAGCTGGGCCTCGCCAATGCCTTCGCGGCCCGGCGGGGGAAGCGAGGCCGCGGCGTAGAGGATCCCCTGTTTGGAATGGTCGAAGGGCGAGCCGACGTCGATGCCTTCCCACGGGCCTTGGCTGGGGTACGTGAAACCGACGGCGCCGGCGATGTGGCGGAAGCTGCCGCCCGCCTCCAGCGTCGCGGACGTCAAGATCGCGGCCTTGCCCTCGAACAGCACGTCAGCCAAGGCAGAGGAGACGTCGAGGGGCGCGACGTGGAGCGAACTTCGCCCTTCGCCGTCGCGAGCGACCCACGGCACAAGGGCGCCTTCGCCCACGCCGTCCGACAGCAGCTGCTCCACCACGTCCGCGAGGGCCTTGACCCTCCCGCGAGCAAGGGCCTTCGCCGCCGCCGCAGCCTCGTCTTTGTCGCTCAGATCGTTGACGTCCTCGCGGACCTGCTGCAATTCGCCGAGCATTCTCGACAGCCCGTCCACAAGCGAGACGGGCAGGGCCTCCAGTCGGCCTTCGTCGAGCTCGTCGAGCGCCTCGGTCACTTCGTCCCCGGCGCCCTCCAACTCCGTCGCGAGGATCGACTCGCGCCTGAGCAGCCTGACGAGCGAGGAGACGTCGCCTTTGGAAATTGAGGCGGTCAGCTGGCCCGTGACGCGGTCGGCTAGCTCGTGCGCCTCATCGACGACGAAGGCCGCGCTTTCCGGGAGCACGGGAGTTCCCGTCGCCTGAACCCCGAGCATCGAGTGGTTCGTGACCACGATGTCCGCCTCTTCAGCCGCTTCGCGCGCGAGAACGGGAAAGCACGAGCCGCGCATCGGGCATTTCACTCCGATGCACTCCGGTTTGGCGACGGAGACTTGCCGCCACGCCCGCTCGGAGACCCCGGGGACGAGGTCGTCGCGGTCTCCCGTGTCGGTCGCCATCGCCCATTCGCGCAGGCGCACCACTTCCTCGCCGACGGCGCTCGCGCCGTACTCGCCCGAGGCGCGGGAGAGCAGCGCGTCCTCCTCCGGATATCCGCCTGCGGCTTTGCGCAGGCACACATAGTTGCTCCAGCCTTTGACAAGCGCCACCTCGGGCGCCCTCCCGTGTATTTCGCGAACGGCCTCGGCCACTTTCGGCGCGTCGAAGGCCACAATCTGCCGTTGCAGCGCAAGCGTGGCGGTGGAGACGATCACGCGGCTGTCCGTTGTGACGGCCCATTCCATCGCGGGGGCGAGGTATCCGATCGACTTTCCGGTTCCCGTTCCCGCCTGCACGAGCAGATGCCCGCCGCCGTCCAAGGCCTCGGCGACCGCGGCCGCCATTTTCTCTTGCCCTTCGCGCCGAGTTCCGCCCATGGCCCGGACGACGGCGTCGAGAACCTCCCGCTCGGCCACGTCACTTCATTTCAGCCGGGCTGAGCATCCCGCCGCGGCGCATGGCCGCTTCGATGTCCGCCGAGACTCTGGCATGCACGAAGACGCCCTCGCCCCGGTACTCGACGGGCGCAAGCAGTTCGCCGTCGTCGTGGATGCGGGAAAGGAGCGCTCCGGCGGAGTACGGGACGACCGCGGCGATCTCGACCTCCGGCTGCGGAAGGGCCTCCTCAATCGCCGCGCGCAGCTCGTCGACGCCCTCGCCGGTGAGGCACGAAACCGCGATCGAGCCGGGAAAGCGCGAGCGCAGAGCGGCCAGGTCCACCGGGTCGGCGAGGTCGGATTTCGACAGAACGACGATCTCGCGCGCATCCCGCGTTCCCGGCACCTCGGCGAGCACCTCTCGCACGGCTTTGACTTGGCCGACAGGATCGTGGTGAGAGGCGTCGACGACGTGGACGAGCACATCGGCCTCCCCCGCCTCTTCCAGCGTCGAACGGAATGCCTCGACGAGCTGGGTCGGCAGCTGGCGCACGAATCCCACGGTGTCGACGAGGGTGTATTCCCGCCCGGAGGCCGTCTGCGTGCGTCGCACGGTCGGGTCGAGCGTGGCGAAAAGGGCGTTCTCGACGAGGACTCCGGCCCCGGTCAAGCGATTGAGCAGGGAGGATTTCCCGGCGTTTGTGTATCCGACGACGACGGCCGACGGCGTGGCCGTGCGCCGCCGCTCGGCTCGCTGCTGCTGCCTGGCCGGCCCCATGCGCTTGATGTCGCGGCGGAGCTTGGCCATTCGGGTGCGAATCCTCCGCCGGTCGAGCTCAAGCTGCGTCTCTCCGGGGCCTCGCGAGCCGATGCCCGCTCCGGCGGCCACGCGGCCTCCGGCCTGGCGGGACATCGAATCGCCCCATCCGCGCAGGCGCGGCAGCAGATATTCCAGCTGTGCGAGCTCGACTTGCGCCTTGCCTTCGCGCGACTTGGCGTGGCGGGCGAAAATGTCGAGGATGAGCGCCGTGCGGTCGATGACCTTGACCTTGACGATGTCCTCGAGCGCGCGCCGCTGCGAAGGGGCGAGCTCGGAGTCGGCGATCACTGTGTCCGCGTCGAGGGACGCGACGAGATCGGCAAGCTCATGCGCCTTTCCAGACCCCAGATACGTCGCCGGGTCCGGGAGCGCGCGCCGCTGGATCAAGCCGTCGAGGACCTTCGAACCCGCGGTCTCCGCCAGCGCGGCGAGCTCCCGCAGGGAATCCTCGGCCTGGCTCGCGCCGCCCTCGCTCCACAGGCCGACGAGGACGACCCGCTCGAGGCGAACCTGCCGGTATTCGACGTCGACGCCCTCTTCGCGCGAAATTCCCGCTTCCAAGCCCTGGATCCGCTGAAGGGAGGACCGCTCCTCCCTTTCGAGTGCGTCGCCGGCCCAGCTTGCGCCCTCGTGGGACACCGCCTGCAAGGCAGTGCCTTCGGCGGTGTGCAGGTCGATGCGGGGTTCAAAAGAGCCGGCGCCTTCAGAGGCGGCCGCTTCGCTCGTTGATTCGTTCATACATGCCCATTATCCCATGAAAGCGGCGCGTGGGAAGGCCGCGAAAGGCCCCGGAAGGCGGCGGAATGCCCTGGAAAGCGCGGAAGACCCCCGCCGAGACGTCCCCCGCTCGCATGGCTGCGCTCCGACGTCGGCGCCGCGCCCTCGCCCCACTGCCCCTGCTCCGGCGCCGAGCCCTCGGCTCACCAGTTCGGAGGCTAAACTTGTGGCGTGGCAAACGAGCATTATTTTTCCCAGTCTCCCTCTTCTGACGAGGCGGCCGTTGAGCGGCGCGTCAGCCTTCGAGGGCGCGAGTATGCGGTCACGACGTCGGGCGGCGTCTTCTCCGCCAGCCATGTGGACAAGGGAACTGCGGTGCTTCTGCGCAAGGCGCCCGAACCGGACCTTAGACCGGGGGATCTCGCGATCGACCTGGGATGCGGATGGGGCCCGTTGACGCTCGCCCTGTGCGAAAAGGCTGCCGGCGCGGACGTGTGGGCGGTGGACGTAAACGAACGTGCGCTCGAGCTGACCCGAAAGAACGCCGCGCGTTCCGGTTTTTCGCCGAAGGCACTCGCCCCGGACGAGGCGCTTGCGGCCTTGGGAGATCGGAAAATCCAGCTTATCTGGTCCAACCCCCCGGTGCGGATCGGCAAAGAGCGGCTTCACGAACTGTTGGCGACGTGGATCGAAAAGCTTTCCGACGACGGCGCGGCCTACCTCGTGATTCAAAGGAATCTCGGCGCGGACTCGCTTCGCTCGTGGATGCTCGGCCAAGGGTGGGGCTGCGAAAAGATCGGCTCCGCGAAGGGCTTCCGGGTCTTCGCCGTCGCAAGAACGCCTCGCGACGGCAAAGAGCCCGCAGCGGACGAACGGGGCTGACCTGCCTCGGCGGAGCATGGCGAACCGCGAGGGGTTGCCTGCCCCGGGGGATTGCCCGCCCCGGGGGCGCAAGGCCGACCGGCGTATTCAGACGGGCCGACGTCGGCTTTGCGGCCTCTGCCGCCTGCGGGCTGAGACCCGCCTATGCGCCCTGTGTTTTCGGCTTTTCGGAGTCATTCGGCGCCGATTCGGAGTTGTTTCCCTTGGATTCGGAGTCGTTTTGTTCCGGCCGCTCCGCTTTTTTCGGCTTGGGAACGGCGAGGAACAAACCGACCGAGACAACCGCGGCGACGTTGATGAACATGCGACGATCTGACCGAGCTATCTCGCAGGAACGTTCGATGTTTTCTTTAGCCCTGCGGTAGTACTCCTCCTCGTTTTTAAGGCCTTCGACGGACTTGCCGAAATAATCATGAATCCGTTCCGAGTCCGATGCGTCGAAGCCCGAGTACAAGGGATAGTTCTCGCCTTGGTACCTCCAGGCGACGGGGTGACAAGACGACTTTCCTCCGCCAGCGTCTGCAAGAACTTCAGGACGGCTGAAGTAGAGCCAGCCCATCCAAAGCAAAGCAAAGGCTACGATCAAGGTTCTGATGATGACGTACCGTTTTAAGGTCATGAGGGTCATGCTATTGAGTACCCTCCTTTCACATTGTGGGGTCTCTTGTCCCAGGGCGTGAGCCCGCTCCCTTTATTGACCTGCTCGTTGAAGGAATCGAGTGCGGCTTTCGACTGCCCGTCCTGTGTTTGTATGTAGTGTATGGCGAGTTCGAAATCCTTGGTCCCGGTCCTTGATTCCCACGCCAGGTCGGCGACAAGTTTATACAGCAGGACCTTCAGCTGGTCGAATTGCCTAGAAGGCCCAGATTCCCCCACGCCCACTCTGGGGTCCCTTCGGACGCAGTCAGACAAGAAAACGTCTGATGTCTTTTTCGCGGCGTTCTCGAGGAGCTCCGAAACTTTAGGCATCCCCCTGTTCACTATGTCGTCAATGTGATTCATATCGATCTTCAGTTTATCCGCCTTGCCGATCTCCGACGATGAAAGTGCTTTCATTGTCATGTCCACCCTCGCGTGGTTGATCTCCATCACTTCATAGTTGTCAACAAGAGTCTGTTGAATTTTCTCTTCCGCGAGCCTCACACGATTTGTTATGGCTTCGAAAGAATTCTTGAAGGCCTTCATCGCCGAGTCATAGTCTTCCGGGGCACCCTTCTTGACATCCTCTTCAGTAATCTTCTTCATGCCCTTGAGACCGAGTTTGACGACAGTCGACCCATTTTTTAAGAAGCCCGTTGGCTCGACGAAGGCGTCAAAAGCTTCCACTACTTCATTAACAACTTGAAGGATAATGTTTAACTTTTGGTATTCGTTGTCCGCAACCCCCCTGAACACTTCGGTGGACTTTTCAATAGCGGTCAGCACAATATGCCGCGCCCTCTCGAACATTTTCTGTTCAGCCGCCAAGCAGGCGCCCCAGTATGCGACTCCTTCCTCCACACCTTGGATGGCGCTCTGCAGAGGATCAATAAAGTTCATACCGAAAGACATGACCGTAGCCCCGCTCATATCGTTGATCTTTTGATTTACTCTGGCTAATGTCTTATGCAGCTCTCCCACCCCAACGGGCGCTCCAGCCTGCGTGTTGATGTCGGCCGCCAGAATCCCAACAACGCCAAAAGCCTTCGCTTTCTCCGTGTTTATACGTTGCGGATCAGGAAGATCAAGCCAAGGCTCTACAACTTCGTCAATGGCGCTCCTGATCTCATTGAACTTATGCACGTACTTCATGGTGCTGTCTCCGTTAGTGTGCCCGCCTCCTTGACCGTCGTCGCCCGGACGAGTGATCCTCTTCGAATCGGAGGGTGCGGCGGCCGGCCCCTGAGGGACGAGAGTGCTGACCATGTAGTAGTCGTCATGGACCTCGTACTCCGTCAGGGCGGAATCACACGACGATCGCATGTATGCGTCGATCGCAGCCTTCTTGAGCCTGCCCACAAGCATGGGGACGTCAGAGTATGCAGTCATTGCTCCTCATTTCATTGTTTCGTTCAAAATTAGACATAGATTAACTTGAGGCACGACGAATAGTTCGTCGTACAGTCGTCCATAAACGATTGCGACGGCAAAGACCGCGGCGAAAGACCGTCGGAAGCGCGTGTCCGGAACGCCAGAACACCCCGAAACCACGCCCCGCGCTTTTCTCAGAACAGCCTTGGGCTCTACATGCCGCCATCGCTGGACGGTGCCTGCGATCGCGTGACGACGCAGTTTGTGCGTAACGTTTTAGTTTGTATCGATTGTCAATTGACAACTATCTCGTTGTCATTCACAAGTTATCATCGTTTCGACGCGGACGCAAGCAACTTTATAGAATGAAAATATGTTCATTCTGACGGTTCGGTTTTTCGCACACATACCCATACGCAACAGGCAGAAGACGCCCGTCAAAGACCGCTTTCCGTCGTCGATAGCTTGTCGTTCGGAGCACTCGACGGGCCCCGCGGCGCTCTCGTCGCCTCCCAGCGCGGACGCCTTGCCGACGAAGGCCTATTCCCCGCTGTATCCCACGACGCCGATGAGCGAGAACTCGGCGACGAGCACCGCTGGCCCCGTCAAGAATGCGCGGCCTGCCTCGATGCGCACGGTCAGCGGCCCTCCCGGGGAGCGCAGCTGCACTTCGCCCTCGCGTTTTCCCTGCGAGAGAAGCACGGCCAAGGCCGCAGCGCAGGTTCCCGTGCCGCAAGCGAGGGTCTCCCCCACTCCGCGCTCGAGCACGCGCATGAGCGCGGGATTCGACGAACTCACCGGTTGATCGGCAGAGCCGGTTTGATCGGCGAGACATTGCCCTCCGAGACTGGCTTGATCGGCGGTCCCGGATTGATCGCCCAGTTCGGCGACGACGAGCTCGAGGTTCGTTCCCTCGGGCGGCGCCGGATCGTATTGCGGAGCCTCGGTCAATCGTGCCGCCTCGAGCTCTTCCGCGCTGTCGAGGAGCACAACGGTGTGCGGATTGGGCATCGTCACGCTCAGCGCCGGACGCTCGCCAACGCCGGGAACCGCCACTCGCGTGTCGTCTCCGGCGTCGCCGCGCGGCAGCCCGTATTCGCCCATGTCGATTGTGTAGACGGCGCCGTCGAAGGAAACCGTCTTGACGCCGCCCCGGGTCGCGACGTTCACGGACCGGCCCGCCCTGAGGTCGATCACGCCTTGGACCCGCAGGTAATGCACGAACACTCTCAGGCCGTTGCCGCACATTTGCGCGATTGAGCCGTCGGCGTTGCGGTAGTCCATGAACCATTCCGCTTCGGGAAAGTCCCGGGCGACGTCGGCCGTCTCGGGAACCGAGGCGGTGCGCACGACGCGTATGAGCCCGTCCGCGCCGATGCCAAAATGGCGGTCGCACACCGAAGCGACCGACTCGGCCGGCAGATCGAGCGTGCCTGCGAAGTCGGGCACGAGAATGAAATCGTTGCCGGTGCCGTGTGCCTTCGTGAGGGTCCGGCCCTCGAGCTGCGGGATGATCACGGATACACTCTACCCACTCCGGCTTCCGCCTTGCTGGGAGGGAAGTCGCCTCGAACGCGGCCGTCGCCGCCTCGGCCCTTGACACACGCAGCTTGAGGCTGGCGTCCGAGGCGTCCCGCCCTCGCGGGCGAAGCGGCCGCGGCCCTGGCGCAACGTCATGTCCATGTCTGACTCACGAGTCAAGTTGTGGACTCCGCCGCGCCCCTTGCGCAACGTCATGTCGCCTTCAGAGCGCGCAGGATTTCACCGGCCGCGCGAGGGGCGTCGCCGTCGGTCAAGTCGAGCCATTCGACTCGCCGGTCGGCCCGGAACCATTTTGTTTGCTTCTTTGCGAGCCGCCGCGTAGCCAGGCACATCGATTCGACGGCCTCCTCGATTCGCATCCGCCCCTCGATGACAGCCATCGCCTCGGCATATCCTGTAGCCTTTCCGGCCGTGGGCGAATCGGCCAACCCGCGATCCATGAGCCCGCGCGTCTCTTCGACGAGCCCCGAGGCCATCATCTCCTTGGCCCTGCGGTCGATCGCCGCGTTGAGCGCGTCGGAGCCCCGGATCGCGCCGAAAAGGCGAACATTCGGATAATGGGCGGTGTGCCGGGGAAAGCGCGGCGTATAGGGCCTGCCCGTCACCCGGATCGCCTCAAGCGCCCGCACCAGACGGCGGGCATTCGCCAAATCCATGGCCTCGTACGCCTGCGGGTCCTTGCGGGCAAGCTCCTCCAGCAGCGGCCCCGGGCCCTCTCTTTCGAGCAGCGACTCGAGCTCGGCGCGAATGCGGCGATCTCGCCCGGGAAAGTCGAGCCGGTCGAGCAGCCCCGAAACGTACAGGCCCGATCCCCCCACCACGACGGGGGTCTTTCCCGCGGCGAGGATCGCGTCGACGTCGGCCCGTGCGCTGCGCTGATATGCGGCGACGCTCGCTTCGTCGACGACGTCGAGCACGTCGATCTGGCGATGGACGATTCCGCGGCGCTCAGCCGGGGGAATTTTCGCCGTTCCCACATCCATGCCCCGATACAGCTGCATGGCGTCGGCGGAGACGATCTCGACCGAGTCCGCCCCGCCGAGGGCCTCGGCGAGCTCGAGCGAGAGGGCCGTTTTCCCCGACGCCGTCGGCCCGACAACGCCGATCACCGCCATGATCGATTCCTTTCAGGCTCTCCTCAAGGCGTGGGACGCCTGCGAATGGTCGGCATTCCGAGGGAAACGGGGGCGCGGCCCTCGGCCTCGGCGGTCAGCTGCTCCGTGCGCCGCCGGTGCGCGGCCCACGCCTCGCCCGCCCGAGTTCTGCGAACCTCGAAAAGCCCCCCTGCGAGCGCCGAATCCGCAACGAGGTGATGCGGGGCGCCGTGAGTGACGACGGCGCGAACCATGTCCCCCGGACGCGGTCGGTCCCCCGCGTCGATTCCCGTGGGAAGGGCGACGTGGACCAGGCGATTGTCCGCCGCCCTGCCGCTGACGCGCTCGGTTTCGGCGTCCTTGCGCCCCTCCCCTTCGGAGATGAGCACTTCGACGGGCGATCCTTCTTTCGCTTTGTTCTCCTCCGTTGAGATGCGCTCTTGAAGGGCGACGAGCCGGCGATATCTGTCGGAGACGACCTCGGGGGCGACCTGGTTGTCCATGTCCGCCGCCGGAG
Organism: uncultured Actinobaculum sp.; assembly: GCA_938020505.1. Classification (GTDB taxonomy): domain Bacteria; phylum Actinomycetota; class Actinomycetes; order Actinomycetales; family Actinomycetaceae; genus Peptidiphaga. The sequence continues at coordinate 30,791 of CALIHR010000003.1, read as the reverse complement.
TCCCCGGGCGCGGCGAGTAGATGAAAGTGTACGCGGAGGCGAAACGCGAACGTTCGACCACGTCAAGGGTCGCCTGGAAGTCCTCGTCCGTCTCGCCCGGGAAACCGACGATGACGTCGGTTGTGATGGCCGCCTGGGGCATCTTCGCGCGGACCCGGTCGAGAATGCCGAGGAAACGCGAGGAGCGGTAGGAGCGGCGCATGGCGCGAAGCACCCGGTCCGAACCCGACTGGAGCGGCATGTGCAAGGAAGGCATGACCGAAGGCGTCTCAGCCATCGCCGCGATGACTTCGTCGGAGAAGGCGGCCGGGTGCGGCGAGGTGAAGCGCACGCGCTCCAATCCCTCGATCTCGCCGCAGGATCGCAGCAGCTTGGCAAACGCCTGCCTGTCGCCGAAGCCCACGCCGTAGGAATTGACGTTCTGACCCAGAAGGGTCACTTCGACGGCGCCCTCGGAGACGACGGCCTCGACTTCGGCGAGGACATCGCCGGGCCTTCGGTCGCGCTCCTTGCCCCGAAGATGCGGCACGATGCAGAACGTGCACGTGTTGTTGCACCCGACGGAGATCGACACCCACGCCGCGAATGCGCTCTCGCGGCGTGTGGGAAGCGTCGACGGGAACACCTTGAGCGATTCCTCGATCTCGACCGCCGCCTCGGCGTTGTGCCGCGCGCGCTCGAGGAGGGCGGGAAGGACGTCGAGATTGTGGGTGCCGAGCACGGCGTCGACCCACGGCGCCTTTTCGATGATCCCGCCGCGCATCTGCTGCGCCAAGCAGCCGCCGACGGCGATCTGCATGCCCGGCCTCTCGCGTTTGACCGCGGCCAGCTGGCCGAGGTTGCCGAAAAGGCGGGTCGCCGCGTTTTCCCTCACGCTGCAAGTGTTGACGACGACGACGTCCGCGCCTTCGTCCCCCGCATCCGTCGCCCGCGCGGCCTTTTCGGGCACGACGGCGACGGGGACATAGCCGGCGTCCTCAAGGAGGCCGGCCAGGCGCTCGGAGTCGTGCACATTCATTTGGCAACCGAGCGTGCGGATTGCGTATGTACGGGGGAGTTCTACAGCTGACATCGCGAGTAAGTCTAGTCCACTTTCAATCCGTCCAGCTCGCTGCGGAATCTTCGAACCCCAGCAGCTCGTTGGCCCGCCGCAGGGCGGTCGAGCATACGTCGTGAGAGAAACCGCGCCGCGCCAAGGCGGCGTAAACGCGCTGCTGGAGGCTTGCGCGGTCCCCGCTCCCCCGTTCGAGGCGCTTGAGCGCCAGACGCGTCGCCGTGCCCAGCTCTTCGGCGTCGTCGATCACTTCGACCGCGGCCTCGACGATGTCCGCGTCGATGCCTTTTCGCCGCAGCTCCTCGGCGATGACGCGGCGCGAGGTCCCCGCTCCCGCCAACCGAGCCTGCACGAACGCGTCGGCGAAGTGGGCGTCGTCGATCAGCCCGAGCTCGGTGTAGCGATCGAGGATCTCGCAGCGAACGTCTTCGGGAACGCCCCTCTTGCCCATCGCCTCGTCGAGCTGGCGACGGGAGCGGTCCGTCATCGACAGCTGCCGAATGACGATCGCGCGTCCCTTTTCGAGCCATTCCGATCGGCTCAGCTCCATGACGTCAGACCTCGGCTGTCGCATTCTGCGCATCCTTTCCCTCGTCGGGCTCAGGCGCGATCCCCATCTTCACGAGGATCTTGCCTTCGATCTCGTCGGCGATCTCGGGGTTGTCCCGTAGGAAGTGCCGCGCTTTCTCTTTGCCCTGCCCCAGCTGATCGCCGTCGTAGGTGTACCAGGCCCCCGATTTGCGGACGATGCCGCAGTCGACGCCCATGTCGATGATGCATCCCTCGCGGGAGATTCCCTGACCGTACATGATGTCGAATTCCGCCTGTTTGAAGGGAGGGGCCATCTTGTTCTTGACGACCTTGACCCGAGTGCGATTGCCCACCGGCTCGGAGCCTTCCTTGAGGGTTTCGATCCTGCGCACGTCCAAACGCACGGAGGCGTAGAACTTGAGGGCTTTGCCGCCCGTCGTCGTCTCCGGGTTTCCAAAGAAAACGCCTATCTTCTCGCGCAGCTGGTTGATGAAAATGGCGGTGGTGCCGGAAGCCGACAGGGCGCCCGTGATCTTGCGGAGGGCCTGGCTCATGAGGCGCGCCTGGAGGCCGACATGCGAATCTCCCATTTCGCCTTCGATTTCCGCCTTGGGCACAAGCGCGGCCACGGAATCGACGACGATGATGTCCAACGCTCCGGAGCGGATGAGCATGTCGGCGATCTCGAGGGCCTGCTCGCCGGTGTCCGGCTGGGAAACGATGAGGGCGTCGGTGTCGACGCCGAGCTTCTTTGCGTACTCGGGGTCCAAGGCGTGCTCCGCGTCGATGAATGCGGCGATGCCGCCGTTCTTCTGGGCATTCGCCACGGCGTGAAGGGCGACCGTCGTTTTGCCCGACGACTCCGGGCCGTAGACTTCGATGACCCTTCCCCGCGGAAGGCCTCCCACGCCCAATGCGACGTCGAGCGACGTGGCCCCCGTGGGAATCACCTGAATCTTCGTCTGAACGTGATCGCCCAGACGCATGACCGATCCTTTGCCGAACTGCCGGTCGATCTGCGACAGGGCCACGTCCAGGGCCTTGGCGCGGTCCTCGCTTTTAGCTGCCATCTTCTATTCCTTCGTGTCGAGTGGGTGGACAGAACAGGTCTTCGTCGCGGCCATCCCTCGCCGAGCGGCCGTCTGGGACTACGCTATGTCCGACCTCCGACACAAAAGCGGCCTACTTTCCAAACCTGTTGATAAGTAGGCCGCCCGCGCAGCCCGTGCACCACAGTACACCGCACACGCGTTCGATTCATATTCATTGCAGCGTGTCGAAAACGCCGCTTGAGGAAAAAACTTCGCCACTCCGCGACGTCAAGCGACGTCGCACAACCGGCGTAGCGAAAGAGACCGGAGAAAGCTAAGGCAAACGCCCTCGGTCGTCGGAGGCGATGCGATGGAGAAACCTGTAGCTCTCAGGCAAGTCCATCGCTTGGCACACCGCATCCCAAACGACTTGCGGAGATTGGCCTCCCCTCAAAGCCTCGACGGGACTCACGCCGCCAAGCTCGCTCAGAAAAAGGTCCTGGGCAAGACTGCGGCCTCTCCCGCGGGGAAAGGCCCAGTCAAGATTCGCCCAGAACTCAGATTCGCGCACTCTCGAGCTCTGAACGAACGAGCGATTCGGGAACCGAGTCGGGAACGCGCATCCGCGGAGGAACGCGGCCTTCGGCGAAATCGACGCGGTCCGCGACAAGGCGCAGGACGTGGCTCAGAGGCACGTTGAGGGCCTTGCAAATGGACGAAAGCAGCTCCGACGAAGCCTCTTTCTGCCCGCGCTCGACTTCCGACAGGTACCCGAGCGAGACCCTCGCATCAGACGAGACCTCACGCAACGTCCGACCCTGGCGCTGCCTGTATTCACGTAGCACCTCGCCAAGTTCGCGACGCAAAAGCGCCTGCTCCGTAGGCGCAGGGCGATTGGCGACTCGAGGCGCACTCTCAAACTTCCGGTTGACGCCGGTACGTAGCTCCATGGTCATCACCTTCTTCAACGCGGTCGGTCACGAGTTTGTTCCCGCCTGGTTTTCGGAAAAGCGAGCTTCACCGTTCCTGGTTATATTTTTACCAACCGATGCTGAGCATTACCTGGGAGTCATGCAAAGAAGCTCTGCCAAAAGGTCCACGGCCGCTTCGACGGCCCGGGCTCGCACGTTGGATCTGCCGCCGGAGAATCGGCGGAGACGCGCGCGCTCCCCCAGTTTTCCCGCGCATGCGACCCACACGGTTCCGGCCGCGTGCCCGTCTGCCGGGCCCGGCCCGGCAACGCCGGTGGTGGCGAGAGCGACGTCGGCCCCAAGAAGCCGGCAGGCGCCGCGCGCCATGTCGAGGGCGACTCGCTCTTCCACGGGCCCCTTCGTTCGCAGAAGTTCGCCGTCGACTCCCAGAATCGAGGCCTTGAGATCCACGGCGTATGCGGTGACGGAGCCGCGAAGCACCGCGGACGCCCCCGAAATCTCGACGAAAGCAGAGCATAGCGCTCCCCCGGTGAGCGATTCGGCGCAGGCGAGGGTCAACGACCGCTCGGCCATTTCGGCGATTGCGCGGCGAACCGACTCGGACATTTCGCCGCGATCCTCGTCGGGCGCTTCGCGGCCGGACCTATCGCGCATCTCACACCACGACTCGGTTTCACTCACCGCGCGCGATCTTTCTCGCCTCAGCGACGTACTCGACGGCCGAGGCCACCGAGTAGTAAAGCGCCACGCCGATCATCGCGTAGCTGGTCCACACCAGCCCCTTCGCGAGAGCCCCGGGGAGGAAAGAGGCCCAGGGAATGAGCAGGCCCGCGATTCCCATGGACTGGAAGAACATCTTGATTTTCCCTCCGCGCCCGGCCGCCATGACCTTCTTTTTCACCACCGTCATGCGCATGGCTGTGATGAACAGCTCCCGCCCGATCATGATCACGGTGATCCACCAGTAGAGGCGCCCGTGCCATGACAGAAGTATGAGCGCGCTGGAAATCAAGGCCTTGTCGGCGATGGAGTCGGCTATCTTCCCGAAGTCGGTCACCAAGTTTCGGCTGCGCGCCAGGTATCCGTCGGCTTTGTCCGTGAAGGCGGCCGCGGCGAACACTGCCCAGGCGCACGCCGACCTGACAGGGGCGTCGTCCAGATAGACGACGACGAACACCGGCACGAGCGCCAGCCTGATGACCGTCAGAACGTTGGCGATGTTGAGCAGCGGCGCTTTCGCCGCGTCCTCGCCGTGGCTATTACTCACGCAAGCAAGAATACCCGGGCGCCCGCCGCCGCGGGTATCTCATCCGCGGTTTGGGCGCCGACGCCCCGACGGCTTGGGGCCCGCCCCGACAATTCCGGGGCCCGCGCAGAGGCTGGGCCGCGCAGAGGCTGGGCCGGACGGCCGATACAGGCCGATGCGACGCCGCAGCCGCTTGCACTCCGGCCAACCGTGGTTCTCCATGGGTATAGGTTCCCTTAACCGGATTCCCTTTCCGACGCGGCGAAGGCGCCACGATAGGATTCCTTTAAAAGGAAACTTTATGACTTCACGCATGCAAACTTTCTTGGGCCGGAAGTTCGTCGGCCTCAGTTTGGCGACGGCCGCAGTGACAGCCGGCGCCCTCGTCTTCGTGCCGGGGTACGGGGCCTCCGGGGGTTCGAACGCCAAAACCTCCGCCGCTTCCCCGGGTCGGGCCGCGAAGCCTTCGGGCTCGGCCACCGGTTCGACGTCGACGAGGCCCACGGGGACGCAGCAGCCTCGCCCGGCCACGCGCTTCACCATCACCTCCGGCGGAGACATCCTCCTGCACCTTTCGGTCAACCATCACGCGAAGACGGCGACGGGTTACGACTACACGAAGCTGCTCAAGGCAATCCAGCCGTGGATTGAGGGATCTGACCTGTCCCTGTGCGCCTTGGAGGTTCCAATCGTCCCGCCGGGCGAAAAGCCGTCCAACTACCCCGCGTTCGGATCGCCGCCGCAAATCGCCGACTCTCTTAAGGCCATGGGGTGGGACGGCTGCGCGCTCGCGACCAACCATTCGATGGACCGCGGATTCAAAGGGGTCTCGTCGACAATCGAGAATTTCGAGAGGGTCGGCCTCGGCCACGCCGGCACCGCCCGGACGCAGGACGAGTCCTCCAAGATCCAGTACTACACGGTGCGCTCCGGCGGACGCGACGTCGTCGTCGCCCATCTTTCGGCGACCACCCTGACGAACGGAATTCCCTTTCCCAAGGGGAAGGAATGGTCGTGGAACGTCGTCGGCGACCAGGGGCGCAGGGCCGTCAAGGACCTTGTGGCGGATGCGAAACGCGCGCGAAAGGCCGGCGCGTCGATCGTGGTGGTCTCCATGCATTGGGGCACCGAGTACGTCACGCAGCCGATCGCCGAACAGAAGAAGATCGGCCGGGAGTTGGCCGATTCCGGGGAGATCGACCTCGTCTTCGGCAACCATTCGCACGTGGCCGAGCCCGTGACCACTCTCAAGGGCGGACCGGGCGGGCGTGGAATGCCGGTCGTGTGGTCGATGGGCAACACCGTTTCAGGCCAGCTCATCGAGAATCACGGCTACGGCGTTGTGACGGGGTTGATGACGACGGCGACGGTCGAGGTCCCGGCGAAGGGAAAGCCCCGCGTCACGGGCCTCGAATGGACCACTCTGGCCCAGGATCAGCGGACGTTCAGGGTCTTCCCTTTGGCCGAGCTCAAGAAGGGCGCGCGTCCGCAGGGCATGACCCTCAGCCGGGCGGAGATTGAGGCGCGAGAGAAGTCGATCTACCCCGTCATGGCTACGGGCAGCCAGAGCGAACGCACGGAGGCGCCGAAGCCTCAGGGGCGGCTGGTCGGCAACGAGAGAAAGTGAGTTTGCGCGTTCGCCTTCCTCCGCCTTCTCATCTCCCCGTCAGCTGCCAGGCGTCCTCGCCGTCTTCCCCGTAGGGGTCGTCTTCGTCGTCGTGCCAGTTCCGGGCCTCGGGGACGCCGTGCCCCTCGAGAACCGCGTCGGGCTGTCCGCCTTCGGCGGCGTCCGCCCGCTCGGCGGGGGCGTCGTCGTCGAAGATGCTCTGCCGCTCGCCGCGCAGCATCGCGAGCGCATTGTCGAGGCACTCGGGCGAAACGAGGACGTCGCGGGCCTTCGACCCTTCGGACGGGCCGACGATCTCGTACTGCTCGAGGAGGTCCATCATGCGCCCGGCCTTGGCGAACCCGATGCGCAGCTTGCGTTGAAGCATGGACGTCGAACCGAACTGGCTCGTTACCACGAGGTCGGCCGCCTGGAGCAGGATCTCCAGGTCTTCGCCGATCTCCTCCCGCTGCTTCTTGGCCTCCTGGACCTCTTCGAAGTCGTCGCGGTAGCGCGGCGAGAGCTGAGCCTTGACGTGGTCGACGACCCGCTCGATCTCCTCCTCGTCCACCCACGCGCCCTGGAGGCGGATGGGCTTCGAGGCGCCCGCCGGCATAAAGAGCGCGTCGCCCTGGCCGATGAGCTTTTCGGCCCCCGACTGATCGAGGATCGTCCGGGAGTCCGCGAGCGCCGAGGTCATGAATGCCAGGCGCGAGGGGATGTTTGCCTTGATGAGGCCGGTGACGACGTCCACCGATGGGCGCTGCGTGGCGAGCACGAGGTGGATTCCGGCGGCGCGTGCCAGCTGCGTGATGCGCTGGATCGAGGCTTCGACGTCGCGCGGGGCGACCATCATGAGGTCGGCGAGCTCGTCGACCACGACCAGAAGATAGGGGTAGGGCGCGAGCTTACGGTTGGGGTCGTGGGGCTGGAGGGTTCCGGCTTTGACGGCCTCGTTGAAGTCGACGATGTTCTTGAAATGGTAGGCCGCCATGTCGTCGTAGCGGGCGTCCATCTCCTTGACCACCCATTCGAGGGCTTCGGCCGCTTTCTTCGGGTTCGTGATGATCGGGGTGATCAAATGGGGGATGCCGGCGTAGATCGTGAGCTCGACGCGCTTGGGGTCGACGAGGATCATGCGCACCTGGTCCGGAGTGGCGCGCATCATGACCGACGTGATCATCGAGTTGATGAAGGAGGATTTGCCGGCGCCCGTCGCGCCGGCGACGAGCAGGTGCGGCATCTTGGCGAGGTTCGCGACGACGAACTGGCCGCGGACGTTCTTGCCGACGCCCACGGTCAGCGGATGGTCGGCCTTCTGGGCCACATGGGAGCGCAGAACGTCGCCGAGCAGAACCGTTTCGCGGTCGACGTTCGGAATCTCGATGCCGATGGCGGACTTGCCTGGGATCGGCGAAAGGATCCTAACGTCTGCTGAGGCGACGGCATAGGCGATGTTGTTCGACAGCGCGGTGATGCGCTCGACCTTCACCCCCGGGCCGAGCTCGACTTCGTACTGGGTGACCGTGGGTCCGCGAGAGAAGCCGACGACCTGCGCGTCGATGCCGAAGTCGGTGAAAACCTGGGTCAGCTGGGCCACGACCTGCTCGTTGGCCTCCGTGCGCTCCTTTCCGGGGGGCCCGGATTTCAGGTCGCCGAGCGACGGGAGCTGGTAGACGATGGAGGGGTCGAGCGTGAGCTGCTGGCCGGGGGTCGGTTCGAGCGAGATGTCCGGGGCGGGAAGCGAGGGCGGCTCCGTGCCCTCGATCGGCTTTTGCGGGCTTGCGACGACGGGCTTGACGGCCTCCGTGGCGCCTGCCCCGTCCTTCGCCTTGGCCTTGCCGCGGCCCGCTGCGGGAAGAACCTCCGTCGCGTCGCCGCCGGGAAGAACCTCTGTGGGCGGAACCTGGCCGCCGTCGGCCTTCTTCTTCCGCGAGAAAAGCCTCGAGGGCCTGGGCGACTCTTCGACGGCCGCCGCCTGCTCGTAGGGAACCGAAGCCGAGACGCCGCGATTGGCGGGGGCGTCCTCTTCGTCGTCGGGCTCGCGCGTCAGGCGATCCCTTATCATTCCGTAAAGCTCGCGGACAGTCGTGTTTGTCATGTACAAAACGGCGAAGACGATGAGCAGAAGAAGGAGAGGAACGGCCCCGTAAGGCGAGAGGAGCTTGCCGAGGGCGCCTCCGGTCGCCAGGCCGATGAGGCCGCCTGCGCCCTCGACGCCGGAGAAGTCCTCGAAGGGATTGATCGGATCGACGCCGATGTGCGCCAGTCCGGCGACGCCGAACACGAGCATTCCCATGCCGATGGCGAATCGCCGGTTGGTCTCCTGCGTCGAGGCGCGGAAGAACTTGACGGCCGCGGCGATGAGAAGGATCGGGACGACGACGGACAGCACTCCGACGACGCCCGCGGTGAGGTGGTGAATGAGCCCGCCGAGCGCGCCGGAGAGGCCAAACCACTCGCGCAGGGCGACGATCACGGCGATGCCGAGGAGGAGGAAAGCGACGCCGTCGCGGCGCACGCCCGTCAGCCGGGGCGCGGCGCCGTCCGCCTCGGCTTTCTGCCGCTTCTGCGGCTGACTGGACGCGGGGGCCTTCTGGGGCTTCTTCTTCGCGGGGTTGTTTGGAACTCTGGGACTCACAGTGGCAACACTAATCCTTCACCCGATCGAACCTGAATTCTAACGCGCGAGCGCTGTGCCACAGCCGATCGCCCCCGGCCTGGGAGCGGCGCGCCGGCGGCCCGGGATTCGACCCATGCGCGACCATCGGCTCACACCTCCACAACGGTCGGGATGATGATCGGGGCGCGCCGAAGCTTCCGCGAGATCCACCGGCCGATCACGCGGCGCATCGCCTGCTGCATCTGGTAGGCGTCCGCCCCGTTTTCCAATGATTCGCGCAGTGCGTCGGCGACGTCGGGAAGTATCTCGTCGAACACCGAATCGTCCTCGGCGACGGCCCGGGCCTGGATGTGGGGGCCCGTGACGATCTCCTTCTCCTTCGTCTCCACCGCGGCGAATATCGCGACGAAGCCCTCCTCGGCCAGGATCCTGCGGTCCTTGAGCTCCTCCTCGGTGATGTCGCCGATGGACGAGCCGTCAACGTAGATGTTGTGGCAGGGCACCTGTCCGACGACGCTCACTTCGGCGTCGTGCATGTCGATGACCGAGCCGTTCTCGGCGAGGATGACATTCTGCGGGGGAACCCCCGTCTTGACGGCGATCCCCCCGTTGGCGACCTGATGGCGCACCTCCCCGTGGATGGGCATGGCGTAGGCGGGCTCGAGGATGTTGTAGCAGTAGAGAAGCTCGCCGGCGGCGGCGTGGCCGGAGACGTGGACGCGGGCGTTGCCCTGATGGACCACCTTCGCCCCGAGCTTCATGAGGTTGTTGATGAGGCGGTAGACGGAGTTCTCGTTTCCGGGGATGAGCGAGGAGGCGAACAGGACGGTGTCGCCGGGCCCGGCGCCCACCTTTGGGTGCGACTTCGAGGCGATGCGCGAAAGCACGGCCATCGGCTCTCCCTGCGACCCCGTGGACATGAAGACCCGCTCGTTTTCGGGAAGCGAGGGCATGTCCGCAAGATCGACGAGCACGCCCTGAGGGATGTCGAGGTACCCGAGTTCCGCGGCGATCCCCATGTTGCGGATCATCGAGCGCCCGACGAAGGCCACGCGGCGCCCGTGCGCGTGGGCGGCGTTGAGGACCTGCTGGACCCTGTGGACGTGCGAGGAAAAGGAGGCGACGATTATCTGGCCGGTCGCGCGGGCGAAGACGTCGTCGATGACGGGGCCGATTTCAGACTCCGACGGCACGAAGCCCGGCACCTCGGCGTTGGTCGAATCGCACATGAACAGATCGACTCCCTCTTCCCCGGCGCGGGCGAAGGCGCGAAGGTCGGTGAGCCTGCCGTCCAAGGGCAGCTGGTCCATCTTGAAGTCGCCGGTTATGAGGATGTTCCCTTGCTCGGTGCGGACGAACACCGCGAGAGCGTCGGGAATCGAGTGGTTGACGGAGATGAACTCCATCTCGAAGGGGCCGATCTTCTCGACGTCGCCCTCGGCGACGACGCGCGAATTCGCCTTGATTCGATGTTCGGCGAGCTTTGCTTCGACGAAGGAGATCGTCAGGCGGCTTCCGACCAGCAGAATGTCGGGCCGAAGCTTGAGCAGGTACGGCACCGCCCCGATGTGGTCCTCGTGCCCGTGCGTAAGGACGACGGCCTCGACGTCTTCGACCCTGTCGCGCAGATAGTCGATGTCGGGCAGGACGAGGTCGACGCCCGGCTGCCGCTCTTCGGGAAAGAGGACGCCGCAATCGACGACGACGATTTTGCCCCCGTATTCGAGGACGTTGCAATTGCGACCGACCTCGCCAAGCCCTCCCAAGGGGACGATGCGAACGGTGTCGGCCGACAGATCCGGTGGGGTTTTAAGATCGCTCACACCAACATTGTCGCACGTATGGCCGGGGCGACAATCGACGATCCCCGGCGGAGAGCCTTAGCGGCCCGCCGCAGCGGCCGAACGGCCCCTCCTGCACACGGCTCACATGAGGCCTTCGGCTCGGAGCACGGCCGCGAGCTCGGCGATCTGCGACGTCGAAGCCCCCACCAGCGGAAGCCGAAGCGTCGCACTGGGAATCGCGCCCAGGAGTTTGAGCGCCTCCTTGGCCATGACTGCCCCTTGGCCGCCGCCCATGATCGCCTCGACGATCGGGCGCTGCTTCGCGGCCTCGGCTCGGGCCGCGGGAAGGTCGCCGGCGTCGATCTCGGTCACGAGCGCGCGCAGGCCGGAGCCGATCACGTGCCCGGCGACGGATATGACGCCCGAGGCCCCGTGGGCGAGCCAGGCGAAGTTGAGCGAGTCGTCGCCCGAGTAGTATTCCAAGCCCGTGCGCTCCATCTTGATGAAGCCGGAGGCGACGTCGCCGGTGGCGTCCTTGACGCCGACAATCCGAGGGTGCTCGGCGAGCCGCAAAAGCGTCGCGGTGTCGAGCTTGACTCCCGTGCGGCCGGGGATGTCATAGAGCATGACGGGAAGGTCGCTCGCCTCGGTGACGGCCAGAATGTGCTGGTACACGCCTTCCTGTGAGGGCCGGTTGTAGTACGGCGGAAGAACGAGCAGCGCATCGGCGCCGTTGGCCTGCGCCCCCCTTGCGATTCTCACAGCGTGGGCCGTGTCGTTGGAGCCGGCGCCGGCCATGACCTTGGCGCCGCGTCCCTTGAGGGAGGCGACGACTTCTCGGGTGAGGTCGTCCTTTTCCGGCTGATGCGTGGTGGGCGACTCCCCCGTCGTTCCCGACAGCAGGATGAGGTCGCAGCCGTCGTCGACCAGCTTGTTGGCCAAGGCCACTGCGGAATCGACGTCGAGGGAGCCGTCCTCGAAGAAGGGCGTCACCATTGCGACGCCGACCGAACCGAAAGTGCGCTTGGGTAGACTCGTCTCGCTCATGCCAACGAAGGTATCAGCTTCTCACGGCGCCCGTTCTGGACTTCCGTCATTCGACGCCGAAAATGTGGCACGACGGACAGGCCCGCTCAGATGCGTCACACACGTGAGCTATCACACTGTACCCTAAATGTGAAATCGGAGGCGGGGAAGGCCTCCCCTACCCGAGCATAGACGCATTATGTTTCTTGAGCTACCTTAATCCGTGCAAACCCACACAATAGAAGGAGTCTCAATGACCTTGCACGTCGAGCCGGACCAGCTTTACGATGAGGCTTCCAAATCGGAGACGCTCGCCGACGAGGCTCCCAGTCTGCGAGTGCAGACAATCGCCGACGAAATCAATCGGGAGATCACCGGCGGGACGTCGGGTGCAGCGGCGTTGTCCGCAGCCGAATACCTAGACAAAGCCCTTCACGTTTCTGAGGAAGACCTCCACGAGTACGCCGGCAGCCTGAGGGATTCCGCCGTCCTCGTCCAAGAGCAGGACCAGAGCGGCAGCCAAGACTTCTCACAGCTCGAGTCCGCCGTCGCAGCGGAGATGGGGCACGACCCAACCGGCACCGTCATCACGCCCTCGCTAGACTCCGCGCCAACCGAACGGACGCAGGAGACCGGGCGGGCCGGGACGTACTACCGCACGCCGCACTCCGAAGGGGCAGGAAACGCATTCGCCGCCGGCGCACGCGGACTCACCACCGGCTTCGGCTCGGCCGTGGACGCGGCCGGCGGCGGCGTCAGAACCTTCGGATCCGGCATAGGATCCTTCATGACCGGCGCAGGGCAAGGAGTTTCCGCCGCCGGATCCGCGTTCGACGACGCCATGGGCGCCGCCGGGCAGGAAACTCGAAATGCGGGCGCAGCGGCCAATCGCGGCCTCAACCAAGCGGGAAACGCCATCGCTTCGTTCATGGACCAAAGCGGCGACGGCTTCCGGTCCGCAAGCGAACAAACCGGCAGCGCTATGCGACAAGCCTCGCATCAAGCCGCAAACGGTTTGCGAGACCTTCCCTTCGGAGGGTTTGCGGGAGACGCCGTGGAAGGCGCAGGGAACCTCGCCGCATCCGGATACGACGCCGTCGGAAGCGCCGGAAACGCAGTCATGGACACAGTGGGCCAGGGACTCGACCAAGCAATGGACGCAGGCGGCAACGCCGTCCAATTTGCGACGGACACCGCCTCGAACGCTTGGGAAGGCATCGGCCACATGGCCCACGGCGCAGCAGACGCAACCGGGCAGGCCCTCGACGGAGCCGGAAAGGCCGTCAATGCCGCATCCAACACGGTCGGAGACGCCATGAGCGCCGCCGGCGAGGGGATCAAGGGCGCGGCCGACGCGGTGGGCGAGGGTGCACGCAAGGTAGGCGAAACCATCGGAGACCTCTTCGGCCGATAGGCCGGCTCCGCCCGCAGCCGCTCGACGGCGGCCGTCCGAAAAGCGCAGCGCGTCGGGCCGCCGCCGAACCGAGAACTGTGCGGCCAACGCCCTCTCGCGAACAGCCTCCGGCCGCCGCGACTCAAACCTCGCGCATCAAACACATTCAACATTCTCAAAGGCAGGAAACCATGCAGTGGAGCGACATCAGGGACTGGGAGGCTTCGACTCTTTCCGACGAGTACGACGCGCTTTCCAGCAAGGAGCGCAAAGCCGACGATTGGGGGCATGAGGTCATCTCGCTCAACGACAACGTGACCTGGGAGGGCGAAGCCCGCGACGCCGCCGAGAAGCGCCTCCAACAGATCGAGAAGGGCATCGCGACCTACGTCGTCGGCGTGCGTGCAATGAAGGACGCGACGTCGTCCATGCAAGACTCGATGAGAGAGGTCAACGGGATCGTCACGGACGCCACAACTCAGGCGAAGAACAACGGGTTCAGCATCGCCGACGACGGCACCGTGACCGACGACAATCCCATCTCCTGGACGGAAGTCACGGTCGACGGCGTCGTCTCATACACCATCGGCGGAGGGATGGGCGCGTTGGCGGGCTCGGTGTTCGGCCCCGTGGGAACGGTTGCCGGGAGCGTCCTAGGGGGAAGCACGGTGAGTTCCGCAGTTTTGGCGGACATCGTCGCGACCCGCGAGACGTCGCTGAAGCAGTGCGCGGACAAGGTCAACGACGCCGTGGAGAAGGCTGTGGCCGCCGACCAGGCGTATGCCGATGCGCTCAACAAGATCGCCCTCGGCCAGGTCGAACCGGGCGACAAGAGCCTCAGCGAAATTCTGGACGGCCCGCTTCCCATGCCGGCGAATCGACAGGACTCCCAGGCGGTCGCGGCCTGGTGGGACTCGCTCACGCCTGAACAGCAACAAGAGCTCATTGACAACGACTACAAGAAACCGCCCTCGGAGAGGATAGGAAATATGGACGGCGTCGACGGATGGGCTCGGGACGCCGCCAATAGGAAGAGCTTGGCCAACGATCTTGACCCTCTGAAGGAAAAGAAGGAGAACGGCGTTGCCCTCACCGACGAAGAGCAGAAGAAATACGACGAGCTCAAGGCGCTGGAGGACGCGGCGGCGCCAAGCGAGTACCAGCCCAAGAAGCAGCTGCTTCTCTACGACCCCGTCGAGCCCGGAGAGGATCAAGACCAGCTGCACGCCGCGGTTTCCGTGGGCGACGTCGACACGGCTGAGAATGTCGCCGTTCAGACGGGCGGCCTCGACACGTCCGTTGGAGGCAACGTAAAGGAGTACACGCACAACATGGAGAACATCGCCAACTCCGCCGGCGGCAACACGGCGATGGTGACGTACTTCGGATACGACACGCCGCACGTCAGCACCGGCGACCCGGATCAGAGGGACCTTTCCGTCACGAACACCGACCGCGCCGCCGCCGGCGGGCGGAATCTCGCCAATTTCCTCGAAGGCCTGCACGATTCTCGCCAGGGCGAGGGAGAGGCCGGGGATCCGAGGCTGACGGCCATCGGCCACTCATATGGCTCGACGACCACCGGCTACGCGCTGACCCAGGTCCGCGACGGAGTGGTCGACGCGGCGGTCTTCTACGGTTCGCCGGGCATCCCCGCAACGGACGTCTCCGAACTCAACGTGCCCTCCGACAGCGTCTACGCGATAAGGAACGAGGGAGACGTCATCAACGGGGTTCCCAACGGCGGCCTCGTTCCCAACCGACCCGGTTACCTCCCCGGGTTCAATATGACGGAAACCACCGATCCGATGAATATGGACGGAATACAGCATCTGCGGACAAACCAGTACGCTCCCGGGTGGAAGGACCCGGTCGGATCCCATACAAATTACTTCGACAACAACGATTACGAGGGCAAGTATAAGGAAATCCAAGGCGCCCACCCCGATTGGACGAGGGAGCAGGTCATGGAGGAGTTGAGGTCTCAGACGGCCGACGTTCCCGACAGCCAGCAGGACGTGGCGGCCGTCGTCAACGGAACGTACAACGGCTGAGAACCGGCAGCTCGCAGGCCCGCAAGAACCGTGAATTCAAAGCCTCGGAAAGCCGGGGCCACGGCACCGTGAAAGCCGGGAGCCCACAGCCTCACGAGGGCCGGGAGCCCACAACCTCACGAAGGCCGGGACTCACAGCCCCATGATCGAGTCGAGGCCCCAGGTCAGGCCGCCTCTGCCCCGCACGGAGCGGACCGCCAAGAGCACGCCCGGCATGAAGCTCGACCGGTCGAATGAATCTTGCCGGATGACGAGCTGCTCGCCCGGGTTGCCGAGCATCACCTGCTCGTGGGCGTTGAGCCCGCGCAGCCGCACGGCGTGGACGTTGACGCCGTCGATCCGCGCTCCCCTCGCGCCGTCGGGATCGGTCTGCGTGGCGTCCGGGCCTGCGGGGACTCCCGCCTCGGCACGCGCCCGGGCGATCCGCGAGGCGGTGGCGATCGCCGTGCCGGACGGGGCGTCCACCTTGTTCGGGTGGTGCATTTCGAGCACCTCGACAGATTCGAAGTAGGGCGCGGCCTTCTCCGCGAAACTCATGACCAGCACGGCCGAAAGCGCGTAGTTCGGGGCGATGACCGCGCTGCGGCCGAGCCTTTCGGCGGCCTCGCGCACCCGGCCCAGGGATTCGTCGGTCCACCCGGTTGTTCCGACGACGGCGTCGGCCCCCGCCTCCAAAATGGCCAGGGTGTTCGCCTCGGAGGCCGAGGGCACGGAGAACTCGACGGCGACGTCGGCCCCGCCGAGGCTCTCCGACGAGATCGGGTCTCCGGCGTCGAGCCTGGCGGTCAGCTCCATGTCCTCGGCGGCCTCGACCGCCTCGCACACGGTCGCGCCCATGCGCCCGGCGGCGCCCACTACTGCAACTTTGATAGTCATGGCCTCAAGCCTAATCCGTCGCGGCCGCGTTCGCCGACCGGTTCGGAGGGCGAAATTGGCTCTGCCCGCCGAGATGACACGCGCAAAACGTTGACAGCGGCTTTGGCAGGCCGCCATCAGTTCGCCCGGTGTGGCGATTGAAAGGCACAGCACTGCAAGTCCCTTCATTTTGCTTCAAACAGGCAAGTCCTCGATCGAGATGAATGTCCAAAGCCGCCTATGACTTCACACAGTCTGCGACCCGCGAAACACACAGTCACTCAACGAACATAAGAATAAATATGATATGGTCTCGTGTATAAACCGTTGACAAGGCCCATTCGAGGAGCTTTTTCCATGTAGTTTGTCGCTCAATAGAGGGAAATTTTGAAGCCCGTAGCCTCACTTCGACGACTCAGATACTATGGAATGGACTCATTAAAACTTTCGCAGAATAGAGGAGCGCATGTCCGAATTAAAAGTAGATCCGCAGACTCTCGAAACCTCGGCAAGTCGAACGCGCACGGCTTACGACAGCGCATCGCAGGTCAACAACCTCCAGACGATAATGAGCGGGGTATCGACGGCGGTGCCAGGCGGAACGTGTGGAGGATCGGCCTCGAGCGCCGGAAGCTTCACCGACACCGTTGCCAAACAGAATAGCGACGGACTCGAAGCGTACGAGACCGCTCTCAGAGACGCTCAGAACAATTACTCGGGCACCGACGAAAGCACAGCAATCAGCTTTGACAAGTTCAATTCAGTCATCGACGCGAAGGAATAATCATGGTCACCTGGAACGATATCAAACAATGGAAATCCACTAGCCTAGACACCGTCATTGACGATCTGATTTCCAAGAGAAAGAAAGCCGCGGAATGTGGCGAAGGGATTGTAGACATCGACACGGGCGTCGTCTGGTCCGGCGCGGGCGCCGATGCCGCATCCGGCGCTCTCAGCAAGATCGAAAGCAAATGCGAATTGCTTTTGGCCAATCTGGGAAGCATGCTTTCTGCGACCACGACCATGCAGAACGACATGGGCATGGTTGAAACTCTGGTTCAGGAAGCCGTATCGCGAATCGATTTCTACGGTTTTTCGGTGGACGCCGGCGGAAACGTGACGGACCCTCGAAACACCGGCGATTCGAAGAGCCCCGATGCCATACCGGTCCCCGACACCAGCGCCGATTTGGATTTCATCGATAGAAGCGAAGCAGTCAGCACGGCCCAGAACAACATAAACAACGCGTTGAAAAAGGCAAGAGAATGCGACGCCTCTTACAAGGCATCCCTCGACAGCATAGCCAAGGGGGAGGTCAAGGCAACCGAGAAACTGGGGGCAACGACTCCCGGACTCATCAATTTGCCCGGCCCCAACGCCAGCACTGAGTATGTGGCCGCCTGGTGGGCTTCCCTCACCGACGCCGAGAAGGAACATCTGATCCAAACGCAGCCCGCAACCATCGGCAATCTGGACGGCATCGACGGAACATCGCGAGACAAAGCCAACCGTGCCCAGCTCAACGCAGACATCGCTGCGACCCAAAAGGAACTCGACAAGGCCAAAGCGGAGTACAACTCCGACGAAGCAGAATCCCAGAGGAAGCTTGGAAGTGCAGAAAAGGCGAATAAAGTCGATGAACTGCAGAAGAAGCTCGACGAACTGAACAACCTCCACTCGTCGATCGAAGGCGAAAACCGCCAACTGCTGGTCTACGATCCCGCAACCGGAGAAAAGGGCCACGAGGTTCTTCACGCTGCCGTGGCCGTCGGCAATGTCGACACAGCCGACCACGTATCGACATTCGTGCCTGGCATGACGACGAATGTCAAGGACAATATGGAGGGATACACCGGCGACATGGAGAATCTGAAGAACGCCAGCGAACGGAAACTCCAAGAAACTGGCCAGGGAGGAAGCGTCGCGACGATCGTCTGGCAAGGATACGACGCGCCCCCGGGACTCGGAGAGGCCTCGTCCACCGATAGAGCGGAGGTTGGCGCGAAAGATCTGAAGTCCTTCGAGGAAGGCCTTCACGATTCCCGCACCGCGGTAGGCAACGCGCCTGACTTATCCGTGCTCGGCCACTCCTACGGATCGACCACCGCCAGCCAAGCCATGAACGAGGTCCGCCCGGGAGTGGTGAACAACTTCATGATGTACGGTTCCCCCGGGTATATGGGATCTGGCGCTTACGACTTCAATGTGCCTTCAGGCCACACATATGCAATGCGCTACAGCAACGACGCCATCATTCCCGCAGGAAACTCCCTGGGAAATGACCCAATGAATGACTCGAACATCAAACACCTAGATCCGGGCAAAGCCGAACACAGCTGGCCCAACCAGGGAATCAGTGCTCACTCCGACTATCTCGACGACGGTTCGCAAGCTCAGAAGAATTTGGCCGACGTCGTGACAAACAACGCGCATTAGAGCCCAACGCCGAGTATCGGCAATTCCGCTTGCGGGGGAATCTATTCGGAGAAGCGAGGACGCCAAGACTGCCACAGGCGCTCTTGGCGTCCTCGCTTCTTGGCGTCCTCATGCCGATAGCCTCCCAAATAACGGAAAGCCGCCTAGAGACGCGAGGGCATGCCACTCGTCGCAGCCGAAGCCGTTAGGCAAACGAGCACGTTTCATGCCGTCGTCTCAGGCCGTGGGGAGCCCTAACCACCGGCATCCTTGACTCCAGCAGAACTTTATTTGCAGGATATAAATATGAAAGGAGGCAAACGTTAACTTCAGTTAACACTCAATAGAATACGCAGACATCTTAGGCTATACAGAGATGCTCGCGTTCATAAACAGCAAAATAATAGATACAAGGACAATCCTATTTAGGAGACATGAAATGGCAGACACTTTAGTGATCGATCTCGACAGCCTCGTCTGCGCCAAGGACAATACCGATAAGGCCAGAGGACAAGTCGACCAAATCAAGGGCTCGGTCCCCTTGGCGACCGTCGCCACGGCCATGCCGTCTGGAACCGCGGGAGGAGCGGCTGCGTCGGCGGGTTCGCACATTGACGGGCTCGCGAAGAGGGTCACAGACTCGCTCGAGTCTTTCTCTACGGCACTCCAGGGGGCTATGAACCAGTACGACACAACGGATCAGCACACTTCGGTGGATTTCGCCCAGTTTTCAGCAAAGATATCGGAGAAGGCGGAGTGATGGTCGATTGGCAGAATGTCACAAACTGGGATCCCTCCATCTTGGACACCGTTCTGAACAACCTCATCGCGGAGCGAAAGAAGTGCTACACCTCCGGCGAGTCGATTCAAGACATCGACAAAGACGTGACATGGTCGGGCGAAGGGGCAACAGCTGCCTCCTCGGCCCTCGGGCAGCTCGAAGACAAAACCGCAGGGCTGCTGGCGGACTTCGGAAAGCTCATCGGCGCGACGGAACAGGCCGTCGAAGGCGTCAAAGAAGTAAAAACCGCAGTGACAGAGGCCATTTCTTTGGCCGACGCTTACGGCTTCACCATCGCCTCAGACGGTTCGAAGGTCGAAGCGGCTGAGGACGATCCGACCGTTCAGGGCAAGCTTTCGGAGTGCTCAGGGCTCATTTCCAAGGCTCTGAGCAAAGCCGAGGAGACAGACGCCGCCTATGCGGCGGCTCTTGCCGAGGTTACCCAAGACCAGGTTCCCGTGACCGAGAGCCTAGGAGACGTCACTCCCGGGCTTCCAGACGGCCCGCCCAACGGCGCCACGCCCGAACAGGTCTCCGACTGGTGGAGCAGATTGGCCGAAGGCGAACGTCAAAGGTACGTTGATCGTTTCACCAAACCCGAGGCGCTGAACGACGCGGACACACGCGAACAAGCTCGAAAACTCGGGAACCTTAACGGTATCGAAAGCTGGGCTCGCGACAAAGTCAATCGCTCGCTCCTCGAGTGGGATATAGAGGATACGAAGCGCCAGGGAGACTCCCTTATAGCCAAAAGATCGGAAGAGGGGCCCAATGAAACAAATCGCATCCAAATTGAGCAACTATTCGCGCGGGAGCAGGAACTGGAAAAGCTGCGCGGCCAATTGGGCGTCGAAGAGGGCAAGCCTCCTAAACAGCTGCTCCTCTACGATCAGGCGACGGGCGAGAAAGGGCACGAGAATCTCCACGCCGCGGTCTCCTACGGCGACGTCGACAAAGCCAAACACGTTTCGACGATCGTGCCCGGCATGACCACGACGGTAAATTCGCTCGTCGAACCCGCCGTTCGGGACATGGGCAACCTCCACCGGGTCGCCAGCGAAAAAGCAGGCGGGGATCCCGTAGCTGTTGTGACCTGGATGGGGTACGACGCTCCGGGCTATCCTGTAATACAAGACGGCGCAGAGGTGTTCGGACCGGAGAAGGCCCAGATGGGAGGCGACCGGCTCGTCGGCTTCGTCGAGGGGATCGACGCCTCCCACAAGAGCGAGGGGCACAACCTTCACCAGTCCGTTCTGGGGCACTCCTACGGTTCGACGACGTCGAGCCACGCCATGACCAAGGTCAAACCCGGCGTCGTCGACGATTTCGCGATGTACGGATCTCCCGGGGCCCAGGGCTGCGGCGCAGCCTACAACGTGCCGGAAGGCCACACCTACGCCATGCGCTACCAAACCGATTTTGTCGGAGCCGGCAGAGTCACCCCGTCTTTCAATGGCCTTGGGGAAGATCCGATGAATGACCCGAACATCAAACACCTCGACCCCGGTCATTCGCCGACGGAAGAAAGGTCACTGGACATTTTCGGGATGAAGCTCCCACGGGACTTCGGAGCCGCGACACATACCGAGTACATGAACGACGGCACGCAGTCGCAGGACCAGCTCGCCAACGTCGTCGTCGGAAAGGCCGGGTGATGCGGCGGTTCGCCTGAGAGACGGGGCATCCACCTGAGAGACGGGGAATCCGGCTGAAAGACGGGGAATCCGCCTGAGAGACGGGGCATCCGCCTGAAAGACGGGGAATCCGGCTGAGAAGCGGAAAGTTAGGGCTGCGCCCGCGCCCCTTGCTCTCGCGTCACTGGGAGGGGCCGACGGTCACGCGAGAGCGCTGCGCGCGGGCGAGCTCGGCGGCGACGGCTGCAACGTCGTCGGCGGAGACCTCCCGCGAACGGCGCAGCGCCTCCTGCCGGGAGACGAGGGATCCGCGGACGATTTCGGCCTGGCCGAGCTCGTTCATCCGCGAGCCGACTGACTCCAAGCTGAAGGCGTGGTCGGCGCGTGCGCGCCGGTAGGCGGTCTCAAGCTCCATCTTCGCGACGGATTCGCCGGCGATTGCCTCAAGGCACCCTTCCATGATCTCCGCGACGTCTTTCGCCGACTCCGGAGAGCACCCCGCGTACAGGCCGAAAAGGCCGCCCTCGTGGTACAGGCCGGGAAAAGAGTAGGTCGAGTAGGCGAGGCCGCGCTTTTCGCGCACCTCCTGAAAGAGACGGGACGAGGTGCCCCCGCCGAGAATCGTCGACAGCGTGTACAGGGCGTATCGGCGCTCGTCTTCGTCGGTCATCGCGGGCATGCCGACGACGACGGCGCTCTGCTCGACGGGGCGTTCGATCGAGAGATCCCGGCCCTCCGGATAGTCGATTGGCGCGCGGCGACGGCGCGCGGCCGGCGCGGCCCCTTCGCAAAGGCCCCATCCAGCGCGGCGCAGCGACGCCTCGACCATCGCGCACAGCGCCTCGTGGTCCGCCTTCCCCGCGGCCGTGACCACCAGCTCCTCGGGCCGATAGTTCCGCCTGTAATGGCTCGTGAGATTCGCGTGGTCAAGCCCGAGGACGCTCTCGGAGGTCCCGCCGATCGGGCGGCCCAGCGGATGCCCGCCCATCACCAGGGAGGCGATCTGCTCGTGGGCCACCTCGGAGGCGTCGTCGGCGTACATTGCGAGCTCTTCGAGGATGACGCCCCGCTCCATTTCCATGTCGGCTTCCGCAAGGGTCGAGGATGCGACCATGTCCGCGAGCAGCTCGACGGCGTCCTCGAGATCCTCCTCCACGACGTGCCCGTAATAGTAAGTCAGCTGCTTTCCCGTGCCGGCGTTGAAGTTGCCGCCGAGGAAGTCGATGCGGTCGGCGAGCTCCTTCGCGCTGCGCGAGGCCGTGCCCTTGAAGAGAAGATGCTCGAGGAAATGCGTGGAGCCGAGCGTCCCTTCGTTTTCATCGGCGGACCCCGCCCCCACCCAGAAGCCGACGGAGACGGTGTGCGCACTCTTGGCGCGTTCGGTCAACACCCGGACCCCTCCCGGAAGCACGGACCGGCGGATGAGGGCGCCGTCGTCCGTGAGGGCCATGTCATGCGGGCCGGGGCAAATGGGAAGGTCGACGGTGGAAAATTCAGTCACGCGTCAAGGTTAGCCGACCCCGCCGCCGAGGCGCAGCCGGATGCGCACGCCGCGAAGCAGGGGCGCGCACCTGCCTAAAGCCAAGCGCACCTGCCGCGAAGCAGGGCGGCATTGAAAAGGGCGGCCCTTCAGGGGCCGCCCTTTTGCGTCTGTTGCCGTTCGAACTGTTGCCGCTCGAACGGCCGCCGCGTCACTCGGTCGAACCGGAGCTCTCGCTGGAGCGGCGGCGCTGGCGAGGCGCCCGGCGCGATCCGCGTTCGCGGCGGGCGGGACGCTCCGCCTCTTCCTGCTCGGCCGGAGCCGGAGCCTCAGGCTCCTCCTCGACGACAGCGTGGAGCGAGACCTTTCCGCGAGGATCGATCTCGGCGATCTCCACCTCGACCTTGTCGCCGACGTTGAGGACGTCCTCGACGTTCTCAACCCGCTTGCCGCCGACGATCCGGCGAATCTGCGAGATGTGGAGAAGGCCGTCGCGCCCCGGGGCGAGGGAGACGAAGGCGCCGAAGGTCGTCGTCTTGACGACCGTGCCGACGAAGCGCTCGCCGACCTCGGGCATCTGCGGGTTGGCGATGGCGTTGACCGCTTGACGGGCAGCCTCGGCGGACGGGCCGTCGGTTGCGCCGATGAAGACGGTGCCGTCGTCCTCGATCGAAATCTCGGCGCCGGTGTCTTCCTGAATCTGGTTGATCATCTTGCCCTTGGGGCCGATGACCTCGCCGATCTTGTCGACCGGGATCTTGACGGTGATGATGCGCGGCGCGGTGGCTGCCATCTCGTCGGGCCCGTCGATCGCCTCGGTGATGAGGTCGAGGATCGCGAAACGGGCGTCGCGGGCCTGGCCGAGGGCGGCGTCGAGAACCGCGGCGGGAATGCCGTCGAGCTTCGTGTCCAGCTGGAGGGCCGTGACGTACTCGCGGGTTCCGGCGACCTTGAAGTCCATGTCGCCCAGCGCGTCCTCGGCGCCGAGGATGTCGGTGAGGGTGCAGTATTTCGTTTCGCCGTCGATCGTGGCGGAGACGAGGCCCATGGCGATTCCGGCGACGGGCGCCTTGAGCGGGACGCCCGCGTTGTAGAGGGAGAGAGTCGATGCGCACACCGAGCCCATCGACGACGAGCCGTTGGACCCCATCGTCTCGGAAACCTGGCGAATCGCGTACGGGAACTCTTCGCGGCCGGGAAGCTGGGATTCGAGGGCGATCTCGGCCAGGTGCCCGTGGCCGATCTCGCGGCGCTTGGGCGAGCCGACGCGGCCGGTCTCCCCCGTCGAGTACGGCGGGAAGTTGTAATGGTGGATGTAGCGCCGCGACGTCGCCGGGGAAAGGTTGTCGAGCTGCTGCTCCATCTTCAGCATGTTGAGGGTGGTCACCCCGAGGATCTGGGTCTCGCCGCGCTGGAACAGCGCCGAGCCGTGGACGCGGGGAAGGACGCCGGCTTCAGCCGTGATCGTGCGGATCTCGACGGGCGTGCGCCCGTCCATGCGAACGCCCTCCGTGAGCACGTGATGGCGCATGGTCTTCTTGAACGCGGCGTTGACGGCGGCCGCAATCGCCGCTTCCTCCTCGGGGAACGCCTCCTCGAGCTCTTCGACGACGGACTCCGTCAGCTCGTTGAGGGCGTCGTCGCGCTCGGCCTTCGCCACGATGCCGAGGATCGGCGCGAAACGACCGCCGATTTTCTCTTCGACGGCCTCGTACTGCTCGTCCGTGTAATCCGGGAAGAACGGGAAATCTCCGACGGGCTTTCCGCACTCCTCCACGAGCTTGGACTGCGCCTCGCACAGCGTGCGGATGACGGGTTTGGCCGCTTCAAGGCCCGCAGCCACTTCGGCCTCGGTCGGTTTGGCGCCGCCGGCCTTGATCACGGCGTCCGCGTGTTCGGGGGCCTGGGCCTCGACCATCATGACGGCGACGTCGTCGCCCACGACGCGGCCGGCGATCGCCATGGAGAACGTGGCCCGCTTGAGCTCGCTCCACCGCGGAAACGCAACCCACTGCCCGTCGATGAGGGCCATGCGGGTTCCGCCGATCGGACCCGAGAAGGGAAGCCCCGCGAGAGAGGTCGCCATGGAGGCGGCGTTGATCGCGAGGACGTCGTAGGCCTCGTCCGGGTTGATTGTCATAACCGTGGCGACCACCTGGACCTCGTTGCGCATGCCCTTCTTGAAGGCGGGGCGCAGCGGCCGATCGATGAGGCGGGCGGCGAGGATAGCCTCGGTTCCGGGGCGCCCTTCGCGGCGGAAAAAAGAGCCGGGAATGCGCCCGGCTGCGTAGGAGCGCTCTTCGACGTCGACCGTCAGCGGGAAGAAGTCGAAGTGTTCCTTCGGGGCTTTCGAGGCCGTGGTCGCCGCGAAAACCGTGGTGTCGTCGTCGAGGTAGGCGAGCGCGGATCCGTTGGCTTGGCGGGCGAGAAGGCCCGTTTCAAAACGAATGGTGCGGGTTCCGAACGCGCCGTTGTCGATGACGGCGTTCGAAGAGTGGACGTCGGGTCCCTCCATGGAGTGTCTCCTTATTTTCTGTTTCTCTCCCCGACACGGCCATCAGTGACAACTCACGGACCTTTCCGGAAGCTCCCACCGAAGACCGGGCACTGGGGATCGTCTTTATCAACGAAATGCGGCCCGGACTGTTCTCCGGGCCGCCCCATGTCACCGGCGAAGGCCGAGACGAGCGATCAGTGAGCGGTAACGCTCGATGTCCTCTTCGGCAAGGTATGCCAGAAGCCGCTTGCGCTGGCCGATGAGAAGCATGAGGCCTCGCCGCGAATGGTGATCGTGTTTGTGGGTGCGAAAATGCTCGGTCAATTCCTTGATGCGGGCTGAGAGCAAAGCAACCTGAACCTCCGGGGAACCGGTGTCGCCCTCATGGGTCGCATACTCGGCGATGATCTGCTTCTTCTGTTCCGGCTTGAGGGC
The DNA here is from genome assembly GCA_938020505.1 of uncultured Actinobaculum sp. Taxonomy (GTDB): domain Bacteria; phylum Actinomycetota; class Actinomycetes; order Actinomycetales; family Actinomycetaceae; genus Peptidiphaga. The sequence continues at coordinate 5,411 of CALIHR010000003.1, read as the reverse complement.
CATGATTCTCCTTTTCGTTCCGTTGCACGGAGCTCCGGGGCCTGTTCTCCCGAGCTATGACGCTTCCGTGGCCGATCTGACGGCCTTTTAAGTTTACCAGCAAGCACAAACGACGGTTGACATTCCTGTGTGAGCTTGCATACCGGGCTTTCGTAAGCTTGCGTACCTCAAGCGGCCGTGCGCCGTCGCGAGCATCGTGAGCCGGGCGGCGCCGTGCCCCATGCGGCGACTGCCGGCGTGTGGGACGTCGGGCCCGACCCGCACGGGCGACGCCGTCTGCCGGGCGTCCCCCGCGGGTCACACGGCGGTGACCGAGGCCGGATCGACCCTTCCCGCCGTCGGCACGCCCAGAATCTCGGCCGTGTTGCGCAGGTCCTCGTCCATCTGGCCGAGAAGCCCCTCGAGGGAGTCGAAGGAGAGCATGGGCCTGAGGTATTCGACGAAGTCGACGGCTATCGACTCCCCGTAGAGGTTGAGGTCCGACCTTCCGAGGACGTGGACCTCGACCGTCCGCTCGGTCCCCTCGAAGTGCGGATTCGTCCCCACCGATATCGCCGCGGGAAGGTACTCCGCGGCGCGGGCGCCCTCGACCGAGCGCACGAGCCACCCCGCGTACACGCCGTCCGCGGGGACTTCGCCGAGGTCGTCGCCCGCGAGGTTGGCCGTGGGAAAGCCGATGGCGCGCCCGCGCTGGAATCCGTGGACGACCTCGCCGCGGATCCGGTGGCGGCGCCCGAGGACCCGGGCGGCCCCCGCCACGTCGCCTGCGGCGAGAAGCTCACGCACCCACGTCGAGGACCACCTGCGACCCTCCGGCGCGGTGAGATCGGACACGAGCGTCACCTCGACGCCTTTTTCCTTTCCCAGTTCGGCCAGCACAGCGCCGTCGCCTTCGTTGCGGCGCCCGAACCTGACGTCCTCGCCGACGACGACGACGCGCGCCCGCAGCTCGCCCACAAGCTGATCTTCGAAGAACTCGCGGGGCGTCGCCCGGGCGTAGCCGAGGGTGTACCTCTGGACGTAGACGGCGTCGATTCCCGCAGCGGCGAGGCGATCGATCCGGTCGCCCAGGGTCGAGACGAGATGGACGCTCTGGCCCGAATGCACGGAGGCGGGATGCGGATCGAATGTGAGCGCCACGGAGACGAGGCCGCGTTCCTTCGCCTGCCGGACCGTCTCACGCAGCACCGCGCGGTGGCCTTTGTGCACGCCGTCGAAGACCCCTATCGTCACCGCCGTGCCGACGAGGCCGCTCGGAATGTCCTCAGGTCTGCGCCATACGTCGATGCTCACGCCGGCAACCCGCGAAGGCCGAGGTCGCGCCGCCCCTCCGAAAGATCGACGATCCGCTCGTCGACGACGGGCTTTTCGCCCGAGCCTCCGCCGCAGCCGCAGGATCCGCCCCCGCCGCAGCCGCATCCTCCGTGCCCGCCGCAGCCGCATTCGGACGTCGGTTCGGCGGGGGCCGGGGGCTCCGCCGTGTGCCCCCGGACTATCGCGGCGGCGACGACGGCGGCATCGACCGCGCCGCCTCCGCATCCGCAATGAGAGTGGTTAGCGTTAGTCATGAGATATAGGTTAATGCTCCGCGCCGACGCCGAGCACATCGACGTGGACGCGGGGCATGTCGAGGCCCGCACGGGGGCAGAGACGTCACCCTTCCGAAGCGGGCGTCAAAAGCAGGTCGGGTTTGACCTTCCCGCCTCTGCGGCTGACGAGGGCGACGGGCGTTTCGCCGCTCCATGCCACCGCGACGGCGGATCCCGAGCAGCGCCCGTCGGGTCCGGAAACCGGGGCGCCGCCGCCCGTCGCGCCCGCGGCTTTCACGCCGACGACGTCGGAGGCCGAATCCGCGGAGACGAAACGTCCCATGCGCAGGTCGCGCGCCGCCTCCGCGCCCACCTCCAGAGCCGGGAACATCGCGCGGCACAGGTCCGCCAAGGTGCGGACGGGCATCTGCCCGCCGGCCTCGACCGCGTCGGCGCATTCGTGCACGCGCATGGCCTCGCCGACGTCCCAGGGGCCGACTCGCGTGCGTCTGAGAGACGTCAGATGTGCGCCGAATCCGAGGGCCTCCCCCAGATCGCGCGCCAACGCGCGCACATAGGTTCCCGCGCCGCACACGACGCGCACATCCAGATCGAGGACGGGCGTCCCGCCGGCCTCGGCAAACCGAGGGCCGCCGACTGCTTCGAAGACATCGACGCGAATCGGCCGGGCGTCGAGGGCGACCTCGCGCCCCTCGCGAACCAGGTCGTAGGCTCTGCGGCCTTCGACTTTCAGAGCGCTCACCGAGCTTGGAACCTGAAGGACGTCGCCGGTCAGGTTCGCCATGGCTAAGGCGAGCTCCGCGGCGTCCACGCCCTGCGCGCCCCTCGCCCGCACGAGTTCGCCCTGCGCGTCTTCGGTGGACGTTTCGATCCCGAAACGAATCGTCGCCTCGTACTCTTTGGAGGTTCCCGTGACGTACCGCAGCAGCTTCGTAGCGCGCCCGAGGCCGATGCAGAGCACACCCGTGGCGATCGGGTCGAGGGTTCCGGCGTGCCCGGCCTTCTTCGTTCCCGCCAGCCGCCGGACGGCGCCGACGACGTCGTGGCTGGTGACGCCGGGATCCTTGTCGATGACGGCAAGGCCGTCGCCCGGGAAGCTCCCGCGGGGAAGCTCGCCCCACGGCATGGATCGCCGCGGGCCGCTCCGAGGCTCAGGCCTCATCCACGCCCTCGGCTTCGCCGTTCTCGGGCGCGTCCCCGGCGGTTTCGCGATCGTCGGCCGAGGCTTCATCGGCGACCTCGCTTTCCTCGACGTCGCGAGGCTTCTTGTACGGATCGGCGTCCCCGGCCGGCAGCGCGCCTTCCGCCGTCTTGGCGATCTCGGCGTCCCTGTGCCGCGCGGCAGCAAGAGCGTCCTCGAGGGAGCGTGCCGTCTCCGGCAGGGCGTCGGCCGTGAACTCGATCGTCGGCGTCAGGCGCAGACCCAACTGCCTGCCGACGTGCGAGCGGATATTGCCCTTGGCCGCGTTGAGGGCTCGGCCGGCGTCTCTGAGCCTCCTCTCATCGCCGTAGGCGGTGTAGAAGACCGTGGCGTGCTGAAGGTCGCCGGTGACGCGGACGTCCGTGACCGTCACGAGCTCAAGGCGGGGATCCTTCAATCGGTTTGTCACCAGAGACGCGACTATCTCGTGGATGCGCTCGGCGACTCTGTTGGCGCGTGGATTGGGCATCTGGCACTCCTTTTCGGCGGATGGGCTTGGACCGGCCGGCCGGGCGGCGAACAGGCCTTCGACGGCGGGCGGGCCTGAGAATATAGGTCAGCCTGAGACTGCGGGCGGAGACTATGGGCAGGGCTGAGACTGCGAGCCAGCCGACTGCGGCGGCGAACCTTGCGGCCCGCCGCCGTCGACCGCGTCAATCGCGCGGCTTTTCCTGCATCTCGAAGGTTTCGATGAAGTCGCCCTCGCGAATGTCGCGATACCCGAGTGTGATTCCGCATTCGTATCCTTCGCGGACCTCGGTGACGTCGTCCTTCTCGCGGCGCAGCGAGACGATCTCCAGATCGGGGGCGACCACGACGCCGTCGCGGACCAAGCGGGCCTTCGCGCCGCGTCGGATCGTGCCCGAGCGCACGATCGAACCCGCGATGTTTCCGAACTTGCCGGAGCGGAACACCTGGCGGATTTCGGCCGCGGCCAGCTGGACTTCCTCGAAGACCGGCTTGAGCATGCCCTTGAGGGCGGCTTCGACGTCTTCGATGGCGGAGTAGATGACCGAGTAGAATTTCATGTCCACGCCTTCGCGGTCGGCGATCTCCTGGACGCGTTCGGCCGGGCGGACGTTGAATCCGATGATGATCGCGTTGTCGACGGTGGCGAGGTTGACGTCGTTCTGGGTGATGGCGCCGACGCCGCGGTGGATGATCTGCAGCGCGACCTCGTCGCCGACCTCCAACTCGAGGAGCGAGCTTTCGAGGGCTTCGACGGAGCCGGACGCGTCTCCCTTGATGATGAGATTGAGCGTCTGCACCGTCCCCTGCTTGAGGGCGTCGTTGAGGTTTTCCAGCGAGATCCGCTTGCGGCGCTTGGCAAGCGTTGCCGCGCGCTGGGCCGCTTCGCGCTTGTCCGCGATCTGGCGGGCGGTGCGGTCGTCGGGGGCGACGAGGAAGGAGTCGCCCGCGGCGGGAACCGTGGACATTCCCAAGATCTGCACGGGGCGCGAGGGCTCGGCCTCTTCGACCGCGCTTCCGTCGTCGTCGAACATCGCCCTGACGCGGCCGTGGGCCGTTCCGACGACGAGGGAGTCGCCGATGCGGAGCGTGCCCGTCTGGACGAGCGCCGTGACGACGGCGCCCCGGCCCTGGTCGAGCTTCGCCTCGATCGCGACGCCGCGGGCGTCCCGTTTCGGGTTGGCGCGCAGATCGAGGTCGGCGTCGGCCGTGTAGAGGATGGCCTCGAGCAGATCGTCGATGCCGGTGCGCAGCTTCGCTGAGATGTCGACGAACATCGTGTCGCCGCCGTACTCTTCCGTGACGATCCCGTACTCGGTCAGCTGGCCGCGGATCTTCTCCGGATTGGCGCCGTCGACGTCGATCTTGTTGACCGCGACGATGATCTTGACGCCCGCCGCCTGCGCGTGGTTGACGGCCTCGATCGTCTGGGGCATGACGCCGTCGTCCGCTGCGACGACGAGCACGGCGATGTCGGTGACGTCGGCCCCTCGCGCACGCATCTGGGTGAAGGCCTCGTGGCCGGGCGTGTCGATGAAGGTGATCGCCCTGTCCTGGCCCTCGTACTCGAGACGCACCTGGTAGGCGCCGATGTGCTGGGTGATGCCGCCGTGCTCGGTGTCAATGACGTGAGTCGAGCGGATCGCGTCCAGCAGCTTCGTCTTGCCGTGGTCGACGTGGCCCATGACGGTGACGACCGGGGGCCGCGCGACGAGGTCCTCGTCGTCCTCGGCCTCGTCCTCCGCCTCGAGGTCGATGTCAAAGGCCTCGAGGATCTCGCGGTCCTCGTCTTCGGGCGAAAGGATCTGGACGTCGTAGCCGAGCTCGGCTCCGAGCAGAGTGAACGTGTCTTCGTCGAGCGATTGATTGGCCGTGGCCATCTCGCCCATGCGGAACAGAACGGCGATGAGGGCGGCGGAGCTCGCGCCGATCCGCTCGGCGAAGTCGGCGAGGGAGGCGCCTGCGCGGACCCGGACCACCGTGGATCCGTCGCCCCGGGGAACCTCGATGCCCGCGACCATCGGAGAGGACTGCGCCTCGAACTCTTCGCGCTTGGCCCTTCTCGATTTGCGGCCGCGCGACGGGCGCCCGCCTTGACGTCCGAACGCGCCGGCCGTCGAGCCGCCGCGGGACTTCCCGCCGGACCGTGTGAAGCCGCCGCCGCGGTTGCCGGGCCCGCCCGGGCCGCCGCG
>CALIHR010000002.1 GCA_938020505.1 uncultured Actinobaculum sp. | reverse complement strand
CGGGGCGCGGCGCCTGAGGCTTCGGCCCCCCGCTGGAACGCTTCTTCTTCGGATTCGAAGGCTTGGGCGCCTTTGGCTTCTCCCCGGCCGGCTTGGGCGCGGACGGCTTCGGCGCGCCGGGCTTGGGCGCAGCCGACTTTGCCGCCTTCCCCCCGGCCGCTTCGCGCGGTTTGTCCGCTTTCTCCGCGGAAGCCTTGGCCTTGGGCGCCGGCGTCGCAGCGGCGGGGCCGGGCTTGGGCCCCGAGACCGGCGCGCCGCCGCTTTGGGTTCGGGGCGCGGTCTGCTGGGCCGGCGACGCCTGCGCCGACGTCGAGCCGTCGCCCGGCGCCTCCTTGCTTTCAGGCGCAGGGGCGCGAGAGGGGCTCTGGGAGTCTGCGGCGTCGGCCTTTTCGGCGTCGGGCGCTGCGGCGCGCTCCCCCGATTTGGCGGCTTTGGCCTGCGAGGCGGGCTTCTTGGCGGATTTCTTCTTCTTTTCGACAAGCTCGGGGTGAGCTTTGATGTACTCGTGCGCTTTGCGCACGACGGGCGCCTCGATAGTCGACGAGGCGGATTTGACGAATTCGCCGCTTTCCTTGAGCACTTCGAGCAGCTTCTTGCTCGTTATGCCCAATTCCTTGGCGAGTTCATGGACGCGGACCTTGGCCACAGTTCTCCTTCGTACGGGCCAGTGTCGCGCACAGGCCCACTAGTGCTGGCAGCTCATCGCTGGGTACTCATCGGGTGCCCATCGGGTCTCTACCCGCTTTCTTATCTCGACTCTCGGACGGGTTTCCGTCCGACGGGACAAGCAACTCCTCCACCGTCCCCGTGTCAAGGGGCGCGGCTTTGAGAGCGCGCTCAAAAGCCCGCGAACGCACAGCACGTTCGAGGCACGGGAGATCAGGATGGACCCAAGCCCCACGGCCTTGCATCGTTCCACGCGAATCCACGACAACCGCGGATTCGCGCCGCACCACGCGGACCATTTCCATACGGCTGTCCCTGAGCCTGCATCCGATGCAGGTGCGAGGCCGACCTGTCACCAGTCCCTCCTTCAAGAACGCCATTGGGTATTTTAGCGCTTTTACGCCGAAGGCGCCGAAACGGCCGGGCCGAAGAAGAGAGCGCTCACTCACATTCAGTCGTCGAAGTCGTCCAAATCGTCCGATTCCTTGCGGATGTCGATCGACCACCCGGTCAGTTTGGCGGCAAGGCGCACATTTTGCGCCTCTTTCCCGATCGCGAGCGACGTCTGCCCGTCGGGGACTATCGCCCTCGCCTGGCGTTCGGCCTTGTCGAGAATGTCCACGCGGACGACTTTGGCGGGCGAGAGGGACGCCGCGATGAAGACTTTGGGATCGTCGTCGTAATCGACTATGTCGATCTTCTCGCCGCCGAGCTCCGTGGTCACCGCGCGCACGCGCTGCCCATTGTGCCCGATGCACGCGCCTTTCGCGTTGACGTCCGGGATGTCCGACCACACGGCGATCTTCGCGCGATGCCCCGCCTCTCTGGCAAGCGCGACGATTTCAACCGTGCCGTCCTGGATTTCAGGCACCTCCATTTCGAAGAGCTTGCGCGCGAAGTCGGGATGGGTCCGCGAGAGGCGCACGGAAGCTCCGCGAGTGCCCACTGACACCTCGAGGACGAGGGCCCGAAGGTGGTCGCCGTGGCGGAACCTCTCCGTGGGCACCTGCTCCTCGGCCCGCAGGACGGCCTCATGTTCGCCCACGTCCACCAGCAGGTCCCTGCTGTCGTGGCGGGGGTTCTGCTGGACGACGCCGGAGACGACCTCGCCCTGTTTTCCCTTGAACGATCCGAGGACTCTGTCCGTCTCGGCGTCGCGCAGGCGCTGCGCGATGATCGAACGCGCCGTGGACGTCGCGATCCGGCCGAAGTCTCCGGGGGTGTCGTCGAATTCGCCGATGACCTCCCCGTCCTCGTCGACCTCGGGCGCATAGACCGTGACCTTGCCGGTGTTCCGGTCCATTTCCACTCGGGCGCCGCGCACAGCCCCCGGGACGCGTTGATAGGCGTGAAGCAACGCGTCCTCGATCGCACCCACGATCACGTCGACGCTGATGCCGAGCTCGCTTTCGACGATGCGAAGCTCGTTCATCTGAATGTCCATCAGTCTTCTTCCTCCTCGATCGCGGACTGCGGAGCCCGGCTCATATCGATCTTGACACGGCCGGAGACGACCTCGGCCATGGGCACGCTGCGCTGACTTCCCCCGACCTGGACGTTCAACGTGTCGCCGGAGAGGCTCATGAGCCGGCCGACGACGCTCCTCCCGTCAACCATGCGCAGCTCCACGAGGCGCCCTTGCGCCCTGGAAAAATGGCGGGGCTCGCGCAGGGAGCGCTCGGCGCCGGGAGTCGAAACCTCCAGCGTGTACGCGCCTTGCACCAAGTCGACGTCGTCAAGCCGCTGCGAGATGTCGCGTGAAACCTCGGTCAGCCGGTCGGAGTCCACTCCCCCAGGCCCGGAAGGCAGGTCGACGACGACTTTGACGACGAGGTTCTTGCCGCCCCTGCCGACCTTCACCCCTTCCAGGTAAAGTCCGCACGAGGCGACGACTTCGTCCAACGCCGCGGAAATGCTCTCGGTCATCTCTGCGTTTCCTCGGCGTTCCTGGTGTGGACGGCGCGGATTGCGGGAGTCGCGACGTCCACCGGGATGGGTTCTACGTGACGGTGCCATGCCCCTAGCCTACCGATTCATCGCCCCCGAGCGAGTGAAGTGTGGGATCGCGCCCGTGGCAAAATTGGCTCATGACATCTCGTCGCTTAGTTTTCGGCCTTTCCGCCCTCCTGGCGGTGCTCATGATCGGCCTGCTCATCGCATCGGGCGTGCGCTTCGACAACCAGGACGTCGATCCGGCGCCCGCTTCGAGCCAGGAGCGTAAGCGCCAGGCGCTGGCTGAAAAGTCGACTCTCATCGCCGATGCGGCGAAGCGGCTGGCGGCCGCTTCGCCGCATTCGAACGTTTTCCCCCGTGTGGAAAACGCCGCCGCCGCATATGCCTCCGCGCTGGGAGGGGTGTGGAGGCCGTGGCCGAACGGTGCGCCTTCGGGGCGAACTAACCCGCCGGTTTCGACGGCGGCGCCGGCGAACGCGGATGCCTCCTTCCTCGCCCTCAAACTCGGCGAGCTCTCGCGAGAGGCCGTTGCCGCCGCCAACTCGGCCCCGGTTTCGCAACGCGAAACCTACCTCGCCGTCGCGCTTGACGCCCGTCTTCAGGCCATGGGAGTGGCGGCGCACACCGGGGGCAAAGCCTCGTGCGGCGACGTCGACCCTGTCGCCGCGGGCAAGGCGGCGGCGACCGAGGAGGCCCTTTCCGGCGTCGAGGCGGCCCGCCAATGGCTGGAGACGGACGTCGCCGCCCTTCCCGCGAATCAGCGACAGGCGGGGATCGCCCGCATCGACTCGATCAAAGCCGCCCAGTCGGCGATGATTTCCTCCGGCGCCAAGGACAGGCGCCCGGCCGTCGCCGCCCCTCCCAAGCTCGCCGCGGGCGAGACCTTGAGGAGCGCCGCGTTGAAAAGAAGCTCGGCCGCGCTCGTGGGCGGCGCGGCGAAAGCCGACAAGCCGAACGGAGAGGCGGCTGTCAGCTACGCCTGCTCTCTCTATGCCTCGCAAGAAGAACGCGACAGCGTGGGGACGCTCCTGAAGAAGTGACGGACGAGGCCGGGAACAGCGGAAAGGCGGCCGCCCTCCCGGCGCCGGGCAAACCGCCCGGGAGTCAGCTCTGCGCGGACAAGGCGGACCGGACAAGCTCGCCGACCCGCTCGCGGGCCCGCTCAACGGGCGCCTCGATCGTTTCTCCGGCCCGGTCTCGGACCTCCACGCGCCCGTCGGCCAGACCGCGTCCGACGACGACGCCGAAAGGCACGCCCAGCAGCTCCCAATCGGCGAATTTCACTCCGGCGCTGACCTTGCGGCGGTCGTCGAGCAGCACTTCGACGCCGTCGGCTTCCAAACCGGCCGCGATGTCCTCAGCGACGGCGTAAATGGCGTCGTCCTTCCCGGCGGCGACGATGTGAACGTGCGCGGGCGCCACGCTTGCCGGCCACATCAAGCCCCGCCCGTCGTGGTTCTCCTCGGCCAGCGCGGCCAGAACCCGGGTGATCCCGATTCCGTAGGATCCCATCGTCACGGTCCGGCTCTTCCCGTTCTCGTCGAGGACGGAAAGGCCGAGGGCCTTTGCATACTTGCGGCCAAGCTGGAATATGTGCCCGACCTCGATTCCCCTGGCGATCTCCAGGGGGCCCGAGCCGTCGGGCGCCTCGTCCCCGGCGCGCACCTCGGCCGCCTCGATTGAGCCGTCGGCCTCGAAATCACGCCCGTAGACCAAGCCGACCACGTGAACGTCCGGCTTGTTCGCGCCGGTCACCCAACGCGACCCCCTCGCGACGCGGGGATCGAGGAGGTAGCGCGGAGCGGGCGGCTCCGCCTCGGCCGGGCGCGCCGACTGCGGCCCGACCGCTTGGGGCCCGATGTATCCGGGGACCAACTCCGGATAGGCCTCGAGGTCTTCCGGCGTCGCGATCTCGACCTCGGCGGGGGCGAGCGCCGCCTCCACCCGCTTCATGTCGACGTCCCGGTCGCCCGGCAGACCGATGACGATCACCTCGCGCCGGCCGTCGGGATGTACGGCAGCGACGACCACGTTCTTCAGCGTGTCCGCCGCCGTCCACAGCCCGTTGGGCTTCGGCGCCGCCTCGTTCACCGCATCGACCAGCGTGGCGATCGTCGATGCTCCGGGAGTGACGATCTCCACAGGCTGGCCGAAGGAGGACGAATCGACCTCGGCCGGCGGGACCGTGGCGACCGCCTCGGTGTTCGCCGCGTACCCTCCGGCGGAGCGCACGAAGGCGTCCTCCCCGATCTCGCAGGGAAAGAGGAACTCCTCGCTTCGCGATCCCCCCATCGCCCCCGAAACCGCCGAGCATATGACGAAGGGCAGGCCAAGCCGGGCGAAGATCCTCTGGTAGGCGGATCTCATAGCGGCGTAGGAGGCGTCCAGCCCCGCTTCATCGACGTCGAAGGAATAGGCGTCCTTCATCACGAACTCGCGGCTGCGGATGACCCCGGCCCTCGGGCGGGCCTCGTCGCGATATTTTGTTTGAATCTGGTAGAGCGAGAGCGGAAGGTCCTTGTAGGAGGAGCACATGTCCTTGACCAGCAGGGTGAAAAGCTCTTCGTGCGTCGGCGCCAAGAGGTAGTCCGATTCTTTGCGGTCCTTGAGCTTGAACAGAGTGGGGCCGTAATCGCTCCACCGGCCCGAAGCCTCGTAGGGCTCGCGCGGCAGGAGCGCCGGGAAATGGACCTCTTGGCCGCCGGCAGCCTCCATCTCTTCGCGCACGATCCCCTCGATCTTTCTCAGCACCCGCAGGCCCAGCGGCAGCCACGTGTAGATTCCGGGGGCAGCGCGGCGGATGTAACCCGCCCGCACAAGCAGCCTGTGGCTGGCCACTTCGGCGTCGGCCGGATCTTCGCGCAGCGTACGAACGAAAAGAGATGACATTCTAAGCACGAATACAAGCATACCGGGCGGCTTGCCGAAGCCGTCGAATCCGGCGGACCGCGCCCCTGCTTTCCTCCGCACCTCTGTTTTCGCCGCGCCCCAATTCGGCCCGGCCGCACAAGGCATTCGGCTGCACAGGACATTCAGGTGCGCTGTGCGTCGGACACCGCACGCATCGCGTGCCTATATGTATATCGTCGTCCATTCTCCGACGACGTCGAATCCCACCTTGCGGTAGACGGCTACGGCAGACTCGTTGAAGTCGTTGACGTAGAGGGAGACGGTCGGGGCGACATTTTCCCGGATGAGGGCCACGGAGGCGGCGATGCCCGACGTGGCGATGCCGCGCCCCCTCAGATCCGGCGGAACCCACACGCCTTGGATCTGCGCCACGCCGCCGGCCAAGGCGCCGACGTCGGCCTTGAAGACGACGCGCTCCCCCGCGCCGTCGGCCGCAGGGGCAGTGCGAATAAATGTGTGGCCGCGCCTGACCAGGCTTTCGGCCCGTTTCTCATAGGCGTTGCCGAAGACGGTCGGGTCCTGTCCCACTTCCTCGATGTACATTGCCACGGAGGCGGGAAAGACGATGGGCATGTCGGAAAGCTCAGCCTGCCGGACAAGCGGATCCGGGGCCGTCTTGAGCCCTTCGCCCATAACCATCGAGTGCTGTCGCCTGCGAATTTCACGGGCCGGCCCCCATTGGCCCTCCACCCGTTCCCACAGGCCCATCACCTGGTCGCTGGGGCCAACCATCGACGTCGCCGACCGCCACCTCCCCAGCAGCTCGTCCGCGAGGAGGTCGAGGCCTGCGGCGTCGAAGCCGAGGGGAATGACGTTGCCCCAGTCCCACGCGAACCCCGTGAGCTCGTTGGCGGCGTCGAACAGGCCGATCCCCCTGTGGCCGGAAAGCCCCGTGTCTTCCACGGCCACCCGTGCAAGGACGGCGTCCACCGGCCTGCTTTCAAAAAAGCGCAGGACCGCCTCGGCGTCGGAGGATCCGAGGGAGCGCATGCCGGGACAGCGTTTGCGATTGAGCCAGGACACGTCGACCGCTCAGAAGGCCTGGACCACGGGCTTGTCGCCTTCGGCGGCCTCACCCATTTCCTCTGCCATCTCGTTGGCGTATTTCAGCAAGGTTTCGACGATCCGGTCCTCAGGGACAGTCTCGACCACCTTTCCGTGCACAAAGATCTGGCCCTTGCCGTTTCCCGAGGCGCAGCCGAGGTCGGCTTCGCGCGCCTCTCCCGGCCCGTTGACGACGCAGCCCATGACGGCCACCCGCAGCGGCGCCTTGACGTCTTTGAGCCCCTCCTCGACGGACTCGGCGAGCGTCCACACGTCCACCTGGGCGCGGCCGCAGGAGGGGCAGGAGACGATCTCGAGCTTGCGCGGACGCAATCCCATGAATTCGAGGAGCTTAGAGCCCACCTTCACCTCTTCGACGGGAGGCGCCGAGAGGGAGACGCGGATCGTGTCGCCGATGCCCTGCGCCAGGAGCGTGCCGAAGGCCGCGGCGGACTTGATGGTTCCCTGGAAGGCGGGGCCCGCCTCGGTGACGCCGAGATGGAGGGGCCAGTCGCCTCGCTCGGCAAGCATCTGGTAGGCCTGCACCATCGTGACGACGTCGTGGTGTTTGACCGAAATCTTGAAGTCGCGGAAACCGCATTCCTCGAAGAGGGAGGCCTCCCAGACGGCGGATTCGACGAGCGCCTCCGGGGTGGCGGAGCCGTATTTTTTGAGCAGCCTCGGGTCGAGCGACCCCGCGTTGACGCCGATGCGAAGCGAGACGCCGTAGTCGGAGGCCGCTTTGCAGATGTCGGCGACCTTGTCGTCGAACTTCTTTATGTTTCCGGGGTTGACCCGAACGGCCCCGCATCCGGCCTCAATGGCGGTGAAAACGTACTTGGGCTGGAAATGAATGTCCGCTATGACGGGGATTCTGGACTGCTTGGCAATGATCTTCAGCGCGGAGGCGTCTTTGTCCGTGGGGCACGCGACGCGGACGATGTCGCACCCGGCGGCCGTGAGCTCGGCGATCTGCTGGAGGGTCGAGCCGATGTCGTGGGTCTTCGTCGTGGTCATCGACTGCACCGAAATAGGGGCGTCGCCGCCGACGGCGACGCCCCCGACCTGGATCTGACGCGTGCGCTTCCTCGGGGAGAGGACATTGAGCTCGGGGCGCAGGCCCGGCATGCCAAGGTCAACAATCACGCGTCCAAGTATCCCACGCGAACCGCGACGATGTGATCTCGGGCCTGTCTGTGTGACGGGAGAATCAGCCTCTGCGATTTCATTCGCCGTGTGTGAAAGCCCGCGCCGGCTTGACGAAGGCCAGGCTCACGACGGCAGCGAGCAGGCTCAACCCTCCCGCGACGAGCGAAACGGAGACGAGGAAGAAGCTCACGCTCGTCGGCACTCCGATGTTGTCCAAAATCGCGGGATGGTCCTCGGCGCCGTCGTTCTCATACATGCTCAGTCCGTAAAGGATCGCGCTTGCATAGACGACCGTCAAGAAAACGGCCGTCGGGGCCGGCATTGCGCGCGCGACGTCGTTCGAACGCTTCATTCGCGAACGCGTGACGATCCGCACGAGCAGAAGGCCGAAAAGCGCGATCGGGGAAAGGAACAGAAGACCCAAGAAAAGCATCCAGCCTTTCTTGCACACGCCCCCCGGCATAAGCGTGATCGCCGCTACGACGCCGAGCGTCATCGAGCCTTGGCGCCTGTAGACGAAGCGTCGAAGCCCGGACACGGCGGGGCCGCCTCCCTTTCTTTGCCTGCTCGGCGGGCCGGGCTGGCCTCGCACGGGCGTGGGCGATTCTCGGGCCCCGTCGGCTGTCGGCTCGCTCGCCAGCGCGGATGCGACCGCCGCAAGGAGCAAAACGACCATGACCGGAGCGGCGAGACGAAGAACCGCGGCGCGGTCGAGTCCGCGCACGTGAAAGAGCCTCGTGCCGAAGGCCAGGCAGGCAACGACGAAGGACGCGCAGGCGCAGTAGGCGACAAGGCAGGCGGCCGTCGGCCTTCCCAAACCGAGAACCCCGATTCTGCGGGCCTTTGTCGCGCTTGCAATCCAGACTGCCGTCTGCCCGATGAGCATGGTCAGGGCCATGGCTAGGACCATGTCGACGTCGGAGGAGTCCCCGGTTGCCCCGTACGCCGCGTAATACGAAGCCAGGCAAGCCAGAGGCACAACGAATGCCAAAAGGCCCTGCAGCCGATACAGGCCGTACATGCGGCCGAGCGTCGGCCGTTCCTTTCGTTCCGGAAGACGCTCGCCCTCTCCCTCTTGACCGCTCTCGCCTTTTCCTTTTCGAACGGACTCGCCCCCGTCGCCTCGAATCTGCTCTCCTCCTACCTGGTTCATGGCTCCTCCTGCCGTGTTCACAATTCCTCCTGCCGCATTCGCGGCCCCTCCTGCCATTGCGGTTTTCTCCTTTGAAACCGGAGTTCTTTCGGCAGCGGGTTGGAGGCCATCGCCGCCACTGCGGTCATGAGCAGGAACGCTGCGCCTGCCAGAAAGGAGAGTATCGCCAGTCCGAAGCTGAAGCCGCCCTCCACCCCCAAGCGCTCCAATATGGACGGTTCAAAGTGACCGTTCCAGCGATCCTGGGACGAATCCCCGGTGTCGAACATAGCCAAGCCGCACAACAGGGCGGAGGCGTAGTAAAAGCATAGGAGCGAGGCGACGGCTTTCGACACTATCCTCACCCCGGCGGCGTCGGCGCGAATGTATGTGGCAATCCAGATTAGCGCCTGGAAGAAGACCATGATCGGAGCAAGAACCGACATTACGTATTCAAAGACGCCGCCCCTCGAACCGATGCCTCCTGGAAGAGCGGCGAGGGCTAGAGGCACAAGAATGATAAAGGGGACTTGGCTCAAGTAGAGAAACCTCAAGAATCGGTGCGTCTTCTCCACTTGACCAGGCCCGTAGGGCGCCGGGCCGCAAGGAGCCGGCCCACGAGGCGCAGACCCGCGAGGCGCAGGCTCGTGGGGCGCATTCGGGTCTCCGGCGGAGCTGCTTGTATCGTCGGGCATGTGATGACTCCTGCCTTCCGCGTTGGACGAAGGAGTGCAGCGCAACGTTTCTCCACACTCACCCTCGCGTTTGCAAACATCCTGCATCTACGAGAATATGAGCGGCTTTTCTTCGCCGTCAAGAGTTCCGCGCTTGGAAACCTTCGGCCGGTCAACGAGCGAAACAATCACAGCCGCCAGCAACATGGCCGCCCCGATTCGAATGGCGTTCTCCGCGAGGAAATGGGTCATCTCTTTTGACATCCCCATCTTCATAAGGATCGAAGGGTAATCCCTAGCGTCATCAACTTCGATGGCCGACAGGCAATAAAGAACGACGCACGCGCAATAGGCCATGAGGGTCAGAAGAGTGAGGCGCCCAAGCGCTAAGACGCCGACCCGACGCGCGTGAATCGCCGTCGATATCCAGATGGCTGACTGGCCGGCGACCATGCAGACGGCCATTTGCAATCCCAGGAGTATCATCCACCCGCCGTATTCCAGCCCGCCCGGAGCGAAAATCACCGCCAGAGGCAAGAGCAAGACAGCGGGGCCTTGAGCATGATAAGCGAACACGGAGAACCGACCGGGCCGCCTTTTTCCCTTCTTTCCTCCGCCTCCCCGGCGACGCTCTCGATGCGAGGCCTCAGCGAGGCGCATTTCAGACGCCGAAAAATCTTCGTTCATGCCGATCCTTCCCCGACGGGGCCAACTCCCAAGCTAGCCTTGGTTCTTCCGTGAACACGGCGCGTTCCCGAGCCTTCGAAAATCGGAAGCGCCGTCGGACGATCGTGAAGCTCCTTTGGACGCTTGGGCTTATTCTGGTTGCCGCAAAACGACAGGACCAGAGCAACGAGCAAGGAAAAGGCGCCGAAATAGAGGCTGAAAACGGCCACGGACATCGAGGTCTCAAAGGAGAAGCCGATTCTGCGGAGGAAAGGCGAACGGCTTCCCGCCTCGCCCGATCCTCCCATGCTGAGCGCATAGGCAAATACGCAGGCATAATAAGAGCACAGAAAGGTCGATACGCCGCAGCCGAGTGCGAAGACGCCGCTGGAGACAGCGTGCATCATCGTCGCCATGAAAATCAGCATCTGAGCGAGAAGCATCACGGGCAGGAACAAGTAGGTTTCAATCTTGTCCGTCACAACGTCGGCTCCAGACCCGCTCGGCGCCGAAATAACCAAGAAAGGCGCAAAATAGATCATCGCGATCTGGAAGAAAAGCATGAACCGAACGAACCATCCGGGCGCTCGAGGATCAGAGGGCGCGACAACTCGTTTTCCGGCGATCGCCGATCCCCTCCCGCTTCCGCCCTTTCCCTCCGCACGCAGACGGTTTGGTTTGCTTCGGGCCTCTTTCTCGCGTTCCTTCTGCAAAAAAACGCCCAGCAGATCGCCGAAGGCGTCCTCCGCACGGTCATCCATTTGCCCGCTCCCTCGTTTTCCTCGTTTTCATTTCGCCGGGGACCTCCGGCTTTCATCCCTGCCCGGGCGTCTGCCCGGCGGGCCCGGACGAATCGGCGAAGTCACCGGTTTTCCATGTCCGAGGCGTCTCCCTGGCCCGTGTCTCTTTGGCCCGCGTCCCCTATGCCGGCGCGTCCCGTGTGCCCGCGCCTGGCCCTCAAGGCCCTTGGCCCGTCGGCAAGCGAAACCATCAGCGTCACAAGCAACATGACGGCGCCGCCCAGCATCGCAAGGTCGACGAGCGAAGCGCTGGTCCCGCTTGAAACTCCCATTCTCATGAGAAGCGAGGGGTACGTATCTACGTCGTCGGTCTCTGTGGCGGACAAAGTGTAGAGGAGGACGCAACCGCAGTAGGCCGCAAAGCAACAGAGAGTCGGCCTTCCGAGCGCCATAATGCCCGCGCGTCGGGCGTGAATCGCAGTTGCAATCAAAGTGATCAGCTGGCCGAAGAACATGGCGGGAGCGAAGACGACACCGGAAATGAGCATCGTGAACCCGCCCCGGTCGGCGCCGCCCGGCAAGAAGATGACCGCCCAGGGCAAAAGGAGCAGGCATGGCCCCTGAAGCCAGAACACAATCGTCGCGACCACGCCGGCGCGCGCCTGCGGCATTGCTGCGCTGGAATGCCCTTCCGCCGCTTCGGCGCGCAATTCTACATCCAGAGCCCCAGCGGAGTTCCCGCCGGCGGCTGACTCGTCGTTCATCGAAGTTCCTCCTCGCCGTTTCAACGCTTAATCGCCCGTCGCTGCGAACGCCCCGGCTCTCGGGCCGTCCAAGGCCCGAAGCCCTCGCCAAGCGACGTCGCTAAAGCACCCTCGCGCCCAGTGACGTCACGAACGCGGCGACGCCAAAAGCGCCGTCACCGTCAAAACTATCACCTAAGCAACGCCCTCGCCTGCGTTTTCGGGAAGACGACTCGGAGCCGGGCGGCGGCTGCGAGGTCTTCGGGCAGCGGCTCCAATCTGAGAGGCCGCTCTAAGCCGGACGGCGCGGCGCGGGCTCGGTTACAGAAGCTTGACCGGGTTGACGACGTCGGCCACCACAAGAATGACGGTCATGACTATGAAGGCGATCGCGACGGTGTAGCTGAGGGGCATGAGGCGCGCGGTGTCGATCGGGCCTGGGTCAGGGCGCCCGCGCCTTCGGGCGACCGACCGCCGCAGCCCCTCGAATGTGGCGCCGGCCAAATGCCCGCCGTCGAGCGGAAGGAGGGGGATGAGATTGAAGATGAAGAGCGTCATGTTGAGCGAGCCGAGCAACAGGAGAAGATCGCCGAGGCGCGCCGGCCAGTCGTAAGACTTGGCCTGCACCGAGGCAATGTCCCCCGCCAGGTCGGCGACGCCGACGATCCCGACGACGCCCGAGGCGGATCGCTCCTCGCCCGTCACAACGCTTCGGGCGGTTTGCCACAGGCCCACGGGAAGCCGGGCGAGCGCTTTGGCCGTCCCTCCCGCCTGCTCGAGGGCCATTCCGGGAACCCGCGTCAGGGAGTCGGACCGGCGTTCGTGCGTGGGAGAAATGCCCACGTAGGGCTTGATCTCGTAGACCGTTTCGCCCCTGGCGTCCTTGACGGGATTCCCGGAGGCGTCGGCCTTCGGCCGCTTCGTCGCGATCGGGGTGACGCTCAGCGTCGTCGTCGCTCCGCCGCGCCGGACGACGACGTCGACCTTGTCGGCGCCGCCCTCGGCGATCGCCGCTTGGATCTCCTTCCAATCCTTGACGGCGCGCCCGCCCCAGGAGATGATCTCGTCACCCGCGCGCAGACCAGCCTCAGCCGCCGGCGACCGAGGGTCAGAAGCCGTGCACTCGGATTTCTGGGTCACGCAAGGCACGACTTTCCCGACCGTCGACGTGGCTTTGGGAAGCCCGATCCCGCATACGACGATCGTCAGACACACGAAGCACAAAACGAGGTTCGTCAGCGGCCCGCCGAACATGACGATGAGCTTCTTCGGAGCCGAAAGCCGCCAAAACGCCTGCGCCTCCTCGCCCGGTCCGATTTCGGAGGCGCTTTCGCGGCGCGCCTCCTCGGCCAGCGTGAGCTTGCCCCGCCTGCCGAGCTCTTTGCGCCCGGGCCTGCCCGGCGGAATCATGCCCGCGATCTTCACAAATCCGCCCAGAGGCAGCGCCTTGATCCCGTATTCCGTTCCGCCGGCTTTCTTCGACCACAGGGTGGGGCCGAAGCCGATGAAGTACTGAGAAACCTTCACCCCAAACTTCTTGGCGGGGATCATATGGCCGAGTTCGTGGATTCCCACAGAAATCAGCAAGCCCAGTACAAGGAAGAGGATTCCCAGGATTGACATCAGACTCCCATCGTCTCGCGGGCGCGGGCGCGGGCCCATCGGTCGGCCTCGAGCACGCTTTCGTAACTCGGTTCGTCGATTGCCTCGAAAGCTTCCAACACGTCGGCGACGGTATCGACGACTGCGAGATAGGCGAGCCGCCCGCGCAGGAAGGCTTCGACGCATTCCTCGTTGGCGGCGTTGAAGACGGCGGGGTGCAGCGGCGATTGCGCAAGCGCGGCTCGCGCCAGGCCGATCGCGGGAAAGGTCTCGTCGTCGAGCGGCTCGAACGTCCACGCCGCCGGCTTGTCCCAGTCGTTCGCTGGGACGACGTCGGCAAGCCGCCGGGGCCAGGACAGCCCGAGCGCGATGGGCAGCCGCATATCCGGAGGCGACGCCTGGGCGATCGTCGATCCGTCGCGGAATTCGACCATCGAGTGCACCACGGATTGGGGGTGGACGACGGGGACGATGTCGTCGGGGGCGACGTCGAAAAGGCAGGCCGCCTCAATGAGCTCGAGCGCCTTGTTCATGAGGGTCGAGGAGTTGACGGTGACGACCGGCCCCATGTTCCACGTCGGATGGGCGAGCGCCTGCTCCGCGGTGACGTCGGCCAGCTCGGCCCTCGTCTTGCCCCGGAAGGGCCCGCCGGAGGCCGTCAGGACGATCCGCCGCACTTCCGTCGAACCGTCGACGACGGGGCTCGTCAAGCCTTTGCGATGCCGCCCGGACGAAAGGGCCTGGGCTATGGCCGAATGCTCCGAGTCCACGGGGACGATCTGGCCGGGCCGGGCCGCCGCCTGGCCGACGAGGGGGCCTCCGACGACGAGGGACTCCTTGTTCGCCAGGGCCAGCGTCGCTCCCGACCGCAGCGCTGCGAGGGTGGGCGCCAGGCCGATCGAGCCGGTGACGCCGTTGAGGACCACGTCGTCCTCCCCCGCCATGGAGGCTATCGCGGACATCGCCGACGGGCCGGAGACGATGTCCGGCAGTCGGCCGTCGAGGCTGTGGGCAGACTCGGCGGCGGCCTCGGCCGAGTAGGCGGCGGAAGGATCGGCGGCCCGCGCAAAGGACGAATCGTCTGCGGAGGGGCGTGCGGAAACGCGCGCGTCGAACGAACTTCCGGCAGAGGCATAGGCCGAAAGCGCCTTTGCGAGGGCCGTTTCCGCGGACGGATCGGCGACCGCCACGACCTTCGCGCCGAATTGCACGGCCTGGCGGGCAAGCAAATCGACGTTTCTCCCCCCCGCGCCGAGCGCGAGAATGCGAAAATCCTCCGGGTTTCGCGCAACGACGTCGAGCGCCTGTGTGCCGATGGAACCGGTGGACCCCAAGAGAACCACCCCGCGCTGTGAACCCGCCATCACTCGACCGACAGGAGAACGCTCGCTGCGCGTTCGAGGTAGACGTCGACGACCGACTCGTCGTAGGCGTGATTGTCCTTCGCGGAGCCGAAGACGGCTTCGCGCACCTCGCGCGCCGACAGATCGGTTTTTCCGTCGAAGTAGTCGGAGAGCCTGTCGATGAGCTCGTCGACCTCGACCTTCGAGTAGCCCCATCCGTCCGCCTCGCGGAATCTGCGGCCCACCGGGCGCAATAGCCGCGGATAGAGGCTCTTGGCGTCCTGATACGTGGTGTTCAGCCAGGCTTTCTCGCCCCGGTCCGCAACGACCAGGGCCCTCCGCTTTTGGACGAAGGCGGCCTCCAGCCTGTCGAGCGCGTCGTCGATCTCAGCGGGCACGTATCCGCCGCGCGCCCTGCTGAAGGCGGCGTTCCGCACGGTGTTTTCGTCGAAAGCCGGAGTCAGCGGCCCGTTGTAGGCGTCCTTCGCCCTGCGGAGGAAATCATCGACTTCCTCGATGTCGTATCCCTTGTCGAAGATACCAACCGTGCGAAACGGTTTGTCCTTCATCGCATAACCCCCTTCGGTCCGTCCGCCCCCGACCCGCGCCTGACGAGCTCGGCGGCCTCGGCGGCCTTGGCCGCCCTTGCAGAAGATCGCGTGACTTCAGCTGCCAACTGCCCGCAGGCGCCGTCGATGTCCGATCCGCGCGTGTCACGTATCGTCGTCGGGATGCCCGCGTCCAGCAAAGTCTGTACAAAAGTATTCTGGGCCTCAGGGGTGCTCGCAGTCCAAATGGAGCCGGGAGTCGGATTGAGGGGAATGGGGTTGACGTGCGCCCACCCCCGGCCGCGGCGGTTAAGCTCGTCGGCCAACAGCTGCGCGCGCCACCTGTGGTCGTTCATGTCCCTGATGAGGGCGTATTCGACGGAGACGCGGCGGCCCGTCTTGGCGAAATAGGAATGGGCGGCGTCGAGCAGCCGGCCCACGCTGAATCGCGAGTTGACGGGAATGAGGGGGTCGCGAAGCTCGTCGTCGGGCGCGTGAAGCGAGATCGCCAACGTCACGGGCATGCCCTGCTCGGCGAGCTTTTCGATGAGCGGCGCCATCCCCACGGTGGAAACCGTGACGTTGCGGGCCGACAGGCCGAAACCGGCGGGCGAAGGCTCAATGATCCGCCGGAGGGCCTTGAGCACCTGTTTCCAATTCGCGAGGGGCTCTCCCATTCCCATGAACACGACGTTGGTCAGGCGGCACGGTTCGCCGAGGTCGCCTCGCGCGGCGGCGAGCATCCCGCAGCGGACCTGTTCGACGATCTCCCCCGCGGAAAGATTGCGGGTGAGCCCTCCTTGGCCAGTCGCGCAGAACGGGCACGCCATCCCGCATCCGGCCTGGGAGGAGATGCACAAGGTTGCCCTGTCGGGGTACTTCATGAGCACCGTTTCGACCATCGCGCCGTCGAACATCCGCCACAGCGATTTGACCGTGAGGCCTCGGTCCGCGGTCAGGTCGCGGACTTTAGTCAGCAGCGGGGGAAGGAACGCCGACACGAGGCCCTCGCGGCCCCGCGCGGGAAGATCGGTCATGCGCTCCGGGTCGACGTCGAAGTGCTCAAAGTAATGTCTCGACAGCTGATCGGCTCGAAAAGCCGGATAGCCTGCCTTTGCCGCCCTGTCTTTTCTTTCGGCGACGTCAAGGTCCGCCAGGTGCTCGGGCGGCTTTCCCCTGCGCGCCTCCGCAAACGAGAGCAGCGGGCGCGGCCCCGATTCGACGGCGGGCATGACTTGGCGGCCGCCGCGTCCGGGCGCGTTTTGGCTCGATTGAGCCTGGGATGGTGGTGGCGTCATAACTCGCCCATTCTCTCACGGTAGGCTCGCTCGTTCGCAACGGCCCGGCTGTCGAATGAGGCACGTTGCGTAGAGCGAATCAAGATTCTGTGCAGGCGGGCGCAACGGAAAATTGCGCGCCCTTCCGCCGGTGAGCGAAGCTTGCGAAGGGCTGGGCCGTCTGCCGTATGGGGATTACGTACTATATGGGAATTGAGTACTGTATGAGGTTGTTTCGTCGGCGCCTCCAATCCGTCGACGGTAAAGAGCATACCAGATTACGAGACCGTTACATTACTTGATCGTCGTATTGTTTCCCACAAGAGATCTGCTTGCCGAACCGCAGGGAATGTGCCTTGGAGCGGATCGCAGACTCTTCGGTGCCGAGGCCTTGCCCGACTGCAAGTCAAGGGCCCGGCGCATCAAGGGCGAGGGAGGTCAAAGGCCTGGGAAAACGAAGGCCTCGCAAATCAACTGCGTCATGTTGCAAACGGCGCGGTCATCACCGCGTAGCAGACCGGCGCCCACATGAGGATCGAGTCGATGCGGTCGAGCATTCCTCCGTGGCCCGGGAAGATGGATCCCATGTCTTTGACTTCCAAGTCGCGTTTGAGAAGCGACTCGGACAGGTCGCCGACGGTCGAGCAGAGCACGGCTGCGATCCCTACGAGCAGGGCGACCGGCCACGGACGCCCCAACACCGAGCCGACCAGGACGAATGCGAGCGTGACGGCCGCAACGAGAGAGCCGGCAAAGCCCTCCCAGGATTTCTTGGGCGAGACGGAAGGGCTCATCGGATGGCGGCCCCACAGCACGCCGAAGGCCCAACCGCCGGTGTCTGAAAAGGCAGGCATGAGGATAAGCAGGGCAACCATCCACTCAGCCCGCGGAAGGCCGGCGAGCGCCACGGCGAAAGAGCCGAGAAGGCCGATCCATCCCAGGGCGAAAACGGCGGCTGCGGCGTCGCCGGACCAGGAGCCCGGATGCCTCCCCCTTTCCGCCCAGCGCCAAAGAATGACCGCGACGGCGGCCACGCAGTACGCGGCAAGCCCGGCGAGCGGGCCTCTCGCCCACGTCGCACCGACCATTGCGAGGATCCCGCCCCACAGAGGCGGCAGGGGAATGCGGCGCCCCTTGTTGAGAAACGCCCCAGCGGCCTCCCACAGGGCCACGCACAGGGCGGCGGCCACGAGCACGACGAAGACCTCCATGCGCCACAGGACGCTGAGGGCAACGAGGCCCAAAAGTCCGAAGGCCACGGGAACTGCCGCTTTGAGATTCCTTCCCGCTTTAGACGCCGACGGCTCGGGCGGCTTGGGCGGGTGGGGCGCCAGCCGAGACGTCAGATTGCGCAACTCGCCCATCGTCGTCTCAGACCTCGAGGAGTTCCTTTTCCTTGCTTTCGAGCACCTTGTCCACCTGCTCGACGTGGCGCTTGGTCAGCCCGTCGAGCTTTTCCTCGGCGCGCTTGACGTCGTCTTCGCCGGCGTCGCCGTCCTTCTTGATCTTGTCGAGGGCTTCCTTGGCCTTGCGGCGAATCCCGCGGATGGCCACGCGCGCCTCCTCGGCCTTGTTCTTGGCGAGCTTGACGTAATCGCGGCGTCGCTCTTCCGTCAGGGCGGGAAGGACGACGCGGATCAGGTTGCCGTCGTCGGCGGGGTTGACTCCCAGGTCGGACTCGCGCAGGGCCTTGTCGATAGAGGCCATGGCCGACCGGTCGAAGGGAGTGATCAGAACGGTGCGCGCCTCGGGAATCGCGATGGTCGCCAGCTGCTGCAAGGGTGTCGGCGCACCGTAGTAGTCGACGAGAATCGCGTTGAACATCGCGGCATTGGCTCTGCCCGAGCGGATGCCGCTGAATTCGCTGCGCGCGACCTCGACGGTCTTTTCCATTTTTTCCTCGGCTTCGAGGAGCGTCTCGTCAATCATGGTTGTCCTTTTCTGCTCGAAAGCTGACCAAGCGCTATCTGGATGCTGATACAAGCGTACCGATCTTTTCGCCTCGCAGTGCGCGCGTGACGTTGGTGGATTCGCCCATTCCGAACACCCGCATGGCCACGTCGTTGTCTTGGCACAGCGAGAAGGCCGCGGCGTCGACCACCCTCAAACCTTGGGAAATCGCCTGTTCGTACGTGATGAAATCCAGTTTGACCGCAGTGGGATTCGTCTTCGGATCCGCGGTGTAGACTCCGTCGACGCCGTTCTTTCCGACGAGGATCTCGTCGCAGCGAAGCTCCGCCGCACGTTGCGCGGCCACCGTGTCGGTTGAAAAGTACGGCATTCCTGCGCCCGCCCCGAACACGACGACTCTCCCCTTTTCGAGGTGGCGGACGGCCCGCAGCGGAATGTACGGCTCGGCCACCTGGGTCATTGTGATGGCTGTCTGAACCCGGCAGGCAATTCCGGCGCGCTCAATGAAGTCTTGGAGGGCGATGGCATTCATGACGGTGCCGAGCATGCCCATGTAATCCGCGCGGGCGCGGTCCATTCCCCGCGCCTGCAATTCGGCACCGCGGAAGAAGTTGCCTCCGCCGACGACGATGGCCACCTGCACGCCGTCGCGAACCGCCTCGGCGATCTCCGCCGCCACCCGGGTGAGCACGTCTGCGTCCAGTCCGACCGCCCCTCCGCCGAACATCTCCCCGGACAGCTTGAGAAGGACCCTTCTCCTGCGTTTGCCGTCGGGGCCAGAATGAATCGCTTCCGCCACCTCGTGTCCTTCCGTCGTCCGATGGGTTCAATGCCAGGTTCAAGAGTAGCAGCGTGCGGGAAAGCCGGCGAGGCAAAGCAATGCGGCCCGCCCGGGCCCGAGCTGAAGGGGAACCCGAACCCGGGCGGGAGTCTCGCGGCGAGTCAGACTGCCTTCAGCCTGCCCCACGCTTCGTGGTACTCGAGCGGCTCCACCCCGGGATACGTCTCCGGCCCGCCGGGCCATTCGCTCTCCCACACGCCGGACCTTCCGCGCTCGCGCGAACCCACGAGGTGCCCGTCGACCATCCCTATCGCCAGCATGAGGGCGAAGCACGTCGTCGGGCCGACGAAGCGAAATCCGCGCCCGCGCAAGGCGGCCGCCATCGCCGAAGACTCGGGAGTGCGCCGGGGAATGTCCTCGGACCGCTCGGGGAAGATATTGACCTCGGGCTGAAACGACCAAACGAAGGACGGAAGCCCTCCGGATTCGCGCAGCGCAAGGGTCGCCCGGGCATTGCGTATCGTCGCCTCGATTTTCACCCGGTTGCGAATGATGGCGGGGTTGGTCAGAAGCCGTTCAACGTCCTTTTCGCCGAACTCGGCCACCGCCTCGGGGTCGAATCTCGCGAAGGCCTCCCGGAAGGCCTCCCTCTTGCGCAACACCGTCAGCCACGAGAGGCCCGCCTGGAATGCTTCGAGGCACAGCCTCTCGTAGATGCCGGCCTCCGTGCGCACGGGCATGCCCCATTCCTCCGCGTGGTAGGCCGCCAACAGCGGGTCCGCCGTCGCCCATCGGGGAACTTTCGCCAAGGCCTCGGCCGTCTCCGGCGACGCCTCTCCCCCGGCGCCTTTTCCGGTGCGGTTCTTTTCCTTGGCGCGCCCTTCCTCGGCCGTTTTTCGCTCCTGCTCATTCATGTCCTCCACCTTAGAGCGAGTAGAGAGCCTCCTGCGTTCCCAAGCGTCGGTCTGTGGACAGAGCCTACGTCGCCAACGTCTGTGGACCAGTCCAGACCAACTCCGTTCGCATCCGGGATCCGCTCAAACAAAGCAATTCAGACGCGTTGAGCGGTCCAGGCCGACGTCGTCCCCGCCCGTAAGCGCCCTCAAACCAAAGCGGCCCTCGCCTACGGATCCGTTCAAATCGGTCTCGTTCTGCGCCGCGGCGCAAAACGCTCGGCGCCCGATGACGGGGCCCGCCGCCCCGGAGCGTGACACAATTGTGTGCATGCGCGCCATCATGACAGTCACGGGACTCGACCACACGGGAATCATCGCCGCGGTTTCGGGGGCCTTAGCCCAGCGGGACGTCAACATCACGAACGTTTCGCAGACGCTCATGGGAAATTACTTCACCATGATCCTTCAGATCGACTTCGACGACGACGCCCTGCCGCTCGTCGACCTTCAGCGAACCATGACGGACGTCGGAAAGGCCGAAGGCCTGGAGATCCGGATCCAATCCGAGGCGATATTCGACGCCATGCACAAGCTGTAGGCATGGAGCACTAGCGGCAGGCACAAGCGGAACAATGGACACAGCAAGCAACATTCTCGAAACGATCGAGATGATCTCGGAAGACCGTCTCGACATACGGACCGTGACGATGGGGATCTCGCTCCTCGACTGCGCCGACTCCGACGGGGGACGGGCCAGAAAGCGCTGCCGCGAACGCATCGTCAGGCGCGCGGCCGATTTGGTGTCGGCGTGCGAGGCAATCGAGACGGAACTCGGCATACCGATCATCAACAAGCGCGTTTCGGTCACTCCGATCGCCCTCGTGGCCGCCGCGTCGCGCGAATCCGACCTGACGCCCTGGGCTCAGACGCTCGACGAAGCGGCGGCCGCCGTCGGCGTCGATTTCATCGGCGGGTTCTCGGCTCTCGTCGAAAAGGGGACGACGGCGAGCGACCTCGCCCTCATCGATTCCATCCCCGAGGCCCTGTCCTCGACGAAGGTCGTCTGTTCATCGGTCAACGTGGGATCCTCTCGCGCGGGGATCAATATGGACGCCGTCCGAGCCATGGGCGAGGCGATCACAGCCTCGGCCCACGCCACCGAAAACGGGCTGGGAGCGGCCAAGCTCGTCGTCTTCGCCAACTCGGTGGGCGACAATCCGTTCATGGCGGGCGCCTTCCACGGCGTCGAGATGCCCGATTGCGTCGTGTCCGTGGGAGTCTCCGGCCCCGGCGTCGTCAAAAGGGCGATTGACTCGGCCGCGGGCGAACCCTTCGACGCGCTCGCCGAAACCGTCAAGAAATCGGCCTTCAAGGTCACCCGCATGGGCGAGCTCGTGGGGCGAATGGCCGCCGAGCGCCTCGGGGTCGATTTCGGGATCGTCGATCTGTCCCTCGCGCCGACGTCGGAGATCGGCGATTCGGTGGCTCGCGCGCTGGAGGCGATGGGATTGGAGCGCGTCGGCGCGCACGGGACGACGGCGGCGCTCGCCCTGCTCAACGACGCGGTGAAGAAGGGCGGCCTCATGGCGTGCTCCCACGTCGGAGGCCTTTCGGGGTCGTTCATCCCCGTGTCCGAAGACGAGGGCATGATCGAAGCCGCCGAGGTCGGCGCGATTTCGCTGGCGAAGCTCGAAGCGATGACGGCGATCTGCTCAGTGGGCCTCGACATGGTCGCAGTTCCAGGCGACACGCCTTCCTCGACGATCGCGGGAATGATCGCCGACGAGGCGGCGATCGGCGTCATGAACCACAAGACGACGGCGGTAAGGATCATTCCGGCGCCTGGCGCCGCGCCGGGCGACGTCGTCGAATTCGGAGGCCTTCTCGGCAGGGCGCCCGTCATGCCCGTCAGCCCGTATTCGAACGAAGCCTTCATCGGCCGAGGGGGGCTCATGCCCGCGCCCGTCCACGGCTTCAAAAACTGAGCGCCAGCCTGCAAGCGCCAGGCAGCCTGCAAGCGATCAAGCAGTTTTCAAGCGCCACAGTAGGCGAGTGTCGCGGCCTGAAAGTGAGGGAGGGGCCATTGGGCCCCTCCCTCCGTCGATTTTCAACTTTTGTTCTCGCGCCTCACGCTCCCGCGCGGAAGGGCGCTGAAGAGCCAGTTCCCCGGAAAAGCCGCTTGCAGAAAAACTCGCTCAGGCAGAGCGCGTCCCGACGAAAGCAGTTCAGCAGGGAGAGAACTGTTCCTTCCGCTGGCTCACTCCGCGGAGGCGCCGACGCGCAGACGCGCGAAAGCGGTCACCTTGCCGCCGGCGTCGGAGACGACCTTGCCCACGCTGACCTTGGGGTCGCGGGCAAAGCCCTGCTCCAAGAGCACGACCGACTTGTAGAAGCCGTTCATGCGGCCCTGGACGATCTTCGGCACGGCGTTTTCCGGCTTTCCTTCGGCGATCGTCGTTTCGGTCGCGATGCGCTCCTCGGCCTCGACGACGTCGGCGGGAACCGACTCGCGGTCGAGGTAGGTCGGATCGAGAGCGGCAATGTGGACGGCGACGTCGTGGGCCACCGACGCGCCTGCGGCGTCGGTGGCCACCAGAACGCCGACCTGGGGAGGCAGGTCCGGATTGGTCCGATGCATGTAGGCCTCGACGTGCTCGCCTTCGACGACGGCGACGTGGGAAACCTCCATCTTCTCCCCGATGACGGCGATGAGCCCCTCGACGCGGTCCTTGACGGTTTCCTCCCCCAGCTTGGCGGCGAGAACCGACTCGACGTCGGATGCGCCCGCATCGACGGCCGCCTGGAGAATCTCGTCGGCCATCGCGATGAACTTCTCGTTCTTCGCAACGAAATCGGTTTCGGCGTTGACCTCGATGAGCACGCCCCGCTTGCCCTTCCCGGCGTCGTACACGGCAGAGGCCACCAAGCCGTTGACCGCGGAGCGCCCTTCGCGCTTGGCGACCGCCTTCAGGCCCTTGACGCGGAGAAGCTCCTCGGCCTTGGCCGCGTCTCCGGCCGCCTCCTCGAGGGCCTTCTTGACGTCCATCATGCCGGCGCCGGTCTTCTCACGCAGAGCCTTGATGTCTGCAGCGCTGTAATTGGCCATTCTTGATCCTCTTTCTCAGTCTTGTTTCTCAGTCCTGCTTGGCTTCGTCCGCCGAACCGGCCGACGGGGCCGAATCCGGAGAGTCGGGCGAGTCAGGGGAATCGGGCGAATCCGGAGAGTCAGGCGAATCCGGAGATTCTGCCTTTGCCTCTTCAGGCTTGTCCTCCGCAGCGCCCGCGAGGATCTCGCGCTCCCACTCGGGCATGGGCTCGGCGGCCTCGGCGCCGGAGGCTCCCCCGCCGCGGGAAACAAGGCCTTCGGCGACGGCGTCGGCGACCACGCGGGTGAGCAGGCCCACGGAGCCGATCGAATCGTCGTTGCCGGGAATCGGGTAAGTCACCTCGTCGGGGTCGCAATTTGTGTCGAGGATGGCGACGACGGGGATGTCGAGCTTCTTGGCCTCTGCGACGGCGAGGTGCTCCTTCTTCGTGTCGACGACCCAGACGGCGGAGGGCACGCGGGCCATGTCGCGGATGCCGCCGAGGGTGCGCTCGAGCTTGTCCTTCTCACGGCGCATCATGAGGAGCTCTTTCTTTGTGCGGCCGGAGGATGCGACGTCGTCGAAGTCGATCTGCTCGAGCTCGCGAAGACGCTGAAGGCGCTTGGCCACGGTCGAGAAATTGGTCAGCATGCCGCCGAGCCAACGCTGGTTGACGTAGGGCATGCCCACACGCTCGGCCTGCTCGCGGACGGCTTCCTGCGCCTGCTTCTTAGTGCCGATGAAAAGGATCGTGCCGCCGTGGGCGACGGTCTGCTTGACGAAGTCGAAGGTGCGGTCGATGTCGACGAGCGTCTTCTGAAGGTCGATGATGTAAATCGAATTGCGCTCGGTGAGGATGTAGCGCTTCATCTTGGGGTTCCACCGGCGGGTCTGGTGCCCGAAGTGGACGCCGGCTTCAAGCAGCTGGCGCATGCTAACGACTGCCATGGTCGTCCTTTCTCAGTGCGCAAAAGCGCGTTTCGGTTCTTGCTCGCCGCGGGGCCGCGGTTTGCCCTGGCGCTCGCCGTGCGCCGGGAGCCACGTGTGGCACCGCCCCGGAGACGTTGTGCGCGAGCGCGCGAATTTTGCCCAGCTGACGCCGGGCACCCCACCAGTGTAGTCGATCGCGGCCTCGTTTGCTTCGCGACGGCGAGCCGGCCTATAGGCGCAGGCTTCTCTCCGGTGCGCAGACAGGGCACACAAGCGGGGACTCTTCGCCGGGGCACTGACGGAGACTCAGGCGGGGGCTCTTCGCGAGTGCGCAGACAGACGAGGTCTGGGCTGTGGGAGTCCATGCTCGCCGGTCCACAGGCGCGGCAGATGCAGGCGTCATTCACAGTCCCGATTGACGCCCGTCCCTCTTCCGGTTCGAATTCGGATACTCGGGGCATGAAAGCGATATCAGCACTCATCGGCACGGCTTCACTGACATTTTCAGGGCTCCTCGGAGCCTCGGGCCCCCAAGGCCAGTCGGCGGAACCCCGGCCTTTCGCGGCGACGACCGCCGAGTTCGCCGGGCCGCTCTCGGCTGCGCCGCGCGAATTGGCCGACCGGCGAGTTTCGCCTCCGCTCGTCCAAACGACGCCGCGCAGCCAAACAACGCCGCGGCACAGCCAAACGACGCCACGCAGCTTAACGGCGACGCGCAGCCGCGAGCACGGCAGCTCTCGAAGCCGCGGGCACTCCCGCCTTCGCCGGGGCGCCGTCAAGGGCTCGTTCGTGTGGCCGACGGGCCTCAAGGCGGCGGTTGTACGCCCTTTCGACCCGCCCGCGCACAAATGGCTGAGCGGCCACCGCGGGGTCGACCTCGATGCGCCCGAGGGCGGCACGGTCGTCTCGGCGGGCGCGGGAACCGTCGTCTTCGCAGGAAAGGTTGCCGACAAGGACGTCGTGTCAATCGATCACGGCGGCCTGCGAACAACTTACGAACCCGTCAGCCCTTCGGTCTCCGCCGGCGACAAGGTCAAAGCGGGAGACCCCATAGGAGTGCTCGAAGCCGGGCACTGCGTCCCGGCCTCTTGCCTTCACTGGGGAGCGCGCATCGGAAAGGACCGTTACATCGATCCCCTTTCACTCCTTTATCCCACAATTCGCCTTCTCAAATGACTCGGCCGTTCGCTTTGTCAAACGAGGGGGCGCACGCGCGGCGACGGTCTCGCCCGCACGTCCCCCTCATCGCGGGAGCCCGCTCATTGCCGCGGCTCTTTTACTGCCACAGCCCTCCCGGGGCGAAGACGTCGTCGACGATCTCCTCGAACCAGCCCAATTCGCGGGCCACGTCGAGGACCGTGTAACGCGACCGGTAGTACATCGCACGCGGAAACGCAGCGCGGACGTCTTCCGGCGTCAGCCCGATGTCGCTCGGCACGCTCGGCGCCCCGGCGGAAGCCAACGCCAGTTGGAGCTGCTTGGCGGGCATCAGCTGGGCCGCCAGTTTCGCGCGAAGCTGCGGCCAGGCTCGAACCAGCTTCTCGATGCGAGCGCGAATTCCCGCGGCGTCAACGTACTTCTCGCGCGTTTCGTTTATCCCCTTGTCGACGAGCGGACCGGACATGACACGGCGTATGTCCGCCTCGACCTCGCCCCACGAGGGCCACCTTGAAACCGCGGCGTCGATGTCCAAGCCCGCGACGTCGCGCTCCAGGAACTTCTCGTAGAAGCCCGCCATGGCCAGCGTGCCTATCGCCACTTTGAATCCATGGCTGAGCGGAGGGTCGAGTTCGGCTCCCAAATGGTCGAGCTCCCACAGGTGGCTGAAGTAGTGTTCTGCGCCGGACGCGGGGCGAGTGCCCTGCGCGACCTGCATCGCCAAACCGGAAAGAACGAGGCCTTCACACAGGCCTTCGTAAGCTTCCGGCACTCCGGCGGCGAGCTCCGCCGGGCGGGACAGCGCCTCGCGGACGCCGGTTTGAACGAGCTCCCACGCCAGGGGATGGATGGGATCGACCCCGACCGCGTCCGCCAGCATCCAGTCGGCCCCGGCGGGAATCTTCGCCGAGAGGTCTCCATACCCGGAGGAAGCCATGGGCCGCGGGGCCGCGGCTGCGACGTCGAGGTCGAAGACGACGACGCGCGGCGCGGGGCACGGCATCGTGATCTTCACCCCGTCCCTGGTCATGGGCGCCCCGAACCCCGTGTATCCGTCCATTGAGGCCGCGGTCGCGACGACGGCGTAGGGCCGGTCCAGCTCGCCCGAGGCGAGCTTCGACAGGTCGTTGAGGGTGCCCGAGCCGATTGCGACCGCGAGCGCGTCCGTCTCACGAAGCCTCTCCCGGATTTCCTCGCAGTGGTCGTAGGAGGCGTAAAGGGTGGGAGACCCGGGGTAGACCATCGGCTCCGCAAGGTCGGCGCCCGCTTCGCGGAGCGACCTTTCGACGTCGGCCCCGGCAGCCTTCCACGTGCGCTCGTCGGCGACGAGCAGCGCTTTGCGCCCCCCTTCGAGCAGCCCGTCGCGAATGATCGTCCCCGAGGATGCGAGGACTCCCCTTCCAACCTCGACGGTTTTGGTGTGGCTTGCATTCTCAAGCCCTTTTTCCACGAGTTCCGCGGTCATCGTTCCTCTCTTTCGTCGTTGTGGCTTTCGTTGTCCGGCGAACGCGGCGTTGTCAGGCAATCGGGCCGTTTTCCGGCGATCGCGGTCTTTGCCCGCTTCCCCGCGCTCCTGCCTAAAGGCCGCCGTCGCCGAGCATTGTGGTGAAATCAGCCAGCCCCGTGGTGTCGCCGTCGACGGTTCCGCTGATCCGGGCCTTGGCCTCGTCGTTTTGCTCCTCGGCTCCTGCCCTGTGGGATTTCTCCGCGCGATCGGCCGTCCGGTGCTGAATGTCGCGAATGGCGGGGAACAGCGCGGCGTACTCATCGACCCAGTGCCGGTACTCCTCGTGGAGCGCGGGATCGGGTTTGATCACGGCGCTGTAGTGGACCATCGCGTCGGCCGCCTCTTGGAGGGCGGCGAATCTGCCGGCCGCCAAGGCGCCCATCATCGCCGAGCCCAGGGTCGGGGCGTCTTGAACCTCCGTGACCGTGATCTCAAGTCCGGTGACGTCGGCGTGCATTTTCAGCCATTCGGGGCTCGAAAGCGCTCCGCCGCACGCCGTGATCGCGCGGGGCTCGTAGCCGGCGGCGCGCATCGTCCGCAGATTGAGCTCAAGCCCGTAGCACGTGGCTTCCTGAATCGCGTGGTAGATGTGCTCGCGCCCGTGGCTGAGGGTCAGCCCGGTGATGGTTCCGCGCGCCTTTGCGTCGGTGTACGGGCTGCGGTTTCCCTGGAAGTATTCGAGCACGAGGACGCCGTTGGACCCGGGAGGGATGTCCTTGGACGCCTCGTTCAGCACTTCGTATGGGGAGGGGCCTCCGTTTCTGGCCGCCTCCACGAGGTCTTTCGCCGAGTTCTCAAGGAACCACCGGATCACCGACCCGGTCGATGCCTGGGAGGCCTCGATCGTGTACTGCCCCCGAACGAGGGCGTCCGTGTGCGCTCCGAACATTCCCGCGCCGTAGAGCGGAACGGCGCTCTGGGCGAGAAGGCAGTTGCTCGAACCGGTGATGAGCGCCATTCGCCCGGGGGCGAGCACGTTCATTCCGATCATTCCCGCCTCGGCGTCGATGCCGCCCTGGGCCACGGGAGTGCCAGCGACGAGGCCGAGCTCCTCCGCGGCCTCGGGAGAGAGGGCTCCCAGCGGCTCGCCCATCGCGTTGACCTGGGAGGGCATCTTGTCCATGAGGTCGCCCACGCCCAGCCGCTCGTAAAAATCGACCGGGAAGCCTCCGTGGTCGTTGTTGTGGTACATCTTCAGCGAGGCCGAGCACAGGTTGACGGCGGGGCGTCCGGTCAGCCGCAGCCCCATCCAATCGGGGGCGTCGAGTATCCACGCGGAGCGCGCCCACACGTCAGGCTCGTTCTCCTTGAGCCACATCGCCTTGAAAACAAACCACTCGGCGGACGCCGGATCTTTGCCTCCCCCGTTGTACAGGCGCGCCCAGTGGTCGATTTCCGAGGCTCTGCCCGCCTGTTCGCTTGCGCGCACGTCGGCCCACATGATCGCGTTTCTCAGGGGCTTTCCGGCGTCGTCGAGGGCGACGAGCGTGGCCGACGTCGCGTCGAAGCCGATGCCCGCGATCTGGGCCGGGTCGATCCCCGAACGCGCCAGTGCGGCCCGGGTCGAGGCGGCCAGCGCCCGCCACCATTCGTCGACGTCCTGCTCCACCCAGCTCGGATGGGGGTGAATCGCCGTCACGGGGGTGTTGTGGAAGGCGAACGGCCTTCCACGGTCATCGAAAAGTCCCACTCGGCATCCGCCCGTGCCGAGGTCGATACCCATGTAGACCTGGGTCATAGTGTCGCTCCTCATCGATCGACTTGTACGTGCTTTCCAAGTTTTTCAAGTGTTCGCACGGCGGTCAATTTTCCCGACGCCGAACTCACGCCCTGGGGTGCGCGTGACCCGATGCCCGAAGACGGCATGCGACTCAAGTCCGGGGATGCCCGTGGCTCAAGCCCGAGGGTGCGCCTGGGCGAAGGCCGCTCGCAGGCGTTCGGAGCTGACGTGCGTGTATCGTTGGGTGGTTCCGAGCGACGCGTGGCCGAGTATCTCTTGGACGGTCCGCAGATCCGAGCCGCCGTCCAGAAGATGCGTGGCCGCGGAATGCCGCAGATCGTGCGGAGATATGTCGGGAACACCCGCGCTCGCTGCGAGCCGGTGGATCGACTGGCGGAGCGTGCGCGGATCAAGCCGCCCGCCTCGCGCGCCGAGGAACAACGCCCTGTTGGGACGCACAAGGAGCTGCGCCCTCGCCGGAAGATACGCGGTTAGGGCACGCCTGGCGGGGACGCCGAAGGGAACGATTCTTTCTTTGTCGCCTTTGCCTATGACCCGCAGCGTCGAGTTCGCGCCCAGCGAATCGACGTCCAGCGAGCACAGTTCGCTGATGCGGATGCCCGAGGCGTACAGGAGTTCGACGGCGGCGTGGTCGCGAAGCGCGAGCGGATCGCCCGACGCCGCCAGGTTTCCGGCGTGCTCCGCCAGCCGGCGAGCCTGCTCCTGATTGAGCACGCGGGGCAAGGCGTTGTCCGCACGCGGGGCTTTGAGCCGGGCGGCGGCGTCGACGTCGGTGTGGCCCTTCCGATGCAGCCATCTGCAAAACGTGCGGATTGAGGCTGAATGCCGCGCAAGGGTGGATCGCGAGCACCCTTTCGCCTGGCTGTCGGCGAGCCACGCGCGGACGTCTGCGAGTTCCAATCCGCGCAGGTCCATGGGCTCTTCGACGTCGCCGCCCGCGATCCCCCATATGAACTCCAGGAGGGAGCGCGCCTCACGGACGTAGGCGGCGACCGTGTTTTGCGAGAGCCCCCTGCGCAGCCTCAGCTCGCGCTCGTAGGCGTCCAGCGTTTCATCGATCTGCACACGTCAAGGGTAAGTTATCGGCCTTTTCGAGCCAGCTTCCACAGCCCGGCGTTGCGTGCGGCGATCCCCTGCCTTTCGAGCCTTCCCAGCCCTGTCAGGGCCTCGGTCACCGAGACTCCGGCCACCGCCGCGATCTTCTCCACCGGCGCCCCGCGGGAGACCGGCAGCGCCTCGCACACGCGGGAGGCCAACGGATCGAGCACGTCGAGGGCGAGCTGCCGTTCGGTTTGCATTCCGCCGAGGTCCGGCGGCTCCCCCGGCCCGGGTTGCTCGCCAAACGGCGACCGTCCGACGCCGGATTGCCGATCCGGGCCCGATTGCTTGAGGCCCGATTGCTTTCCGCCTCTCGGGCCTGGCCGCCCGCCGGGTCTGGCCTCCGCTCCGCGCCCGGCGTCCATTCCCATGAGTTCGAGGACCTCGCCGGTCTGTGTCACGCAGGCGGCACCTTCTCTGAGCAGCCGATGGCATCCGGAGGATCTGGGGGACGTGACCGGGCCCGGAAACGCTCCGACGGGGCGTCCGATCGTCATGGCGTGGTGGGCAGTGGAGAGCGCCCCGGATCGAAAGGGCGCTTCGACGACGACGACCGCTCGCGAGAGCGCCGCAATGATCCGATTGCGGGAAAGGAAGCGATGCTTGTGCGGGGCCGCCCCGGGCGGAGCCTCGGAGCAGACTGCCCCGCCGCGCCGCAGAATCTCAAGGTACAGGTCCGCGTGGGAGGCCGGATAGTACCTGTCGACGCCGCAGGCGGAAACGGCGACGGTGTATCCGTCGGCGGCGAGCGCGCCCCTGTGCGCGGCGACGTCGATGCCGAACGCCCCTCCCGAAACGACGTTGACGCCCGAATCGGCAAGCTCGTACGCGACGTCGGTCGCGATTTTCACGCCGTACGGCGAGGAATCCCGGGATCCGACGACGGCCGCGCCCGCCCTGGCGAGCACTTTGCCGTCGCCTCGGAACCACAGGCCGAGCGGCCGGGTGTCGCCCAGATCGTCGAGGGCGGCGGGCCACAGCGGATCGCCGGGCATGACGAAGCCCATGGAGCCGTCCGATTCGACGACGTCCGGGCCGAGGGCGGCAAGCCGCGTCTTCCATCGGGCCTTGGCCTTCGCCAGGCCGCTTCCTGCGACGCCGACGTCTCCTGCTTCGGCGCCTCCGTCGGCCACCCATTCGAGGGCCCGTGCATAGCCCATCTCGCGGACGAGCGTCACAGCGTACGCGTCCTCCCCCTCCGCGATTCGCGTCCAAGCCATCGCGGCCGACCGCTCCTCGATGCCGTTCGGCCGGCCATTTCCGCACGGCTCGTCTGCTCGGTTCGAACCCTTCCTTTGGCCGCGGCAACCCTCTCCGTCGCCGCCTCTCCCATCGCCGACGCCTCTCCCGTCGCCGCGGGCGATTCCGTCACGGCCGGCCTTCCCGTCCCGCTCAGCTTTTCCGCCGGAGTCAGTGCGTTCCATGGAAGCCGTTCCTTTCTCTCAAGGTGAAGGCGCAATCGACGTCGTCGCGCGAAGGCGCGGACCTGCCCGAAAGGTCGGCCAGGGTCCAAGAGATCCGCAGGATCTTGTCGACCGCCCGCATCGACGTCTCGCCCGAAGCGAGCATGGAATCGAGCTCCCTTGCGCTTTCCCCGGAAAGCGGGGTGTTTCGCCGCAGCCACGAGCCGCTCACCTGGGCGTTGGCGGTCCAAGGGGTCGAACGAAGCCGGGCCCGCTGGCGCAGGCGGGCTTCGGCCACCCGCTCGGCGACGGCGGCGCTCGGCTCGCCCGAGCCGGCCTTCGCCAAATCGGCGCGAGAAAGCCTAGGGGCGACGACGTTGATGTCGAAGCGATCGAGTATCGGCCCGCCGATTCGGCGGAAATAGTCGCGACGGTCTCGCACGGAACAGCTGCAACGCCCCGGCGCATCCAGATAGTTGCCGCATCTGCACGGGTTGGCCGCGCCGATCAGCTGAAAACGGGCGGGGTAGGCGACGACGGCCCGTGCCCGATGGATCTCGATCCTTCCGGTCTCCATGGGCTCTCTCAGGGTTTGCAGACTGTGGGTGGAAAACTCGGGCATTTCGTCGAGGAAAAGCACGCCGCGATGGGCTCGGGAGGCGGCACCCGGCTTTGGAACCGCCCCTCCGCCGATGAGCGCGGCTGCGCTGCTCGAATGATGGGGGCTGGCGAAGGGAGGCGTGTAGCTCAACCGCCCGTCGAACTCCCCCGCGGCCGAGGCTATCGCCGCGACCTCAACGGCCTCGTGCATGTCGAGTTTCGGCAAGATGCCGGGCAAACGCGCGGCGAGCATCGACTTCCCGACGCCGGGCGCCCCCGTCACGAGCATGTGATGCCCGCCCGCCGCAGCCACTTCGAGCGCGTGGCGAGCCTGGGCTTGCCCGCGGACGTCCGCGAGGTCGGGGCAGGCAGCCGGGGCCTCCGCCTCGCTCGAGCACGGCGGCGAGGGCGCATCCGGAACCGGGCCGCACGGAATCCCCATGCTTTCCGCAAGCTGGGCGAGGTGGAACGCCTCCTTGACCTTGACGCCCGCCAGTTCCGCCTCTTTTCCGCACCCAAGGGGCACGGTCATTCCCGCACCCTCGTCTTCCGCCGCCAAAGCCGCCGGAAGTATTCCGCGCACAGCGCGCACCGACCCATCGAGGCCGAGCTCGCCCATGACGTACCTTTGCCCGATCTCGCGGCCGCCCATCGCCCCGAGGATCGCCACCGCTATGCCGAGGTCGAACGCGGTGCCGCTTTTCGGCGTGTCCGCGGGCGAAAGGTTGATCGTCAGGCGCGCTTGCGGGAAGCCGATCCCCGCCGAGGCGAAGGCGGCGCGTATCCGTTCGCGCGATTCGGACACCGCGGCGTCGGGAAGCCCCACAATCGTGACTGCGGGAAGGCCGTGGAGAAGAACGGCCTCAATCCGCACCGGCCTCCCTTCGATTCCGACGACGGCCATGGCATACGCCGTTCCCACCCTCACGAGATGTCCCGCAGATGCCGAATCAGCCACGACCCGTCGTTTTCGACCGTGATCGCCACGAGGTCGAGGCAGACCCGCTCGCAGCGCGTCCCGGTCTCCTGCAACCACAGGCCCGTGAGCTTCCTCAGCCTGGCCAGCTTCCCCCGGGAAATCGCCTCGACCGCTCCGACGCTCACTTCGGCGTTGCGGGTCTTCACCTCCACTGCGACGACGGCTTTCCTTTCCGGACAGGCGGTGACAAGGTCGAGCTCGCCCGCGCGGCGCCTCCAGTTGCGCGCTAAAACGATGTAGCCGTATGCCTGAAGGTACCTCGCAGCGAGCTCCTCGCCCCATTTTCCAAGTTCCTGGTTTCCAAGAGGCTTCGGCATCTCTGGAGCGACGAAATCCACCGTCGCGCTCATACTCGTATCCATGGGCCCAGTCTTGCCGAAGACGGCTGTGGGCCGCCTGGCCGCCAAACGATCTGTGGATACGGGCTACGCCATCCCCTCCTGTGGACCAATGCGCTCACCGAGCCTATTAGCACACCCCCGCTCCCCGATAAAAGAGAATGAGAGTTCGTGCGACCGCTTCACGGCACTCAGCCCCTCAATTCCAAGGGTCATAAGGATGATCGCCCTTGAGTTTGCCGGCGCTGTCATCGACAGCCTTATCGAGTTCAGCCTTGTTTTCCTCGTCAGCTTGAGTGAAATCGTTTATCGCCGCTTGAAGATTCGCACCTCCGTTGTCCACTTCATAAGACAAGTCCTTTATCAGCTCGTATAGCAGATAGCTAAGTTCATAAAATTTCGGTGAGGGGCCGTCCGCCCCTATTCCTATCTCCGCATTGCGACTGACTGGCATGACGAGGCCCAGCACGAGAGCGCCGGTGTTGATAAGATCCGAATAGACCTTCGGCATATACACTTTCGTAACTTCTTCGGCCAGATCTTTTTGTATAACGACGACCTTCTCACTCGACTCGATGGGATCGACGGTCAGATCATATGAACTCTTATCCGCCCTGATCCTTTCAAGATTGTCCGAAATGTTCTTCAGCACCGTTTTCTCACCGACTTTGATTTGATCGTTGATGTCCTTCAAGGCCTGTTCGAATCCGGACATTATCGAATCGTACCCTCCACCCGGGATACTCGTCTCCTCTTTGTTCTCACCTGCCAAATCTGTGGCGACGGTGAGGCCAAGATCCGCAAGCGCCAGACCGACCCCTACGGGACCCCCGCCCGTGAACAACGCGAATCCTTGCAAAACCCAACTCGCGATTTTGAGAGCGATCTTGGCGCCCCCACCAGACCTCTCGAAGGACTCAATGCTCTTTTGCACAGTTTCTAAAACAGCGTCCCGCGCGCCTTGGAAGATCTTCTGTTCGGACACCAACGTTGAACCAGTAAAGGTCGCAACGGCATGCATCCCACTCACGACAGTCGACATCTTCCCGAGGAACGTTGATTTGAACTGTCCGATCGCGTTGCCGCTCATTGACATCAAGTTGCCGTGAATCAAACGAATTTGATCAGAGATGTCCCCGCCCCCGCTCACGGCGCCTTCGGCGCTGGCCTGACACGAAAGGTCCCTACAAGATTGTCGGCAGTGCTCGATTGGCTCGTCGAGGCCATCGGGATCGGGCAAATCGATGAACGGAGTCAAAGCGCTGTCTATTCTCGCGCGAATGCCGTTGAATGCCTGAACGAAGTCGACGTCCTTATACTTTGGCTTCGCCCCCAGAGGAGATCCCTCCAATTTCCACTCGCCTCCGTGCTCACCGTGGCCGTCAGGACGCGTTACGCGCTCCTCGGTGTCAGACTCATATGGAACGTAACTTCCTTCGTTTGTGTGGGTGTAATAGCCTTTGGATACTTGAAATCCTTTCGTACGCATATATGAATCAATAGCTACTATCTTTAGTTTTTTAATCATTTTTGGCAAGTATTTATATGAAGAACTCATTGCAGTTCGACCTGAATACGTTTTTGTCGCATTTTCGTCAGACAAGGTTTTCCTCTTTCGTTGAATGAATCACTTCGGACGATCCGAAAGTTTGACGTCACTAATAGTACTTTTCCTCGAACGAGCGAGCACAGTCGCTTCAGGAGTAGAACTCTCCAACCGTCAGGGTTTGCTGCGTCGACAGCGAAGCCGCCTCGCCCGCATTCAGCGAAGCCGCCTCGCCCGCACGACGACGTCGCGCATCTCCACGTCGCCGCCGTCGCGTGCGGTCGCCATTCGCACGCTCTGGCGCGCCGTCTCGATCGACCAATCGCCGCCGTCGAACAGCCCGGCGACGTGCTCCAAGGCGACGGTCGTTCCCTCGGGGGCCTCCTCGCCCGACGGGATGCCGGACCCGTGCAAGTGCCCGACGACGAGCAGCGTGCCGCCTGGGGCGACCCACCGGGAAATCCTTCGGTAGAAGTCGATCTGGCTGCCCGGCGGGTGGGCGTACGAGGTCACGACCAGATCCCAGCGTTCGCCGGACGCCCACGCCATGAGGTCCGCTTCGACCCACCGCACCGCCGATCCCAGCCCGGCCGCCTCCGCCCGCCGGCGCGCTTTGGCCAGGGCGGTGGGGCTTATGTCGGCTCCGGTGACGTCCCATCCTTGCTCCGCGAGCCATACGGCTTCGGCCCCGGAGCCGCATCCGGCGTCGAGCGCTGTTCCGCGTCTCAAACCGCTCGTCTCGGAGACGATGTACGGATTCGCAGCCTCGCCGGCCTCACCCAGGGCGTCCTCGCCGAGGCTCTGCCAATGCTCTTCCCAGTAGCGGCCGTCCAGCGGCCGATTCTCATGAGGGCTCAAATCACTGTCTCCTTCGTCGCGCCTCGCCGCACGCCAGCCGACGCTCTGCCGTTCACAAACGTCAAAACAGGCGCCCGCGAATCTAAGCAGAGACGGCGCAGTCCACCGCCCGCCCGCGACCCGCACGGCGCACCCCGCCGCGCGTCACCCGTGCGGCAGGTCGAGCTCGCGGGTGATGTCGGCCTTGTTGAGCTCTTCGACATTGACGTCCTTGAAGGTCACGATGCGCACGGATCGGATGAAGCGGCTCGTGCGGTAGATGTCCCACACCCACGCGTCGGAAAGGTTGACTTCGAAGAACACTTCCCCGCCGGAGGACGCGCGCACGCGCACATCGACGTCGTTGGCGAGGTAGAAGCGGCGCTCGGTCTCCACGACGTACCGGAAGATGTTGATGACGTCGCGGTATTCACGGTAGAGCGCGAGCTCGGCGTCGGCCTCGTAGTTCTCGATCTCGCTCATCGGTGTCCTTCCCTCACGCCGGGCAGATGCCACGACTTCCTGTGATGGTCGCTCGGTCCGAGCCTCGCCAGCCCTTCGATGTGAGAAGGGCTGGAGTAGCCTTTGTTCCTCGCCCAATCGTAGCCCGGAAAACGCCTGTCGAGAACGACCATAAGTCCGTCGCGTTCCACCTTCGCGGCGACCGACGCCGCGGCGATTGCGGCGCATCTCGCGTCGCCCTTCACTTCCATTCGGACGGGGATCCGCGGCAGGAGGGGGTCGACGTCGAACAGCGAATCTTCGGCCCACCAGTTATGCTTGCCGTCAAGCAGCACGGCCGACGGCGTCGCCGACAGTCTGTTCAGCGCCTCCTTGGCGGCGTGGCGCAGCGCGGCGACGATTCCGACGTCGTCAATGACGTCCGGCCCCGCATGCCCGACGGCGACGTCCACGGCCCATTCTCGCACCAGGGGCGCCATGCGTTCGCGCGCAGCCGGGCTCATTGCCTTGGAGTCTCGCAGCCCTTCGGGGAAATCGCCGGTGGAGGCGTCGATGAGCGCGATTCCGACGCTCACGGGCCCGGCGAGGGAACCCCGCCCCACCTCATCGACTCCGGCTAGCAACGCCCCGGGCGGCAAGGAACGCAGGGCCTCAATTTCCACGTCTCGGCTCGGGGCAGGCCTGCCTGTC
This sequence comes from uncultured Actinobaculum sp., assembly GCA_938020505.1. Classification (GTDB taxonomy): domain Bacteria; phylum Actinomycetota; class Actinomycetes; order Actinomycetales; family Actinomycetaceae; genus Peptidiphaga. Next base: position 1,358 of record CALIHR010000002.1, on the reverse strand, counting down.
CGTTTTGGCGCACGCCCGCCTTCGGGCGCAGATTCGCCTTTTCTTCTGGGCCCGCGTCCGCGGGTCCGGTCGGTCATGGCACGCCCGCAAAGACTTTCGATGCGTCGTCGATGGCGCCGAACCTCGAGAACGGGTAGAAGATCGCCCACGCCCGCCCGGCCACATTGTCGACGGGAACGAAGCCTCCGCCCCTTTCGCCGATGTGGTACCGCGAGTCTCGCGAGTTGGAGCGGTTGTCGCCCATCACCCAGAGCTTTCCCTTGGGAACGGTCACATCGAAGGAAATTTCCGACGGGTTCACGCCGGGCTTGAGGTATGTCTCCGTGATTTCCTTGCCGTTCACGCGCAGCTTGCCCGCGGCGGTGCAGCATGCGACCCTGTCGCCGCCGACTCCAATGACGCGCTTGACCAGGTGCTTCCCCGCGTCTTCGGGCAGCAGGCCCACGGTCTGCAGGCTTTTGCTCAGCGCGCGCCTCCAAGCCGGGGACTTGTCGACGGTGGGCGGAAGCCAGTTCCCGGGGTCGACAAAGACGACGATGTCTCCTCTGTGAATCTCGTCGGCGGTGTCCGCCATTCTGTTGACCGCGATGCGGTCGTTTGGCCGGAGGGTGTTTTCCATCGAGCCGGACGGCACGTAGAAGGCCTGCATGAAGAACGTTTTGACGATCACCGACACAAGGAGGGCGACGCCGACGATGGAGAGCGTCTCTAGAAAAGCGCGAATGCCGGACCTGCGTTTTTCGCCTTCTTCCAGCTCGCGGTCGTCTTCGGCGTCCAGTTTGCGGCCGTCGTCGGCTTCCCCGGCGTCTGCGGATTCGGCTGCGTCGTCCGGCGCGCTCTTCGGATCCTCGTCCAGCTTTTCCGGCGGGTACGACGGCGGCATCTCCTCCGCAACCTCAGACTGCCTTTGATCGTCCATTCTCCGCTCCCTGGCGCCCGCGAGAGCACCACATGCCGAGGGGATACTCCCCGTGAATCGCCGGCCTGCGCCCAGGATCTCGCGATCCTGGGCGACGGCCTCCTCTAGGGTATCGGAGTTTCCTGTGGATTCTCGCCATGACGGACGGCGCTTATGCTCACAGTTTGACGTACACACCGCACAGAATGGCGGATCCACGCCCTTTCCGCCCTGCTCTCGGGGCCGTCTGAGACGTCCCCAACCGTGCGATCCGACTCTGTCGAAGCCGGAAGTTCAAGCCCGTGAACGGCATCGGCCTGCGCAGCCAACGACTCGTCGTGGGTCGTCGCGACGACGGTTGCGCCCTTGCGGGCTGCTTCTATGAGAAGCTCGACGACCGTCTTCAGGTTCGACGCGTCAAGCGACAGCGGTTAAAGACAGAAAAGGGGCTCGGCGCAAT
>CALIHR010000001.1 GCA_938020505.1 uncultured Actinobaculum sp. | reverse complement strand
GGGTGCAGAAAGCCAACCGGCTCCCCGCACCCGCCCGCTCCGTGCCTTCGAGACTTCGGCGCGTCAATGTGGCCACGAGCTCCGATCCCGAAGAGGAAGTCCTTGCAGGACGGCGGACGCTCCCGGGCTCGCCCGATAGGCAAGCCCTAGTTGTCGGTGCGCCTCCTGCGCCCAGCCGCAAACGCGACAACCGCGACAACGGCTATGGCCCCCGCACCGACGCCGACCCACCCCCACACAGGAAACCCACCAGAACCCGACGACGACACCCCGGGCCTCCTATTTGAGGGACCGGCAGACTTGTCGGCAGAGGGGCCTTGCCCTTTTTGCGCCGTAATAGAAATGCCGCGGCTGGCAAAGTCGAAGGAATCGACGATGACCTTGTTCCCGCTGATTTCACCGTCGCTGGCTTTGATGACCTTCCCCGGCATCGTCACCACAATCCGCACTTGAAATTTATTGAAAACACTGGTGTCTTCGTGCAGATCAGGAAGAACGAAAGAGTACGTGTCTTTGTTTTCCTTAAAACCAAATCCTCCGACGAATGGTTCGTTTGAGGTCACCCTGCACGTCGTGTGTCCCCCCGGAGGCGTGACATCCTCAATTTTCGGGTTTCTTACAAACTTAATATGCCCTAGAAACATGACGCGAAAGGCTTCGCATGTTTGATGGATTTTGGTCATTGTGCCGTCGGAGTCTTCGAAGGTCAGATCGATTTTCGCTCGGCCGTCGGCCTGGAACTCGACCGTCCCGTCGATCTTGCACCCGGACAGAAGCAAAGCGACGAGTCCCACGAGAGACGCAAGAAAACGCGGAAGACGTCTCGTCCGAACAACCATATTGAATCTCCTCTAACTCCCAGAAAGGAACAGACAATCGAAGCCGACGGGCAAACCCATGCAAGCCGACCGTGCAAACACCAGCCTAACGCCTAGAACTGCCTAGCAGAGGGGCCGTCCAAAAGCGCGAGAGCCGTCCAAGAATGAGGGTGAAGCCCCAGCAATAGCCGGAGAGTCGGCACTAGGCCGGCGTCGGCAGTGTCTGGTCGGAGCCAGCAGTGGCAAGTCAGAGCCGACCAGAGCGAGTCAGAGTGGGCGAGAGCTGGCAGCAAGTCAGGGCCCCGGCCAGAACGAGCTGGCGGCAAGTTGGCTGACTAAACACGCAACAATCGGAGAGCTAGCCAGCAACAGGCGGCTAAGGCCGGCAGCAGGAGGCCAGAGCGAGTAACAGACGGCTAAGGCAAGCAACAGACGGCCTGAGCCAGCGACGCCGGCCCTGACCGGCAACAGCCGCCCGCAGGCGGCCAGACCGTCAGACGGCCACAGCCTGGATCAGCCACGTCGCCACGAAACCGACCAAGCCCGCCGCGGGGAAGGTCAGCACCCAGGCCGTGACGATATTGCTGGCTATGCCCCAGCGCACGGCCGAGCGCCGCTTCGTCGCGCCCACGCCCATGATCGAGGCGGTGACCGTGTGCGTCGTCGAGATGGGCGCATGCCAGACAAACGCGGTGGTGTAGAGAACGCTGGCCGAAACCGACTCGGCGACGAATCCTCGCGCGGGGTCGAGGTCGATGATCTTCGACCCCAGAGTCTTCATGATGCGCATCCCCCCCGAGTACGTGCCGAGGGAGATCGCGGTCGCCGCGGAGAGAATGACCCACAGGGGAATGTCCGCGTTGGTGGACGTGTGGCAGCCGCCCGCGGTGAGCGCGATGACGATGACGCCCATCGTCTTTTGCGCGTCCTGGAGGCCGTGGCCCAGCGCGATGGCCGCCGAGGAAAGGCGCTGGGCGTAGCGGAATCCGCGCATGGTCTTCCGATAGGCGGCCTTGGCCATCGCCATCAGCAACAGCTTCATCAGCACGTAGGCGATCGTGAAGCCGACGAGGGGGGAGACGATCATCGGGATGATGACCTTGTCGAAGATGACGCCCCAGTGAACCGCGAAAGACACGGCCAAGCCGGCCCCGGCGAGGGAGCCGATGAGCGCGTGGGAGGACGACGACGGCAGGCCGAACCACCACGTGACGAGGTTCCATGCGATGGCGCCTATGAGGGCGCCCAGCACCAAGATGAGGCCGACCTTTCCGGCGTCGGGCGAAATCTCGACGATTCCGTCCCCGATCGTCTTCGCCACTTCTTGACCCAGAAGCGCTCCGACGAAGTTCATGACCGCGGCCATTTCGAGCGCCCGTCTGGGAGTCAGAGCGCGGGTGGCGACGGCGGTGGCTATCGCGTTGGCGGCGTCGTGGAAGCCGTTGGTGAAGTCGAAGATCAGGGCGACCACAACGATGATTGAAACTAAAGCGAGGGTGCCCTCCATGTGTCAGGACTCCTTTATGGCGATCGACTCCACCGTCGACGAGAGGTCTTCGAATGCGTCCAAGGCGCCCTCGAGGGCGTCGAGAACGGCCTTGATTTTGAGCACTTCGAGGGCGTCGGTCCCGCCGTTGAAAAGCTCGGCGATCATCGACCGGTAGAGTTTGTCGCCCTGGTTCTCGATTTCGTTGAGAGTCACCCAGTATTCGCGGATGTTCTCGTTGATCGAGGCGAGGTTGCCGATGTGGCTCTGGGTCAGCTGCGCGCACTTCTGGAGCAGCTCAACCTGCGTTTTCGCGCCGTCGGGAAGCGTCAGCGGCTTGTAGAGGACGATGTTGTCTCCGGCTTCGTCGATGAGGTCGACGACGTCGTCCAAATCGTCTGCAAGCGAATACAAATCCTCCCTGTCAAAAGGGAGGACGAACGACTGGTTGATGAGCTTCAAGACCGAGTGGCACGCTTCGTCCGCGCCTTGCTCGGCTTCGTGCAGTTTCTGCTGCAACGACGACCGGTCCGCCGGAGACGCGTTGATGACGTCCGAGAGTCTGTCGACAGCCGTCACCAGGAAGGAAGCTTGAGCCGCGAGTAGCTGAAACAGCGTATCGGTCTTCTTGAACTTTGGGGACACTGGGATCTCCTGAATTCGCCTGTGCCGCATTCGTATGGACGCGGTCCAATGTTCAGAATAAGACACATTGGGCACTGCTGACTAATGCGAGCGGACAATGCGGTGGGAAGGGCTGGGACATTCGAGAGTTTTAGGCTTGGTATGTCGGAAAAGTTCTATGTGCAGAGCCTGAGGTTCCGCGCGTCGCGGAGCGGGGGCCGGCGGTTTCTGGACGGCTCCGTGCCGTGCGGATGGGGTCCCGCGCGTCGCGGGGCATATCCATGCAAGCGGGGCGCATGCGCTGACAAGCAGGCGCATGTCCCGTCAATCGGGTGGCTGCATCGTCCCGAGCGTCTCCGTCGTCAATCGTGGGAAGAGCAAATTAAGAGAGGGCCGCATAGAAGCGGCCCTCTCCATGAACGACACCGGACCTGAGAGCGCCAGTCGGCGCGAAGGCCGCTCGCAGCGGCAATAGTTGGAGCCCGGGGCTTTCGCGATCCGATGTCTGAAACGAGCATAACACGGCCGTGTAGGGCGTGTCACGTTCTTGCGCGTTGATGTTTGCCGCGCCGCTCGCCGCCTTGTTTTGCAAACTCGGGCGTGCGCGGTTCCACGTTGCGCGCCTTAACGTGCAAGAATTCGAAGTATGAGCGATTCGAGCAATCCCGACGAACCGACTGTGACGTCGAGCCCCTATGCCGCGGCTGAACGCGCCAAGAAGGCTCGGATCGCGGGAGACGGCGCGTCGGCCGTTTCCCGGGAGGGTGAGGGCGGCGCGTCGTCGAAGCGCCCGTCGATCTCCTTCACGCCCAAGGCAGCGGCGCTCGTGACTTCCGTCTGCGCGGCCATGGCGCTGGGCGCCGCGGGAATAGTCGCCGCCCTTGTCTACGAGAAAGGCCCGTGCGCCGCCCAATGCCCCGACGGGAACTGCGGCACGGTGGACCTCGACGTGTGCAACGGCGACTCCCTCGTGGCGCCGTCGTCGATCCCGGGGATCGTCGTCATGTTGGGTTTGACGGCCGTCGTCGTCGGCGGATGGCCCGAAGCTGCCCGGATTCGCAACCCCAGGCTCGCCCGGGGAGTCCTTTCGCTCGTCGCCGCGGCATCGGCGCTGGCGGCGACGGCCGGGTACGAGAGCCTCGCCTTCGTCGCCGCCGGCTCCATTTTCATCTGTTTCATGGCGGAAATGCTCCGAAAGGACGGCCGCGAGAACCTGTTGGGGAGCGTTTCGGCGACCTTCCTCGGGTCGATCCTGATCGTCGCCTCGGGCTTTTGGCCCCTGCTGTTGCGCAATTACGAAGCGGGGGCGGTGGTCCTTGCGGGCATGTGCCTGCTGATCGGCGGGCTCGGCCGATACGCCTCCGCCTCCGACGCGTCGAAGAACAGGCCCGCCTGGCTTATCGCGCGCAATTTCTTGTTCTCCTTCGCGGGCGGCGCGATCTGCCTGTACGTCACGGGCCTCGGCTTCGAAGCTCGGTCCCTCGCCTGGCTGGCCGCGATGGCTTTCGCCTTCGGCGCGACCTCCGGACTGGCCGACGGCGCGGTCCGAAGCCGCGCCGCATCGACGAAGGCGGGCGCCGCCGCCCTCGCCGTCGTCCCGCATTGCGCTCTTGGCGTCATCGTCTATGCCCTCAGCTTCGCCGTCTCGTAACCTGGAACCATGGTGTTCTGCATCCCGGAGGGCCTCGCGCCCGAGACGTATCCCATGGCCTGGATCGTCGGCTCATGGAAAGGCGCGGGCGTCCTCGAGTACGAGGGAGTCGAGGCTTCGGCCTACCTCCACGAGTTGACGGTCGACAACGACGACGGCGGCCCCTGCCTGCGCATCGAATCCCAGGTGTGGCTTGCGCGAGAGGAAGCCGGCGCGGTCGACAGGGAGGAACCGGGGCTGTCCGCATACTCCCGCCTCACAAAAGACTCGCTGTGGACGCGCTCGTCCGGGTTCGTGCGCGCGGCTCCGGGAGCGGAAAAGCACGACGGCGCGACGGTGCTCGAAGCCGTGAGCGCCAACCCCGCCGGCCACGCGATCACATGGGCGGGCCTCATCGACGGCCCGCGCCTCCAGTTCGCGGCGGACGCGATAGCCGCGGTTCCCACGGCCGCGGCTTTCGAGGGCGCGAGGATCGTCGCAGGCCTCGTTCAATCGGACCTGTTCTACGCCTATGACATCGCCGCCTTCGGGCACGAGATGCGAACGTATATGGCCGGCCGGCTCTCCCGAGACGAGGGCTGATGGGGCGGAATGGCAACGAGCTGGCGGGGCGGAAGGGCAACGGACTGATGGGCGATCTCGAAAAGGCCTTCTTCGCGGATTTTGGAGGCACGGCCTTCGGGGCCTTTGAGAGCGTCGTTTTTCCTGGAGACATCGACAATCCTTCGGGCGGCGGAGCCGCTGGGGGCGTTGCAAACGACGGCGCCGTCGGCCTCGACGCACACGTGCCTGCTCATTACGGCGACCCCGCGGGGGAGTGGCGCGCACTGGAGGAAGGCCGCGGATTCACGGTTCTGGGGCTCGACGTCGTCGCTGTGCGCGGAGCCGACAGGCGCCGCTGGCTCCACTCGCTGCTGAGCCAGGCGCTCGCGGACATCGCTCCCGGCGCCTCGACCGAGGCTCTTCTCTTCAGCCCGTCCGGGCACATCGAGAACGGCGCGTTCGTCTACGACGACGGCGACGTCGCCTGGCTCCTGTGCGACCGCGAGGACGGCCGGCGATGGGTGGACTTCCTGAATACCATGGTCTTTACGATGCGCGTGGAAGTGGATCTGCGTGAGGATCTGCTGACGATCGGAGCCTTCGTTCCCGCTGGCGCGTCCCGGCGAGCGGAGGCGGCGGAGTCGCCCTCGGAGGGCGCTGGCCCGGGTGCGGATAGGGCCGACCGGGGGGCGGATGGGACTGTCTCGCCGTCGGTCGGCGTTGGCCCGGAGGAAGACGGCTCTGATTCCCGGTTGGAAGGCTCTGACTTTCCATTGGGCGGAGCCGCTGCGGCCGCGCTCGAAGAAACGGCCCTTTTCGTGTGGCGCGATCCGTGGCCCGGCGTAACCGAGGGGGGAGCGACCTACACCCTCCGCAACATTGAGCACCCGGCTCGCGGCTGGCGTCGGGTGATCGGCGTCGTCGAAGCCGACAAAAGCGGGAAGCTGTTGGCCGCGCTGGAACGCGTCGGCGCGGCGCCCGCCGGAATGCTGGCCTGGGAGGCCGCGCGAGTCGCAGGATGGAGGCCTCGCGTTGCCTGCGAGGCGGACGAGCGGGCTCTGCCGCATGAACTCGACTGGCTTCGCACAGCCGTCCATTTGAACAAGGGGTGTTACCGCGGCCAAGAGACGGTTGCCAAGCTGGTGAACCTCGGCAGGCCTCCGCGCAGACTCGTCGAGCTGTTCCTCGAAGGGCCGGTCGACGAGCTTCCCCGGACGGGGGACCCCGTGACAAGCGGCGGGCGGAAAGTCGGCATGGTCACCAGCGCCGTTCGACACCCGGAGGACGGCCCCGTCGCCCTGGCCCTCGTCCGACGTGCGCTTGATCCCGAGGCTGTGCTCGACGTCGGGCGTTTCCACGCCGGGCAGACGGCGATAGTCGACCCCGAGGGAAAGTCGAGCGCGTCTCCCGCGGAACGCCCGGGGGCGGAGTTCCGGCGGGCAAGACAGGGAGCCGATTCGCGCCCGGCGGGAACGGGCGCCGAGCTACATCGGATCGAATCGGGGGCTGCGTCGGGCCGCACGGCGTCGGAAGCCGAGCCGGGCCGCACGAGAAAGGACATGGAGCCACTATGAGTCTGCTGGAAAACGCACTGGCCATGAGTCCGCTGGACGATGCGCCCACGAGCTTTGCGCAACGGCTGTCTGCCGGCAGCCCTGACGTGCTGGCCTTTTCGTTCAGGAACATTGGATACGAGATTCGGCAGACCGTGTGGCTCGTCATCGTCGCGTTCGTCGCCTGCGTGCTCCTCATGTGCCTGGCGCGCCCTGCCGCGGACTTCACGGCGACCCGCCCGAAGAAATTCTGGCTCGTCGCGCTGGGGGCAAGCCTGCTCGTTTTCGTCTGGCCCTACGTCATGCCGCTGTATCTCCCCCTCCATGGGATTTTGCAGTGGGTGGCGCTTATCCTCGCCATTTACTACGTGGGCCCAGAACGACGTCGAATGGGAAAAGGCGGCGGATGGCGCCGCAGAGGAGGCCGCGGCGATTCGGGCTGGTGATCCCAAGGGGCGGGGAGAATTGGCTGGTGATCCTCAGGGCCGTCGGGAGATTCGGGCTGGCGGTCCGAGGCCGTCGAGATTCGAGCTGGCGACTCGGCGGCAAAGACCGCGTGTCGGGTTTGCTGCGCTTCGCCTGAGACGAACCGCTCTGCAAAAGCGTTGCACGGCCGCATGTCGGAGACTAGCTCGGACGCGCGGCGAACATGTCTGAGACGGAGGAAATATGAGAGCTGTTGTTCAAAGGGTCAGGCGCGCACAGGTGCGGGTTGCCGGCGACGTCGTCGGGGAGGTCGGCGAAGGGCTGTGCGTCCTGCTGGGCGTCACGCACGGGGACGGCAAGCCGCAGATCGAAAAAACGGCGCGAAAGATCGCCCAGCTTCGGGTGCTGCGCGGGGCCGACGGCGACGACGACGCGCGCCGATCCGCGGAAGAGGCCGGGGCGTCCGTGCTCCTCGTTTCGCAGTTCACCCTGTATGCGGATGTGCGCAAGGGGAGGAGCCCGGGGTGGTCCCACGCCGCTCCCGGCGACGTCGCCGAACCGGTCGTTGCAGCAGTTGCCGAGGAACTGCGCAAGGTTTACGGGCTGCACGTCGAAACGGGGAAGTTCGGCGCGATGATGGACGTGGAGCTCGTCAACGACGGCCCGTTCACTCTGCTGATCGAAGCCTGACTTCGCCGGAGTCTGACATTGCAGCCTGGCTTCGTCGGATCTTGATGCCGCGGTGAAGGAGTTCTCTTCTGACGCAGGCGCCCGTCGGAGGCGGCTCGGGCGCGTGCCCGCCCGGCTTCGGCAAAGCCTCGTCCGGCCTCGACAAGATCCCGCCCGGCCTCGACAAGATCCTCCCGCCCGGCCTCGCCGGACCTCGGTTTTTGGCGCAACCACAGCCCGCCCCCGCCAAATCCGCGCCCGCGGTCGGCGCAAGATCCCGGAGCCGCGCCGGCCCGCACTCACGCCTGTGGCGAACAGTAGTAAAAAAGCGGGAAAACGTCGATAGAGTTGGGTGAAACCACCATGAGCGTGCCCGGACGCCAACGCGTCCGAGCCGTGCCGGGCCCGCACCACCCGCGGCCTCGGCGGTGCAATCCACGACAAGGAGAGTCAATGTTCGAACGGTTTACAGACCGTGCTCGCCGGGTCATTGTGCTTGCGCAAGACGAGGCCAGAAACCTCAAGCACAACTACCTCGGCACTGAACACTTCCTGCTCGGCCTTATTCGCGAGGGCGAGGGCGTGGCGGCAAAAGCGCTAGAAGCCCTCGACATCACGCTCGACGAGGTCCGGGCTCAGGTCATCGACATCATCGGCGAAGGCCAGGAACCGCCATCGGGCCACATTCCTTTCACGCCCCGAGCCAAGAAGGTCATCGAGTACGCAATGCGCGAAGGCCTTCAGCTGGGTCACTCCTACATCGGCACCGAGCATCTTCTGCTGGGCTTGACGCGCGAGCCCGACGGCGTGGCCGCTCAGGTCCTGACGAAGCTCGGGGCCGACATGACGCGTGTGCGCTCGCAGGTCAATCAGCTCATCTCGGGCTTCCAGGGCAAGGAGCCCGTGGGCGTGGGCGGAGGCGCCCGCGAGGGGACGAAGGCCGGCTCGACGGTCCTCGACCAGTACGGCCGCAACCTCACACAGTCGGCTCGCGACCACAAGCTCGATCCCGTCATCGGACGCCATATGGAGACCGAGCGCGTCATGCAGGTGCTCTCCCGGCGCACGAAGAACAATCCCGTGCTGATCGGCGAGCCCGGCGTCGGCAAGACCGCCGTCGTCGAAGGGCTCGCGCAGGCCATCGCCTCCGGCGACGTGCCGGAGACGCTGAAGGACAAGCAGCTGTACTCCCTCGACATGGGGTCGCTCGTCGCGGGCTCGCGCTACCGCGGCGATTTCGAGGACCGCATGAAGAAGATCCTCAAGGAGATCAACACGCGGGGCGACATCGTGCTTTTCATCGACGAGATCCACTCGCTCGTCGGCGCGGGCGCCGCCGAAGGCGCCCTGGATGCGGCGTCGTTGCTCAAACCCATGATGGCCCGCGGCGAACTGCAGGTCATCGGCGCCACGACGCTCGACGAGTACCGCAAGCACATTGAGAAGGACGCCGCTTTGGAGAGGCGTTTCCAGCCGATCCAGGTGGAGCAGCCGACGGTCGCCCAGACTGTGGAGATCCTCAAGGGCCTTCGCGACCGGTACGAGTCGTTCCACCGCGTGACGATCACCGACGACGCAATCGAGACGGCGGCGTCCCTGGCTGACCGCTACGTCAACGACCGTTTCCTTCCGGACAAGGCGATCGACCTGATCGACGAAGCCGGCGCGCGCCTCGCGATTCGCAAGATGACCGCCCCGCCGGAGCTGCGCGAGATCGACGAGCGGATCGCCTCGGTGCGCCGCGAGAAAGAAGCGGCGATCGACGGGCAGGACTTTGAGAAGGCCGCGGCGCTCCGGGACGAGGAGCAGCGGCTCGGCGAAAAGCGGGCCGAGCGTGAGCAGGCGTGGAAGGACGGCGACATGGACATCGTCTCCGTCGTCGACGAAGACCTCGTGACCGAGGTTCTCTCCATGGCCACGGGCATCCCCGTCTTCAAGCTGTCCGAGGCGGAATCCGCCAAGCTTCTGCGCATGGAGGAAGAGCTGCACAAGCGGGTCATCGGCCAGAACGAGGCTGTGGTCGCGCTCTCGCAGGCGATCCGCCGCACGCGCGCGGGCCTCAAGGACCCCAACCGCCCCGGCGGCTCGTTCATCTTCGCCGGACCGACGGGCGTCGGCAAGACCGAGCTGGCGAAGGCCCTCGCCGAGTTCCTCTTCGGAGACGAGTCCGCGCTCATCACGCTCGACATGTCCGAATACTCCGAGAAGCACGCCGTTTCGCGGCTCTTCGGCGCCCCTCCGGGATACGTCGGATACGACGAGGGCGGCCAGCTGACCGAAAAGGTCCGCCGCAAGCCGTTCTCGGTGGTTCTCTTCGACGAGGTCGAGAAAGCCCACCCCGATCTGTTCAACTCCCTGCTTCAGATCCTCGAAGAAGGGCGCTTGACGGACTCGCAGGGCAGGGTGGTCGACTTCAAGAACACGATCATCATCATGACGACGAACCTCGGAACCAAGGACATCGCCAAGGGCGTGACCACCGGATTCCAGTTCGACGGCGACACGACGACGTCCTACGAGCGGATGAAGAGCCGTGTGGGCGAAGCCCTCAAGGAGCACTTCCGCCCCGAGTTCCTCAACCGCGTCGACGACATGATCGTCTTCCCGCAGCTCCAGCGCGAGGAGATCCTGAGCATCGTCGACCTCATGGTCGGCAAGCTCGATCAGCGCTTGGCCAAGCAGGAGATGCACCTCGTGCTGACGAAGCGGGCCAAGGAGCTGCTCGCGGACCGCGGATACGACCCCGTGCTCGGCGCCCGCCCGCTGAGGCGGGCGATCCAGCGGGACATCGAGGACGTGCTTTCCGAGAAGCTGCTCTTCGGGGACTTCGCGAAGGGGCAGACGATCGTGGCCGACGTCGACGAGGAGAACATCCCCGTGACGTTCACGTTCACCCCCTACGACGCCGGTGCCGAGCTGCCGCAGGACGTCGTGGCCGTGGCCGAACCCGAGTCGATGGACGGCCTGACCGCTGGTGTGGACAACCGACGCCAAGGCGCTGCCACCCAGCCGAGCGGGCTGAGCGCCGCGAACTGACAGGTTGCGGTGGTCCGGGCGCCGAGCTTGGTTCGGCGCTGGAAGCTGTCGGCTGGCCAGGAAGCGACAAGGCGTGACGAAGTCGCGGTGAACGGTGTGTCCGCGGGAAAACCGCGGACACACCGCTGTGGCGGCGTCGGCGCTATGGGCTTGCGGTGATATGGCGAAGAAAAGTGCCTTGGATCATTATAAGTTCCAAAATATGGTCGAAATAATGCTCCAAGGTACTTTTTATGCGGGCGTGGGCGTCTGTTGGAGCGCGGGAAGGCTGTGCGTCGTCGATTCGTGCTTTTCACGCGGGCGTGGCCGTCCGGAGCGGCCCGAAAGGCTCCGGCAGGGAGCCGAGCTGGAAAGCTTAGGCAGAGAGTGGAATCGAGGCGCTCCGAGAGGGCGGAAACGGAAAATCTTGGCAGGGAGCGGGCCGGAAGGCCCGCGACAGCAAAGTGGGTTTGAAGGACTTGATGACTGAGCAGGCCTGAAGGATCCGACGACGGGACGACGAAGCGGGTTTGAATCCCTTGACAGGAGATCGACGTGAAGACCCTTGACAGCGAAGCCAATCTGGTCCATAATAGAGGCCTAATCGGAATACTGACGGCGCGCACCTGATGATCATAATTCTCGGGTGCGCGCCTATTTTGCGTGCGGGCATTTCGTCTTCCGAATGCGGCCATTCATCGGCGTCGACCGGCTTTGGTCGGCGTTCGCCGGGGGACGCGTCGGTTATTTAGCAGGATTGACTGCTCAGGGCAGCAGATGACCCCGTGCGTCCGGGAGGCGCATTCCGGTGTAAAGCCGGGGACATCAAGCCGTGACGAACCGATGCGTTCGGACCACGGCATTCCGCTGAGGCGGCCGCACGAAACGCGCCCGGGCTTCCAGGGCGCCCGGGCGCGTTGGCGCGGGCCGGTCGAAGTCGTCGTCGGCCTTCCGGCGGAGCCTCGACTCAGTCTTCCGGCGGAGCCTCGACTCAGTCTTCCAGCCAGGCCATGACGTTGACCTGCGAGGAATCGACGCCCTTGACCCGCAGCGGGCCGAGCGTGATCGCCTTGATCTTCTTGTCGCCCAGCGGCTCGAGGTTGATGTCCTCAATGGCGCAAATGATGTGGCCCGTGTAGTTGCCCAGGAGCCACCGGTGAGCTTCGGGCCCGTAGTCGTTCGTCGGCGATCCGAGTGAAAGGAAGTCGACGCCGATGCAGGCGAGCTCCGGGAACTCCTCGTTGAGGTACTTCGAGAACTCTGGGTGGATGCTCACTCCCTCGTGCTCGTAGGTGTGCGGATCCGTGAACTTGATTTTGACGAACCCGGTGCGCAGCAGGAGCAGCCGCTTGCCCTTGAGCTGTTCGGCGTAGGGCTCGATGTCTTCCTTGAGGATGACTTCGCGTGGCTTGCCGCGATGGGGGAGGTCGACGACGAGCACCTCGTCGCCTTCGTAGGCGAAAAACTCGATGGGAAGCTCGTGGAAATCGAGCCCCGTCGTGTTGAAGTGGTGGGGGCCGTCCATGTGCGTGCCGACATGGTTGGGCAGCGTCGAAATCGTCGAGTTGAACGGCTTTCCGGTTTCGCTGACCACTGAGTCCTGGCGGACTTCCAGCGTAGGCTCGCCGGGGAATGCGCCGTCCTTGGGGTCGAGAATGTGGGAAAGATGAACGAACGACATTGTTCTCCTTCGATTGGAATGGGTTTGCCGCATCGCGCGATCTCTCGCGGCGAAACGGCACTGTATCGCGTGATTGACGTAAACGATAGCCCACCTTGTGGAGGAGTCACAAGTTTCGGGACGGGGGGTTCGGGTCCGGCTGTTACCCCGAGCGCAGTTGGCTCCGCAGCGGCGCATGGCGGGTGAATCCGGGGTAGGGTTGACGGCAGGGCCGACGCGCGGCGAGTCTGGATCGCCGCGGCGCAACGGCCGGGCTGCTGCGAACCGGTTTGGCTGCCGCGAAGCAGCTTGGCTGCAACGCAACAGTTAGGCAGTCGGGGAAGCAGCTTGGCTGCAACGCAACGGCTAGGCCGCCGTGAAACAGGAGGTGCGCGTGAGGCTTCCAATCGGCTTCGACGAGGGCTCCGCCAAATCTGCGGACAGTCCGGGCAGCCGACGCGCCCGAGTGGCGGAGCTGGTCATCAAGAAGGGCGCGGTCAGCGTCGAAGAGCTGGCTGACGATCAGGGCGTCTCGGCGATGACGATCTACCGCGACGTCTCCTGGCTGGAGGAAGCCGGCATGCTCCAGCGCCACAACGGGAAAGTGGTGGCCAAGGCGTCGGGCCTGCAGGAAGCGTCCGCGAGGTTCCGGCTGGATCAGAGCGAGGCCGCCAAGGAGCAGATCGGAGCCTGCGCCGCCGCGATGGTGCCTTCGGGCAGCTCGATCATGCTCGACGATTCGACGTCGGGCGTGTGGGTGGTGCGCGCGCTGCGGGACATAGCGTCGATGTCCATCGTCACCAACTCGCTGCTTGTGGCGGAGGAAGCCGGGCGTTCAGGCGCCGAAAATCTCATCATCGTCGGCGGCGTTTACAGAGAATGGGCCGAGAGCCTCGTCGGCACGGCCGCCGTCGGCATGATCAGCCAGATGCACGCCAATTTCGCGATGGTTTCGGCGTCGGGAATCTCGGACTGGAGCTGCTTCCACCCCTATGAGGAAATCGTCGCCGTCAAGCGCGCGATGCTCGAATCGGCCGAGACCCGGATTCTTCTGCTCGATCACACGAAATTTGCCCGCAAGGCGCTTTATCGCTTCGCCAAAATGGTCGAGTTTACGACCGTCGTCGTCGATTCGGCGACGCCGAAGGAGCTCGTCGCCCGGATGCGCGACGCCGGAGTGGACGTGACCGTCGCGCCGCGGGCTCGGGCCGCGCGGGTTTGACGCCGGTTTTGAGCGCCGTTCGATGTCAGTGCCTTCGTGCGTCAAAACTTCCTATTTTTCGTCGTTATATGGCAGCTAAGTATTTTTCATGGGCCTGAGCCCCTGAGGCCAGTCGGGCGGCCTGTTGAGCTCGCCGTCGTCGGCCGATTAACAGGCGCCGTGTGATCGGGCTGTCGCCTGCCCTCGGTGACGGTCTCCAGCAGTCGGCCGATTAACAGACGTGGTGTGAATCGGGCTGTCGCCTTATTGCGTGCTCAAATAGAGGGCTCTTGAAGGACACGACAACGTTTAATCAACCGTTTTGCCCGCCATGTCAACGAAAAGTGATCGGCACATCGTTGCAGAAACGGTTTGCACATCCTCTCAAAACGGTTAACTTAACTAGAAGTATGCTCAAACTAACATTGAATGCGAAAAGATTCACACGACCGGTGTTAGTCTTTTTGAACAATGAGTCGCTTCAGACGAGGTGGGAATACACGCGTTCCCAGATCGGCTGACACAGTGTCGCAAGGAAGGGCACAACATGGGATTGCGCATCGTCGTCGCTGCGGATTTCGCAGGATACGACTACAAAGAAGCCATCAAGAGGGACCTCGAACAGGATGAGCGCGTCGACGAGATCATCGACGCAGGCGTCAAGGAAGGCGAGAAGACCGCCTATCCGCATGTCGGTGTCGCCGGCGCCCGGCTCATCGCGGAAGGGAAGGCCGACCGCGGGATCTTCTGCTGCGGAACGGGCATGGGCATGGCCATTTCCGCCAACAAGGTTCCCGGCATTCGCGCGAGCACGGCGCACGACAGCTTCTCAGTAGAGCGGCTCATCCTTTCAAACGACGCACACGTTTTGTGCCTCGGCCAGCGCGTCATCGGACTCGAGCTCGCCAGAAGGCTTGCTCGCGAGTTCCTCGGCTACGAGTTTGACCCTTCGTCGCACTCGAAAGCCAACGTTGACGTCCTTGTAGAATACGAAAACGGTTCGGCTGGCTGCTAGAACTGCTTTCGACGCCGCTCGAAGGGAAGGGGCGTCGGAAAACTCGTGCGATTTCCCGCGTCGGGAATCGCTGACCACACCTAGCGGATGTCTCATCCGCCTGACCTAAAAGGAACATCGATGTTTACAGCTTCGCTGGGAGTCTTCCTCTTCGGACTCCTCGCCGCTATCGCGGGCGGCGCTGTCGGCGCTGCAATCGGAGGCAACTACGCCTTCGTTCTCACCGGCTTCTGCGTCCTCGCATCGTGGGGCGTCTTCGCCGCCACCGGAAACTCCTTCGGCTTCGACTACATATCGTTCGGCCCCTTCATGGGCCCGCATATCGCCTTCGCCGGAGGCGCGGCAGCGGCGGTCTACGCCAGATACAAGGGATATATGGAAGACGGCAAGGACGTCAACTCCCCGCTGGCCGGCCTCGGCCGCCCCGATGTCATCTACGTCGGCTCCATCTTCGGCGTCTTCGGCTACGTCGTCCAGATCGGCATCTCGAAGATTCCGTGGTTCGGCGGACACACCGACTCCGTCGCCTTGACCGTTCTCATTTCCGGCATCCTCGCACGAATCGTGTTCGGCGGCGACCCCGGCAAGGGACTGGTCAAGGGCTCGCTCCACACCCCGCAATCCTTCGCGCCCGGCGCCAAGACCTTCCTCGAGAAGATCAAGCCCGGCCCGAACGGCCGTTGGCTTGAGTGGCAGGAGCACCGCGGCCCGCTCATCGCCATCGGTTCGCTTTTCGGCATCTTCGCCGGAGCCGTGTCGATCTTCCTGGCCGCGAACGTCCCCGGAGGCCCGGCCTTCGCCAACACCTTCGCGTTCGGCATTTCGGCGGTCATCATCCTGTTCCTCATCACGAACCGCAACATGCCGGTTCAGCACCACGTGACAAACATCGCCGGCTTGGCGGCCGTCCAGTTCTTCCCCGTCCTCATGGGCGACGACTTCAAGTGGACGGCCACCGCGACGTGGGATTCGAAGACCTGGACCATGGCGGCCCTCGCCTTGGTGATCGCAGGCGTCTTCGGCATCTTCAACGCCTTCGTCTGCGAGTTCTTCGCCAGGCTCTGGTACAATCGCGGCACGTCCCATATCGACCCTCCTGCGGCGTCGATCTGGATCTGCAATACGATCGTGGTTTCGCTAGCGGCGTTGTTCTAAAAGCCGTTTCAAAAGCCCCTCGGGCCGGGGTAGCAACCCGCCCCGGTCCGAGGCCCACGCTTCAAAAAGTCACGCGCTTCAAACTCACGCACTTCGAGCCATTGTCACGCCAATGGTCGAAGCGCGGGCTGAAGCACAGGGGCGGAATTCGAAATCCGGAAGACTTGAGAGAGGAACGCAGTGAAGCGCACATCTCCTGACAGGCTCTACGACGCCTACATTTTCGACATGGACGGCACCATTTATTTGGGTGACGACCTGTTGCCCGGCGCCAAGCGGCTCATCGAAGGACTGCGCGAGCTGGGAAGGCCCGTGCGCTTCCTGTCGAACAACCCGACGAAGGACCCGCAGCTTTACCTGGAAAAGCTCGGGAAACTGGGGATCCCCACGCCGATTGAGGAGATCGCCAACACCGTCGTCACAACGGTCCGCTGGCTCAAGGCGAACCATCCCGACGCCGTCGTCTTCCCCATCTCCGAAGAGCCCCTCAAGAAGGCGCTCTCGGAGGCGGGCATCGCCATGAGCGAGGACCCGGAGAAGATCGACATTGTCATCGCCTCCTACGACCGGACCTTCGAATATCGGAAGCTCCAGATCGCGTTCGACGCCATCTGGTTCCACAAGAGGGCGTTCCTCATCACGACCAACCCCGACCGCTACTGCCCCTTCCCGGGCGGGCGCGGCGAACCCGACGCCGCCACCATCGTGGCGGCCATCGAAGCCTGCACCGGGGCCAAGTGCCAGGCGAACATGGGCAAGCCCGAGGCCACCATGCTTTCGGCGGCGATCGACGGCTTGGACGTCGATCCGACCAACTGCATGATGGTGGGCGACCGCCTCATGACCGACATCGGCATGGCCATCAAAACGAACATGGTCTCGTGCCTGCTTCTGACCGGCGATTCGACGCTGGAAGAGGCCGAGGCCCTGGATCCGGCCGATCAACCCACATTCGTCCTCGATCGCATCGACCATCTCATTCCCGAGGCCGTCCGCCTCGAATGGGGCTGGTCCGACGCGGACGAGTGAACTGTCAAACACATACGAACTTCAGCGCGGAGGTTTCCTTGTCTGTTTTCAACAACACCAACTCACTCACCGGCGGCCCCTACGTCATGGGCATCGACTTCGGCACGGAGTCGTGTCGAGTCGGGATCTTCGATCTCACCGGAGCGCCCGTGGCATTCGCGGCGACGGCTTACAAGACCACGCACCCGGCGCCGGGCTGGGCCGAGCAGTCGCCCACCGACTGGTGGAACGCCCTTCGCGCCTCGGTTCACAACGTCATGCAGCGCTCGGGCGTCCAGCCCCACGAGATCAAGGGCCTTTCCTATGACGCGACGACGATGACCGTCGTCGCCCTCGACCACGGCGGCGAAGCTCTGCGCCCGGCGATCATGTGGATGGACGTTCGAGCCACCGAGCAGGCGGCCCGCGTCGTCGACACGAAGTCCCCCGCCCGGAGGTACACCGGAAACGGCACGCTGCCGCCGACCGCCGAGTGGTTCCCCTTCAAGGCCGCATGGCTGCGCGAGAACGAGCGCGAGACCTACGACAAGGCCTACCGTCTGGTCGACGCGCCCGACTGGCTGACCTTCAAGCTGACCGGCGAGTGGACGCAGAACATCAACACGGCCGCCCACCGCATGTACTACGACCGCGACAACGGCGGCTGGCCCGTCGACCTCTACGAAGAGGCCGGCGCGGGCGACGTCTTCGACAAGCTCCCCACCGTGGTCAACGATCTGGGCGTGCTCGTCGGCGGGCTGTCGAAGTCCGCCGCCGAGGCCCTCGACCTCATTCCCGGCACGCCCGTCGCCCAAGGAGGCGGCGACGCGTGGCACGGCCAGATCGGCCTCAACGTGCTGCGCCCGGGCAAGATGTCGCTGGTGACCGGCTCCTCGCACGTCATGTCCGGCCAGTCGCCCGACCCCGTCTCCGGCCCCGGCTTCTTCGGCGGCTACACCGACGGCGTCGTCCCAGGCCAGTACACGGTCGAGATCTCGCTGGTCTCCTCCGGGTCCGTGCTCAAGTGGTTCAAGGACAACTTCTGCCCCGACATCAACCTGGCGGCCGAGCAGACCGGCCTCAACGCCTACGACATCCTCAACCAGCGTTCGGCGGACATCCCGATCGGATGCGACGGCCTCGTCATCAACGAGTTCTTCCAGGGCAACCGCACGCCCTACTCCGACTCCAAGGCCCGCGGCGTCTTTACGGGGCTGTCGCTCGCCCACAGCCGCGAGCACATGTACCGCGCCATCCAGGAGGCCGTCTGCTACGGCGTCGAAGCCAACCTGCGCAAGCTGCGCGAGGCCGGATTCCAGGTCGAGGAGTTCGTGGCCTGCGGAGGCGCGACGAAATCCCTTATGTGGACGCAGATGCACTCCGACGTCACCGGCGTCCCGATCACCCTGACCGAGGTGGGCGACGCCGTCACCCTCGGCTCGTGCATCCTCGCCGCCGCCGGGGCGGGCCTGTACGGATCGGTCCAGGAGGCCGCCGACGCGATGGTCCACGAGCGCGAGCGCATCGAGCCCGACGCCGAGAGGCACGAGCAGTACAAGTTCTACGCCGATCAGTACTGCAAGCAGTTCCCGCTGGTGCAAGGCCTCATTCACGAGACGGTCGACCACGTCGCCGCCGAGCACGCAGCAGCCGAATGATCCACAGGCCCGGGGCTTTCCTTCAGGAGGGCCCCGGGCCGCATCACAAGTTCAACCACAGAGCCGAAAGGGCCTTGCGCAGTAAGTTTGAAAGGCCTCGCGCGGAAAGTTTTGGGATTCGCGCGGCAGGTTTCGCGGCTTCCCGCGGAAGGCCGCAAAGCTTCACGCCAGGTCCGGAAGGCTCGAAAGGGAAGAGGATAGAACAATGTCGAGCGATCTCATCGAAAAGGCCCTCAAGACGGCCGTCGAGACGAAGGACATCGTCTTCGGCGACGGCGTCACCAGTCAGACGGGCGAAATGTTCGCCAAGCTGTTCCCGGGGGCGAAGGCTCTCGTCGTGGCAGACGAAAACACCTTCGGCGCGACCGGCGAGGAAGTGGTCGCCTCCCTCAAGGCCGCAGGGGTCGAATTCGCCCAAGAGCCGTATGTTTTCCCCGGAAAGCCCACGCTATACGGCGACTACAAGAACGTCGAAATCCTGCGCAACCACATCGAGCCGCTCGAGAACACCGTCGTGTGCTCGATCGGATCGGGCACGCTCAACGACATCGCCAAGCTGGCCTCCGGCGAGCTCGGCCGCCCGTACATGAACGTGTGCACGGCCGCCTCGGTCGACGGCTTCGCCGCCTTCGGCGCGTCCATATCCCGCGACGGCTTCAAGATCACCCGCTCGTGCCCCGGCCCCGCCGGCCTGGTCGCGGACAACGACGTCGTGTGCAACGCGCCCAAGCGCCTGACCGCCACCGGATACGGCGACCTCATCGAAAAGATCCCGGCCGGCGCGGACTGGATCCTCGCCGACGCCCTGGGAATCGAACCGATCAACGAGTACGTGTGGAACATGGTCCAAGGCCCGCTGCGCGGCTCCCTCGCCGACCCCGAAGCCATCGGGAACGGCGACAAGAAGGCCATCGAGGGCCTCATGGAGGGCAACCTCATGTCCGGCCTCGCGATGCAGGCCGGCCAGTCCTCGCGTTCGGCCTCCGGCGCCGGCCACCAGTTCTCCCACGTGTGGGAGATGGAAGGCCACGGGCTGGATTGGGAGCCCCCGCTTTCGCACGGATTCAAGGTCGGCGTGGGAACGGTCGCCTCGTGCGCCATCTGGGAGGAGTTCCTCAAGATGGAGGCCGAGGACTTCGACGTCGATCGCGCGCTCGCGGCCGTCAAGAGCCCCGAGCAGGTCGAATCCCAGGTGCGCGCCGCCCTCAAGCCGCGCATGCAGGAGGAGGCCGTGCGCCACTCCCTCAAGAAGAGGACCGAGGGCGAAGAGCTCGTCGCCCGCATCGAGCTGCTCAAGGAGAAGTGGCCCGAGCTGCGCGAGAGGCTGCGCGCCCAGCTCATGGCGCCCGAAGAGGTCATGGACCGCCTGAAGACGGTGGGCGCGCCCTACCATCCCGAGCTCATCGAGATCGATTGGGACCGCTTCCGCGAGACCCACTTCAAGGCTCAGATGATCCGCGACCGCTACACCGTCTTCGACATCCTCACCGACCTGGGGGTCTACGACGCCGTCGTCGAGAAGCTGTTCTCGCCCGAGGGCTTCTGGGGCCGGCACCGGCGCCCCGCGGAGTGACCCGGCGCCTCGGACCTGCCGCTCGGCCCGGCTCTTTGGCCGGCCGCTCGGTCCCTCGGACCCCGCTGTCCGCATTCCCTTTCTTCCCCTAACCCAAGGAGAAAACATATGTCCGATAAGAAATACATCGTCGGCATCGACTACGGAACGCTCTCCGGCCGCGCCATCGTCGTGGACGCCGCGACGGGCGAGCAGCTCGGCACGCACGTGACCGAATACCCCCACGGCGTCATGGACCGCACCCTGACCGCCGGCGACAATCAGACCCTTCCGCCTGAATTCGCGCTGCAGAACCCGGCCGATTACGTCAAGGTGCTGCGCGAGTCGGTTCCCGCCGCGGTCAAGGCCGCCGGGGTGGACCCGGCCGACATCGTGGGCATCGGCGTCGACGCGACGTCGGCGACGGTGTTCTTCACCGACAAGGACGGCGTGCCGCTGTGCGAGAAGCCCGGCTTTGAGAACAACATCCACGCCTACGTCAAGCTGTGGAAGCACCACGGCGCCCAGGATCAGGCCACGCGGCTGGTGAAGGTCGCCGAGGCGCGCCGCGAGGAGTGGCTCGGCCGCTACGGCGGGGTGCTCTCCTCCGAGCTGCTCCTGCCGAAGGTCCTCGAGGTCTTCGAGATGGCGCCCGAGGTCTATGAAGAGGCCGACGTCGTGTGCAACCTCCTCGACTGGCTCACCTGGAAGCTGACCGGGACCCTGACCCAGGCCGCCGGCGACTCCGGCTACAAGCGCATGCTCCAGGACGGGAAGTACCCCTCCTTCGAGTACCTCGAGGCCGTCAAGCCCGGGTTCGGCCGCGTCTTCGAGGAGAAGATGAGCGCCCCCGTCCTCCCGCTCGGCGCGAAGGTCGGCGGCCTGACGAAGGAGATGGCCGAGCTGACGGGCCTGCCCGAGGGCATCGCCGTCGCCTCCGGCAACATCGACGCGCACGTCGTCGTCGCCGGCGCGAACGCCGTCCGCCCGGGCCAGCTCACCGCGATCCTGGGCACGTCGTCGTGCTACGTGCTCAACGGCGAGGAATACCGCGACTGCCCCGGCGTGTTCGGGATCGTCGACGGCGGCGCCGTGGACGGCTACTGGGGATTCGAGGGCGGCCAGACGGCCGTCGGCGACATCTTCGCGTGGTTCGTCGACAACTGCGTGCCGGGCTCCTACGCGGAGGAGGCGAAGGCGCGCGGCGTCTCGGTCCACGACCTGCTCGTGGAGAAGTCGAAGGGCCAGGAGATCGGCGAGCACGGCCTCGTCGCCCTCGACTGGCACAACGGCAACCGTTCGATCCTCGCGGACGCCCGGCTCTCCGGCCTCGTCGTCGGCCAGACGCTGACCACCGCGCCCGAGGACGTCTACCGCGCCCTCCTTGAGGCGACGGCCTTCGGCTGCCGCGTCATCATCGACAACTTCGAGGAGCACGGGATCAAGGTCGACGAGATCGTCGCCGCCGGCGGCCTGCTCAAGAACTCGTACTACATGCAGATGCTCTCGGACATCACCCGCCGCCCGATCTCGGTCTCCACGGCCGAGCAGACCGGCGCGCTGGGCTCGGCCGTGTTCGCCGCGGTCGCGGCCGGCGTCTACCCGGACGTCTTCGCCGCCGCCGACGCGATGTCCTCGGTGGAGAAGCGCGCCTACGAGCCGAATCTCGAAGCCTCCGCCCGCTACGACGAGGTTTACGAGATCTACAAGGAGCTGCACGATTTCTTCGGCCGCTACAACGGCGTTTCGCCCATGCACCGGCTGAAGGACATCCGCGCGCGCATCTACCGCGACAGGGACGCCGAGCAGTGATCAGCCTGTCCGAGCTCTCCCCGGACGTTCAGGCCTCCGTCCGGGCCACGAGGGAGCGGGTGGCGCGGCTGCACGCCGAGCTGCCCGCCAACGGCCTCGTGGTCTGGACGGCCGGCAACGTGTCCGAACGCGTTCCGGGCGCGGAACTTTTCGTCATCAAGCCTTCGGGCGTGCGCTACAGCGAGCTGAGCCCGGACAACATGACAGTGTGCACGCTGGAGGGGGAGAAGATCGACGACGGCACGCCCGCCTCGCTCAGCCCCTCCTCGGACACCGCCGCGGTGGCATACGTGTTCCGGCACATGCCCGAGGTCGGCGGAGTGGTCCACACCCACTCGACCTACGCGACGGCGTTCGCCGCGCTTCACCGGCCGATCCCCTGCGTTCTGACGATGATGGGCGACGAGTTCGGCGGCGAGGTGCCGGTGGGCCCGTTCGCGATCATCGGCGACGATTCGATCGGGCGGGGGATCGTGGAGACCCTCAGGTCCTCGCGCTCGCCTGCGGTGCTCATGGCCAACCACGGCCCGTTCACCGTGGGCAAGGACGCCGAGGCCGCGGTCAAGGCCGCCGCCATGGTCGAGGAGGTCGCCCGCACGGTCGCGACGGCCCAGCTGCTCGGCGACCCCGTGCCGGTGGCCCAAGAGCACATCGACGCGCTTTACCAGAGATACCAGAACGTTTACGGTCAGCGTTAGGCGCCCGAGCGGCGCCGACGCGCACAGCAACCCGAAAGGAAGCAATATGGCAAAGATTGCAGTGTTGGGGTCGGGGATCATGGCCACGGCCCTGTCCTTCCCGGCCTCGGAGAACGGCAACGAGGTTCGCCTCGTCGGCACGTTCCTCGACCGCGAAATCATCGATTCGATCCAGAAGACGGGCGTGCACCCGGACCTCGGCCTCAAGGTCAACGAAAGCGTCAAGGCCTGCCAGCTGGAAGAGGCCGCCGAGGCGATCGCCGACGCCGACGTCGTCATGTGCGGCGTGAACTCCTTCGGAATCGAATGGGCGGGCGAGCAGCTTTCGAAGCTCATGAAGCCCGGCCAGAAGCTCCTGACGGTGACCAAGGGCATGCGGGCCGACGACGACGGAACGATGCACATTCTGCCGGACGTGCTTCGCTCCTACTTCGACCCCGAGCTGGCCGAGAGCGTCTCCTGGAACGCCATCGTCG